>NZ_JBHNYL010000010.1:0-145357 GCF_054960735.1 Pseudoalteromonas sp. RWi3
TGCTGTTTGAAGAAAGTACGATAGCGACCCTCACAGTGTCAATTAATACACCGTAGCGTGGGTTGAGTATCACGAAACCCACGGGTAAAAGAACGTCACGAACACCCAAAAGCCCAGTGAGCCTTTATTAAATAATATCAATCATACGTTGCATATGAAAGTAGGTCATCCTACTGCGTAGCGCACCATGGCTCCAAATACAAGAAAGCCCGACTCGAAAGAGCCGGTTTTTTTACGTCTAAGAGAAAATAAAATACGTAGGTTAACCTGACCACCGTAGCGTGGGTTGAGTAATTGATACCCACGGGTAAAAAAACGTCACGAACACCCAAGAGCCCAGTGAGTCTTTATTAAAGAATATCAATCATACGTTGCATATGAAAGTAGGTCACCCTACTGCGTAGCGCACCATGGCGCCTATTAAGAGAAACCCGTTACAGCAATGTGACGGGTTTTTTGTTGTCTGGTATAAAAGTGATTTTAGTCTGCTAATAATTAGAAGATTCCATAGGCCTCAGTTTCTTCTGTATTGTGGCGTTGCAGGTGTTCAGGTCTAAATATTGCTCCGGGATCTATAAGTACACTGTGTTTTTGTTCAAGTTTTATTAAGCCTATCATCATATTTTTTGTTTGTGGTTCGATATCAAATCCAATCGATGTTAGCTTATCCAATGGTTTGATGTCTTCCTTACTGATATTGATATTGTCTTCTACTTTATCAACTAGTAGGCCTAGGTGAGGAGTATGTCCATCTTTTGTAGTAAAAATGATGATAGGTTTATAATCAAGATTAATCTGCTCTCTTGCGGATTCGAAAAGCCTCATGAGTACATTAAAAACGCTTCTTTTTTTTGTATTAAAATGCGCAATAGCTTTTTCTTTTCCTAACCGTCTTTGCATATCAAGCAGCTCACTAGCCATAGCATGAAGCTCTCTATGGGGGGTATCGAATTTATCAAGAATGGTTTTGAGATCCTCGTTATCAGTTTTAAAATTAGTATACCATTTACCAAATTCACATTTATCAGGGTCGGTTGACTTATTAAAAGGAATACCATTTTTCAGGCTTGCTTCAAGAGCATCTAGCCACTCTAAATGCTCTTTTTCACGTTCTACAAGGAGGTCAGAAAGTTGCTTGTTGGTGATATATGTCGATTGGTTATTGAGCACAATACCTAAGTCAAATATTGGTGTTGGTGTTTCCATATAGTCTTTTACACCAATAAAGCTCTTATTGTCATTTGGCAATGAAGTCAGGTTATTTTCAAAACGCTCCGTTAATAATATGTCTAATATCTTTAACGAAATAGTTTTTTGTCCAACACGAAAGTTAATTAAATCCATAGTTTCCTCATCACCTAGTAGGGTATCTTAAGGATAGAACATTATTGAAAAATAGCAGTTATTTTAACGAGAATAATGAACGGTATACCTTGTGCTTGTTATTTTTCTCTAGATAAGTAAATAGTTCATGTACTTCTTTGTTTTGGCTAAACGTTTTGTCTAGCTGTACCATTAAACACTCTGCTTTTAATGGTGACTCACAATTCTTAGCTGCTAGGCTGAAAATAACCGCATTTAAATAACCTTCAAAGTGAAGCCGGCTCGGCTTAAGTATATTTGCATCTTTCATATCGGATAAAAACTCTTTGCACCAATAGCTTTCACACTTGGCAGGGTTGGGCACCACCTCTGTAACCATTAAATCGGTGGGGTATTTCAAGCTGGAGAATAAATCAGGGCTCGAGGCAAATGAAATACTGGTATAGTCCGGTTTGAAGCCCTCTTCATAAGCTATGTTTATAAACTCTGATAGGGGTTTATATGTGCCAACTAAGCAGATGGCTGTAACCCCACTTCTTTTTAATGTTTTTAGTGCTCGATCAACATCATGAGTATTACGGAGATAACGTGCTACTTTAATAGGTTTTAAATTATATTTTGAGAGTGATTTTAACAACCCAGTCTCTACAACATAACCAAATTCATCAGCCTGAATTAAAAAACCTATCTTAGTATGCTTTTTTTCTTCGACTAAATATTCTATCTGTACTTTTGCCTCATCGTAATAGCTTGCTCTAATATTAAACACGTTTATAGTCGGGTTTAAGTGCAAAAAGTCAGCTCCACTAAAGGGCATAAGATAAGGTATCTGCAGTTTTTCTAATATTGGTGAAACGGCATGACTTGTGGGAGTGCCCATTGCCCCAAATAGGGCTAAAACATTCTCGTCTTGAATAAAGCGATGGGTATTATTAACAGCCCTTTTAGGCTCATATCCATCATCGGCAATGATAAGGTTTATTTTTGAACCGTTAACTCCCCCCTTTTTATTAAGCTTATCAAAATAGGTTTGGCTCCCTAAATGAAGTTGTTCGCCAATTTGTTTTGCCGGGCCACTTAAGGCGATGGACATTCCTAATTTTATTTCTGGGGGCTTTGAAGCAGAGCATAGACAGCTGACGAAAGCGCACAGCCACGGTAACAATTTAAAATAGATTTGAATGTGAGAGAGTTTCATACCAATTAATTACAGCCTGTTTAAATTGTTTACTAAGTGATTTTTTTCCGCTACTAAGTAATGCATGGCGTGACTTTTCTGACGACCAATTTTGTAATATTAGTCTAATTAAAAGGTATTTGGTATGTTCATCACAGTTTTTTAGGCTATTTGGGTAGTGCCAAAATGTACGCCACAATAAAGGTTTAATATTGTGAATTTGATAATCACTCGCTATATATGCCTTTAAGCGCTCATTTTCGCTTTTTGAATGGGGAGAGGGGGTCATATTACTGATAATAACTTCGACTAATTGGTGATCGAGCTGCTGGTAATGACCCAGCAATTGAAATGCGAAGTCGGCGTTAAACTGTGTAGTTAGCGCCTTTATTAAAGTATTGTCTACACCGCACGGTTTAATAACTAGCGCTGAATACTCTGCAGTTGCTTTATCTTTTTTAAAGCCTAACTTTACTAGATTGAAGTCATTATTTTGCCAAAACCTCAACAGCGTATCATTAGCGCCAAAGCTTGCTCCAAAATAGTGGCATTGTGAAGACAATTGAGTTTCTGTAAATTGAAGTAACCGAGAGCCAATATCCTTGTTCTGTTTATCTGGCGCAACAGCGATACGAACAACACGCGCCATTTGCTTAGTAAGAACCGCTGAATTAAACGCAAGTTGCGCTAATGTTTGCGCCATTAAATGGCCTTGTGGCCGACGTTTACCAGCTGCGACTTGTTGAGAGATCTCAGGTGTTAACCCACCCTCTATCGCTACCAAACACACTGCAATAATTTTGGAATTATCAAAACACGCAAAAAGACGTTGTGAAGTGGCATCGAGCAGGTGGCGTAAATCATTTACGCTGTTTTGATAATGTGCCAATGACAGTAAGCCAACAACTTCAATTAGTAATGACTCATCATGTAAGAAGTTTTTAGACTTTATTTCTTGAAATACAATAGGCCCAAAGCTGCTGGACTGGTCATCATAGTGCGCATTAAGTGCAAGCAGTGTACATACTTGTTGCTCTAGAGGGTCGTTAGTTGCAAAACGAATTGGCTGCTTGAGTTCAATGCTGCGCATGTTTTTATAATGGGTTTGTAAATAGCGCTTAAATTTTAATGTGTAGCCTCGACCATTGCCTTCATAGCCCACTATGGTACTTGCAAATATAATACGCGGGTAATGGGTGAGCATTTTTATAAGTAGTGGCACGGGGATAGAGGCAGCTTCATCTACAAATAATACATCACATTCTGGAAGCTCGTTCAGTAACTGATCGGGCGGGCTATAATGTAAATTTGCCAGTTGTTTATCTGATGCGTTGTAGCTTAAATTACGTGCTTGTGCGAGGTGTTTAAAACAACTGTGTAAAGCAGTAAATTGTTGAGCACAAATCACTATTTTTTTATATGACAATTGCGCAGCAGCGAAACCCAGCGCCGATGACTTTCCTCGGCCTCTATCTGCACTTATTAATAAAGGGCGATTTGCTCGGCCGTTAGCTGTTTTTACAATTTGCTTAATGCACGCTTGTTGCTCAGTTAAATCAATAACTCCCATTTCTACAGTGTTATCATGAGTACTTGCAAAGCCATTTAATTGGCTAAAACGCAGTGCCTTACTTTGTGGTAATAATTTTGCTAAGCGTTGGTTAAAAAAGCTTATGGGTCGATTTTGCGCATAGGACTGAAAATAGGTTAAAGCAGGATCACACCAATTTTCTAAGTTACTCACTTCAGGCAAAAGCAGTACCAATAAACCACCTGCTTTAACAGTGCCGCTTAGTGCTGCGAGTTTGTCGGGTAAAATGCCACTAAAGCCATCATAAATCGCATGATCAAACTCTTGACCTAAAATTTGATGAGTGTGCTCTGGCCAAAAACTAGAAGTTAGCTCTGTGCTTTTTGATAATACATTGACCTTGGCGCCATTTAGCTCGTTGAGCAAGTGCTGGGCAGCTAAATAGCACCAGCTTTGTTCACCTGTGATCAGTAATAATTGCCTATGCTTAGCATAGGCAAGTTGTGATAATGCTTTGTTTAGCTCAGTATTAAATTGCTTGAAGTCGTGCATATTGGGTTACTAGCCATTTACTGCCAACATCGTCAAAGTTCACTTGTACTCGTGATTGCGCACCAGCACCTTCATAATTTAACACCGTACCAATACCAAACTTTGCGTGCACAACGCGTTGGCCTAAATTAAAGCCGCTATCTTCAAATGCTGCATGGCTAACCGATGAGCTAAAACGTCCTGCAGCAGGTGGGCGAGAGACTTGAGTTTTTATGCGAATTTCTTCAACACAATCTTCAGGCATTTCACGTAAAAAGCGTGACGGGCTGTGGTATTTTTCTTGGCCGTATAAACGGCGGCTCTCGGCGTGGCTAATATAGAGCTTTTCCATTGCTCGGGTCATGCCAACATAACACAGGCGGCGCTCTTCTTCTAAACGGCCAGATTCTTCATTACTTTGTTGAGAAGGGAACATGCCTTCTTCAACACCCACCATAAATACCAGCGGGAACTCTAACCCTTTTGCTGAGTGAAGCGTCATCATTTGCACAGCGTCTTCATGTTCTTCTGCTTGGCCATCACCTGATTCAAGCGAGGTATAGGCTAAAAAGCCTTGTAGTGGTGAACTAAACTCTTCGTCTTCAGGTAATTCATACTGACCACACGCACTAATAAGCTCTTCTAAGTTTTCTACTCGAGCGCGGCCTTTTTCGCCTTTTTCGGCTTGGTACATAGCCATTAAGCCTGATGTTTGAATTGCGTACTTGGCTTGCTCTTCAAGTATAAGGTCGCCAATTTTCTCTTCTATATGCTCAACGAGCTCTACAAACTTACTAACAACGCTAGCTGCACGACCAGATAAGTGCTGTTGTTCAACAACTGCTTTAGCTGCATACCAAAGAGGTAATGATTCAGCACGAGCACAATCACGTATGTGGCTTAGGGTTTTATCGCCAATACCACGGGCAGGCGTGTTGATAACACGCTCAAAAGCAGCATCATCTTGGCGGTTACCGACAAGGCGTAAATAAGCCAGGGCATCTTTGATCTCTTGACGCTCGAAGAATCGCATACCACCGTAAATGCGGTATTTTAAGCCTTCTTGTAACATGGCTTCTTCAAGTACCCGCGACTGCGCGTTACTACGATATAAAATAGCCGCATCTTGCAATGCATTACCCGCATTAAGCCAGCTGCGCAACTTACTGCTAACAAAGCGTGCTTCGTCTAATTCGTTAAACGCGGCATAGATAGAGATTGGCTCACCTTCATTGCCATCAGTCCACAGACTTTTACCCATACGGTCTGAGTTATTTTGAATAAGCGCATTGGATGCTTTAAGAATAGTGGCGGTGGAGCGATAGTTTTGTTCAAGACGAATTGTTTCGGCTTCAAAATCAGTTAAAAAGCGTTTAATGTTTTCAATTTTAGCACCGCGCCAGCCATAAATGCTTTGATCATCGTCTCCAACAATCATAATGCTGTTGGTATCGCCTGCAAGTAGTTTAAGCCACGCATATTGAATGGTGTTGGTATCTTGGAATTCGTCCACCAACATGTGGGCAAAGCGTTGTTGATAATGGCGCAGTAAGGTTGGGTTATTTTTTAATACTTCAAAACTGCGTAGCAGAATTTCGGCAAAATCAACCAAACCGGCACGATCGCAAGCTTCTTGGTAAGCAGTATAAACCTTAAGCATCATTTGCTCATTGATATCATAAGCTTGAATGTCTTTTGGGCGAAGGCCTTCATCTTTTTTCGCGCTGATGTACCAACCAAATTGTTTAGCAGGCCATTTTTTATCATCAATGTTCATCGCTTTTAATAAGCGTTTGATCATTCTTAGTTGGTCATCAGAGTCTAAAATTTGAAATGCTTCAGGTAAATTAGCTTCGCGGTGGTGTGCGCGCAAAATACGATGCGATAAACCATGGAATGTACCAATCCACATACCGCCGACAGGGGCGCCGAGTGTTTCTTCAACACGAGAGCGCATTTCTTTTGCTGCTTTATTGGTAAATGTTACTGCGAAAACGCTGTAAGCAGATGCTTGCTCTACCTGCATTAACCAGGCTATGCGATGAACCAGTACTCGAGTTTTACCAGAGCCAGCCCCTGCCAGCACCAGCATATTTTGCAGTGGAGCAGCTACGGCATCCCGTTGTTTGTCATTTAACCCATCGAGTAATTCTGAAACGTCCATCATCACGCCTTTTCAATCAATATTGCAGGCAGTATAACAGGTGTTTTTGTTAGGCTAAATAAAATACTGTTTTTATAAACAGTTAATTTAAAAATGTTCTTTATTCTATTTAACCGTGTTTTTAGCTAAGCTATTGTTGTATGAAATATTTGCTGTAGCCAATTTGACTGATATTTAGTAAAAATCACGATTAAAGATAAGTTTCTATTTATTGGTTTTTATATAAGCTTATGATTATTAATAAATTAAAGAGTTGGCACGAAGTGTGTAAGTATCTAATAAGAAAATTAAATTAATAACTGAGGTTAATATGGCAGAGCAAGGTTCAGGCGGTAATGTAATCGCAGCAATTTGTAATATATTTTTTCCAGGACTTGGACAGTTAGTGCAAGGTCGTATTATGGCGGCAATTTTCTTTTTCTTAGCCTGGGTCATTAGTGGCGTATTGATTTACGTTGCAATAGGTTTTGTGCTTCTACCTATCGTATATATTTGGGCCATCATTGATGCCGCACGTTTTAGATCCTACCGGTAGAACGCTTTATTAAAATGCAAAAGATAGCGCTGTATAGCGCTATTTTTGTATCTGGCTTTCGTTATTCATAACTGACTAGGTTATAATCCTATGTATTAGTTGTATTGAGACAAAGTTATGGAATATCAATTTATTCGTGACCCGATTAGTGGCTTACGTATTAAAATTAGCAACGAACATGCTGTGATTGGGCGCTGGTTAAATGAAGAGATTGGCAAAGATAAAGTTGCCATGGTACAGGCTTTAATTGCATCAGTTGCTAGTAGCTTTGAGCCATTAAGGCTGCAAGGTCAAGAAATTGATTTAATCTTAAATAAAGATGAAGCCATTTTTGAGGCACATGCATTGCACCAAGATTCAGAAGATCTCGTTGCCTATCAAGACGATGAACTTATGCTAGAAGAAAATGGATTAAGTAGTGGCTGTGGTTTTGAGGATTTTGTTGATTTAATCAATTCATGGCATGAGTTTACAGCAGGAAGATAAGCACAGAGTCGCAGCTCTGTGCTATAAATTTTATTTATGTTATTACTGTTCAGAGACTGATTTAACAGCAGCGAGCAATAAGTTTTTAGTCAGGCGGACTTTATAATTTGGGTTAGCATATTGAAAATTCACTAATCCTTTTTTATCCACCACAAATACTGCGGGAACAGGTAGCGCAACTTTTGCTTTACCATCGAGTGATACAAAGTTTACTCCAAGCTTATTACGATAAATCGTGGCGGTTTTATCATCTAAGTAGAATGCAAGTCCGAGTGCTTGGCTTAAAGTCAGGCTATCGTCTGAGAGTAATTGATAATTAGGTGAATCAATTTTAGTTTGTGCTAGTTTTTCAGGGCTATCAGGTGATATGGCAATAATTTGCGCCCCCAAATCAGCAATTTGTTTTTCTATTTTTTGAATACTTGCTAATTGCTTTGAGCAATATGGGCACCAGCCGCCGCGGTAAACTATTAGTACAGTTGTTTTCTCTGCAAAGCGCTTACTTAAATCAACATTATTTCCGCCTTTATCTTTTAGCGTTGTAGCAGGGATTGTGAGCCCAGGCATAAGTGGACTAACTTGCTCAGCTTCATCAGCAATATTAGTCGCTGTTGCTGCAGATACACCTGTACTTAAGAGTATAGTAAAAGTAAGTAAAATTGATTTTAGCATGTAGCTCTCTTTTTATTTGATTTAGATAATGAAACTAGACAGGCTAACAACAGAAATAATTTCAATAGATCTTAGTTATCTGTATTATTAACCGCAATTAGGAAACAGTAACTGGAAGAGACATGTCTGCCAATTTAAATAAACTAGTAGTAATGCTAGAAATGCAAAACGCCATGAATACCAAAGTTCATGAGCAGTGGTTTAGCCAAGGTTTTGAGTGGAACCGTGCAATTTGGGTTGAGTGTGCTGAAATGCTCGATCATTACGGCTGGAAATGGTGGAAAAAACAAACACCAGATACTGAGCAAGTTATCTTAGAGCTAGTAGATATTTTTCATTTTGGATTATCACTGCGCATTGATGGTGAGACAAGCTACCTAGATTTAGCAAAACAGCTTGAAGAAGAATTGAGCTCACCAAAAACAGCAGATGACTTTAAGCAAACACTTGAAATACTAGCGGCGTCAGCTGTTGCTGATAAAACATTTAATGCTGCAGCTTTTGCAGGTTGTATGGCTCAAATCGGTATGAATATTGACGATCTATACCGTGGCTACGTAGGTAAAAATACGCTTAACTTCTTTCGCCAAGATCATGGTTATAAAGATGGTAGTTACATTAAAGTGTGGAACGGTAAAGAAGACAATGAGCATTTAGTTGATGTTGTTAAAAGCCTTGATACTGAACATGCAGGTTTTGCAAAACTTGTATATCAAGGCCTTGAAGCGCGTTACCCTAAAAACTAAGGGTGTACGTTGCTAAAATCGGTGATGCTTAAATAGTCATCTATTTCATTGTGCGGTTGCTTACTATCAGGGTTTGCAACTGCCAATAAATGGCCTATGCCAAACTCCCTCGCTGCATTTAATACACTTAAGCTATCATCGACAAATAACGTGCGCTGTTTATCAAACCCTAAATCAGCTTGCACTTGCTGCCATAAGCTTTGGCTTTCTTTACTGACACCGTATTGATGTGTAGAGACCACCTCATCTAAATAGTTATCTATATCCGTTTGTTCAAATTTAAGCATCACACTTTCAGGGTGGGCATTGGTTAGTAAGATAAGCTCTTTACCTGCTTTACGCATGGCGCTTAAAAACGCGGGCACATCCTCGCGTACTTTGATCAAATGCTGGGTTTGGCGTTTAAGCTCCATAATTGGCAGGTTTAGTTGCTGCTCCCAATAGTCGAGGCAATACCACTGAATTTGACCATGCACGGCTTGGTAGCGTTTGTGAATATCAGCTTTGGCATCCGTTAAACTTATATTTTGCATAATCGCGTGTTGTTCAGGGATAACATTTAGCCAAAAGTGATTATCAAAATGCAGATCGAGTAAGGTACCATCCATATCTAATAGTACGGTGTCGATTTTCGACCAATTTAGCATAGGCATTTCTCTATAAAAGATTTATGATTGTGTTAAGCATCCATGATAACAAATTAATGCCAATGACACAGAAAAAGCACCCAACACCACCGCACATTATTAGCAATCAAGTTGTTGCAAAAAGTCGTTTATTTACGGTTGAATCACTAGATTTAAAGTTCTCAAATAATGAACAACGTCAATACGAACGGATCCGTGGCGGCGGCAGAGGGGCTGTGATGATAGTGCCATTAACAGCTGATAACGAATTACTGCTGGTTCGTGAGTACTGTGCGGGCACAAATGATTATCAACTTGGTTTTCCCAAAGGCTTAATTGACCCAGGTGAAACGCCAGAGCAGGCTGCCAACCGTGAGCTTAAAGAAGAAGTTGGCTTTGGTGCTGAGCAATTAGAGCCACTCAAAAAAGTATCTATGGCCCCTAGTTACTTCAATGCCACGATGCACATTCTGTTTGCACAAGGGCTTTACCCGCAAACTCTTGAAGGGGATGAACCAGAGCCATTAGTCGTAGTTAAGTGGCCATTAACGCAATGGCAGTCATTATTACAACAAGATGACTTTACAGAAGCACGAAGCGTTGCAGCTTTGCTATTATTAATGAAGCGCATTGATTCGGAGAGCGGTGAATGAATAAATTACTAGAGCCATGTATTGAGCTTGCACAAAGTGCGGGTGCGGCTATTATGGCGATTTATAAGAAAGATGATATTGGTCAGCAGGAAAAGTCAGATCACACTCCTGTAACAAAAGCTGACTTAGCCGCCAATGATGTTTTAGTCGCAGGGTTAAAAGCCCTTGCGCCTGATATTCCTATTATGTCTGAGGAAACACCTATTCCGCCTCTTGCCGATAGGCAAGATTGGCAACGTTATTGGCTACTAGACCCAATGGATGGTACTGGCGAGTTTATTCTTGAAAGTGGTGATTTTGCCGTAAACATTGCGCTGATCGAAAATAACCGACCTGTATTAGGTGTCATCTTCTGGCCGGCAAAAGGGATTACCTATTTTGCTAGTCACCAAAACGGGGCATTTAAACGCACTGATGGTGTTGATGAAAAAATCAGTGTAGCTACACCTGATAATTTAACGTTAGCGGTTAGCCGTCGCCAAAAAATAGAAGCCGTAAGTCAGTATTTAAATACCCAATTTACAACGGTAGCGGTGGGCTCGTGCTCACTAAAAGCCTGTATTGTAGCTGAAGGTAAAGCCGATTGCTTTTTACGTATTGGCCCGACTGGAGAGTGGGATACCGGCGCTTCACAAGTGATTGTTGAAGAGGCGGGTGGTTGTATTACTGATGCTGAATTTAACCCACTTACGTATAATCAGCGAGAGAGTACTGAAAACCCAGACTTCATCGTGATGGGACACCCAGATTGGGAGTTCCAGAAAATGATAAGTCCGCACCAAAGAGCGCTTTAAACAGCGCTTTGCCTGCTTTTTGTTCGGTTGAACAGCTTTAAGTAGTTTAGGCCTTGCATTCTAATTTTATTCCTATATTATAGCGCTCTCTTCGAAACAGGCTCGCAAATATCACGAAACTGTTAAGAAGAAATTACAGGCGCGGGATGGAGCAGCCTGGTAGCTCGTCGGGCTCATAACCCGAAGGTCGTCGGTTCAAATCCGGCTCCCGCAACCAATTCTTTTACTTAAGATTTGGTGCTGTAAAACTCTAACTTAAGAGATTAAATTAAGTAGTCGATAGACTTAAAATATACAGGCGCGGGATGGAGCAGCCTGGTAGCTCGTCGGGCTCATAACCCGAAGGTCGTCGGTTCAAATCCGGCTCCCGCAACCAATTTTCTAAGAGAATCTAGGTTACTGTTGGTAGTTTTCAAAGGTCGTCGGTTCACTCTTCACCTTTCACAGCTCCCGCAACTAATTTTTATTGGAAGCCAAGTTGTCATGTATAGCAACTATAAATAACTCTGCAATTTCAGGCGCGGGATGGAGCAGCCTGGTAGCTCGTCGGGCTCATAACCCGAAGGTCGTCGGTTCAAATCCGGCTCCCGCAACCACTGAAATCAAGTTATAATGAATCGACACGCTTAAAGCGTGTTTTTTTATGCCTAAAATTCAGTGAGTGCAAAGATTGGGCTACTCATAACCCGAAGGTCGTCGTCACTGCGTGAGGCACTCACTCTTCATAAATTCTGGCTCCCGCAACCAACTGAAATTACAATTTAGAATATTAAAGATAACACGCCTAAAGCGTGTTTTTTATGCCTAAAATTCAGTGAAGTGGATAGCTCGTCGGTCTCAGCTCTCCATTAGCCAGCAAAGGTCGTCGGTTCAAATCCGGCTCCCGCAACCAACTGAAATAAAATATATTAAAGAATCGACACTCTATATGAGTGTTTTTTTATGTCTGAAATTCAGTGAAATGGATAGCTCGTCGGTCTCAGCTCTCCATTGGCCAGCAAAGGTCGTCGGTTCGCTCTCCATAAATTCTGCCTCCCGCAACCAACTGAAATAAAATGTAATAAAGAACCGACACTCTATATGAGTGTTTTTTTATGTCTGAAATTCAGTGAAGTGCAAAGATTAGGTTACTCATAACCCGAAGGTTGTCGTCACTGCGTGAGGCGCTCTCTCTTCATAAATTCTGGCCTCTGCCACTACTAAAATTACACGTTCTATTAAATCGGCACGGCTAAAGCATGTGTTTATGGCTTAAGTTCAATGAATTAATTAGCTAGGTGTTTTAATAGTTAAGCTGATGAGCGAGTGTGACGCGAAAACTCAAAACTCCTCTTTAATCTGTTTTTGAAGGAAATAATCTAATTCCATAACTAAATGGAATAACAAAGCAGATTCTATTCTTTTTTTATTCGCCAATACCCCGTTATTCTTCATGCTCAAAGAAACCTTTGGGGCGGGCATTAACGCTTTAAAGTTGAAACAAATTTTAGGCAAACTGATTTACTTATAAAAGTATTCATTTTGTAGTTAACTTTTAGGGTTACGGGGACGAATTCATGTTGTTAGGTCAACTCAATGCAGCGGCAAGCCCGCTATCGCAAGAGCAAGTACAAAAGCTACAAGGTTTAGTGGCTGAACTTAATCCAATTCAGCAAGCTTGGGTGAGTGGTTACCTTGCTGCGAATGCAAATACTGCAGCCCTTAGTGGAGCTGTGGGCGCAGCACCGAGTGCAGGTGAAGCAGCGGCATTAACTATTTTATATGGTTCGCAAACTGGTAACTCAAAAGGTGTAGCAACTAAGCTGAAAGAACAAGCAGAGTCACGCGGTTTAGCTGTAAAACTGGTTAGCATGGCTGATTACAAACCAACGGCGTTGAAAAAAGAAAAGTTCTTAACTGTTGTTGTATCTACCTATGGTGAAGGTGAGCCACCAGAAGATGCAGAAACACTACACGAATTTTTAACCACCAAGAAAGCGCCTAAACTCGATGGCGTTAAAATCGCGGTCATTGGTTTAGGTGACTCAAGCTATGAGTTTTTCTGCCAGACAGCCAAAGATTTTGAAGAGCGTTTAACTAAGCTTGGCGCAGAGACTATTTATCAGCGTGCTGATTTAGATGTTGATTACGATGATGAGGCAGCAACTTGGATAACCGGCGCATTAGATGCCTTTGAACCTGATTTAAAAACACAGCAAGATGCAGGCGGCCAAGTTGTTTCTATGCCATTTGGCGCACCAACAGCCGCTGCAAGCCAATACACTAAGCAAAATCCTTTTTCGGCAGAATTAAGCTTGGTACAAAAAATTACCGGTCGTGATTCAACTAAAGATGTACGCCACGTTGAAATCTCTCTTGAAGGGTCAGATATTACTTATACCCCAGGTGACTCACTGGGTGTGTATTTCTTAAATGATGAAGCATTGGTCGACGAAGTACTTACACTCACGCAAATTGATGCAGCCAGTAAGGTTCAACTTGGCGATGAAGAGCTCAGTATTCGCGATGCATTAATTGAAAAATTAGAGCTAACTCAATCCTACCCAGGCTTTGTTGAAAAGTACGCAGTGGCAACTGGTACACCTGAGCTATTAAAGCTGGTGGAAGATAAAGCGGCAATGCGTGAATACATTGAGCCTCGTCAAATATTTGATGTGATCCGCCAAAATCCAGCACAAGTCGAAGCACAAACACTCGTTGATTGCCTGCGTAAGTTGCAAGCGCGTTTATATTCAATTGCCTCAAGCCAAGCTGAAGTTGAGGATGAAGTGCATTTAACGATTGGTCTTGTTGAGTTCGACGCTTTTGGTAGTGAGCATTTAGGTGGCTGTTCTGGTTATTTAGCTCGTCGTGCTGAAGAAGGCTGTAAAGTAAAAGTATTTAGTGAGCATAACGACAACTTCCGTTTACCTAGCAATGATGACACGCCAGTGATCATGGTAGGTCCTGGTACGGGTATTGCGCCGTTCCGCGCATTTTTACAAGAGCGTGATTCGCGTGAAGCATCTGGTAAAAACTGGCTGTTCTTCGGCAACCCTCACTTCACTCAAGACTTTTTGTATCAAGTAGAGATTCAAGGTTATTTAAAGTCAGGCCTATTGAGCAAAGTTGATGTGGCATTTAGCCGTGATCAAGCTGAAAAAGTCTATGTACAAGACAAGCTTCGTCAAAATAGTAAAGACGTTTTTGCATGGCTAGAAGCGGGTGCGCACATATACATTTGTGGTGATGCAAACCTTATGGCAAAAGACGTACACAATGCTTTGGTTGATATTATCAGCGAAAATACCGGTAAGAGCTTTGAAGAGGCTGATCAGTATTTAAAAGACTTACGTAGCGCAAATCGCTATCAGAAAGATGTGTACTAAGTACACATTGCTTACTTTACAAAAGCAACGCTAACAGCCGTCACTGTAACAAATTTAGGATTAAACATGAGCGAACAAGATAAAAACGTAAAGCTTTCTGATAACGAGCGTTTGAAAAGAGAAAGTAACTTTTTACGTGGCACCATAGAGCAAGATTTAAAAGATGAGATCACTGGTGGTTTTACTGCGGATAATTTTCAGTTAATTCGTTTCCACGGCATGTATCAACAAGATGACCGTGATATTCGTGGTGAGCGTGCTAAGCAAAAGCTTGAGCCACTCCACAATGTAATGCTGCGTGCTCGTATGCCTGGCGGTATTATCAAACCTGAGCAATGGCTTGCGATTGATAAATTTGCCGATGAGAAAACCAGCTACGGTAGTATCCGCTTAACTACACGTCAAACGTTTCAGTTTCATGGTGTGTTAAAGCCAAACATTAAAGGCATGCACCAAATGCTTAACAGCGTGGGTATCGACTCTATTGCCACTGCTGGTGATGTGAACCGAAACGTACTGTGTACTACTAACCCTGTTGAGTCTGAACTTCATCAAGAAGCATACGAGTGGGCTGCAAAAATTTCAGAACATTTGTTACCAAAAACTAAAGCGTATGCAGAAATTTGGTTAAATGGCGAAAAGGCAGAAACCACGGAAGAGCCAATTTTAGGGTCTAACTACTTACCGCGTAAGTTTAAGACGACTGTGACGATCCCACCTAATAATGAAGTGGACGTACATGCAAACGACCTAAACTTTGTCGCCATTGCAGAAGATGGAAAACTAGTTGGTTTTAACGTACTCGTTGGCGGTGGTCTTGCAATGACGCATGGCGATACAGCAACGTACCCTCGTAAGGCAGACGACTTTGGTTTTATTACTCTGGAAGACACGTTAAAAATTGCTGAGCATGTGGTATCTGTTCAGCGTGATTGGGGTAACCGTTCGAACCGTAAAAATGCAAAAACTAAATACACGCTAGACCGTGTAGGGTCTGATGTATTTAAGGCTGAAGTTGAAGCGCGTTCAGGTGTTAAATTTGCACCTAGCCGCCCATTTGAATTCACTCACCGTGGCGACCGTATTGGTTGGGTTGAAGGGATTGATGGCAAACATCACTTAACGCTATTTATTCAAAGTGGCCGTATTTTAGATTACCCAGATAAGCCACTTAAAACAGGTTGTCGTAAAATTGCCGAGGTTCACCAAGGTGATATGCGCATGACGGCAAACCAAAACTTGATCATTGCCGGTGTGCCTGCGGATCAAAAAGCAGTGATTGAAGAAATTGCCCGTAATCACGGATTAATTGACGACAAAGACACTGAGCAACGCAAAAACTCGATGGCCTGTGTAGCATTACCCACTTGCCCACTGGCAATGGCAGAGGCTGAGCGTTACTTACCAAGTTTAATTGAAAAGACTGAAGCTCTGCTAGCTAAACATGGCATTCCAGATGACAGTATCATTATGCGTGTTGTCGGTTGTCCTAATGGTTGTGGTCGTGCAATGTTGGCAGAAGCTGGTTTAGTGGGTAAAGGGCCAGGTAAATATAACGTGTACTTAGGGGGTAACCTTGAAGGCACACGTATTCCTAAATTGTATTTAGAGAATGTTGGTGAAGACGTTTACTTAGAGGCCTTTGACAAGTTAATTGGTCAATGGGCGAGTGAGCGTAACGACGGCGAATGTTTTGGTGATTTTGTTATTCGCAAAGGCATTGTTGCTGAAGTTAAAGTGTCAGTCACTGATTTTCACGCTTAATTAAAAAGCAAGCGAGTGAGCTTGCTGAGGTTTGGAATTTACTATGAGTGAATTTAAAAACATATTACAGCTCGATAAAGAAAGCCAAGCAGCGCTATTAGCAGATGCTAATGGCTTACTTAAAGATTTAAACGCTGAACAACGTGTTGTTTGGGCGCTTGAAAACTTACCTGAAACGCAGTTTTTGTCATCGAGCTTTGGTATTCAAGCGGCGGTGATGCTGCACTTAGTGACAACACAGCGCCCAGACATACCTGTGGTATTAACGGATACAGGTTACTTATTTCCTGAAACGTATCAGTTTATTGAGCAAATGACAGCGCGTTTATCGCTTAACTTAAAAGTGTATAAGTCGGACCTAAGCCCTGCATGGCAAGAAGCTAAGTTTGGTAAGTTGTGGGAGCAAGGTGAAGCGGGCATTAAGCAATATAATCAGCTCAATAAAGTAGAGCCGATGACCCGTGCGTTAAAAGATATTGATGCTGGCACTTGGTTTAGTGGTCTGCGCCGCGACCAAGCGTCAACTCGTGCGGACAAGCAGATTGTTGAAATTAGCCGTGGTACGGTGAAGGTTTATCCGATTATTGAATGGACTAACCGTGATGTGTATCAATATTTAACCAAACATGACTTACCTTACCACCCACTTTGGGAGCAAGGATATGTATCTATGGGTGATGTGCATACTACACGTAAATTAGAGCCAGGTATGACAGAAGAAGAAACGCGTTTCTTTGGCTTAAACCGAGAATGCGGTCTGCATATTGATGGTGACGGGATTTAATCCTAAATAGTTATCAGAATATTCCTAAAACGCAGCTCAGCTGCGTTTTTCATTTATGGCTAAAGTATACTTAATAACCACGACTTTATACGTACTCATTTATGAAACAAGCTTGTGTTGTTCTGCTGCTATTATTGTCTAACCAGGCATTCTCTGAGACTTTTCGTGTTGCCCTGCCTGATGAAGATTATCCTCCAATTCACTTTGTTGATACTAATAACAAAGGCATACTAAACCGTGTTTTATCAAAATTTTCAGCAGAGTCTGGCTATGAAATAGAGTATGTATTTGTACCAGAGGTGCGCTCAGCTAAATTAGTCCACGATAGCCATATTGATGCCAGAATGGAGTCAAAAGCATGGCTAGTCGATAATAACCCATACTACTGGAGTGAAGGCATCGTAATAATCGAAGATGTAATTATTACGGGTCGTCATGTTGACCCCGGCACTTTCGATATAAAAAATAAATTTACTTCAGGGGTCTTACTTGGTCATTACGGCTATATTTACCCACAGTATGAGCAGCTAGTTAAAAATAAAACACTTCATCGTGAAAACTTTTACTCTGATCTAGCTTTGCTCAAAAGTCTTCATAGTAATACTTACGAGCAGAAGCGATTTGCTATTATGTCTCGGGCAGTCTTTAACTGGTATTGCAAAAAATACCCTGAGTTTAAGCAGTTGAACGTAAGTGACTTCAATGTAGGTATGGAGCCGCTTCAGCTTCAATTTTCTTATACACCAAGGGGAAAAGCCCGCGCAGATGCATTCAATATTTTTTTAAAAAAGCTGAAAGCAAATGGTGAGCTTGCTAGAATAATAAATAGCTATCAATAAGCTTATTTATTTTAAATACACTCTTCAAGGAATGAAAATGAAGTATTTTGCCTATATATTAATCATGTTGTTACTGATCAGTATCACTACCTTATTTTACCTGAAGCGCCCGGATGGAAAATCTTGGCTCAGCGTAGAGCAAATTTCACAAACCTCAACAACGCTAAAATCACAAGCTGTGGCTCTATCAAATAATACCTTGGATGAAGTGGTAAAATTAGTGACAAATACGCATCGTGACTTGATACAAAAAGCCAATGATGATTTGTCATCGTCTACCGTGATTTATAAATGGCAAGATCAGCATGGCCAGTGGCATTATTCAGATCAACCAAACCCAAATGGTAAAAGTGAAAAAATGCTCTTAGACCCCAGCGATATTACTGTGGTTGAAGCCGAAGACACTTCGATTTTGAAAGGCAGTGCCAAATCTGGCGAGCTTGTTGTTACACAAAACCCAGCTAATGCGTATAACCCTGTCGTTATTAAAAAGCTGTTTGATGATGCGCAGCAGGTAAAGAAAAAGTTAGCAGAGCGTACCGAGCAACTTGAAAAAGCAAAGTGATCATATATTCTTGTTTAATAGTATTAATTATCAAAGTTTATAATCCAACGCATATTTTTTTAACGCTCAGCAATGCTAGAAAAAAAAGTATGCTCAGTGGTTGAAGGTAAGTTATAGGATTTGAGCCACTCTTGGGTGATTGCATTTATTTCACCTGATTGAATAAGTTGTCCTAGTTTATGATCAAACCGATCTCTTATTTTTTTATCGTGAAATACAATAAACGACCCTTGGTAATCCAATAAATCAAGGGATATGTAATCATTTGGGTTTAAGCCAGATACATAAGCGGTATGCCTATAAAACATTAAGTAATCACCAATCCTCACATCAATTTTGTTCTTGTGCAGTAGCTTATTGAGCGCTTGCTGATTGGCAGTTTCAAAATATTTGACCGAATCTGACTGGGTAATTTTTTTAAATTCATCGCCAAAAAGGTTTGATGCCCCAGTAAAACTAGCTAGGGTAAAGCCGTTCAAGTCATGTAAATTTTTAATATCGTTCGACCATTGGTCGGTATGCATAATTACTCTATTTAAAAACTTCACTCTATATTTGGAGGTGTAACTATTCGAAGGTGGCATTGCCGTGTAATTAATTGCAACATCAGCGACACCATTTATAAAATAACGTTTAATAGCATCGTTGTTTAACGAGACTAAATTGATATTATTGTAGCCTTCTTTGTTGAGAACTTTCAGTAGGATTAGATCGAAATAACCATCACCAGTAACGTCGTCCTCTTGAAAATAGGGGGCAAAGTTACCTGATGCGATTGTTAATTTTTGCTGCGCAAGTGCCTCTGAACACAAAGCATAGAGCATTGTGCCGTATAAAAAGAGTTGATGTAAAAAAGACCTACGTATTCTTTGTATTAGCATGTATGCTCGCCGATTTATCGTGCTTATCTTCTAAATTCATAAGTATCAATGTTAAACAAATCTTGGTTGGTAATGAAAATAAAACACCGAACGCAATACACGATGCACTAATAACAATTTTGTTAACACTATTAATGGCATCAAAATAGTCAGAAACCAAAAGATAATGACCTAATACAATAAGGCTTAGCCCTAATATTATGCTTAATTTAAGCATCCTGATAATAGTTTGAGGAGACATCAGTACACTGTTTTGATTACTAATACTTTAAGTGTAGCCAAAAATACTCAGTGCTACTTGTTCTTAATCAAATAAACGACTTTTGAGGCTGCGCAGTAATAAGTAGCGCAGCCTCTAGAGGCCGTATTATTGCTCAAGCATGTTTCTTAAAACGTATTGAAGAATGCCTCCATGTTTGTAGTAATCCCACTCCTTTGGAGTATCAATACGCACATCAGCACTAAAGCTCACTTGTTTACCCTCACTGTTAGTGGCTATCACGCTGACTTCGTTTGTTTTATCAAACAGACCTTCAATGTCAAATGTTTCTTGGCCCGTGAGGCCTAAAGATTCATGGCTTTCACCTTCTTTAAATTGCAATGGAAGTACGCCCATACCAATTAAATTAGAACGATGAATGCGTTCATAACTTTGTGCGATTACAGCTTTGACCCCTAACAGAAGGGAACCTTTTGCAGCCCAGTCACGTGATGAGCCTGTGCCATATTCAGCGCCTGCAAGGACAACTAATGGTGTGCCCTGCTGTTGATAATTCATCGCAGCATCATAAATACTTGCTAACTCATCTTCAGGCTGAGTCCGTGTGACGCCTCCTTCAGTGCCTGGCGCAAGTAGATTTTTTAGTCTTACATTGGCAAAGGTGCCGCGCATCATCACTTCATGATTACCACGACGTGAGCCATAAGAATTAAATTGTCCCTTATCAACGCCATGTTGTAGTAGGTATTCGCCTGCTGGAGCACTGGCTTTAATTGCACCTGCTGGCGATATATGATCGGTTGTGACAGAGTCACCTAGCTTAGCTAAGCAACGAGCTCCACTGATTGTTGGGATGCCTGGAGGCTCCACTTCCATACCTTCAAAGAAAGGGGCTTTTTTGATGTATGTAGATGCATCATTCCAGTCATACAATTTACCATCAGGTATCTTGATTTGTTGCCAACGCTCATCACCTTTATAAACGTTGCCATAGCTAGATGCGAACATTTCTTTAGTGACAGTCTTTTGAACCAGCTCATTCACTTCGTTTACGCTAGGCCAAATATTTTTCAAGTAAATGTCATTGCCATTTTTATCTTTTGCTAATGGCTCGTTGTATACATCAATATCTGTTCGCCCAGCAATTGCGTATGCGACAACTAATGGTGGCGACGCCAGGAAGTTCATTTTCACATCTTGGTGGATGCGTCCTTCGAAGTTGCGGTTACCCGATAGGATTGAGCTTACAACTAATTTGTGTTTTTGAATTGCATCAGATATTTCATCCGCAAGTGGTCCAGAGTTACCAATACAGGTGGTACAGCCGTAGCCCACAAGGTTGAAACCAAGAGCTTCTAAGTCGTCCATTAACTCAGCATTTTTTAGGTAATCAGTTACAACTTGTGACCCAGGTGCTAGAGAGGTTTTAACCCAAGGTTTAACATCTATACCGAGTTGACGGGCTTTTTTGGCAACTAAACCTGCGGCTAAAATTACGCTTGGGTTTGATGTGTTAGTACAGCTGGTAATTGCTGCAATCACACATGCGCCATCATTAAGTTCAAACTCTTGGCCTTTAAATTCCACTTTAGCTGCGCCCATAAATTGCGCTTCGTCTACTGGTTCATCTGGATTGGTCGTAGGGCCTTCGCTTTCAATACGAGATTGCTCTTCGTCGCTTTTATCGCGGTTTGCGATACGATCATCTTGAAAGCCTCTTAAATGTTGAGTAATAACATCACCGGCTTGATCTAGCGTGATCCTATCTTGTGGGCGTTTAGGGCCAGCTAGGCTTGGTACTACGTCATCAAGTTTTAATTCGAGCTTGTCGGTGTAATGAGCTTCATCACCTGCATTACGCCATAAACCTTGGTGCTTGGCATAATCTTCGATTAATTTTAATTGCGTTTCATCACGGTTAGTTAGGCGTAAGTAATTAATTGTCTCGTCGTCAATTGGAAAAATACCGCAGGTAGCACCATACTCAGGAGCCATGTTAGCGATCGTTGCGCGATCAGCTAATGGTAAGTCTGCGAGGCCATCACCATAAAATTCAACAAATTTGCCAACAACGCCATGCTTTCTAAGCATCTCTGTTACAGTTAGCACTAAATCTGTAGCGGTCGTTCCCTCAGGAAGACGCCCATTGAGTTTCATGCCCACTACTTGTGGAATAAGTAAGCTAATAGGTTGCCCTAACATTGCGGCTTCAGCTTCTATGCCGCCTACACCCCAACCGAGTACACCCAGACCGTTGATCATTGTTGTATGCGAGTCAGTTCCAACGAGTGTGTCGGGGTAAGCAAACTTTTGACCATTACGTTCTTCATTAAATACCACGCGGGCGAGGTATTCTAGATTAACTTGGTGAACAATACCAGTTGCTGGTGGCACCACTTTTAGGTTATCGAAAGCCGTTTGACCCCAACGTAAAAACTCATAACGCTCTTTATTACGTTCGTATTCAAGTTTGGCATTTAAATCAAACGCACCGTCATCGCCATAGCCATCAACTTGAACAGAATGATCGATAACAAGCTCAGCAGGGGAAAGTGGGTTTATTTTGGCAGGGTCGCCACCGAGTTTCTCCATTGCATCACGCATGGCCGCTAAATCAACAATTGCAGGCACGCCTGTAAAATCTTGCATAACAACGCGCGCAGGTGTGAAGGCGACTTCTGCGCTTGGTTTAGCTTGTGGATCCCAATCTAATAAGGCTTCAATGTCTTGTTTTTTTATGTTGATGCCATCTTCATTACGTAACAAATTTTCAAGCAGTACCTTGAGTGAAAAAGGGAGTCGTTTGGCTTTATCACCGAGCCCCTGTAATGAATGAATGTGAAATTGCTCGCCGTTAATTGTGAGTTGTTTTTGGGTGTCAAAACTATTGCTCATTATATGCCCCTTTGTGTTACCGGTGCTGAATGCGTTGGTATTGTGAATATCCTTAAATAAAACTTTAGCGTTTAATAGCTCTAGCCAATTTATTGCAAAATATATAGTGCAAAGTGTATACCAAAATTAGATTGTTGCATTTTTATACAGTGCATGTAATGTGAGTGAGGTCAGGGTTATATTTTTCAAGGGGGGGGTAAGAAGGCAGGCGCCTTCTTAGTGTTATCTTAGCCAGCCTTTGTTTATTGCTTTGTGGCTAATAGCTAATAGTAAAAGAGCGATAGTAATTACGAGTATTGGCATAAACACGGCGCTTGCGCCAATGAGCTCAATACTATTTATAACGACAAAATTATAAAACTGTTGTATAAAAATCGCTAATGTAGAAAGTGCAAATACGCTGCGAGCTAAGGCTTTCTTACACAGCAGTAATATACAGCCTAACGTTCCGCCAAATACTGCAATAGCAAAAGCAAAGGTTGACCACAGTGGAATGTTTGAATAGGCAGCTTGTTGTTCTACAGGGAGTTTACTGATCATTTCAGGAGTCATTAGCATCTGCATAACAAAGGCTATAATCCCAAGTAAGTTCCAAACAAGCGCCGCCCATGCAACGCTTTTCAGCCAAGTTGGCAAAGTGTGAGTTGTCATAATACCCTTTTTTAATTGTTATTATAAAAGAGTAATTAAAGACAGCTATTGCTTAATTGACAAGTACTTTTTAATTTAACCAAATGAAATAGGGCGACGACCCGTTTTTTCGTCCACTTTTGGCTTTTTCGTGCGTTTACGTTTACTTTTAGAAGGAGTTGCTGCTTGCTCAGGTGATTTAGCAGTTTCAGGTTGTGAGCTTTCTGTTGGTCGTTGTGCGGGGGTTGCGTCTTCACTCAAGGTTAATTGAAACCATTCACCATCAAACTCAAGTACATCACCACTGTATAATTTTTTCCGTTTTATTGTACATATTTCATGGTTAACGCCAACATAACCTTCAGTAATTAAATTTTTTGCTTGGCCACCACCTTCTACTAAATCAAGAACTTTGAGTAGTTTGCATAGTTCAATAGGTTCTTCTTCTAATTCAATTTCAATGTATTCGTCGTTCATGTTTGATCTCAGTGAGGTAGGGCATAGTCTTTATTATAAAGGCTTAGAGCGAGTTTTGCACTATCGCTTAATTGGCAATTAAAAACTCTTATCTGAAATTTAAAACTTTTCTAGTCTTTCTCACGTATTTAAAAAAACTGTAGTATTTTAGCGTTAAGCTCCAGCTTTCAAATCTGGCCTGTTATTTGCCAATAGATGTTTCAAATTTATATCCGCTAGATAGCAGCAACCGAAGTGTAAATGTTATTACACTGATTATGGAGTAGAAAATGGGCGTAAGATTAGCAATGAGAAAAGAGTTAATGGGGTTGAATAACTCAGATATGTTAACAGCCGATGATGTCAGAAACCACCTTACAAAAACAGTTAAGCAGCGCTCACCAAATATTGAAAAAGGGTTTTCAGTGATTTCTAAGTTTAACGATAATCACAGTCAGCTTGTCAGTGGTGACAACAACAAAGAGCGGTTGCTTAAATTTGAGCGCCATCGTTTGTTCAAAGATGTGTTGTATACCCGCCAAAGTGTTGATGCGTGGTTAAACAGCCAAATCAATTAAGTTGCTTTTAATGGCTGCCTCCAATAGACTACAAGTGTAATCAATAGGGGCAGCCATGAAAAGCGGACTTTTAACATTCATCTTTCTCGTACTTTTGGCAGCATGCCAACAACCCACCGTTTATATCTTTAGTGAAAACCTTCAGGATGAACAGCGAAAGCAGCTTGATGCGGCGTTAAAAGCACAATCATTACCTTATGAGTATGTTGATATTGGTGTGCCGAGAGAGTTTGGCGCAGCTACATTGATGTTAGCAAGTGATAAAATCCTCCGCGCGCAGGCGCAGCAATTAACGGTCATTATGCAAGAGTTGGGATACCAACCAGAAGTAAGTTATACAACACGTGCAAATCACTTTTATGATGATGGTAATATTGGTTTTTATTTAAAAAATAGTGATCCGGATGAAGCGTTTACTATGCCGAAAAACGTACGCACCACTGAGTGTGAAAAGGATGAGTATAATGATTTAGCGGTGAGCTTCACTGATCAACATGCCCAGTTCACCTTAACCAGCGGGGCAAAAGTGACATTTAAATGGGAGTATTTATATGGTTACTTAGTTATTTACTACCATAATTATTCGCAAGCATACAACCACACTCAGCCATTGATCAATACACCTTTTGGCGCCAAGCCATCAGACACATACACTATAACGGCTTATGTTAATAAGCCCAGCTGGCTAAATTGCTCATTACAAGTCGTTTATATGGATTAATGCAGATCTAACCATGGTTTTCAATATGCTCACTCAGCTTTGCAATGCGCTCGCTCATTCCTTCAATTATACGGTCTTTAATTTTTTCGCGAATAACATTGGGTAATCGTGTTAACGCTTCTGGGGTGACAGCTAATACAATAGTATCGCACATTGCACGGGCGCTGGTGCTTCTAGCACGGTTATTAATAAACGCACCTTCACCTATAAATTCACCGGGCTCAATTGTGCCTAAGTCGAGCAAGTGGCTATGCCTAAAAATAACAATTTTGCCGCTCAATACAATATAGAGCTGTTTATCGTTATCAAACTGCTTAAACACAAAACGGTTTTGTTGCACTAAATATAAGTGGCTAAATGATTCAAGCAATATTTGTCGTTCGTCTAAGGTAAACTCTTTAAAAAAGTTTAGCCTGTTGATGATCTCCATTTGCCTTATTAATGGAATATGTTCAATTAACTTCATAGAAATAGGTCATTGCTGTTACTCGCTATCAACTAATATTGCGCTCTTTTAACTTACGGGTCAATGTATTGCGGCCCCAGCCAATTTTAATGGCCGCTTCTTGCTTATGCCCTGCACAGTTAGCTAATGCTGTTTTTATTAAACGAGTTTCTAATTGTGCTTGAATATTCGGCCAGATATTCTCTTTGCCTTGCTTTAACTCTTGATTGAGCCATTGCTGGAAAGAATCAAGCCAGTCGCCTTCTTGTTGAGTAGCTTCAGCTTCAAGTATTTCAGGCGGTAAATCTTGTTCACTTACCAGCTCACCAGGCGCCATAACAGTTAACCAGCGACAGGTGTTTTCAAGTTGTCTAACGTTCCCCGGCCAATTAAAAAGACGCAATTGTTCTGTGGCTTTAGGACTGAGTATTTTACTTTCTACTTGTAGGTCTTTTGCGCTTTTATGTAAAAAGTGTTGCGCTAAACGCTCGATATCTTCAGTGCGTTCACGCAAAGCGGGTAGGCGTAATCTCACCACATTTAAACGATGAAATAAATCATCTCTGAATTTACCTTGCTTAACAAGATCTTCAAGGTTTTGGTGTGTTGCCGCAATAATACGTACATCAACTTTAATACTTTGATGACCACCTACGCGATAGAACTCGCCATCAGCAAGCACACGCAGTAAACGTGTTTGCACATCAAGGGGCATGTCACCAATTTCATCTAAGAATAAAGTGCCGCCATTGGCTTGTTCAAAGCGACCTTTGCGCACGGTGTCGGCGCCGGTAAATGCGCCTTTCTCGTGGCCAAAGAGCTCAGATTCAACTAATTCTTTTGGGATTGCCGCCATATTTAAGGCAATAAATTGATTTTCTTTGCGAGGGCTGTGATTGTGCAAGGCACTTGCAACGAGCTCTTTACCTGTGCCTGACTCACCATTAATGAGTACGCTCATACTCGATGCTGACAGCTTACCAATTGCTCTAAAAACCTCTTGCATAGCAGGCGCTTCACCAATAATGTGCGCACTTTTTGGAGGGGCAGCTTTACGCTTAGTTTTCTTTGCTGAGTTTGCACGACAAGCACTCTCAACCAAAGCGACCGCTTCATTTAAATCAAATGGTTTTGCCAGATATTCAAAAGCACCTTTTTGGAATGCGTTGACCGCTGAGTCTAAATCTGAGTGGGCAGTCATTATGATCACAGGTAATCCAGGGTTTTGTTCTGCGATTAACTCTAGTAATGCCATGCCATCCATACCAGGCATACGTACATCAGAGACAAGCACGGTTGGTTGGCTAAATTTAAGTGCCGTTAATACATCTTGTGCATTAGCAAAACTTTCAGTATTAAATCCTGCGCGCGAAAGCGCCTTTTCTAAAACGAAGCGAATAGACGCATCATCATCAACAAGCCAAACTGTTTTCATGGCGACTCCAACCGATTAATCCACAAAAGGCAGATATATATTAAATTCTGTGTGACCAGGCCAGCTATCGCATTCGATATAGCCGTTATGTTGGTCTATAAGAGTTTGCGCTATTGAAAGCCCTAATCCGGATCCTCCTTCTTTGTTGGTGATCATCGGATAGAAGAGAGTCTCTCTAATACTGCTATCTATTCCTGGTCCGTTGTCTGATATTTGGATCAGCAGTGCTTTTTTAGGCGCTTTTCCGGGCCTGCGCTGTTGATGGTTTATGCGTGTTTTTAGCTTAATCACACCTCCATCAACAAGTGCTTGCTGAGCGTTGCGAACAATATTTAATACCACCTGTTGAATTTTCCCTTGATCTATATAAACGTCGGGAATGCTCGGGTCGTAATCTTTTTCTAAGCTAATATTGTTATTACTATCAAGTGTACTTAATTTAACAACCGATTCTAACGTTTGGTGAATGTTACCGTATGTCTTTTTTAGTAACTGATTCGGCCCTAACAATTTATCTACGAGCTCACGTAAGCGATCGGCTTGTTCAATTATAAGTTCAGCACATTGGTCTCGCTCTTGCTGATCAACCTCATACTGCAATAATTGCGCCGCTCCGCGTATTCCACCAAGGGGATTTTTTATTTCATGGGCAAGACCCCGTATTAAGTTACGTGCAGCTTGGTATTGGTGCATCTGATTGGAAGCTTGGTCGTGGCGAATTTCATCATCTGTTTGACGACATTCAAATAAAATATAAAACGCATCATCAAGCTTTACACGTCGTGCGCTAATGGCTAACTTTGCATGGCGAGAATCTACGAACACCACGTCAGCTCTATGCTGGTGGCAATCTACTCCGTCTATAAGTGAGTAGTGAGCTATACGTTTAAGGTCTACAGAGTGGTAGTTAAATAAACTATCGAAAGGTTGGTTGAGCATCCGTTTTGGGCTGAGCCCTAATAACTCACTGGCGCTGTCGTTTACATAAACAAGGGTAAAATCTTTGTCTACCAAAATCACGGCTGTGGTTAGGTTTTTCCAAATACTGGCGAGTAACTCAGGATTAAATTTTTTATTATCGGGCATGTTGCACCATTTTAGTGCGTTGATGATAAGGCCAGCTTAGCATAGTTTATTTATCAGCAAGCGCGATAAAAACGACTCTACAGTTTATAATGCTGACTGCCTATGCATAAAAAAGACACTGCTTGGGCTCACAGCGATGATCTTACCCTTGGGGTCAAATAGCTTAACCTGTAAAGAATGTTCACCTCGGTCAACATTACGAAGCGCAAACGTATTAGTTGCACTTGGTTGAGCATGTGCGATTCCATCAACGAATAATTGAACTTTAAAGTCACTTTCAAAGCGAGGGGTTACGCGACTATTTACATAGACCGAACCGGTATTCTCTCGGATAGTTTGCTCATTTTCTGGCGATGCTATTTCTATCTTAAAAGGTTTTATAGCAGTCGGCTTAGTTTCATTTAAAATACTGGTATCCGTTGTTGGCATTGAGAGAACTTGGCTTGTTAGTTTGACTTCCACCGCCCCAGGTCTGGGCGTGTCTGAAAAAACGAGTACGCCATTTTTATCTTTCCACGAATAAATCTTCTTATCACCAGCATGACTGTAAAGACTGAATAATATGATTATCAACAAACCAATAACGGTAATCTTCACTTTTAGGCCAGCCTTGCACTTCAAAAAAACTGCTTAAACTTTAGTGGAAAAAATTACTTTTTGCCATAAAAAAAAGCCCGACAAGCGGGCCTTGAGAACACACATTAAGACTTGTCTATGACCTAGACAATTCTATCTACAACGCATTAAACACTGTAGTACATTTCAAACTCAACTGGGTGAGTTGTCATGTTAAGCTTTTCAACTTCTTGAGACTTAAGATTGATGTATGCATCGATTAAGTCATCAGTGAATACGCCACCTTGCGTTAAGAATTCACGGTCAGCACTAAGTGCTGCAAGCGCTTCGTCTAATGAAGCTGCAACTTGTGGAATTTCAGCTGCTTCTTCTGCTGGTAAGTCGTATAAATCTTTGTCCATTGCATCGCCAGGGTGGATCTTGTTTTTGATACCGTCAAGACCAGCCATAAGCATTGAAGCAAATGCAAGGTAAGGGTTAGCAGTTGGATCAGGGAAGCGTACTTCGATACGACGACCTTTTTCTGATGGTACCACTGGGATACGGATTGAAGCAGAACGGTTACGTGCTGAATATGCAAGCATTACTGGTGCTTCAAAACCTGGTACTAAACGCTTGTAGGAGTTAGTTGACGCGTTAGCAAAAGCGTTGATTGCTTTAGCATGCTTGATGATACCACCGATGTAGTAAAGTGCGTCTTCAGAAAGACCGCCGTACTTGTCGCCTGCGAATAGGTTAACGCCATCTTTTGCTAAAGATTGGTGACAGTGCATACCTGAACCGTTGTCGCCAACGATAGGCTTAGGCATAAATGTCGCTGTTTTTCCATATAAATGAGCCATGTTATGAATAACATATTTCATTTCTTGGATTTCATCAGCTTTTAATACCATAGTGTTAAAGCGAGTAGCAATTTCGTTTTGACCAGCTGTTGCAACTTCGTGGTGATGCGCTTCAACAACTTGACCAAGCTCTTCAAGCACTAAACAAGTAGCTGAACGCCAATCTTGTGAAGAATCAACTGGTGAACATGGGAAGTAACCGCCTTTAACACCTGGACGATGGCCTGAGTTACCGCCTTCGTAATCTTTATCAGAGTTCCATGCAGCTTCTTCAGCATCAATTTTATACATTGAACCTGACATGTCAGTTTTATATTTAACGTCATCAAATAGGAAGAACTCTGGCTCTGGGCCGAAAAGCACAGTATCAGCGATACCAGTAGAACGCATGTATTCTTCAGCGCGTTTTGCAACAGAACGCGGGTCGCGCTCATAACCTTGTAATGTAGATGGCTCCACAACGTCACAACGAACGATTAATGTTGCTTCTTCTGTGAATGGGTCAAGCTTTACTGATTCAGCAACTGGCATTAATACCATGTCTGATTCATTGATGCCTTTCCAACCTGCGATTGAAGAACCGTCGAACATTTTACCGTCTTCAAAGAAGTCTTCATCAACTTGGTGATGAGGAATAGAAACGTGTTGCTCTTTACCTCTAGTATCTGTAAAGCGTAAATCAATGAACTTAACGTCATTTTCTTTAATAAAATCTAAAACCGATTGTGACATGTGTCCTCCAACTGTTGGGTTTTATTATTGCTGCATAACTGCTTTTGAGTTTAAGTAAGCTGATTTTGTGCCAGTTTTATAACCGATTGTTTATAGTGCGGAAAAATAAAAACACCTGAAATACTAATAAACAAAAGCACCAATTTGGTGCGTAAATGTTGCTTTTTGGTGCAATGTTTACGATGCGTGTTTGCTGACAATTTAATCACTTGAAATTAGCATAACCTAAATGCGAAAGACTTCCAAAAATATCCTAAAAATAGTCAATATGACCAAAGTGAGCTAAATAATTGAAATTTAATTCATATATTTGTCATATATAAAACAGATACTTAGTAAAAGTATTGAGAAAGTTTTGAAATTTATATTGGATAAACTTTCATCCATGTCATTAATGAGGGATAATATGCGCCCTTTTAAATCCTATGCTGGGACATCTGGTGAAAACGCAGATGAGTGCGTAGATCTTGCAGGATCAATGAGAATAAACTTCTCTGAGTAAATATATGAGCATCGAACAGTTAAGAAATATAGCGATTATCGCGCACGTTGACCATGGTAAAACAACTTTGGTTGACAAACTACTTGAGCAATCAGGTACATTAGAAACACGCGGCGGTAACGAAGAGCGCGTGATGGACTCAAACGACATTGAGAAAGAACGTGGTATTACCATTTTGGCTAAAAACACGGCCATCTCTTGGAATGACTACCATATCAATATCGTAGATACCCCGGGACACGCCGACTTTGGCGGTGAAGTTGAACGCGTACTTTCGATGGCTGACTCAGTATTATTACTTGTTGATGCTCAAGAAGGTCCAATGCCACAAACGCGTTTCGTAACGCAAAAAGCATTCGCGCAAGGCTTAAAGCCAATCGTTGTTATCAATAAAATTGATAAGCCAGGCGCTCGCCCAGATTGGGTTATGGATCAAATCTTTGATTTATTCGACAACCTTGGCGCAACTGACGAACAGTTAGACTTTAAAGTAATCTATGCATCAGCTATCAATGGCTGGGCAACACTAGATTTAGACGAGCCATCAGACAACATGGAACCTATGTTTAAGATGATCGTTGACGAAGTATCACCACCGGATGCAGATCCTGAAGGTGACTTCCAAATGCAAATCTCTCAGCTTGATTACAACTCGTATAAAGGTGTAATCGGTATCGGCCGTATCAAACGTGGTTCTGTTGCGCCTAACCAGCAAGTAACGATTATTGGTGCTGACGGCACTACTCGTAACGGTAAAATTGGTTCAGTTCAAAGCTACCTAGGTCTTGAGCGTATTGATACAGATAAAGCTTTCGCAGGTAACATCGTAACCGTTACTGGTCTTGGCGAATTGAAGATTTCAGATACTGTTTGTTGTCCTAACAATGTTGAAGCGTTACCACCACTGAGTGTTGATGAGCCAACAGTAACAATGACGTTCTCTGTAAATAACTCTCCGTTCTGTGGTAAAGAAGGTAAGTTCGTTACATCACGTAATATCCGTGAGCGTTTAGACAAAGAATTAGTACACAACGTTGCACTTCGTGTTGCAGATACTGATAACCCAGATAGCTTCCGAGTATCGGGCCGTGGTGAGTTACACCTAGGTATCTTAATCGAAAACATGCGTCGTGAAGGTTACGAGCTTGCTGTATCTCGTCCAGAAGTAATCTTACGCACTGTTGATGGCGTGTTAGAAGAACCGTATGAAACACTAACAATTGACTGTGAAGAAGAGCACCAAGGTTCTATCATGGAGCAAATTGGTCTTCGTAAAGGTGAACTGACTGATATGGCACCAGATGGTAAAGGCCGTATGCGTATGGACTTTATGATCCCAAGCCGTGGCTTAATCGGTTTCCAAACCGAGTTCATGACGTTAACATCGGGTTCTGGTTTACTATACCACACGTTCGATCACTACGGTCCACATAAAGGTGGCGAGCTAGGTGTTCGTAAGAACGGCGTAATGATTGCTAACGCAACAGGTAAAGCACTGACTAACGCATTATTCAACTTGCAAGAACGTGGTCGTTTATTTATCGGTCACGGTGTTGAAGTATATGAAGGTATGGTTATCGGTATTCACAGCCGCGATAACGACCTGACTGTTAATGCACTTAAAGGTAAGCAGCTTACTAACGTTCGTGCATCTGGTACTGATGAAGCACAAACACTTACACCAGCACTTAACTATTCACTTGAGCAAGCGCTTGAGTTTATTGCTGATGATGAGTTAGTAGAAGTAACACCTGAGAACATTCGTATTCGTAAACGTCATTTAACTGAAAATGAGCGTAAACGTGCGGGTCGTGCTCCTAAATCATAATCTATTAATTTAGAAAACAATGATTTTAAAAGCCGCTATATTGCAAAATACAGCGGCTTTTTTGTTTTTAAAGCAAGAGAAACTTTCAGTTTTTAGTTATTAGTATTGAGCTCTAAAAGCGCAGTGCCTCTTAACCTTTTTGTGAATAATTTACTTAAATATTTTTTGCACAAGGCGAAGAGCATGAGAAGTGAAAGAGTGAAAGCTAAAACAGCCTATAATGCGAAGTATCTATAATTGTTGGTAGGGTATTTTTTCGTTGGGTTTCGCTGCGCTCAACCCAACCTACACACAAACTCACATCAATTTTTTTGGTAGCAAAGTGATTTTGCCAAACACGTCGGCATCGATATAGCCGAGGTTGCGGCTGCCGTTAACAGGCTGTACTTCGTGTGAACCCATAAAGTGCTCACGCACTTTACTGCCGTCGTTATCGCAGTAGGCGAGCATAAAGCCGACGACTTGCTTTGGCGTTAATTTAAGCGGGGTGTTTTGCGTGCCTTCTTGATAGTCATTTGGGTAGAGCTTTATTGCCACTTCCCAAGTTATATTGTAGGGAGCGCTCGTATTACGCTGCCAGCGACTGACTAAGTGGTCTGTGTATAAGTGAGGCTTTTTATCTGGACCGAAATCTGCGGCTTGGTTGTCAAGACCAATATGATAGGCAAATGCTGTATGGTTAAATTGATGGTTACCGCCAGATGCGTCACTATCTATAAACACTTCTAAAGTATCATCGTCCCAGTATTTTTCGGTTGGATCTGGGTGTGTATCAATTAGTACATCATCAACAATATCGGCTTGCAAGTATATATAATCTTCATCCCATAGTAATCGGTAGCGACCTTTAAAATCCTTATCTGAGCTTGGTAGGGTGCCATCCATAAGGTATGGCATGTTTTGCCAAGTAGCTTTGTCCCAAGCGCTTTCAGCAACACCATCAATATTAATAGGCGTGGATGTATGTTCTACATCAATAGCGATAGCTGCATTACTTATCAATAAGCTTGAAATCAGTGTGAATGCTTTCATGTTATTCTCAAATATTTATTTTTATTAATATTGTCTGAAACATGGTTTGATAACAACAAGTAAAAAGGTACGGCTGCTAAATAACACCTGTAGTTACCAGCATATGGTAAAAACAAATTTTTACATTTTTAGTATCAAAAGTAGGTAAAATCATTGTGTTGCTTAAATTTATACACATTCAAGGAATTATTGTGGCTAAAGCGTTACCCTTAGTTATGGTTGTGTTGTTATCAGGTTGTACTTCTTCACAAATGATGAGGTCGGGTTGTGATTTTGTTGCTGGCGGCGCGCAAAGCCAGCAGCGACAAGCGCAAAACCTTGCTATGGATAGGACAGATACAAATCAAGAAATGAATGTGATTAATGGTTTTTTTCAGATGCTACTGGGGCCCATCAACCGTTCACTTGGTGATGATGAATGCAGCACAGAAGACGATGATAATATGTATTCAAACGTGGCTTTATAAAGCGACGCTTTCTCCTTCATTAAGAATATAAAGTGGCGTTTGAGCATCCATTTCATCGTACATATGTAGTAAACGTAGTAGTGCTGAATGACTGCTGTGATCGCCCATTTTCCAACTTGAATTACCATATCCCCATGGGATCATGACTTTACAGTTAAGGTCTTGTGCTGCACTCAGCGCATCCTCTGGCGTGGTATGAACGTAGCGATACCAGTCGCCACTTTCTTCATGGTAATAAGAGGCTATGGGTATTAAACAAATATCAATTTCACCATATTTCTGCTCAATATCGCTAAAATGCTGCGAATAACCTGTATCACCGGCAAAAAATAGTGTTTTACCATTTTGTTCAAGTAGCCAGCTACTCCATAGGTCTTTATCGTTATCTTCGTAGATAAACGGCACTAAAACACGACTACTAAAATGGTGTGCAGGCAGTGCATGAATGGTTAAGTCATCGACCTTGGTTTTCGCATACCAAGCCATTTCGCTAATATTAAAGCCACCCGTAGGAAAGTTATCTGCCATACCCAGAGGTGTTAAATAGCGAGGTGAATTACCAAGTTCTTCAATATCTGCTTTATTAAAATGATCATAATGAATGTGCGAATACATCACAGCGTCTAAGTTATTTATTTCGCTGTTTGTGAGCCAATCGCCAGGTTTACGGTAAAATCCAGAGGCGAGTCTAAAGGCTAAATCAACGGGAGAATCAAATTGCTCTTTAACTGGATCAAATACCACTTGTTGGCCGTTGGGGGTTTTTACCATAAACCCTGCATGCCCGAGCCAACGAACAACGAAACCAGTTTTTAGTGGAGGATTTATTTGTTCGCCTTGGTATTGGCAGTTTTCGGCCTCTGCTTCGCAAACTAAGCTAGGGTTTTTTGGGTAGCAGTCACTTTTACAGCTAATGGGATAAGTTTTTTTACCGGGGTACAGGTTATGATAGCGGCCAGCTCGTTCACCATCTTTATGAAGTGGTATAACGGTATCTGGACCAGCAATGATCTGCACATGATTTGCGGCACTACACGCTGCTAATATGCTCGAAGCGATAAGCAAACTAAAGGTACGTATTTTCATTGGTGACTGTGTTTATTATTATAATTTCTTAAAGTGTACCAAAAAAAGCTAACTAAAAAACATTTCAAAAGTAACAAAAAATAACAATAAAAAGCCTACAAAGTGCAGGCTTAAAGTGTTTTGTCTCGTCAACTCGAAGTTGATTTATCCCGCTTTATTCATCTGCTCAATGAACTTATTAGAATCAGCGATAGATTTATTCATGTCATCCATTAACACTTTGATGTCGCGTTTAAGGCTAGTAAATTCACCTTGTATAGCAGTAACAGCTTGTGCATTAAGGTTATGCTTTAAGTATAAAACATTATCTCGTAGTGATGATAATACAGGTTCCATTTTGCTTTCGGCATTACGCATTGAGCGCAATAACTTTTCAAAGTCGCGCTTGGTTGAATTAAGTTGCTTATTGCTTTGACGTTTTAATGATGCGTTCGTATATTGCTCTAATTCATCAGCCCACTCGTCAAATAATGCCTCTGCCACGTCCTCAACTTTATTTATATTAGTAGTAACATCATTAGCTGCTGAAAGGCTTGACTCGTAATCACTATTAAGTTGGTCATAAGCTTCTTTTAGGTCGCCGCCATCAAAGTTAATAAGGGTAGATAAACGATCTAAAGCTGATTGGAATTCTTCTTGAGACTCTTCCTGAGAGTCTTTAGTTTCTTCAACGCGGTCAACCAAAATATCACGTTTGTGTACACCAACTGATTCCATGGCAGAATAATAAGCAGATTGGCAACCCGTTAAGGTCATTGTTAACGCAAGTAAGGGGGCGCTAAGTACTGAAAGTTTTTTCATTGAGATCCCTTTTAATTCCCGATTAGTTTTTAAATTATGTGGCGGATTGCTATGATAATCAAAACTATTTTGCAAAAAGTTAACTTATGAACGACAGGGTAGCACATTATAAGCATCAAGCTGGCTCATTTTTACGCCAGCAGCCGGGCTGGTGGATGCAATATCTTAACCGCTGCATTGATGACCAAATCACAGTCAATGCAGGCTATTTAGCGTATGTAACATTGCTCTCATTAGTGCCTTTAATTGCGGTTGCAGTGGCTATATTTTCCGCTTTTCCTGGTTTCGAAGAAACGCGAGTTGCAATTGAAAACTTTTTGTTCACTAATTTTGTACCAGCATCTTCAGATGCAATAAGAGAACATGTGAGTTCATTTGCAGGTAATGCTAACCAGATGACAGCAGTTGGGGTGAGCTTTTTAGCAGCGATAGCGTTGTTGCTGATGAAAAATGTTGATGCGACGCTCAATCGCATTTGGCGAATTAAAAAGAAGCGTCCTTTGATGATTTCACTATCTGTATATTGGATGATTTTGACCTTAGGCCCGGTTTTGTTAGGGGCCAGTATCGGTATTTCTTCGTATATTGTTTCTTTAGTTTCATTTGCAGATCAAGGAATTCCGGGCTTTAGTGGTTTTTTAATAAAACTTTTACCCTTTATAATTTCTATGGCTGGCTTTATTTTGCTCTATACTTTAGTTCCAAATACACCTGTTCCATTTAAGGCTGCGATCCCCGGTGCTATTTTTGCTGCGGTTTTGTTTGAGTTAACAAAAAAAGGGTTTGCTTTGTATATTAGTCACTTTCCATCCTATGAGTTAATTTATGGGACAGTGGCAACCATCCCAATTTTGTTTGTTTGGGTATACCTTTCGTGGACGGTCGTGTTACTAGGTGCAGAGTTTACAGTGTGTATTAGCCCTAAGAATGTCGAAGATACACCCGAGATCCAACTTGAAACGGACTCATCACACACATAACATTTGCACCGCTGATACAGGAGTCAGCGTTATGCAGTTATACCCAAGCGTTACCCCGTATAATGACTTTCATCTGAGTGTAGGTGAGGGTCACCAGCTTCATGTGCAAGAATGTGGTAACCCTAATGGGCTTCCTGTAATTATTTGCCATGGTGGCCCTGGGCTTGGTTTGAGTCGTGATAATTGTCTTTTTTTTGATCCCACTCGTTATCGTATTATTTTATATAGTCAACGTGGTTGTGGCCTGTCTACTCCTCACCAAGTAAGTAAGAATACCACTGACCATCTCATTGAGGATTTGAATTATCTCAGGCAATCGTTGGGTATCGATAAGCTATCGCTTTGTGGTGCATCATGGGGCGCAACGCTATGCTTACTGTATGCAATTAAGTATCACAAGCACGTTGCAGGACTTATACTACGCGGTACATTTTTAGCGACTCACGCTGATTTTCAGTGGTTATATGGCCCAAATGGTGCTGCGGCACAATTTTACCCTGAGCTTTATCAAGACTTTTCACAGGGTCAACCTGATGTGAAAAGTATTTTGGCGTTTTATAAGCAGCATTTATATGGCAATGATCAAATTAGTACAAGCCACTATGCAAAGCAATGGTGTCAATGGGAGGCTTTATTATCACAAGGAAAACAGTCACCGCAGTGGACGCTAAATTGCCCTCAGCAAGGCCTTATTATGGCTCGTTTAATGGTGCATTTTTTCATCGCGAATTGTTTTATTGATGAAAGCTATATTGTAAAAAATAGCCATAACTTACATAACATCCCCATGTGGTTTATTCACGGAAGACACGATTTAGTCTGTCGTTTCAGTGCAGTACAACAGTTTGCAAAACAGCTTAATGCACAGTTATTTGTGTTAGATGAAATTGGGCATGGTGTTGATAATCAGGTATATTTGTCTGCAGTGCGGCGTGCTGCCGATCTTATGTCTATCAAATTATCGAGGAATAAATGCAAGGATTAATTCAGCGGGTAAAACACGCTAAAGTAGAAGTAGATAACCGTGTTACAGGTCAAATTCAACAAGGGATTTTATTGTTATTAGGCGTTGAAAAGCTCGACGATAAATCAACCGCAGATAAACTGCTGCATAAAGTGAGCAACTATCGTATTTTTACAGATGAAAACGATAAAATGAATTTGAGTTTAAAGGACATTCAAGGTGAATTGCTGGTTGTATCGCAGTTCACATTAGCGGCAGATACCAAAAAGGGTATGCGACCTAGCTTTTCATCTGCAGCAACGCCAGATCAAGCACGTGAGTTATATGAATACTTTGTGAGTCAGGCACAGTCTCAAGGAATAAAAGTCGCAACGGGTGAATTTGCCGCCGATATGCAAGTGAGTCTCTGTAACGATGGTCCAGTAACCTTCAATTTAAAGGCCTAAGAGGTTTATTTACTTATCATGACAATATGATTTGTGTAGTCTGGTATTTTTTCAATATTGGGGGGCTTGCCAAACGTAGTGCTCAAAAGTTGCTCAAGTTGTTTGAGCTGTGATTGATGAGCTGATAAAAAGTTAATAAATAAATGTCCGTCGGTGCTAAGCGCATCCCGTATTTTTTCATAAAAAAGGTGTTTATATAAAAAAACGGGTGCATCTAATTGGCTAAAGAGATCAAGAATAATCCAATCATATTGTTTGTTCTGACCAAGCGCTGCTTGAGCGTCAGAACACTTTAAATTACTGGCATGGGCACAATCAAAAAAGCGCTTATAACAATCAATAATGCTGGAATTCTTTTCAATAGACGTGAGTTGGCAATCAGGATGAGTGTGTTGTATGTAATTGCGAATTGCGCCAGCGCCTAGCCCAAGTTCAAGTACTTTTTTAGGGGGTTGTAAAGGCTGCCACAATTGCGCTAAATACTGTAGATGCGGAAACAGCAAATGGCTTGGATGACTTTTTTCAACGACGGATTGTAATATATCGTTGATGAGTAACCAGCGAAACTGCTTGTATTGGCGAACTTGAATGCAATCAACGCCATGTTTATGCCAGTAGATGAGCTGTCCGATGCGATGGCAATCTTCAATAAAGCTTTGCTTTACAATGCCGGCGCTTACAATTAAATTTTCCATATACGTAGCTTAGACGAGTCAACCTAAACCGCCACCCTGTTAAGTTCGTTTTACAGTTAAAATCGGGGCTCACCAAAGTCGTATTCCAAGTTTTTAAAAGATAGCGTATGGTAGGTCGCAATAAAAAAACGCTGCTTTATGTTATCTATCGATCTTAGATACGCTAAATGCGGTAATAGAACTACAGGAGAATATATGTTTCAGGTAACTACGCCACAAAGCAGTGAAGATTGGCAGGCATATTATCAATTACGCTGGCAGGTATTACGCGCACCTTGGCAGCAGCCGCGCGGCTCTGAACAAGATGACTTGGAACAGGATGCTGAACATCGGTTTATAAAAAATAAATCGGGTGAAGTGCTTGGTGTTGCTCGTTTACATTTTAATAATCAGCAACAAGCGCAAGTACGTTACATGGCGGTTGCTGAGGGTAACCGTAATCAACATATTGGCAGTCGCTTATTGCATGAACTAGAAAAAATAGCGTGGACGCAAGATGCTGATGAGTTGGTGTTATTTGCACGTGAACGCGCATTAGAGTTTTATAAGCGCCATGGCTATGAGTTAAAAGAAAAAGCTCACCTAGCTTACGATGATGTGCAGCACTTTAAAATGATCAAGCAAAAGCCGTCTGAACCTGGCTGGTTCCGTCATCCTAATTGGACCCAAGTGTTACAAAATACATGGCGCGAATCGATTCCAATTAGTGATGCGATGGGAATTAAAGTTGAAAGCTATACTGATTGGCAATTTACCACCCGCGCTGATTTAAACGCCAACCTAAACCTACATAATACGATGTTTGCAGGTTCTATCTATAGCTTAGCGACGTTAACAGGTTGGGGCGCAACTTATTTAGCGCTTAAAGAAGCCGGTCTTGAAGGTAATATTGTGCTTGCTGATGCCAATATTAAATACTTAAAACCACTTAATAACGATCCTCGTGGCTGTGTTGATATTAGCGCTTGTCAAGGCAAGTTGGCTGAGCTTGAAACAACGGGTAAAGCAAGTTACCAAGTCCCTGTCGCCATTTATGATGGAGATGTGTTAGTTGCTGAGTTTGAAGGCATATTTAAAGTTATTAAGTAACTAAGAGAAGAATAAGGCCAAGCGATTGCTTGGCCTTATTGTTTAGAGTAAATCAGTTAATAAAATACCCACACCTATGCGCTCAATATCCGCGTTGTAATCGATTAAGCTTTCGCCATAGCCATTAAAGTATTGTGCATAACCTCTTAATCGGCCCCATAGCGGGAATGACCAGTCAAGCTGGATCGCACCGCGGTTATCTGAATTTAAGTTATTGCGTGTCATAAAACTAAATTCATGCTCTTCGTAGCGATAAGCGCCACCAAACTCAAAATAGCCCATATATTTGTATATATCTGGGTTATCGTCGCCCTTGGCTTCCATAGGATCTTCTTTTCTATCTTCAGGAATGCGGTACCAAGGCTTGAAACTAAATACAAAGCCATCTTTCTCCCATAAGAAATCAGCATAAATTCGATTCCATGAACGAGAGTTAGGCTGGCTACGACCATTTGATTGATGCACCATCCCTATCGTTATCGCCATTTCATCACCCCAAAGTACGTTTTCAGGGTCAAGGTAGTTAATCCAAAAAATTTCAGGCTCATAGTTTGTTTCGCGAAATGGCGATGAAATTTCGTTGTTATAAAACTGCCAAAATGACTGCAAGGTAAAACCAAAAAATACAGTTTGATCGTCATCTGCAAAATCATTATAGAGCGGTACTTTAATTGAAAGTTGGTACTTCACTTCTAGGTTATCAAGCTGCTCGCCACTGGGCTCGTCAGATAGCTCATTTAGTTGACCAAAAGGGCGAGTATTTGGGTTTGATACATAGGATAACGGCAGCAAATAGTTACGCTTATGAGGCGTAATAACATTGCGATTTTTTTGACTTACTTGTTCACGTGCTTTGCGTTTATCAAGGGCTGTTATTTGCTTACTTTCATCCAAAGCAGAACATTTTTTTCGAAGCTGTGCTAGGGTTTGATTTTCGTCCCCTGCGATTGCTTCGTTTAAGATACATTGTTTTACTAATTCAATATCACTGTCTTGTTCGTTTGTCTTTTTTGGGTCGGCTTGTTGTGCCAACACGCTAGTTGATAACAAAGTAGTAAGTAAAATCCCATTGCGCCAAGTCATTATTATTCCTTTGGTAAACTAAATAGAGAGTCTAAGTGGAGCTGGTGGACTTGTGCCACTGTTTAAGCGGCTGAAAGTATTTGTTCAGTTTATCTGTCCACGTATAACTTTAACAGAAGATCTGTGAATTGTTACTGAACTTAGTAAGTTTTACTGCCTTTTGGTTACAAATACAAAGAAAAAGCGGCCGAAGCCGCTCGTTCATGCACTTTTTTCCAGTTGGATAATCGTGCTCTCACGCAATGAGAAGGGGTGAGCTCTAAAGAATCTAAAGCTCAAATACGTTGGTGAAGAATTTGTAGAGTTCGGTACCTTGATTCACACTGGCCGAGGCAAAATGCAAAATTGCGATTGCATCACAATCAAGTGTTAGAGTTTGCAAGGGTTGTTCACTTAAGTAGCGCTCCATACGTAGTACTTTAGCAATTGGCTCGCCAGCTTTAATATGTCCACCCAACGGCGCAATATATTCAACCATGCCACCCATGGGCGCGTAGTAAGCGAAGTAGTCAGCGAGCAGACAACCATAGCGTTTCATTTGTTTTGGTTGGAATGGGGCATCAACAAAAACCTGCTTATAGTTTAAGTAGCTTAAAATGCTATTGGCGTCATCCAGTGCTGCGCTTAAATCGATTTTTTCTTGGCTACCCAGCTCAACAGTAAACGCTTCGACTTGCACGTTAAATTCACGGCCTTGCTTTGCTAATTGTTCAGTTAATTGCCACCAAGGACAAAAGCTGGCTTCGTCCATTGCGCCGTCAAAATCATTTGGAATAAGTAGTACGTGGGGGATATTAAAATAGCTGGCGCTTTGTTTTGCGTAGTCAGGGCAATATAGGTGCTGGCTAGAAATAGGGCCTGTGTGTAAGTCCAGTACAATATCAGCTTGGTGGGCGAGCTTTTGTAAATTAAGCGCAATACGTTTACCGGTAGTTAAGCGATAAGCAGGGCCTGATAACTGTTGATCAACGTCGGCTATTAGAGCTGCTTTGAAAGCAGTTTTTAATGTTTGATCATCGGCATCACAGTATTGCTCTGCAAATTTAGCAGCTAATTGACTGTTGCAATGATACATACGGTTCCAGTTAGTGCCAGTAATTGGATCAAAGCGACCAAGAGTAAATTCCCCTGACTTTTGATTACAGCCAATTGGGTTGGCGTAGGGCACTAAAGTAATATCACCTTTTAAATCAAGACTTTTTAGCTGTTCAAGTAGTTGATAAATAACTGCGTTGCCTTGCACTTCAGCGCCATGCATATTTGCTTGCACATAAACGCTTGGTCCGGTGCCGTCGCCTTTTAAACGATACACAGGAATGGTTAGCGGTAAGCCGTTGGCAACCTCACCCACGACAATGTTTTCTTGGCTGATTGGGGTTGTATTAGTCATATCAATTACCTTAAGTAGTGGCTAGCATCTTCAGCTTGGCGAATACAGGTTAGCTTACCGTTTTGTAATACATACTCAGCAGCAAGTTCATGGCACAAAAAGTAAGGCATGCTTTCAGTAAAACCATAAGCGCCGCATTGACTAAATGCGAGCCAGTCATGCTCGTTTAAATCATTGGGAAGTTGATGCTCACCTAAGCAATCAAGCGCAGTACATAACGGGCCGTATAAGCTCATTGCTTGGGTGGGTGCTGTTGAATCACGTAGTAATCGCGCGGGGAAATCTTGGCTAGTGACCGCTGGGCGCAATAAATGATTAATGCCACCGCTTAAAATGACTTGCTGTTGTCCGTAGTTTAATTTGCGCTCGACCACAGGAGTTGCGTAATGACCACATTCACCTACTGCATAACGGCCAAGCTCCATCCATAGCTCTTCTACGCCAGCATCACGTTTAATTTTCGCAAGTGCATCGATTAACGCATCCCAGCTCAGAGTTGGTGCATCAAGTGTATAAGGAATACCTAAGCCACCACCTAAATCGAGTACTTTAAGGTTAATACCTAATTCACTTGCTAGCTGCTGTAGTGGCGCGATCATTTGTGACCAAAGCTGGGCGAGTTTATCGCTACTGAGCATATTTCCCCATTGGAATATATGCAGGCCATCAAAGTTCAGTGCAGAGTAATCACTCGTGTTGAGTGCTTGCCATTCATCGCAGCCTAAGCCAAATGGGGTCAGGCTGTCGCCCCCTAGTGGATTTTTTTCACCTTCAGGCCAGCGTAATTGCACCCGCAGTAAAACCTGTAGTTGGCACTGTTTTGCAATTGCTTGCTCATTGAGCCAGCGTACTTGATTAAGGCTTTCAGCGACAAAAATACGTACGCCTAGCTCAATAAAGTGTTTAATTTGCTTTGGGCTTTTAGCAGGCCCGGTGTTGAGCACGCGCTCACTGTTAATGCCTTGAGCAAGTACTTGCTCAAGTTCGCCTTTACTTGCGACATCAAAGTTAAAGCCAGCGTTATCTAAACTTTGTATCACTTTAGACAGTGGATTGGCTTTAACCGCATACCAAAGCTTTACTTCAGTTTGCGCCACTAAACGCGACAAGTGCGCACCTAGTGAGTCAAGGTCGTAGACAAAAAATGGACTATCAAGCTGAGTCGATAGCTCATCAATAGCGTTTTTAACTGGCGTGCTCAAAAAGGTCATTAACGTAAAACCTCTTCTAGCAGTAATGAAGCATCACTTTGTTCATCACGGTATTTTACAATTAACGCACATGACATGCTCAGACCTTGCTCACATGCCCAGTCATTTGAAGCAGGGCGTGAGCCAGGAATGACAATAGCGTACTCAGGAATTGGCTCGCCTTTATTAAGTTGACGCTCATTAACGCAGTCATAAACTGGGATCGTGGCTGATAAACGTACGCCTGGCGCAAGTACCGCACCTTTTTTAACTACCACGCCTTCAACGATTACACAGCCAGCGCCGATGAATGCATCGTCTTCTACAACCACAGGGCTTGCGCCAATGGGCTCAAGTACCCCGCCTAATTGTACCGCGGCACTTAAATGTACGTTTTTACCTACTTGTGCACACGAACCAACAAGGGCGTGGCTATCAACCATAGTGCCTTCGTCAATAAAAGCACCAATATTGACATACGCTGGTGGCATAATAATTGTGCCTTTAGCAACGTGTGCACCACGGCGAACACTTGAGCCACCAGGTACCATACGCACGCCGTTTTCGGCAGTAAATTCTTGCGGTGCTAAGTTGTGCTTATCAACAAACCCACCTGCAAATTCAGTGTTAGTGCCGTTTTTAAACGCCTCTAAAATACCTTGCTTAACTTCAACATTAGCCTGCCATTGGCCGTTTTCGTCTTGTGTTGCTGCGCGTACAGCGCCTGATTCTAAATTATTTAATAGTTCTAACCAGCTCATTATAAAAACCTGTGTTTAATGCCAAGATAAAATGGTGTTATTTGCATTATTAATGCAATCTGTTTGGGTTAACTCTAAGTGAGTTAATGGTGGACGCAAATATGGGCTGTTTAGTCGCCCTTGTAGATGCATCAAAACTTTGACGGGAATGGGGTTTGCTACGGCAAACAAGCTTTGGATTGCTTGTGACCAATCGGCAAATAAATTTGGGTGCTGACCGCTGAGGCTGCGCTTAACAAACTCGTGGGTTTGTGTAGGCCATGCATTAGCCGCTACAGAAACCAAACCTTTTGCGCCTGCTTGGGCAAAATAAGGCATAAGGGCATCATCGCCACTGAATATTGCTAACTCTGGTGAGGCTTTTCTAAATCCTTCAAATTTCGCAATATCACCGCTGGCTTCTTTTAGTGCCCATAAATTTTTATGCTCTTTTAAATTGCTAACAACGGCTGGTGGAATATCTACTGCACTGCGCCCAGGTACGTTATAAAGCATGCATGGATGGTTACTTGCGTTGAGCAGGCTTTCAAACCAGTGAGTTTGACCCACAACACCCGGTTTGGCATACAGTGGTGAGCCCAATAAATAACCGTGAATAGGCAGTTTATTACAGTACTCTACCCACGCAATTTGTTGTGTTAGGTTCATACCGCCAACGGCGACCATTAATGGCACAGTAGGCTTTAACTGACATACACGTTCAACAATGGCTTGTTGTTCTTTCAAACTAAGTGCTAAGCCTTCACCCGTACTACCGAGTAGTAAAATGCCATTATTAGCAGCTTGCTGTTGTGTAACTAACTGTTCAAGTACTGCATAATCGACTTGGCCATCATCAGTAAAAGGCGTGACGAGTGCAGTCCATAACGGGTAGTCGTTTAAATTAAAGTTGTTTTTCATCTGCAACGAACTTATTAGGTGTTCGCTGAGTAAAATGAGGAATAATTGGAAAACGCCGCATTTACGTCAGTCGAACTTTAAAATTCGAAGAGCGAATGGGCTTAAATAACAGGGCGCACAGGCCTTATTATGCTAAGACCAGAAGCTCTCCACCAAACTTATCAACAGCGTTGCTGTTGTTGGTGACAGTCGCTGGGATTCAACCCAGTCGCCCGAAATAACCCTTCACAAAAAGTGTTACTTCTCGGCGTTAATTCCCCTCACGTATGATCATTGGAGTGTGTGCTCCTCACATACGTTACCTGAATAACGCACCTCTTCTAGCCCACAGTGTGAGTTTAAAACGATTAAACTCACACCTTAAATAGGGGTAATGGCGGTGATTAAAGCATTTTAGCCGTCTAGGTGTCAAGGCTGTAAACGATCGTTTATGACTAGCGGTTACGTATAAGGTCATTTTTTCGTACACTAGCAAATAGACAAAGCAAGGGTAGTTAATCAATGGAAAAGTTTCAGGATATTTATCAACGAGCAGCACAGCGAAAAGGCGGTAAAGCGATGTTAGCGCAATTACTGCATGCGCCACTTTCACAAGCACAGCTTAAAAATTTGCCCGATGATGCTTGGCTTGAAGAGTTTACCCGTAAAGTGTTTCAAAGTGGCTTTTATTGGTCTGTAATCAATAGTAAATGGGCTGGCTTTAGGGAAGTATTTTGGGATTTTAGTGTTGAAAAGTTACTGATGATGCCACCTGATATGCTAGAACAAAAAGCCAGTGATGAGCGTATTGTGCGTAATTTTAAAAAAGTACAAACCATTGCTGATAACGCATATATGATTCATGAGGTAGCGAGTGAACACGGCAGTTTTAGTGCGTTTATTGCTAATTGGCCTACAGACGACATAATTGGCTTATGGGCTTATTTAAAAAAGCATGGCGCACGATTAGGTGGCAACACAGGGCCTTATGCATTACGCACTTTAGGTAAAGATACGTTTTTACTTTCACGCGACGTAGAAAGTTATTTACGCGCGCACAAAATTATAGACGGTGGCTTACAAACTAAAAAATCGCTCACTGGCGCACAAGCATTTTTTAATGAATTGCAGCAACAAAGTGGCTTAAGTTTGCAGGAGCTAAGCTTAATCGTAGCCTATAGTGTGGGTGATAACCGTGTGGGTATTCAAACAACTGAACCGCAATAGCGGCGAAAGGTAATTTAATGAAATTAGTATCACGCTATACCGAGATCGCAGAGCAATTTGCTATCGCCGATAGACCGAGTTCAGTTGGCGAGCCTTCGCTGCTGTTATTTAACGATGCTGTGGCTAAACAGTTAAGTATTGATATTTCATCACAGCAACAGGCCGCAGTGTTTAGTGGTAATCATATAGACTCAACTGTAGCGCCTGTTGCACTGGGCTATTCGGGTCATCAATTTGGCCACTTTTCACCTCGCTTAGGAGATGGGCGCGCGCATTTACTTGGGGCTGTTGCTGATCAACAAGGGTTACTTTGGGATATCCAGCTAAAAGGCTCTGGGGCGACACCGTTTTCACGTGGTGGTGATGGTCGTTGCGCTATTGGTCCTGCAGTACGTGAATACATAATGAGTGAAGCAATGCACGCATTAGGCGTGCCGACAACTCGATGTTTAGCAGTCGTCGCAACTGGCGAAACCGTTTACCGGCAACCACCACAGCCCGGCGCGATTGTGACTCGAGTTGCATCAAGTCACATTAGAGTAGGGTCATTTCAGTATTTAGCAACGCAAGGAGATGTTGTAGCTTTAAAAGCTTTGGCTGATTTGGCAATTACACGACATTATCCACACATACAAAGTACGGGTCCTGAGCGTTATTTAGCCTTCTTAAGTGAAGTAATTAAAAAACAAATAGAACTAGTTGTGAGCTGGATGCGGGTGGGGTTTATTCACGGTGTAATGAATACAGATAATACACTTGTCAGTGGTGAAACCATTGATTATGGCCCTTGTGCCATGATGAATAGTTTTGATTTTGATACAGTATTTAGCTCCATTGACCGTCAAGGACGCTACGCTTTTGGCAATCAACCCAATATTGCTAACTGGAATTGCGCACGGTTAGCTGAGAGTTTAATACCGTTAATAAACGAAGATGATGAACAAGCCGTTGCTTTACTGAGTCCTTTAATTAATAGTTTTGCAGAAAAGTTTAATCACGCATTTACTGAAATGTGGGCACAAAAGCTAGGGTTGGATGGGCATGATCCACAAGATAGCAAGTTAGTTGCTGAGTTATTAGCATTGTTAAAAGATAACTCTCTTGACTATACCAATACGTTTGACAGTTTAACGAAGTCGTTGAAAGAAGATGTAGCAATTCCTTCGGTATTATCGTCTTGGTCTGAAAAGTGGGTTCAAAGGACACACAAACAAAGTTACTCAATTATGCGAAAAGCCAACCCAATATTGATTCCGCGTAACTATATGGTAGAAAAAATCTTAAAAGACTTTGCTGAATCTAATCATAGCCCCATACTAAGCGAATACTTACAAGCACTGCAAAATCCCTATACTCAAAGCATCAATGAGTCATGGAATAATGCAGCTTTAGATGAAAAAGGCTACCAAACTTTCTGTGGCACTTAATACGTCGGGCTGCTTGAAAACATGCTTGTGTAGCATCGATATATGTTTAGGTAATGAATTATTACTGGCTAAATGTGTCAGGATGCAATTATTAACTGTTATTTATAGACATTTATTGCAAATAAACACGGTTACTACTTGTTGATTCAAAATTAAGCAATATAATGCTAATAAGGGTTTTAAAATCTGTATCGCTAAATTGAAACAAGTTGTGATACGTTAAATATTTGAATTTATATGTTTATTGTAAGTCTAAAGTGCTGCGTTTGCGTAGGTTAGGTAAAATTTTTTATCTGGTCTATACTGATTAGCGCTTTTATTCTAAAAATACTTTGATTAAAAACATCATGAATGTGTTTTCGTTAAGTAATGATTAACAAAAGATTCTGTACTCTGGTAATACTTAATTAGGCTAGGGTCACTTAGCTACAATTTTAATTGTGAAAATGGGAAGGAAACAATGAAATTAAAATCTCTTACTATTGCTTTGGCACTAGCTGCAACTAGCGCTTCAAGCTTCGCGGCTGAAAAAGAAGGTTTCTTTATCGGCGCATTTGGCGACTATTATGACGCTTCTTGGGAAAACGTTCGTGGTAGTGCCGGCACTAACGTTGATGATTCAACAGGTTGGGGTCTTGAACTAGGTTATCGTTTTAGCGATTACTGGAGTGCACGTTTAGAGTATGCTGATATGGACTTTGACATTTCAAGCTCAAACCCAGCAATGACGGCAACTAGCCTTGAAGGCGATCGTTTAGGTGTCGATGCTCTTTACCACATCAATGGTGGCCCTTTTTACGGCATCGTTGGTCTTAAAAACGTTGATGCGATGGAAAGTCTAACATTTGCTAACGTAGGTGCTGGTTACCAACATTACTTCACTGATAACTTAGCGTTCAACGCAGAAACATCAATCTTCCAAGGTCTTGATCGTGGTTACACTGATGTTGGCGCTAAACTAGGTCTAAGCTACTTGTTTGGCAACCAAAGTTCATCTTCTGCACCAGTAGAAGCTGCACCAGTAGCAGCGGTTGTTCCAGTTGCTGTAGCTCCAACAGACAGCGATAACGATAATATTCCTGATGCAGATGATCAGTGTGCCAACACACCGATGACTGATGCAGTAGACGGCACTGGCTGTACTTTATATGAAGATCGTGAAGTAACTAAGAGCTTACTAATTACGTTCCCTAACAATACATCTAAAGTTTCACAAAAATACTTAGATGACATTGATGCAGCAGTTGCTTTCTTAAATGAGCACCCAGGTACTGAAGTGCTTTTAGAAGGTCACACTTCTGCTGTAGGTAAAGCAGATTACAACAAGTGGTTATCTAAAAAGCGTGCAGATTCAGTTGCGGCTCGCCTTATTGAAGATGGCATTGAAAAAGAGCGTATCATCACGGTTGGTTTAGGTGAAGAGCGTCTTAAAAATGAAGCTAACACGGCAGCAGCGCATGCTGAAAACCGTCGTGTTGAAGCACACGTAACAGTAATTGAGCGCGTTAAAGTTAAGCGTTAATTTATAATACTTTTATAAAAACCCAGCTTTTGCTGGGTTTTTTTATGTCTGTAATTCAGTGATGATCAATTTATGTCATATCCATGTAATAGCCTTTCACTTTGCAATATTTACTAAAGCTTTGTGCTATGCTGATTTTGCTCTTACCTCAACACACAAGGGTTCATCACTAGAATGCTCTAACCCCTTGCTGCTTGGTTTATTTTTGCTTTTATTTGAATCAAATAATATCTGGTTATATGCGACTATTATTAAGTATCGCAGAATAGAAAATGGATGAAGCCTTGACTGGCTTGCATATCAGTAATATAGGTCAACTTTATGTAGCAAGAGATTCATTTTATAAGCGTATTCTTGCAAATATAGAAATTCATAATAAATGCGCGCTTTAGTCGAGGCTGCAATTTTGAGAAAGGTATTTACATAAACTGAGCTAAACGAGCTTATCAATTAACTGAGCTTCTAACAAAGTTCGATTATACTAAAAACATTTATAATACGTAAATAAAAAAAGTATTTTAATTAATAACTTATGGTTAATTTAGTTAGTTGAGCCCTTTTATTGCGAATTTTTTATTAAGTCAGCGTTCATTTTTGCTTGACGTATAATCGTATGGGACTAAAATTACGTGTGTTTAAAATATTTTAACAAATGTTATTTTTTGTTACCATGGAGGGTACATAGAGCTTTGCTCTCTTCTATTTGGGTAACTTTATAGCAGAGAATAAGGCATGTTCATGAAATTACCTCTATTAATCCCCGTCCTTTTTTGCGCATCTGCATATGCAACACCGAACCCCTCTTTTAGTGAAGTCCGTATAGGTTTTGAAACCATAGGCTACAGTGAAACCCTAAACGATGTAGCAGGCTTTGGTCAGCTTAGCCAATCGATAGATGTTACCAACCCAGCAATACGCCAACTTTCTTATACAGGGATAGATGATGATTGGGGTTTTTATGTTGAAAGCGCTGCAACAATCTCGACCGATATTGCAACTGAAACTTGGTATATGGGGGAGTTTGGTGCTGTTCAGCAAAATGCATTTAAACTCAAAGCCAATGAGATTGGTTTTAAAGGAGCTTATAATTTTTCACAAGCAATACAATTCACAGTGGGTACAAAGTTTTTCACTTCCAGCTTTACACGTTCAAACTTTTCTTTTGTACAGCCAGGAGCTGATTCATTTGATAAGGCCTTAATTGCAATTTCCGATGACCCTGACAACCCTGCACGCTTTACTTTACCAGGTATGGAAGGCGGGCAAACAGGCTCACAGCAAAACTACACATCTCAACTTCGCCCAGTAATATCTGTATCCGAAGATCAAATGGGTATTTTACTTACAATGGGTGCTCGCTATGACAGCCGCCTCAAAGACAGTTTTAATAAATATAGTTGGTATTTAGAAGGCGAAGTAAGCAGTCCTATGTATTCTGAAATTCAGAACACCCAATTTGAAACAACAACACTGACCGATAGCTTTAATGGTTGGGGAGTGTTTGCCAGAGCAGGTATGCGTTATCAGGTTATGAATCACATTGCGATTCTTGCAGGCATAGATGCGCAATATAAATCACGCGATATTGTTACCGAAAACCTTGAAAATGGCCAACGTTTAAGAGTGCCAGAAGTTGAATATAGCAATGTTTCATTCACTCTTGGCGCACAGTGGAGCTACTAATGAGAAAACTATTACTCGTAACTATTTTTATGGGAATCACATTGAGTGGTTGCAAAACGATTGAGTCTGTTCAAAAAGATCTTGCAGGCTTAGCGGGTGAACAAGCAACACCAGAGCAAAAACAAGCCGCTTTTCAAAAAGCGGAGCAAGCGTTTGGGGAAGCGTTAACAGCTTATAACCTTATAAAGTCTGAATCGCTCGCAGAGTATGATATTGAAAAAGTAAGGGAAGCTCAAAAAATCTGGCAAGTTCTTGAAACAGAGTTTGAAGAACTAAGACTTACGCCGGATCGTGCGCTTGATAGTGCATCATTATTTTCATCCGATACGGTTGCGGATGAAGTAATGGAACAATGTCAGCAAGTTATCAGTCTTGTAACTGCTGCTAACCTTTCAAAAGATCGTATTACAGCTGTATTAAAGCCTGTGAGAGAAGAGTTTGCAGTGCTTACTCAAATTGACGCAAAAATTCACTTTGAAAAACGTTATACCGTCTTAGAGCAGCGACATGAAGAGTTAAAAGAACTACTAATTGAGGGTGAAGAATCACAAGTTAGACAGTATGTTCCTCAACTTTTAGAGCAGCTTACAGCACTGGAAAAGGATGCTGTTGTGCAGTTTTATTTTTCAGAGCACATTCGCAAAATCTATCAATTAGCCGATTCTGATAAACCTGACGTATTTCCTGTTGTATATAGTGATGTTAAGTCTCAGTTAGAACAAGGCCAGAACTATGCCAAGAGTAATTACCGAGATTACGACAACATTAAGCTTGAAGCGAATTTAGTGGCACATCAAATAAAACGAATAGATAGCCTTTTCAATGAATACTTAAAAACAAAAACAGCATTAGATGATAAAGACATTGAAAGTAAGTTACTTAAATTTGAGTATGAGCTAGCTGAATTAACAGAGGCTGTTGGTTTGGGAGATTTAAGACACCTATCATTCACTGAGCAATTACAGCAGATTAAAGCCGCGTTGTAATACATATTTAATCTAAAGTCGTTTTAGGGCGACTTTTTAAGTTTAGGGACGCCGCTTATAGGCTTCCCTTTATAATGAGGGGTACAAATGGATTTATTAAAAAAAAAGCTTCGTGTAGGTATTTTTACTGGAGCATTAATTTTAGCTGGCTGCGGTGGTGGCGGCGGTGATGAGGGCACTTCTGGTCCCACACCTACACCACCCCCTGTAACTAATGAAAGCCCTACAGTTAGCCAAACTACTATTGAAGACGCACTTGAGCAAGAAGCGTTAACATTAAACGCTATCGCATCTGACAGTGATGGGAGTATCGCATCTTACAGTTGGAGCCATGATGCAAGTTTTGAGTTTACCAGCAGTGGCTTAAGTACTGCTGAGGCCACATTTACCTCTCCTGATATTACAGAAGATGTAACAGTTAACTTTACTGTTACAGTGACAGATGATGACGGCGCAACCGCTTCATCAACACAAGAAGTCCTTATTAAACGTAAAGTCTCTAATGTTACAATTACTGGTATCGTAACAGATGAACCTATTGCCAATGCTGAGCTTGAGATTGTGGTTGGTAGTGAGTCTTTCAATATTCAAGCTGGTGATAATGGTCGTTATACTGCAGTGTTAGATATTGACGAGTCATCAGCTAAAAAGCTAGTAAGAGTTAAAGCAAAAGGATTAGATACACTCAATCCAGGTGTGGAGTTTGTATCGCAATTGAGCTCAGTCGAAAAACTTCTCGCGCAAGCAGGTGACGATAAAACTCTCGATAGCGATGATAATTTTGGTGTAAATATCACCAATGTTACCACTGCTGAATTTGCACTTTTAACTCGTGGTGGTACGGAGCCAGCAAGTGAAGAGGAACTTGATAGTGCCCTGTTAAATGTCGATGCTGATGAAAAAATTCAGTTAGCAACTCTTATTAAAATTGTGGTCGACAACCCAGACTATTCGTTACCAGAAGGTGTTAATAACACACTAGAGCTTGTTGCAAACGAGCAAGTAGCAAAGCAGTTTGAAGAAGAAGTAACAGAGAAAGACCCTGAAATCATCGAAAAAACAAAAAAAGAAATTAAAGAAGATGATGATCTAGTAACTGGTGCGACAGGTTCGTTAGAGGGTAATTATATTATTAACTCACCTCGCTACCACACAAATACAGCGTTTCACTTAAGCCTAGTGGCAGATGGTAGCGGGCAGTTTAGCTCTAATACCAGTAGCGCAATTACTTGGTCTAAAAGTGCCGGTGTGTATACATTAGAGTTTGATAAACAGGTTACGATTTATCAAAATTCAGATGCTGAAAGTTCAGAGTCCTTAGTTTTAACAGGGCTTAGTTTTATAGTATTAGCTGAAAACGATGTATTTAGAACCATCGAGATCACGCGTTCAACAGAGCGAATGATAGTTGATAGAAATTCCGGCTCAGTCACAATGACGACTGAAGAAGATGAAACGTACACTACGAATCTAATATACAAAAATAAAACCATTTCATTATTGGCTGAGCAGCTTATAGGTGAGTGGGCATTTCATGCGTATGAGAATGATTACGATACTAGTGACGATCCTGACCTACCTGAAACCCTGCAATTCTATGCTGATGGTACAGGCGATATTGGTGGTAACAGCAGCGAAGCATTTACTTGGCAACTAAATAGCCATAGTTTAACTGTTAACTATGATGAAGATGGTGAAACAGGGCAGCTTGAGCTTTGGTTTACAAAAGCATTAAGTGGCGGTTATCAATTAGTTGGACTTGATACAAGCTTTGATGAGCCGAGCGACACCTTAACTGGCTTATTAATCAAAAAACAAGCCGTTACCACGACGAATGAAGATTTAGTTGGTCGCTGGCATGGTTTTATTGGCACGTCTCAATCGTATGATTTAAATATTCATAACGATGGCACAACTATGATTGGTTTAGGCATTACTGATTGGCAAGGGCATTTAGAGGATGGTCAGTTTACACGTAAGCGCTTCATTTATAACAATGAAGTTGTTACATCATGTGAAGGCTTTGATGCAAGCTGTTATCTTAATAGTGAAATGATTCATGAGTTTATTAGTATTGTTGATAACCTTTTTTATATAAATCGAACTATCAATTACTACTCACCAAATGGTGAGATTATCTCTCAAGATGGCGCGATATTAGTTTATGAATACAGCAAAGATTTAAACTACAGCGCATTTACAGAAGAATTATTAGATAATTACACTGAGTTTTATTCAACGGATGGGCAGACCGACAGGGTTTACGCTGAGTATGACGAAAACGGTAATGTGACATACGCTGTAGAATTAGAAGGCCAGACTTACACTGGCGCAACTTTTAATGATGGCGTATTAAGTTATGATCGAAATGGTGAAAAATGGCATTTTGAACTTGTTTCCTCAAATACCGAAAGCATTATTGTTTGCCACTATAAAGACGGCGGCACGTGTAATGCAGCATCACAAATTACTTACTTACCAAAGCGCCCTAAAGTTACCCTTACTGCTAACTCAAGTGGCAATGGTGAAATTTCACCTGCGACACAATCGTCGTTTTTCTATCAACGTGTAGGCTTTGAAATAATCCCTGACGATGGTTTCATTTTAGACTCAATCGAAGGCTGTGAAGGCTATATTGAAGGCAACCACTACATTGCACTCGCTAGTAATATAGATTGTGAAATTAATGCGACCTTTAAAGAGCAGCAGGAGACTGTCGGTACCTTTATAATTGGCAATCAAGACCTTTATTATGCGAGCGCTTATACGGTAGAGCTAAGTGAAGATAATACAGGCGCATTAACCTACAATGGTAAAGTAGAGGTAACGTGGACGGAAACCGCTGAGGGAGTTATAGAGATTACTCCTCAAAGTGATTTTGTTTTACAAGAATACGAAAGCTTCTCTAATAGCACTGGGATGAATGTTGCGACTAAAGATATCGCAACAAAACTGACCTTAACACCACTCCCTGAAAAAGGCAGTAATTGGTATGAGCTAGGTCGTGATATTGAACAATACCAAGATGATGTACTGGTAGATGAGTACACAAGTTCATATGAAGTAAGTAAAACAACTCTTGAGCAACGCTTAGCAATTAATGCTAATGACATGGAAGGTGAATGGTCGGTTAACCTTGTTGGTGAAAATACGGTTTATAAAGTTTTTTTCAATGATGATGGTACAGGTGTATCTCATAATATCAGCGATTTATCAGATGAAAGCTTTACTTGGCAAGTTACAGATAACACTATGGTGCTTAATTTCCCTGAGGATGGCGGAACTGAGTCATTTTATGTCACTAAAGATATAAATGTGGGCTACCAGTTAGTCACACAAGGTATTTTTGACGGTGAGCATTATACAGATGCTGGCATTATGGTGCGTCGTAATGAGCAAGCAATCTCAGCTGATAACTTTGCCGGGCGTCATCAGTTCAGAGATGGTCATGATATCGACTCTCACTGGGCTGAAGTACAAATCTACCAAGATGGAGAGGTTTTCTTTACTACTGGAACCAGTTCGTATCAAAAGGGGTTTGAGGACGGACATTTGATCCGTGATTTGTATTACGACACAACAGATGGTAATTGGCAAAGAGTTGACTGGTGCGACGTTGCTTTGGATACATGCCATCTTGCTGGTAAGTTTGTATACACTTTAGTAGCTGTTGACGGCGACCGTTATTATATTGAACGTACAATTACTCAAGGCTCGTCAGCAGAGGAAACCACTGCGCATTTATATATCCATGACTATAGTCCTTCAACAAAGGTCGATCAGTTTTATGAGTATAGTTTAGGTTTTGGGCTATATCAAAATGATGAGAATGGAATTGCGCATTGGGGTGTTAGACATGGTGATTACGATGAAGCCCAAGATAAACAATACTATACTTTCCAACTTAATGATGCCGATCCTGTAAATGTTGAGCTGATTGACGGTAAATTAGAGCTTATACTGGATGGTCAAGATACCGTTATTGAGTTAATCGATAACAATCGCCGTGATATTACTTTCTGTAAGTATTTAAAAGGTAATAGTTGCCAGGTCGGTGATGAAGTGTATTTATCATTTGATGCGCCAGAGCACACAATAACAGTAAATAGCGATGGAAATGGCTCATTAGCTGTAGGAGATGAGAGTATTGTTGAGCATGGCTCGAATTGGTCGACATCTATTGAGCCAAATTCAGGTTATGTGCTTGATAGTATTTCAGGTTGTGACGGCTATGAAGATGGCAGTGATTATAGAATCCCTTATGTGAAAGAAAGCTGCCAAATTGATGTAACGTTTAAAGAGTTTGTCCCGTTATCGACTCAGGCGAATATTACAGATCCTGCACTTGCAATGTGTGTTGATAATTCAGGTGAAACAAGCTTAGAGAGTGTGATTAAATTAAATTGTCTTTGGAACAACTATGGTGAGATTACGTCTTTAGCTGGTTTAGAAGCCTTGCCTAATTTACAGATTCTTGAACTCTCAGACTTAAACTTGGGTCCCCATCTAGATTTATCTGCTTTAGAGCAATTAACAGAGTTTTCTAATGGTTATAACTATGGTTCTGAGCAGCCAACAAAAATAGAATCTATTCAATTTTACGACTCTAGTCTGATTACTCGCCTAGAGTTGAGTGGACAAAATATTTCAGATATTGACTTATCTGCATATACCTCACTGCAGTATTTAACTTTGCAGGATATGCCGATTACTCAGATTGATTTATCTAATCAAACACAATTAGTTCATTTAGACTTGCAAGGCACAGAGTTAAATCAGCTAGACTTAATCTTTAACACTCAGTTAGAGTACTTAGCAATTAATAGTGGTAGCTTAACTGAACTCAATATTGGGCACTTAACAGAGCTAAGAAGTGCGTTTTTATGGGGGCAAAGTGGGGTAACAGAGCTTGATGTCACCAATTTAACGAAATTAACTCGCCTTGATATTGGTATAATGGGGATTTCAGCGCTTAACTTAACAAACCTCGTTAATTTAGAAAGCCTTAGCATTTCGTATACCTCAATAAATAATCTAGATTTTTCAGCTTTACAAAGCTTGTCTTCATTAAACGTTGAAGGTGTTGAGCAGCCACTTGTGCCATGGTCACAGGTCTATCACATATCAGATTTAACGATAGGTGGAGCTAACTATACAAGTTTTGACTTCTCGCCTTTTACTAATTTAACAAGACTGAGAATATCAGATTCTGGTGTTAGTGATTTATCTTCAATTGCAAATCCAGAGCTAATATTATCACTGGATTTGTTTTATAACTACCAGCTTGAACAGCTGAATATAAGCGAGATGACATCTTTACATTGGCTGCAGATAAATAGCTCTCCAATTACAACTTTAGATTTTAGTAATAATAGTAACTTAACAAACGTCTATATTAGGCATAATGCATTAGAGACAATTAGTGGGATAGAAGCTATAACTGATAAATCAGCAAGGTTGAACTTTGATAATAATCCGCTAAGCAGCGATACTGTTAGTTATTTAGATGACTTACGAGATAACCAAGGTTACTACAATATTTCCTACTCAGTAAGCTACAGCGTTACTGTAAACGTAACTGGCAACGGTAGTGCTAGTGAATCTAGCTTTACTTTGTCAGATGGTGAAAACCGTGGAATATATTTATACCCTGATAGTGGTTATGAAGTAGGGAGTATTGAAGGTTGTAATGGAGAGTGGTCTTCAACTAATTACTACGAAGTAGGTCCAATCACAGAGTCGTGCGAAGTTAACGTTGAGTTTGTAGAGACAACACCATAAGTTTATTGAATACCTTTTGTAGTTGATAAAACGACCACGGCACGTGGTCGTTTTTATTTTTAAATTAAAAATTCAATAAATCCCACTTTTAGATCTTACTTTTATACTTTTAAACGCCTTTAATTAAATAAAGACGCAAAAAATCCTCTCCACTTGCATTAAAATCCCCTTCAATATTTATGAGTTAGTCTCTTATTTTTTAGGTGATATTTTATGACAGCATTAAACAACCAGAACCTATTACAACTTCGTTTTGTAAACCAAGCTCATATCGAGGCAGTAAAGCCATCATTTGCTAATCTTCCAGCTAATCCTTATGCCGATGGTGCGTTTCGAAAACGTCGTTATTCAGTGATTAAAGTGCAAGATGGTGAACTAAAATTACAAGCCACTAAAGCGTTTGTACAAGATGATTCAATCAATACCTTTCAGGGCAATGTTGAGCGCACTTACGAAAACTTAGAACCAAGTTTGCTACAAACAGACGGTATGAAAAGTATCGTTAATGAGTTTCGTGCGATTACAGGTATTAGTGATGAGCGTGATATTGAAATTCACCAATTTAGAATGCTTGCTATCGAAAGCGATACGCCTCCTGCGCCAGAAGGTATTCATCAAGATGGTTTTGATCACGTGTGCATTTGCGGCGTGTCACACGAAAATTTAGAAGGTGGTGAGCTTTTGGTTTATGAAAACAAACAAGCTGAGCCATGTTTTAAAATGGAAATTAAAGACGGCATGTTTGCACTGATCAATGACCGTGAAGTATGGCATAACGCCACACCAATGAATAAAATTGACGCCAGCAAAGACGGTTACCTAGACTGCTTCGTATTAACAGCTTAAGGAATGACAATGAATTTAACTAAACTTCGTCGTCAATTTCCGGCATTAATGCAACAAGTTGCGGGTAAATCGCCAATATTTTTAGATGGCCCGGGTGGCTCGCAAGTGCCGCAATCAGTGCTCAGTGCTATGTCGGCTTATTTAGGTTATTACAACTCTAACTTAGGTGGTGCGTTCTTCTCAAGTGATAAAACGGTTGAGCTAATGGCCAATGCACGCCAAGCTGCAGCTGATTTATTAAATGCCCCATCGCGCGATCAAATCGTATTTGGCGCGAATATGACCAGTTTAACATTTAGCTTTAGCCGCGCAATTTCACGTGAATGGCAAGCGGGTGATGAAATCGTCGTGACCAATGCTGACCACTTTTCAAATGTATCGTCGTGGCAACAAGCAGCACAAGATAAAGGCGTGAAAGTTAATGCTGCACGTATCAATGAAGCGGATTGTAGCTTAGATTTAGCCCACCTTGCCAGCTTACTTAATAGCAATACCAAGCTTGTTGCAGTTACATATGCATCAAACACCACTGGGTCTATTAACGATATTCAACGTATTGTTGCGATGGCTCATGAAGTGGGTGCATTGGTTTATGTTGACGCTGTGCATTATGCACCCCATGAGCTGGTGGATGTACAAGCGCTAGATTGTGATTTTTTAGCTTGTTCTGCGTATAAGTTTTTTGGCCCGCATTTGGGCGTGGTCTATGGTAAGCGTGAGCACCTTGAGGGGTTTACACCTTACAAGGTTGAACCTGCTAAGGATATTATTCCAGGGCGCTGGGAAACCGGCACGCAAAGCTTTGAAGCACTCGCAGGTTTAATTGCAGCGGTTGACTATATTGCTGACATTAGTGAGCTTGATGATAGTTATTCACGCCGCGAAAAATTAGCTTCGGCTTTTGTTAAGACTAAACAACATGAAATGGCACTAAGTGAGCACTTCCTAACACGTCTGGTCAATTATCCTAAAATCAAGCTGTTTGGTATTGATGATTTAGAACGTTTATCAGAGCGCACACCTACTTTCGCTCTGACATTTGAAGGGCTTGAACCGCGCCAAGTGTCTGAGTTTTTAGGTAAACAGCATATCTGTGTGTGGGATGGTAACTTTTACGCTCAGGGCTTGTGTGAGCAATTAGGTGTTTTAGACAAAGGCGGTGTAGTTCGCATCGGTTGTATGCATTACAACACTATTGAAGAGCTTGATCAGCTGTTTGATTTGTTTGATGAACTTTTAGGGTAAAGTTTCAAGCAACAAGGTTCAAGTTTTAGAAGCTTGAACCTTGCTCACATGTCTTTAATGTTTACAATGCGCTCACAGCTCGTTTAGCTCTGCGGCTGTCCGTATATTTGCTCTGCGCGGTTAAACATGACCCATGAAGTTAAAATATACTTATCGTTAGAGACGGGCTTATTGCCGCGATGAGTATGGGTAAAGTAGCCCGGAGCAATGACCATGGTCCCTTTTTTTGGTGAAATTTTACGTTGTTGATAGTAAAACTCAGTCTCGCCACCTTCTTCAACATCGTTCAGGTAAAACATAAAGAGTAACACTCGGTGCAGCGCTTCGTTATGCCCAGCCTGTGGGTAAACCTCACTATGCCAATAAGGGTAGCCGCCTTTGTTTGTCTCGTATTTTTGCGCTTGAATATTGCCCAGGCGAAAAATCTGCTGCACTAATAAAGGCAGTTGAGGTTTGCCAATTTCATCAAAGTTAGCTTGCGTTAAATCGGTCGGCACGCCTGTTTTTGGGTGATACACTTTTAGTCCAAATGCACCAATCATCATGAAAATATGTTCTTCAAGGTATTTAAATACATAGCCTGCAGTGGTCTGCTGAATGTGTTTTAGTTGTTCTGAATATTCAGGATAATTATATAAATGTAGATCTTGGCTATCTTTTTTAGCTAAATCGACACCGCCTGAGGTCATACCTTGTTTTAGATGCGGGCTTTGTTCAAAGAGCGTGATAAAGTTATCACAAAATTCATTGCTTAGGGCGTTATCGTAAACGCGAATAAAGTCCGTCATGAGCTGCCTTTATTGGAATTATTATGTTTGTAGAAAAAATTACACCGCGCTTTAGCGAAACCGATGTATTAGGACACATTAACAATACCGTACTCCCAGTATGGTTTGAAGCCGCCCGAGCGCCTATTTTTAGATTTTTTACCCCTGATTTAAATCCGCATGACTGGAAGTTGATTATCGCTAAGGTAGAAGTGAGTTTTGTTGGTGAGCTTTTTTATGGTCACGAAGTTGAAGTTAAATCTACAATTGAACATATTGGTTCAAGCTCTTTTGTTATTCGCCAAGAGGCATACCAGCAGGGAAAATGTTGTGCGGTAGGCAAAACCGTAATGGTGCGTTATGACTTTAAAGCGAAAGAAAAAAAGGCGTTATCTAGTGAGGAAAAGTTTGCTCTTAATGAGCACTTAATTGCAGCTCAAAAGTAGCGATTATTCGTTTTAATTTGCTACGTAATAGCAGAAGTAATTAAAGGTAGATGTTTAAAGCCCACATTAGTGGGCTATAGATGGCTAAGGTGCGTCAGCGCTCATTAACTCTTGGTGCAGCCAATCCTTTAATTCGGCGCGTTTAACTTTCATGTGTTGCATTGATTGGTCATCAATGGGCGCATCTTGCAGCTCTAATACCCGCACCTCCTTATCAATGGCATTATATTGCTTAGCCTTAGCTGAAAATTCAGTACTTTCACTGTTTAACGTGGCAATCGTGTTTAGATACTCAGGAAACTCTTTAGTTAATGAATGGTCTTCGCCTAACATATGTTGCTCCTTTAAAATGAATGCTGCTTTAGTGGGGTATTTACTTACCCACTAAATGGAGCTTGGGTTGTTTAATAATAAATCAACAGTGAATCGCTATTTTGTTTGAGTTAGTCTGGTTTAACAGCAGTTAAGTTGTTTTGACAAGAAACTGAAACTTCTGATTGAAAATAGACCCAGTCACCTTAATATGCAGAATTCAGCGTTTCACTGGGGCTCAATATCAAGACGTTACTTTGCAAGAATGACAATCCCTTTTAAGAAGTAACAACGACGCTCGCATCTTGAGGTAGTTTGGGTATAGAATGCCCCCCATTATTCTGATGATGCTTTTTGGGTTACTTAATTCATGCTGTTGATGATCGATAATTATGACTCGTTCACTTATAACTTGGTGCAATACTTTCAGCGTCTTGATCAAGAGGTGTTGGTAAAACGTAATGATGAGTTAAGCATTGCACAAATTAAGCAGCTAAATCCTCAGCATATAGTGATATCACCAGGGCCTTGTTCACCTACTGAGGCTGGGATTTCATTACAAGCTGTTGAACAACTAAAAGGGATTTATCCTATTTTGGGCATTTGCCTTGGCCATCAAACCATTGCCCAAGCATTAGGTGCAAATGTTGTGCGCGCAAAACAGGTTATGCATGGTAAAACATCACCGGTATATCATCGTGAGCAAGGTGTTTTTAAAGGATTGGCAAATCCGTTAACCGTATGTCGCTACCACTCATTGGTTGTTGAGCCGAAAGGGTTACCCGCTGAACTTGGTATAACTGCGTGGACACAAACCCCTAGCGGCGAATTTGAGTATATAATGGGGCTTGTACACAAAGAGCTTGCTCTCGAAGGTGTACAGTTTCATCCTGAGGCAATATTAACAGAACAAGGGCTTGAATTACTTGCCAACTTTTTAACTCGGTTCTAGGCTTAGGGTTAATTCACCGTTCTTCGCTTACTTTATAAAAGAAATTATTAAATGACAGACATCAAGCGCCAACAGATCACCGCCAATGTTTTAGAGCAGCGAGCACATGACTTATTGCTTGGTCATAACTTTGCGCAACGTCAAATTGGCTATATTCATACGCTTGAGATTAATTACGGTGAACCAATAAAGCAGCGTACATTACTTGAAGTAGAAATGGCGGCGCATACGAAACGTAAAGAGACGAGCACAGCACACCATAAGTACCGCGCTCAGGCTAGTCAGCAGCTTCATAATGCGATTGAAACTGCAATGAAAAAGCAGCTTGCTGATATAGACAGTGTATTACATGAAACAATTGGTATTGAAGATAATGTGCCTGCTATTTTAGATATATTGTCTGTAAAGTCTGCGTCGGTTGGTCGTTTAGAGCCACTTGTAAACGATCTAAGTTGGTTAGGACGCGAGCTTGTTACCTTTGTAAACTTACCCTACTATCGCAAACAGCGTAATAAGCATACCTCAGTTAAGGTCGACAGTCCCTCACTTGCATTACGATACATAGGCCTTGATAACTTAAAGTTTGTGGTGCCAACATTTGCTGTTCGCCATTGGATGCCGCATAGCACAGAGCCTTTTCCATTACTTAAACGCCGCCTACGTGATAATTCAATGGCATGTGCAATTGCCGCACAAGAAATTGCAAAACTAAATGGCGTCAATGAAATTCATGCTTTTACACTCGGGATGTTATTGGATGTTGGAAAAATAGCATTGGTTCGCTTGTATCTACGTACATTTGAATTAGTTTGGCGTCGTAAAGTCACTTTAGCCAGAGAAGAGCAACACAAAGACTTACATACTGCATTGTTAGAATTGAAGCCAGATCCTTTGTTTTTGAGTACGTTACTCAGCGAGCAATCATTAAAAATAACAGCCAAGGTAATTGAAAAAATGGCATTTCGTTATTTGCCTTTTAACTTTGTGATGGAGCAACTGACTACAGGGCTTGCAAAGGGTGATTCACTGTTGCCTTTAACAGCGGTAATGCAAAAAGCGCGCTGCTATTCGCAGTATGTTACGCTCACAGAGCACCAGTTGGTTGAAAGCGATGAAGCACAGCGGTGGTTTGAGTATATAGACTTTACTAAATCTGAGTTGCAGCATTTAGAGAAGGTTAATTTACAGAACTTCCATATTAAATTAGATTGATCACACCCTACGATTGACCCATTGAGACAAAGCCAGCCTGACTTTGGCTCTGCTATAGGTAATTGCGTTTATCTAATAGCAGCTGTTCTGAGAGTAATAATGTATTATTTTCACTTTTACAGGCTAAAACTCGACTAATTATAAAATAATTGTTAATTTTTTTGCGACTATTCATTCATCATTCAGTCCATTCTATCTCTACTATTTCAATGCGACAGACTCGTGCAGTGAGTCACAGAGCGGCTTGATACTCCAAAAGTGCAACAACATTTTGTAGCAAATAGTTATTCACTATCTATGAAATAATATCTCAATCCCTTTATTTACAAGGGTTTCATGATAGTTTTATAAGAGACAATAGCGTTAAACTCTGAAATAATGGCTACCTGAAAATTGAACCAGAGAGTCTTTTTTTAATTTAGGCTGTGCTGATTTGCATCATTAAACATGTGATGAAGTTTATAATCTAGCGGCTTTGCACTCTCTGCGATATCACAATTAAGAGGAATAAAAATGACAGTCAATCGCGAATTATTTGATCAAGTAATGGTACCTAACTACGCACCTTCAAGCGTAATTCCTGTTCGTGGCGAAGGTTCGCGCGTATGGGATCAGCAAGACCGTGAGTATATCGACTTTGCTGGTGGTATTGCCGTTAACTGTCTGGGTCACTGTCACCCTGCACTAGTAAATGCATTAAAAGAGCAAGGTGAAAAAATTTGGCATTTATCAAATGTTATGACCAATGAACCAGCACTTCGCTTAGCTAAAAAGCTAGTTGATGCAACATTCGCTGATAAAGTTTATTTTGCTAATTCAGGCGCAGAAGCAAATGAAGCGGCGCTTAAACTAGCGCGTCGTTTAGCACTTGAAGAATTCGGTGCTGAAAAATCACAAATCATTGCATTTAATAAAGGCTTCCACGGCCGCACATTCTTTACAGTTACTGTGGGTGGTCAAGCGGCTTACTCAGATGGTTTTGGTCCAAAGCCTGGTGATATTGTACATTGTGATTACAACGACTTAGCAGCATTTGAAAAGCTAATTTCAGATAAAACATGTGCCGTAATGATGGAACCTCTGCAAGGTGAAGGCGGTATCATCTCACCAACAGACGAATTCGCTAAAGGTGTTCGCGAACTATGCGACAAACACAATGCGCTACTTATTTTCGATGAAGTGCAAACAGGTGTTGGCCGTACGGGTGAGCTATATGCATATCAAGGTTTAGGCGTAACGCCAGATATCCTGACTTCTGCTAAAGCGTTAGGTGGTGGCTTCCCAATTGGTGCAATGCTGACGACGACTGAAATTGCTAAGCATCTTAAAATTGGTACGCATGGCTCTACATACGGTGGTAATCCACTAGCATGTGCTGTGGGTGAAGCGGCTTTTGATACAGTTAATACATCAGAGGTTCTTGCTGGCGTTAAAGAAAAAGAAGCGTTATTCCGTGAGTTATTAACCGCAATCAATGACAAGTACAACGTATTCTCTGAAGTACGTGGTCAAGGCTTATTAATTGGTGCTGTGGTTAACGAACAGTTTAAAGGCCGCGCGAAAGAGTTTTTAGTTGCCGGTATCAACGAAGGCGTTATGTCATTAGTTGCAGGTGCTGACGTTGTTCGTTTCACACCTTCACTTGTAATACCTGAAGCAGATATTCGCGAAGGTATGGCACGTTTTGAAAAAGCAGTTGCTAAAGTTGTGAACGGTTAATTATCCGTCCCATCTTATTTAGGGCAAGTAGAAAGCTTGCCCTGACATTCTAATTTACCGTTATATATAAGGGAGCAAGCGGACTCATGATGATCCTTCGCCCAATCCAGCAATGTGATTACCCAGCTTTATTGAAAATAGCCCACGAATCGGGCCATGGCTTTACCTCTTTGCCGAATAACGAAGCGTTATTACAAAAGAAAATAGACCATTCATTAAGCTCATTCGCAAAAAGTGCATCTCACCCGGGTGATGAAGGTTACTTGTTTGTTCTTGAAGATAGCGAAACAGGTGAAGTCGTCGGAACTTCGGCTATTGAAGCCGCTGTAGGTTTAGATGATGCATTTTACCATTATCATTTAAGTAAAGTGATTCACTCATCACGTACGCTTGATGTATACAAAGCGGTTGATATTTTAACGCTCTGTAACGATTACACCGGTGCTACTGAATTGTGTACGTTATTTCTAAAAGATGGTTACCGTAAAAATAATAACGGTAAATTGCTGTCAAAAGCACGCTTTATGTTTATAAAACAACATCAACAGCGTTTCGCTGAAACAGTTATTGCAGAAATGCGTGGTGTATCAAATGAAAATGGCGACAGCCCATTTTGGCAATGGCTCGAAGAGCACTTTTTCTCAATGGACTTTCCAACAGCCGATTACCTAACAGGAATTGGCCAAAAAGTGTTTATTGCCGAACTCATGCCTAAGTACCCAATTTACGTGAACCTGTTAAGTAAAGATGCGCAAGAAGTGATTGGCAAAGTCCATAACAACACACGCCCAGCAATTGAGTTATTAAAAAGTGAAGGTTTTACCTTTAATGGTTACGTTGATATTTTTGATGCGGGCCCAACTGTTGAAGCTAAAGTAGATAATATTGCGACTATTCGTAATGCCAATAACTTTACCGTGAAAATTGGTGAAAACAGCGGTGACACGCCAGTAATGCTGGCGAATGATAAATTAAATGACTTTAGAGCAACTGTCGCACAGTTAAACTTCGATGCGACAAGTGCAGAGCTTACATTGCCACAAGTAATGGCAGACGCACTTTATTTACAAGCGGGCGATACCGTTACCGCAACAAGCTTATAATTTAGGAGAAAGTATATGACTCATCCTGCACAATTTATTAATGGTCAATGGTCACAAGGCCAAGGCGATTCATTTAATTCAGTAAACCCTGCAAATAACGACGTTATTTGGCAGGCTAACTCGGCATCTGCTGAGCAAGTAAATAGCGCAGTAAGCTCTGCACGTGAAGCATTTTACACTTGGGCTGATAAATCTTTTGATGAACGTTTAGCGATTGTAAAAACGTTTGCAGAAACACTAAAAGAACATAGCGAAGAACTTGCTGTAGCGATAGCACAAGAGACAGGTAAGCCATTATGGGAAACGCGTACAGAAGCGGGTGCCATGGTAGGAAAAATCGCTATTTCTGAAAAGGCTTTTTTAGATCGCACCGGTGACGTTGAAAACCCAATGCCACAAGGTCGCGCTATGATCCGTCACAAGCCACACGGTGTTGTTGCTGTATTTGGCCCTTATAACTTCCCAGGCCATTTACCTAACGGTCATATTGTTCCTGCGCTTTTAGCCGGTAACACAGTGGTATTTAAACCATCAGAGTTAACGCCTATGGTGGCTGAGCTAACGCTTAAGCTATGGGAAAAAGCAGGTTTACCAGCTGGGGTTATTAACCTTGTGCAAGGTGAAGTTGAAACAGGTAAAGCACTTGCTGCACATAAAGAGATTGATGGCTTGTTTTTCACCGGTTCATCACGCACTGGCCATATTTTACATGAACAGTTTGCAGGCCAGCCAGGTAAAATTCTCGCATTAGAAATGGGTGGTAATAACCCACTTATCATTACTGATGTGGCAGACACTAAAGCGGCAATCCACGATATTCTGCAATCTGCGTTTATTTCAAGTGGTCAACGCTGTACGTGTGCTCGTAAATTATTTTTACCAGCAGGTGAGCAAGGTGACGCAATTCTAGCCGGATTAATTAGCGCGACTCAGGCAATTAAAGTAGGTAACTACGATGATGCTGAACAACCATTTATGGGGTCGATGATTTCATCAGCAGCCGCTGCAGGTATGGCTAAAGCACAACAGCAATTAATTGAACTAGGTGCAGAAGTTTTAGTTGAGCTTACACACACTGAAAATACAGGTTTTGTAACACCAGGTATTTTAGAGTGTAGCAATGTAACTGACTTCCCAGATGATGAGCACTTTGGTCCTTTATTAAAAGTATTCCGCTTTACAGACTTTGATAGCGCAATTGATAAAGCAAACGACACCAGCTTTGGTTTATCGGCAGGCTTGTTAAGTGATAACGCAGCTGATTATGACCACTTCTTGCGTCGCATTCGTGCAGGTATTGTAAACTGGAACCGTCCAATAACAGGTGCATCAAGCGCAGCCCCATTTGGTGGTATTGGAGCGTCAGGTAATCATAGAGCAAGTGCATATTATGCGGCAGATTACTGCGCATACCCTGTTGCTTCAGTTGAACTTGAAAAAGTCGCGATGCCAGCAACATTGAGCCCAGGTCTAAAAATTGACTAATATTGTACTCTAGTTTGGTACTAAATAACTAAAAAAGCAGCCTAGGCTGCTTTTTTTGTATTGGTTACTGAGCAAAGGTAGCAATTAAAAGCGCTTTCTGCTTAAATCATTAGAGTTCCAATAATTTTATTACAGGTGTTTTAATTATGGTTTTAGATAGGCAAGGGTATGATGATCTCATCATGTATCTTACTCAAAATTTAGCGTTATTTGAGAAGCCCGGCGAAATAAAACCTGGCGCTCCTACGATAATGGAGTTAATTGAAGACGATATAGCTGAAAATGTGATGCTGTTATGCGAGCAACATACAGAGCTTTCAACAGAGCAGCGTGGCATGATCGTGCGTGAGGTTGATGGCATTGTGTATGATTTACAAGAAGTGCTCAGCAGTGTTACCAGCAAACAGGTGACCATAGAGCAGCACGCATTTATTGATGAGTTTGCTGGACTAGTGAAAAATTTATTTGATAATGCTGTGGCTGAAGGGGCTTAAGTAAACGGATTATCGCTTTTTATTCTTCGACACTCGCATCTTGAGGTGGCTTGGGTATACAATCAAGAAAATAATTTTTTTGAGAAATAATATGCAAGCGAATGTAAAATGGGTTGAAGGCGATACGTTTATTGGTCTTTCTAATTCTGGCCACAATGTAGTTTTTGATGCTGGCAGCGACAGCGCAGCACCGAGCCCAATGGAAATGGTATTAATGTCAGCAGGGTGTTGTTCATCTGTTGATGTGGTAAGCATTCTAAAAAAAGCCAAACAAAACTTCTCAGATGTTCAAGTACAGATAAACGCAGAACGCGCTGAATCAGCTCCTCGCGTGTTCACTAAGATAAACCTACACTTTGTTGTTACCGGTGATAATGTCTCAGAGAAACACCTTGCACGTGCTGTACAGTTGTCTGCTGAAAAGTATTGCTCAGTCGCATTAATGCTTGATAAAACAGTAGAAATTACCCACAGCCATGAAGTTGTGCAACAACAGCTAAAATAACGCTTTTTCCCGTGGTGAAATTCGTATAAAATCCGCGAACTTTCATTCTGCAGTGGCAGATTTCACTAGTTTATAGGTTGGTTTATCATGAACAAACCCTTCGATAAAATTAAACTACATGGCTTTAATAACTTAACCAAAAGTTTAAGCTTTAGTATTTACGATATTTGCTACGCAAAGACCGAACAACAGCGTAAAGAATATATTGAATATATCGACGAACAGTACAATGCTGATCGACTAACCGATATTTTAGGTGAAGTGGTTGATATTATCGGCGCAAACATTCTTAATGTTTCTCGCCAAGATTATGATCCGCAAGGTGCCAGTGTCACAATATTGGTATCTGAGGAGCCAATCGAACAACAGCAAACCTATGATGTTGACGAAACGCCTGGGCCATTGCCTGACACTGTTGTTGCGCATTTAGATAAAAGTCATATCTGCGTTCACACGTATCCTGAAGCACATCCTGATGATGGTATTTGTACGTTCCGTGCTGATATCGAAGTGTCGACGTGTGGTATTATCTCGCCACTAAAAGCGCTGAACTTCTTAATTCATAGTTTGGATTCAGACGTGGTGACAATCGACTACCGTGTACGTGGTTTTACCCGCGACGTGGATGGTGTGAAGCACTATATCGATCATGCTATTAATTCGATTCAAAATTACATGACTGAAGATACCAAAGAAGCGTACCAAATGATGGACGTGAACGTGTATCAAGAAAACCTATTTCACACTAAGATGATGTTAAAAGAGACCGATTTAAATACTTATTTATTTGGTGTGTCTACAGATGACTTATCTGACGACGAAGAAGAAGAAATTCGTTCTAAGTTAACCCGTGAGATGCAAGAGATTTTCTACGGCCGTAATTTACCAGATACAGAATAAGCTAAGCTTGTTTAAAAACGGCGCATAACGAAAGTTATGCGCCGTTTTTTGTGTTAGATAGCGAGAGTGAAGTGCTCTCAGTGTCGGTGGTAAACTTGCCAGTAGGGTTTAGCGCCTAATAAAAAGCAAATACCAACGTATAGCCAAACCAAGCTGGCTACTAATTGCCAAATATCAAGCTCAGTTGAGCGAATGAGTAAGGGGATTGCAATTAAAGCACGGGCTATGCAAATCAATGCGATGGTTGATAAAGCCGCTGTGGTTAAAGGCATTTTTCGTATTATGCCCGCAGCACAAAGCGCATAGGCACTACAGGTAAACATAAGCCCTGCAACTAAAATGGTGGCAATAGGCGCAAGGAATGTGCCTTGCTGAGCAGACTCTATCAAGGCGTGTGGCGCTCTAGCAAAGGCATACCAGCTTGGCCCACCCCAAATACAGAGTAAATGCCAGATAGCCGCGGTAAATGCGATAACCCCCGCGCTAATTAACAGCTTCTCGGTGTTATTTTTTGTATTATCTAAATCTACTTTTATCATTCTATGGTTTCATCATCAGGTGGATCGCCCGAGTCTTCTTCACGCTTACGTTTTTCTTGCTTGGCTTTTTGAACATTCTCAAATTGCGGAGGAGGAACAGGAAATAACGAAATAAGCGGGAAGAAAGACAAAAATAAAAATGCACCCCGAGACATAGTTTTACCCGAAGCCAGAATTTTTCTCATGGCCCACACTATAATAAGTAACAGTAAGGTGACGACAAGCCAATGTAGTAATAATGTATCAAAGCCAACCCTATCTAATAAATCCATTTGTTTTCAATATGGTTACTAATATGAAGTTAATGAGGGTTAATTGAACAATATCAAGTCAGTGAAACTCACTTGTTATTTGACTGCTATTGTCACCGCTTATATGCTGATAAAAAGCCATGATTAAGGTTGAATATGTCAGCAAAATTACCCCAATGTGTATTTAGAGCCGAGCAAGTACGCAGATACGAGCCTAATGCAGCAGAGCAAAGCGCTGTGTCTATGTATACGCTGATGGAGCGTGCAGGGAAGGCTGTGTTTGAGCAGGTAATTAAACATTACCCACATGCGCAAAATTATGTCATTTTAGTTGGCGTTGGCAACAATGCTGGTGATGGCTATATTGTTGCAAGCTTAGCAAAACAAGCTGGTAAACAGGTTACGGTGATTGCTGCATTACCAGATAAGCCTTTAACAGGAGATGCGCTAACAGCGCAAAAAGCGTGGTTGGCTGTTGGCGGTGAAATATCAAATTATGACCCGAAAACGATAAAAACTACTGACATTATTATTGATGGTTTGCTGGGCACAGGTCTTAAAAGTGAGGTGCGAGAACCATTTACTAAATTAATAAAAACGGCCAACGATAGTCTCGCGCCAATTGTTGCGATTGACTTACCTTCGGGCATTGATGCTGACACCGGTGTTGTACAAGGTATTGCTATTCAAGCCGAGCTTAGTGTTACGTTTGTTGGCATAAAGCAAGGCTTAGTAACGGGCGAGGGCAGAGCATATGCGGGTAAATGTGAATTTGCAGACTTAGGCGTTGGCCAAGCGTTTATCCAATTGGCAACGCCAAGCGCAGCGCTTATTAATTATGACACTACACAAGGCTTAACTAAGCGACAAAACAACAGCCACAAAGCCAGTCATGGCAAGTTACTGTGTGTTGGTGGTAATGCGGGCACTGCTGGGGCTATACGCTTAACAGGTGAGGCCGCGCTGCGCAGTGGTGCAGGTATGGTAAAAGTATACACTCATCCAGAGTCAGTCCTTGCAGTGAGTATTGGTCGGCCTGAGCTGATGGTTACCGCGGCTGATTTAACTTCAGCACTCGAGTGGGCTACATGCATAGCCATTGGTCCAGGGCTTGGCCAAGACCCATGGGCTAAATCCACTTTTGATGCAGTTATTCAACACTGTGTTGCCCACAATAAAGCAATGGTTGTCGATGCCGATGCGTTAAATCTTATTGCTCAGCAATCATCGCCTATTGCACTGAAAAAAACGGTATTCACCCCGCATCCTGGCGAAGCCGCACGGCTACTTGATTGTACCATTAATGATATAGAGTCAGAGCGATATCAAAGTGCACGCAAATTGACAGAAACATATTCAACGACCTGTGTACTCAAAGGAGCGGGTAGTATCATCGCTAATGACACTAAAGCGTGGGTATGCACTGATGGCAACCCCGCACTAGCCGTAGGCGGCAGTGGTGATGTACTTACTGGCATTATTGCTGGCCTTATCGCACAAGGATTAACGACTGAGCAAGCTGCGTGTTTAGGTGTGACCTTACACGCAAAAGCCGGAGATATAGCCGCACAGCGCGATGGCGAACGAGGTATGCTACCGAGCGACCTATTTGCAATAGTCAGAGAGTTGGTAAACGAAAGCTAAGCTTTGAAACTTTCTCTTTGTTCCTTTTATCTTGAAATTATTCAATTCGCTAACTTTACTCTCAAGACTCACTAACTAAGCCCCAATACGCAAAAACCCAGCCGAAGCTGGGTTTTTATAAGCGAAGTGCTTAGGGGGATGATTACATCATGCCGCCCATGCCACCCATTCCGCCCATGCCACCCATATCAGGGGCACCAGCAGCGTCTTCTTTAGGGATTTCAGCAACCATGGCTTCAGTGGTGATCATAAGACCCGCAATCGAACCTGCAAATTGTAGTGCAGAGCGCGTTACTTTAGTTGGATCTAGGATACCCATTTCAATCATGTCGTTGTATTCGCCAGATGCTGCGTTGTAACCGTAGTTACCTTCGCCGCCTTTAACTGCGTTAATGACTACAGACGCTTCGTCACCTGCGTTAGTTACGATTTGACGAAGAGGTGCTTCCATAGCACGCAGTGCTACTTTGATACCGTGGCTTTGGTCTTCGTTGTCGCCTACTAGTGCAGCTAGTTTGCTAGCAGCACGAACTAGTGCAACACCACCACCAGGTACTACGCCTTCTTCAACCGCTGCGCGAGTTGCATGAAGTGCATCTTCAACGCGGTCTTTTTTCTCTTTCATTTCGATTTCAGTTGCTGCGCCAACTTTGATTACTGCAACACCGCCGGCAAGTTTTGCCATACGCTCTTGTAGTTTCTCTTTGTCGTAGTCAGATGTTGCTTCTTCGATTTGTGCTTTGATTTGTGAAACACGACCGTTGATGCCATCTTCTTCGCCAGCACCGTCGATGATCGTTGTATCATCTTTAGTGATTACTACGCGCTTAGCTGTACCTAAGTCTTCGATTGTTGCTTTTTCAAGCTCAAGACCGATTTCTTCAGAGATAACAGTACCGCCAGTTAATACTGCGATATCTTGTAGCATTGCTTTACGACGGTCGCCAAAACCAGGTGCTTTCACAGCTGATACTTTAACGATACCGCGCATGTTGTTTACTACAAGTGTTGCTAGTGCTTCACCTTCAAGGTCTTCAGCAATGATAAGTAGTGGCTTGCTTGCTTTAGCAACCGCTTCTAATGTAGGTAGTAACTCACGGATGTTAGATACTTTTTTGTCTACAAGTAGAATGAATGGGTTATCTAGTTCAACTGCGCCTTTTTCAGCGTTGTTGATGAAATACGGCGATAAGTAACCACGGTCAAACTGCATGCCTTCTACAACATCAAGTTCGTTCTCAAGTGATTGACCTTCTTCAACAGTGATAACACCTGTGTTGCGGCCTACTTTTTCCATCGCTTCTGCAATGATGTCGCCAATCTCTTTATCAGAGTTAGCTGAAATAGTACCTACTTGAGCAATTGCTTTAGTATCAGCACATGGTACTGAAAGTTCTTTAAGCTCTGCAACAGCAGCGATGATTGCTTTATCAATACCGCGCTTAAGGTCCATTGGGTTCATGCCCGCTGCAACTGCTTTTAAGCCTTCATTTACAATAGATTGTGCTAAAACTGTAGCGGTAGTTGTACCGTCACCGGCTGCATCATTTGCTTTAGATGCAACTTCTTTCACCATTTGAGCGCCCATGTTTTCAAACTTGTCTTCAAGTTCGATCTCTTTTGCCACTGATACACCATCTTTAGTGATCACTGGTGAGCCAAATGATTTGTCTAGGATTACGTTACGGCCTTTAGGGCCTAAAGTTACACGAACTGCGTTTGCTAAGATGTTTACGCCAGCTAACATTTTACCGCGTGCGTCACCTGCAAAAAGTACTTCTTTTGCTGCCATGATTTTTTCCTCTAAATTCTTAAATGTTTGTTAAACGAAAAGTAGGTTTAGCCTACAATGCCTAAAATGTTGTCTTCACGCATGATCAGGTACTCTTGACCTTCGATCTTTTCAGCTTTTTCAACATATGAGCCGAATAACACAGTGTCACCGACTTTAACTTCTAATGCTCTCACATCACCGTTATCTAGAGTACGGCCATTACCAACAGCGACAACTTCTCCGCGGGTTGATTTCTCAGCAGCAGAGCCAGTTAATACAATACCGCCAGCAGACTTGGTTTCTTCTTCTAGACGCTTAACGATCACGCGATCATGTAAAGGACGAATGTTCATTTGTTTAGTTCTCCTAACAGTTTCTGAACAGGACAGAAAAAAGTTTTGTGTGTACTCGTGCAGCTAAGTCAGTTGTATTTAACTGCATCGATTTAGTTGTACTCAGTAATGGGGGTAATGCGTAAAAATCCAAGAGAAAAAAATAAAAATTTTAATCTTTTCTCTCGTATTCACCATCAATCGTGGTTGGCTCACTCATTTTACGTGGTTCATGCTCTTGTTGAGTCTGCTGGGTAAATGGCGAAGGGCCTTGCTGCATACCTGCACTCATACGTACAGTTGCTTGGCTGGCAAGTCCTGCGGCAAGTTTGTTGCGAATCGCTGGAATGAGTAGTAAAAAGCCAAATACATCGGTCATAATGCCTGGGGTTAGTAATAAAACACCGGCGATAATTACACATAATCCGGTAAATAATTCTTTGGCGGGCATTTGACCTTGGGCCATTTGTGTTTGCACATTTTGCAGTGCGCCCATGCCTTGCTGCCTAACTAATTTTGCACCGCAAATAGCAGTTAAAATCACTAGTGCAATAGTGGCAAAGCCACCAATTACATCGGCTACTTGAATGAGTAACGCGATCTCAATAATTGGTACGAGAATAAATAACAAAAATAAAAATCTAAACATAAAGCTCTCTAAAGTGTGCTCACGTAACATCGTGATGAAATATAAATATGGGCTAACAGGTCTTTTTTCAATAGTAAACGTATAGCGTTAGTACATCGCTACACTTTGCTCTAGCTATCAGCTACTATGAGTTGGGCAGAATTAACAACTAAAGGTTCAATATGATGACAACTCATTTTCGACTAGTTTTTACCACATGTGAAAACGCTACTGAGGCGCGTGCTATGGCAGAGCAGTTGGTAAGCCTAAAATTAGCCGCGTGCGTTAGCATTTTACCCAATGTTGAGTCAGTTTATATGTGGGAAGGTGAAGTAACGCAGGCTACAGAATGCAAGCTGCTTATTAAAACTAAGTCTGAAAAAATGAATCAAGTTATCCAAACTATAAAGCAGTTACATAGTTATGAGATTCCTGAAATTCAGGTGGTTGATGTATCAACGGGCAATTTAGCCTATTTTAATTGGATGGATGAGGTACTTAATTAATGCGGTTTTTTGTTTTCTTGCTTTGTACGCTGTGGTTACTACCTGCACAAGCAACTAATAATGTGCTGAGTGATTTATTAAAGCCGGCTGATCAAACTTTTCTACCTGTAGATCAGGCTTTCACATTTGATTTTGATCAGCAAGGCAGCACTTTATTTATAGGCTGGGATATCGCCCCAGGTTATTACCTTTATAAAAAGAAGCTTGAGATCATTGCTAAAGACGCTGAAATCACTGTGCCTTCACTTGGTGAAGGAGTGATCATAGAAGATGAATTCTTTGGTAAAACAGAGGTCTTCTTTGACTCTTTAAGTGTTATTAGTAAATTATCGAATGTGGCAAAAGAGGGGGTTGTTAAAGTTCGCTATCAAGGCTGCGCCGAAGCAGGACTTTGCTACCCTCCTGAAATTATTTCTATTCCACTGAGCGTTATTACAGGTGAAAACCCGCCATCAAATAATAGCGCAACAGACACATCAAGCGCATTAGCTGCTCTTAATAGTGACCCATCAGCTGTAAATGAAACTACTACTGTACAACAAGATGACGTTGAAAAAGAACAAAACTTTACCGAAAAACTGGCATCACAAGGCTTGCTAACTAATTTAGCTATTTTCTTTTTAGTAGGCATTGGCTTAGCATTTACTCCTTGTGTATTTCCAATGTTTCCTATCTTGTCGAGCTTGATTGCTGGGCAACAAAACCTCTCTACAAAAAAAGCATTTGCACTATCGTTTGTGTACATTCAAGGCATGGCGGTCACTTATGCAGCGCTGGGTCTTGTGGTTGCTGCGTTAGGTGGCCAAGTGCAAGGTTATTTACAGCACCCCTATGTGTTAATTAGCTTTAGCTTATTATTTGTATTACTTGCTATGTCGATGTTTGGTTGGTACGAAATAAAATTACCAAGCTCCATGATGAATAAGCTAACGCAGGTGAGTAATAATCAAAAAGGTGGCAATTATATTGGTGTATTTTTGATGGGGGTTTTATCTGGCCTGATAGCATCACCTTGCACGACAGCACCATTATCAGCAGCGTTATTATTTGTTGCGCAAAGCGGTGACTACTTAGTCGGCGGTTTAACGCTTTATGTTTTGAGCCTTGGTATGGGCATACCATTATTGCTGTTAGGTACCTCAGGCGGTAAGTTACTGCCTAAAGCGGGTGGTTGGATGGAACAAGTTAAAACCTTATTTGGTTTTATCATGCTAGTTGTTCCGCTGATACTGCTCGAACGTATTGTTGATTTTGACATCATACTATTAATGGCTGGCTTACTCGCATTAGCAACAGCGCTTTATTTACATCATTGGCAAAGTGGCCAAAGCCAAGGCAAGCTCAAAACTGCACTGTGGTTTGCTGCAACGATATTGGTTATTACCGGTGTAAGTTTAACTAAAAACTATATTTGGCCAGCACCAACTATTAGCGCCTCTACTGAGCAAAAATCACAAAAGCATGAATTTAAATTGGTTGCTGATTTAGCTGAACTCAAGCAAGCAATTAGTGATGCCAATAATGAAGGTCGTTTAGTGATGGTGGACCTTTATGCTGAGTGGTGTGTTGCTTGTAAAGAGTTTGAAAAATACACCTTCCCTGAACAAAATGTGCAAGCCGAGTTTGCTCATTTTGAGTTATTAAAGATTGATCTTACTGAGAGCGATGAAACTACCATTGAAGTGATGGAAGAATATACGGTATTTGGATTACCTAGTATCTTGTTCTTTGATACGCAAGGTGAAGAGCTTGCAGCGCAACGTGTGACAGGCTTTTTAGACGCAGAGGATTTTACTAAAAAGCTAATAAAGGTGCGTGAACACGCTGAATAATTACTTTTTGTACAATTTAAAACAACGCCACTCACTGTAGTGGCGTTTTTTGTTTCTCGGGTATACCTAGTCATTAGACCAGTATTTTGCTGCTATTTACATCGAACTGGCTATAATAGGTGGTTAACGTGAGAAATACTTGTTATTTTATGTTTAACCCCAAGCTAATTAGTGGGTTTTATAGTAAAAATGGCTTAACTCATTATTTATAGGATTATCGCGTATTATGGCTGCAAAATTTAAGATTTTTGTTCTAAATGGCCCTAACTTAAATATGCTTGGTAAGCGTGAACCTGAGAAATATGGTTCACAAACGCTGGGCGAAATTATGAGCGAACTAACAACCGTCGCCCATGGTTTAGATGTTGAGTTAACGCATTTTCAAAGTAATAGTGAGCAAGCTTTAATTGAGCATATACATAGTGCTTGGCAAGTTATTGATTGCATTATTATCAATCCAGCAGCATTTACGCATACAAGCGTAGCTTTACGTGATGCTTTGCTGAGTGTTGATATCCCGTTTTATGAAGTGCACTTAACAAATGTGCATGCGCGGGAAGCGTTTCGTCATCATTCGTATTTTTCGGATGTAGCACAAGGCGTGGTATGTGGATTAGGTGCAATGGGTTATCGCGCAGCATTAGAAGCTGCTGTTAGTCGGTTGCAAAACGCAAATTAATTTTAAACACACAAACTAGAAGGCGGGTCGTTCATGGATATTCGCAAGATCAAAAAACTAATTGAACTAGTAGAAGAATCAGGTATTGCTGAATTAGAAATCACCGAAGGTGAAGAGTCAGTACGTATTAACCGTAATAATATGAGTGCAGGTCCTGCTTACGCTCCACAATATGCTCCTCAGTACGCACCAGCTCCAGCAGCGGCACCAGCACCTGCGGCTCCAGCAGCATCAACTGAAGCAGCAGCGCCAGCAGCACCAACCGGTCATCAAGTATTATCACCAATGGTTGGTTCTTTTTATGCAGCAGCATCACCAGAAGCACCTGCCTATGTTGAAGTGGGTTCTAAAGTTAATGTGGGTGACACACTTTGTATCATCGAAGCAATGAAAATGATGAACCAAATTGAGTCAGACAAAGCCGGTACAGTAAAAGCTATTTTAGTTGAAAATGGTGAGCCAGTAGAATTTGATCAACCTTTATTCATCATTGAATAATAGTGCAACCTTAGAGGCCAACTCTCATGTTAGATAAAGTAGTCATTGCAAATCGAGGTGAAATAGCACTTCGTATATTGCGCGCCTGCAAAGAGCTTGGGATCAAAACGGTTGCTGTGCATTCAACGGCGGATCGCGATCTTAAGCACGTATTGTTAGCAGATGAAACAATCTGTATCGGTAGACCTTCAGCAACTGAAAGTTACTTAGACATTCCGCGTATTATTGCTGCGGCAGAAGTAACCGATGCGGTTGCGATTCACCCTGGTTATGGTTTCCTTGCTGAAAACGCTGATTTTGCAGACCAAGTTGAGCAAAGCGGTTTTGTATTTATTGGTCCTAAGGGCGATACCATTCGCCTAATGGGCGATAAAGTATCGGCAATCAATGCTATGCGTAAAGCGGGTGTGCCGTGTGTTCCAGGTTCTGACGGTCCAGTATCAGATGACAAAGAGCGCAACATGCAAATTGCTAAGCGTATCGGTTACCCGGTAATCATCAAAGCAGCTGGTGGTGGCGGTGGTCGTGGTATGCGTGTTGTACGTAACGAATCAGAGCTTATAGATTCAATCGCACTGACTCAGCAAGAAGCAAAACAGTTCTTCGGTAATAGTATGGTTTACATGGAGAAATTCCTTGAAAACCCACGCCATATCGAAATTCAAGTACTTGCTGATGGTCAAGGTAACGCGGTTCACTTAGGTGAGCGTGACTGTTCAATGCAGCGTCGTCATCAAAAAGTAGTTGAAGAAGCGCCAGCGCCGGGTATCACTGCTGAAGTACGTAAATTCATTGGTGAACGCTGTACACGTGCGTGTATCGAGATTGGTTATCGCGGTGCAGGTACGTTTGAGTTCTTATATGAAAACGGCGAGTTCTATTTCATCGAAATGAATACCCGTATTCAGGTTGAGCACCCTGTAACTGAAATGGTTAGTGGCGTTGACTTAATTAAAGAGCAGTTAAAAATTGCTGCTGGTCAGCCATTGTCATTCACACAAGATGATGTGGTTATTCGTGGCCATGCTATTGAATGTCGTATCAATGCAGAAGACCCTGAAACGTTTATTCCTTCGCCGGGCAAAATTACCCGTTTCCATCCTGCGGGTGGCCTAGGTATTCGTTGGGATAGCCATATTTATGCAGACTATAAAGTACCACCACACTATGACTCAATGATTGGTAAGCTCATTACTTACGGTGAAAACCGTGATGTAGCTATTGCCCGTGCACGCAATGCATTAAATGAGTTAGTGATTGACGGTATTAAAACCAATACGCCACTGCATAAGAAAATCTTAGCAGATGAAAACTTCCAAAATGGTGGAACCAATATCCACTATCTTGAGAAGAAATTAGGTTTATAAGCATTTATAAAACTAATAATTTAAAAAACCGGCAACTTTGCCGGTTTTTTTAGCTCTAACGAACAGTGGCACTGTATTCGCGATACAAAAATAATCTGGTATGATTAATACAGTAATAACTTATTTGTTTTTCATGAGGTAATAATGACCCTGAGTGTTGGTTTTCAACTTGCTGATGAAGCAGCAACGGTCGCAATGGGTAATAAGCTTGCAAGTTTAACTGAGCAAGGCGTGGTTATTTATTTACATGGTGATTTAGGCGCCGGAAAAACCACATTAACACGGGGTATAGTGCAAGGGTTCGGCCATCAAGGTAAGGTTAAGAGTCCAACCTATACATTAGTCGAGCCTTATGAATTAGCAAAAGCCAATGTGTACCACTTTGATTTATACCGCTTGGGTGACCCTGAAGAGCTAGAATATATGGGTATTCGTGATTATTTTTCAAATGATGCAATTTGTGTTGTTGAATGGCCTGAGAAAGGCGGGGAGTGTATACCTGTTCCTGACTTAGATATTACAATGCGCTATGTTGGTGAGGCCCGTGAAATTGAAGTTTGTAGCGTGAGCCAGCGCGGCAAAGCAGTAGTAGAGCAATTAACTCGAGATTAAAAAATAATAATTAAAGGTGTAGTGGATCAGATGGGTCGAGTAGTCATTAAATGGGTGTGTGCTTGTTTGTTATTTGCAATAAGCCAAGGGGTTTTTGCACAGAACACTATTAACAGTGTGCGTGTGTGGCCGTCTCCTGATAGCACTCGTGTTGTTTTTGATTTAACTGACAAACCAGACTTTAGCTACTTTATGCTGAAGAATCCGTTACGCCTCGTGGTTGACTTAGAACATACTAATAAAATTAAAAACCTGCCTAGCATTCCTAAAAAACATCAAATTGTTAGTAAACTGCGTTATTCCAAAGCTAAAAATAGTAAAGGTGTACGTTTTGTTTTTGAGCTAACCGGTTCAGTTAAACCGGTATTATTTGCTTTGGCTCCAACTGGGCCATATAAAAATCGTTTAGTGGTAGACCTTTACGATAAAGAACAAGCAAAACCAGTCGCGCAAAGTAGTAATACCGCAGTGAAAAAACGTGAGTTAAGTAAACAACGCGACATTGTGATTGCTATTGATGCAGGCCATGGTGGCGAAGATCCTGGCTCTATAGGGCCATCAGGCACCTATGAGAAAACGATTACATTGCAAATAGCAAAACGTTTAGAGCGAATGATTGATGCCGAAAAAGGCATGATTTCAAGAATGGTTCGCCGAGGTGATTACTTTGTTAATTTAAACACCCGAACTAGCCGTGCGCGAGAGAAAAAAGCAGACTTTTTTGTATCAATTCATGCTGATGCATTTACTAGTCCTCAGCCCAGTGGTGCGTCTGTGTGGGTTTTATCATTGCGCCGTGCCAACTCTGAAATAGGTAAATGGCTTGAGGATAAAGAAAAACATTCGGAACTTCTTGGCGGTGCAGCAGGTGTAATAAAAAATACCGCCAGCGAGAAATACTTAGCACAAGCGTTGCTTGATATGTCGATGGATCATTCCATGAAAACGGGCTTTAGCGTTGCCGAAGAAGTGATGGATGAACTAAAAAAAGTAGCCAAAATGCACAAAAAGCGTCCGCAAGCGGCAAGCTTTGGGGTATTAAAGTCTCCAGATATCCCGTCAATACTGGTTGAAACTGGGTTTATTTCCAACCCACGTGAAGAGCGCTTGTTGAAAACAGCGGACTATCAAGAGCGGCTGGCGAGAGCAATCTTTACTTCATTGAAAAATTATTACCTTAAAAACCCACCCGATGATTCGTTGTTTGCATCATTAAAATCGCAACACCCGACCACACATAAAGTTCGTCCAGGAGAGTCATTAAGCTTACTTGCGAATCGCTATGGGGTGAGTGTGAATAAATTGAAACGCGCCAATAAACTCAAATCAAACACTTTATTTATCGGCCAAGAGCTCGATATCCCACAAAGCTAAAATCGTTAGGATGAGTATGAGTATTGAAATATTACCAGCGCGATTGGCTAACCAAATTGCAGCAGGTGAAGTGGTTGAAAGGCCAGCGTCAGTTGTTAAAGAGTTGGTTGAAAATAGCTTAGACGCAGGTGCAACGCGTATTCAAATTGATATTGAGCGTGGCGGCCACAAACTTATTCGAATTAGAGATAATGGTTCAGGCATTAATAAAGATGAGCTTACATTGGCGCTGTCTCGTCATGCTACGAGTAAACTAAAATCCCTGGATGATTTAGAAAACATTTGTTCATTAGGCTTTCGTGGTGAAGCCTTAGCATCAATTAGCTCGGTGTCTCGGTTGACGCTTAGCTCTAAAACAAAAGCGCAAGAGGCTGCTTGGCAAGCTTGTGCTGAAGGCCGCGACATGGCAGTGCAAGTCAAACCTACAGCTCACCCTGATGGCACCACGATTGAAGTAAAAGACTTATTCTTTAATACGCCAGCGCGGCGTAAGTTTTTACGTACTGAAAAGACCGAGTTTAACCACATTGATGAACTCATTAAGCGGATTGCTCTGAGCCGCTTTGATGTATCGATTACCTTAACGCATAACGCTAAAGTTGTGCGCCAATATCGCGCTAAAACTGATCCCAACCAAGCAATTACCCGAGTCGCGCAAGTTGCAGGCAAAGCCTTTGCTGAGCAAGGTTTGCATATTGAATCCGGTGATGCAGGTTTGCAGTTACACGGTTGGGTATTACCTGTGGGTTCTAGTAATACCACACAATATACCTATGTAAATAATAGGATGATGCGGGATAAACTTATTCTGCATGCTATTCGCCAAGCATTTGAAGAAGTGGCTGGGCAAGAAGAGTTACCCGGCTTTGTGATATATATCGATATTGACCCGCGTCAAGTAGATGTAAACGTGCACCCGGCAAAGCATGAAGTACGCTTTCATCAAGGTCGTTTGGTGCATGACTTTATACTGCAAGCTGTAAAACAAGTCGTTGTGCCTTTGCAGGATGATTTTGTCGCGCCACAAATACCACAGCAGGCTCAGCCAACTGAGCGCTTTGCAAGTGCGGCGTCTGTTGAGCAAGCTGATGTGTTCGATTACCCAAAAACGCCTTTGCAACCGAGTCAGCCTGTTAGCTATTCGGGTGGAATATCGCGAGCAAGTGGCTCTGCTGCGAGTGGGTTTTCTGGGCAAAGAGAAAGTAAAGCGTCGCTTCATGATGTTAACGCATTTTACCAAGGGGTAAGTGAACAACATGCCGTACACTTTGACAGTGTAGCGACCTCAACAACACAACAAACCCCAGCCCTAGCGCCTGCACAGAGTATTAGTACAACCTCATTAATAGTTCAACAAGACGGCAGCTGTGTTTTTACACAGCAGCAGCAACTGTATTGCTCTCATTTTAAATATGTTTTAGCCGATTACTGGCAACAGCAAATGACAGAACAAGCAAGCCTTGAGGGTAAAGCATTACTGCTCCCCGTGCGCGTAAACATTAGTGCGGACGATCAAAAAATATTAACCGAGCAGCAGTCATGGTTTAATTTACTAGGTTTTGAGCTCAATATTGAAAAGCAATTTGTCATGGTGAAAAAGTTGCCTCATAGCTTGTATTTATTAGATGTAAGCCAAGCCATTGAAGCTTTGCTGCAGGTAAGTAAACAACAACTCGACAACCTAACAGATTGGCTTAAATGGCAGCAGAGCAACGTGCCTGAGCGTTATTTTGCAAGCCAAGCATTTGCAGGCGAGTTACAACAAATGAAAAATAATCCGCAAACAATTCAACGTTTGCGCGAAAAAGCAGTTAAAATAGACTTACATCACTATTTAACACAGCTAGATTAGGGTTAACGCGTTGAGTAATTTACCGGTCATATTTTTAATGGGTCCAACAGCCGCAGGCAAAACAGCACTGGCTATTGAACTTTGTCAGCATTTAAAAACCGAAATAATCAGCGTTGATTCAGCCTTAGTGTATAAAGATATGGATATCGGTACTGCTAAGCCAAATGCGCAAGAGTTAGCGCTAGCACCACATCATCTAATTGATATGATAGACCCTGCTCAGAGTTATTCTGTGGCAGATTTTCGTCGTGATGCGATTGAAAAAATTGATCAATTTCATAAACAAGGTAAAGTGCCGGTGCTAGTAGGCGGTACTATGATGTATTTTAAAGCACTTATTGATGGTTTATCGCCACTGCCAGAGGCTTGCCCTGTTATTAGAGCTGAGCTTGAAGCACAAGCGCAACAATACGGATGGCCTGCGCTTTATAAGGAGCTGGCTGCGGTGGACCCACTCGCTGCAGAAAAAATGAGTGAAAACGATTCTCAGCGTATTAACCGTGCGTTAGAGGTTTATCGTTTAACAGGTAAAACAATGACTGAGCTGCAAAAACAAAAGCAGCCTAAATTACCTTATACGTTTTATCAATTTGCTATTGCGCCTGATGATCGGGCTGATTTACATGAGCGTATAGAACAAAGGTTTAAAATAATGCTTGATGAGGGGTTTGAAAAAGAAGTTTCGTCCCTATATCAACGTAATGATTTGCACCCAAACTTACCCTCGATTCGTTGTGTAGGGTATAGACAAATGTGGGATTACATTGCTGGCGAGACAGACTATGATGACATGGTGTTTCGCGGTATTGCAGCCACTCGACAACTTGCTAAACGTCAGTTGACCTGGTTGAGAAGCTGGCCAGAGGTAACTTGGTTAACGACCGGTGATGAAGAAAACTTGCAACGTGTTGTAAGTTCGCTAAGCTAGTAGTAGTTGAATATTTTTTAGCTTTGTTAAATGAGTTCAGCCACTTAATTATAATAACACCTAGAACGAAGGATAATAACATGGCAAAAGGCCAATCGTTACAAGACCCATTTTTGAATGCGTTACGTCGTGAGCGTATTCCAGTATCAATCTTTTTGGTTAATGGCATCAAACTACAAGGTAAGATTCAGTCGTTTGACCAATTTGTAATTTTACTTGAAAACACAGTAAACCAAATGGTGTATAAGCACGCCATTTCAACAGTAGTCCCTGCTCGCGCAGTAAACTTCCAAGGTGTTCAAGGAAGTGAAGAGGGTGATGAGCAGCCAGAACCTGGAAATTTTTAAATTAGGAGCGTAATGCTTGTTTGACCGTTATAAAGCCGGCGAACAGGCAGTCTTAGTTCATATTGACTTTCCTCAAGAAGGAGATCGTGAAGATCTTCATGAACTGGAAATGTTAGTATCTTCTGCTGGTGTTAGCAGTTTGGCGGTTGTGCAAGGCAGCCGTCAATCACCACATCCGAAACTATTCGTCGGTAGCGGTAAAGCAGAAGAGATTGCTGAGATTGTCAAAATCCACAATGCAGATGTCGTCATATTCAACCATCAACTCAGACCCTCTCAAGAGCGTAATTTAGAGCTTGTTTGTCAATGTCGAGTGCTTGATAGAACGACCCTGATACTTGATATTTTTGCTCAGCGAGCGCGTACCCATGAAGGTAAGCTGCAAGTTGAGTTAGCACAACTGCGTCATATGTCGACTCGTTTAATACGAGGGTGGACTCACCTTGAGCGCCAAAAAGGCGGTATTGGTCTACGTGGACCCGGTGAGACACAGCTAGAAACCGATAGACGTTTATTACGCGCTCGGATTCAAAGTATCCGTGCACGCTTAGATAAAGTAGCTGTGCAACGTGAGCAAGGGCGCAGAGCCCGAAACCGTAATGAAATTCCAACAGTCTCTTTGGTTGGTTATACTAATGCGGGTAAATCTACTTTATTCAATCGCATCACTAACTCAGACGTATATGCAGCGGATCAGCTGTTTGCAACCCTAGACCCAACATTGCGTAAGCTTGAAATAGGCGATGTAGGTTCAGTCATTCTTGCCGATACGGTTGGTTTTATTCGTCATTTACCGCATGATTTAGTCGCTGCGTTTAAAGCGACCCTGACGGAAACCCGTGAAGCTGATTTACAACTACATGTTGTTGATGTGGCTGATGCACGTCGCAAAGAAAATATAGAACAGGTACAATCGGTTTTAAAAGAAATTGAGGCTGACGAAGTGCCGCAATTACTCGTTTATAATAAAATTGATGCACTGGAAGATGTTGCTCCGAGAATTGATCGTGATGACGAGGGCATGCCTATAAGAGTATGGTTGTCTGCACAAAGTGGCTTAGGTTGTGAGCTGCTTTCAGAGGCGATAAGCGAGCTGCTTGCGAAGAAAATGTTCGCACATACACTTAAACTTGCGCCGCAATATGGGCGCTTGCGTGCATCATTGTTTAGTTTAAACGCTGTGCACGAAGAAGATTTTGATGAACACGGGCAGTGGTTGTTGACCACACGTATGCCAATGGTTGAATGGAACAAATTAAAGAAAGAGTTTGGCCCAGAAATCGATTCATTTATTTTATAGAAGTAAAAATTTACTGCTTGCTGTCGTTTTTAGTATGAGAACGGCAGTATATTTGGTAGATTTAACACAATTACCTAAATTATTTAGATAACAATGGAGTATAGCTATGGCCTGGAATGAACCGGGTAATAATGGCAATGATAAAGATCCGTGGAACAAAAAAGGCGGACGTGATCAAGGCCCACCTGATTTAGACGAGGTGTTCCGTAAGTTCAGCAATAAGTTTGGTGGCATTTTTGGCGGTAATAAATCCGGTAAAGATGGCGGTGGGCTTGGTGGAGCGGGTTTATCATTCGTGCTCATTATTGCTGTAATTGTATGGGCATTGAGTGGTATTTACACTGTTAAAGAAGCTGAGCGTGGTATCGTTTTACAATTTGGTCAATACGACCGAATTGCGCAACCTGGTCTTCGTTGGAAAATGACGTTTGTTGAAACGGTTATTCCAGTGGATATTGAGGCTGTTCGCTCACTGTCAACGTCAGGCTTTATGCTTACTGAAGATGAAAACGTAGTAAGCGTTGAGTTTCAAGTTCAGTATCGTGTTATAGACCCTTATCTGTATAAGTTTAGCGTGACAAATGCTGACTCGAGCTTAGAAGAAGCACTTGAAAGTGCCCTACGTTATGTTGTGGGTCACTCGAAAATGGACCAAGTATTAACAAATGGCCGTGAAGAAGTACGTCAACGTACGTGGGACGAGTTGAACAAGATTGTTGAACCATACAATCTTGGTTTAATTGTCACAGACGTTAACTTTAAAGACTCTCGTCCTCCAGCAGAAGTAAAAGATGCGTTTGATGACGCTATTGCTGCACAAGAAGATGAACAACGTTTTATCCGTGAAGCTGAGGCGTATGCCCGTGAAATTGAACCGCGTGCACGTGGTCAAGTTACACGTATGACACAAGAAGCAGAAGGTTATGGCGAACGTATCATTTTAGAAGCGCAAGGTGAGGTGGCTCGTTTTGAGAAACTATTACCAGAGTACCAAGCAGCTAAAAGAGTAACACGTGAACGTTTATACATTGATACTATGCAAGAAGTGCTAGGCAATAGCTCTAAGGTGCTAGTGGATGTGAAAGGCGGTAATAACATGATGTATTTACCACTTGATAAAATCATGGAAAAACAAGGCACTGCTACTCGCGTAGCGTTACCAAGTTCTAGTGATATAAACGACTTACGTAATAAAATAAATACATCACGCAATAGCACCGTGAACTCAAGTTCAGACCGCTTTAGCGCAGATCGCTTTAACGACGGGAGATAAGCGTAATGAAAAACTTTAGTTTAGTTCTATTATTAGCTGCCGTTGTATTGTCTTTTTCATCGGTATTTGTAGTACCTGAAGGGCAAAAAGCAATTGTGATGCTATTTAGTAAGGTACAAAAAGACAGTGACGATAAAGCTATTGTCTACAGCCCTGGCTTACAGTTCAAGGTACCTTTTTTCAGCCAAGTACGTCGTATTGATGCACGTATTCAGACGCTAGATGGTGCACCTGACCGTTTTGTAACTAGCGAGAAAAAAGACTTAATCGTTGATTCGTTTGTTAAATGGCGTGTAGATGACTTTAGTGCATTTTATCTACGTGCACGTGGTGACAAGCAATATGCTGAAACACTACTAAAGCAAAAAGTGAATAACGGCCTACGTACAAACTTTGGTTCACGTACTATTCGTGAAATTGTATCTGGTGAGCGTAGCGAGTTGATGGCAGAAGCATTAGTACAAGCTTCTGAAAGTGCCAAAGAGCTAGGTATTGAAGTGCTTGATGTACGTGTTAAGCAAATCAACTTACCACAAGAAGTAAGTAGCTCGATTTTCCAACGTATGCGTGCTGAACGTACTGCGGTGGCAAAAGAGCACCGCTCTGAAGGTCAAGAAAAAGCAGAAACAATTCGTGCAGAAGTTGATCGCCGCGTAACAGTAATGCTTGCTGATGCAGAGCGAAATGCTCGTTCAGTTCGTGGTGCTGGTGATGCGCAAGCGGCAGCTATTTACGCAAATGCTTATAATAAAGATGCTGAGTTCTTTAGCTTCGTTCGTTCATTAGAAGCCTATAAGCAAACGTTTAAAGATAAGCAAGATGTGATGGTATTATCACCTGATAGCGACTTCTTTAAATATATGAAGGGCGCCACAGCGCAGTAATCTTTTCCTTCATAATTAGACCAAATCCAAACCCTGTGTATACAGGGTTTTTCTTTTAGTAAAACGAATTTTCATGAATAACTTAATGTTATTCAACCAGTTAATTTTTATTGTAGGTATTGCTTTTGCCTCTCGCAGAAAAAATAACCTAAACGGGGTGATCTTTGCCCTCATTTTCTGGTAAAATCTCGTCCTAATTTTTTCTAAGTGAATTTACAATGGGCAAAAACGTTGTTGTATTAGGCACCCAATGGGGTGACGAAGGTAAGGGTAAGGTAGTTGACCTCCTTACAGACAAAGCATCTTTAGTAGTTCGTTACCAAGGTGGCCACAATGCAGGGCATACTTTAGTAATCGGCGGTGAAAAGACAGTTTTACACCTTATTCCATCGGGTGTATTACGTGACAATGTTAAGTGTGTGATTGGTAATGGTGTTGTAGTTTCACCAGAAGCGCTAATGAAAGAGATTGGCATGCTTGAAGAACGTGGCGTACCAGTACGCGATCGTTTATTGATCAGTGAAGCATGTCCGCTAATTTTGCCTTTCCACATCGCATTAGATGTAGCCCGTGAAAAAGCACGTGGTAATAAAGCTATCGGTACTACAGGTCGTGGTATTGGTCCAGCTTACGAAGATAAAGTAGCCCGTCGTGGTTTACGCATCGGTGATTTATTCAATCCTGAATTGTTCGCAGCAAAACTTAAGGAAGTATTGGAATACCATAACTTCACATTAGTGAACTACTACAAAGTAGAAGCTGTTGACTTTCAAAAGACATTTGACGATGCAATGGCTGTTGCTGACATTCTTAAAGCAATGGTTGTTGATGTTACTGAATTACTTGATCAAACTCGTCTTGCTGGCGAAAATATCTTGTTTGAAGGTGCTCAAGGCACATTACTTGATATCGATCATGGTACTTACCCATATGTAACATCGTCTAATACGACTGCTGGTGGCGTTGCAACGGGTGCTGGTTTTGGTCCATTAAACCTTGATTACGTGTTAGGTATTATCAAAGCATACACAACGCGTGTAGGTTCTGGTCCATTCCCTACAGAACTTTACGATGGTGTTGATAAACAAGACGAAATCGGTAAGCACCTAGGTACAGTTGGCCATGAATTTGGTGCAACGACTGGTCGCCTTCGCCGTACAGGTTGGTTAGATGCAGTGGCAATGCGCCGTGCAGTACAAATTAACTCAATCTCAGGTTTCTGCTTAACTAAACTAGACGTACTTGATGGTTTAGAAACGCTAAAAATCTGTACTGGTTATAAGCTTGAAGATGGCACAATTACTAACGTAACACCACTTGCTGCTGAAGGTTACGAGAAAGTAACACCAGTATACGAAGAAATGCCAGGTTGGTCTGAAAACACAGTCGGCGCGACGTCTGTTGATCAGTTACCTCAAGCAGCGCTTGATTACATCAAACGTATCGAAGAAATCACAGGTGTACCTGTTGATATTATTTCTACCGGCCCAGATCGTGTAGAAACAATGGTATTACGCAGCCCGTTTGCATAAATACTGTTAGTACTAAAAAAGCTGCCTAGTGCAGCTTTTTTTGTGTCTTTATTTCAATATGGAACGATCTTTGTATAAACTTTATTAAGATGGTTTTAAATTTAAAGTGGCCTAAATGCGTTTGTTATCTTGTTTATCATTAGTAGTGTTATCAATGCTGCCTGTAAGTTACTCCAAAGCAGATGAGCCTTTAACAGCTGTGCCTTTGTATACAGAAACAGAACTGTTAGCGCTGATCAATAAAAATACTCATTTAGCTCGCGTAAAGGCAGATGATTGCCAGTTAGTGCAAGATATTGAAGCGAGAGCCAATAAAATGGCACTGCCGTCTTATCAGTTTTTATATGGCGATATGCTGGCATATGCTGTGTGTGTTGATCGCAATGTTGAGCTAGGTGTTTATTATATGCGCCAAGCTGCAAATCAAGGTTTGGCAGCGGCATTAGAGCAACTTGGCCGCTACTATGATGTTGGCCAATTGGTGCAAAAAGATAAAGCAATGGCAGTCACCTACTTACGTGAAGCCTCAGCACAAGGTAATCTAAAAGCCCAATTAAGGTTAGTGAAGCTATTTAACGATGGCTTCGGTAGCCCCCGAGATTATGAAGACGCTTATAGATGGCTATTTCATGCTATGGTTGCTGACAAGGCAACGCATAAAAAAATAGAACGTGCACTGAGCCTGCTAGCGCAAAAAATGCCTGATAGTGTTATCGCACGCGCTCGCTTACCGATGTAGCTAGTCTGAGTATATCGCCTTACAATTAACAGGGCTTTATCGGTACTCGTTGACAAAATTATCACACCCTTGTATTGTGATGGTATATCATATCTAAAGCATTGATTTTCATAAATATTACTTTTTTTCTTAACCTCATTGTCATTGATAATCACCGTTAGTTTCATAAATCTTCACTAATATTCTCCCCGAACTTTAACTCATCCCCCTTGGGGCTAACGATTCTATATCAAAAACATAGAGACGGGATTTAGAATGAAAATCAATAAAATTGCGACCGCAATTGGGTTTACATTGGCGCTGTCTACAGCAATAAGTGCAACAGCCAATGCAGGTGTTTTACCGCAAAGCCAAACACAAAGCCAGTGGTACGAAAGTGCTCAAACAACACTTGCGACAAAGCAAAGCCAAGCTCAGGAAGAACAACAAACTAAAGCTAAAAATGTGATCTTGTTTGTGGGTGATGGTATGGGTGTATCAACGTTAACTGCTGCACGTATTTTAGCGGGCCAACGTGAAGGTCAACTGGGTGAAGAAGGGCTGCTCAGCTTTGAAGCATTTCCTTATTCAGCTCAAGTAAAAACATACAATGTGGATGCGCAAACACCTGATTCTGCAGGCACAATGACGGCGATGGCGTCAGGTGTGAAAACTGATGTGGGTGTTATTGGTGTGAATGAAAATATTCAACGCGGTGATTGCTCTACTGTATTAGGTAATGAACTGATCACCACAACAGAGTTGGCTGAAATTAAAGGTTTGGCAACGGGTGTGGTATCTACAGCACGCATTACTCATGCGACACCAGCTGCAACTTATGCCAAATCAGCAGATCGTAACTGGGAAGATGTATCGGATATGCCTGAAGATGCAGTGACCGCTGGTTGTGAAGATATTGCATCGCAGCTAGTGAATTTTGAAAAAAACTTAGAAGCAAGATTCCTAGGCACGGATGTTGATGGCATTGATGTTGTAATGGGTGGCGGGCGTCGTCACTTTTTACCAAAAGATGCTGCTTTTAACTCAGAAGATGCAATGAGTGAAGTGGAAGGCGATAGAACAGATGAACGCGACTTAACGGCTGAATGGCAAGCAAATTATCCTGATGGTCAATATGTAATGGATAGAGCGGGTTTTGAAGCTTTATCAGCGGATACAAAACAAGTACTGGCGTTATTTAATGAATCACATATGCAGTATGAGGCAGACCGTGAGAACGATATCGCAGGTGAACCTTCGTTATCTGAAATGACAGAGAAAGCTATCAGTATCCTCGGTAACAATGAAAAGGGCTTCTTTTTAACCGTCGAGTCAGGTCGTATAGATCACGCTCATCATGCCGGTAATGCGTATAACGCGTTAAACGATACCATCGAATTTGCTAAAGCAGTGCAAGCAGCGGTTGATAATACCAACCCTGAAGAAACGCTCATTTTAGTAACTGCCGATCACAGCCATGTATTTACGATTGCAGGTTACCCAAAGCGTGGTAACCCAATTTTAGGTAAAGTTGTTGCTGTAGGTAAAGAAGACCCATCACTTGCTGCCGATGGTATGCCTTATACAACGGTAGGTTATGCAAATGGCCTAGGTTTTAGAGATTTAGGTGATGAAACAAACGCAGATGCTGCTTACCTTGAAGGCCCAAATGTTGGTCGTCATGATTTAACCACTATTGATACAACAAGTGCTGGCTTTCACCAAGAGGCAACGGTACCACTTGGCTCTGAAACGCATGCAGGTGAAGATATTACACTTCATGCAAAAGGACCTGGAGCACAACTTGCGCAAGGTGTAGTAGAGCAAAATGTAGTGTTCCACTTAGTTAATCAAGCACTCGAATTAATTAAACAATAATGGCGGCTAACATGAAAAAATTAAACCTATTATCTTTAGCAGTGGTTGTCGCATTAACTGGCTGCTCAGACGACGATAAAGATTATAAAACTCTCGTTGTAAATAACACTTTGCCAGTAGGCTCTGAGCAGTGCGTCAATGGTGGTACAGAAAAGCTTGAAGGTGAAGATACTAATCGTAACGGTGAGCTAGATGCCGATGAAGTATTAACGACTACAGTTACATGTAATGATCCAGCAAGCTCTTTAACACCTCAGCAGTTAGTAAATTTATCGACTAACCAATGGTTTAAAGATGCAAAAGTGAAGATGGCAACAAGCCAAAACAATATTGAAAAAATAGTTAAAGAATCAGGCAAAGCAAAAAATATTATTTTGTTTGTGGGCGATGGCATGGGCGTATCAACCGTGACAGCTGCACGTATTCTTGCAGGTCAGCTTGAAGGCAAAATGGGTGAAGAACACCTACTAAGCTTTGACACTATGCCGTTCTCTGGTTTTTCTAAAACGTATAATGTAGATGCACAAACTCCTGATTCGGCAGGCACCATGACAGCAATGGCGTCAGGTGTTAAAACCGACGTAGGCGTAATTGGTGTTGATGAAGACATCGTGCGTGGCGACTGTTCAACGGTTAATGGCAACGAGCTGGTTACTGCGACTGAACTTGCTGAAATTAATGGTTTAGCCACAGGTATTGTATCGACAGCGCGTATTACCCATGCAACACCTGCAGCGACGTATGCAAAGTCTGCAGACCGTAACTGGGAAGATGTTTCAGATATGCCTGAAGATGCCGTAACAGGTGGCTGTGAAGATATTGCCTCTCAGCTTGTTAATTTTGAAGCCAACTTAGAGTCACGCTTTGCAGGTGTTGATGTAGATGGTCTTGAAGTAGTTATGGGTGGTGGTCGTCGTCACTTTTTACCAAAAGATGCAGCATTTAACTCTGCTGATGCGATGAGTGCCGTTGAAGGTGACCGCACGGATGAGCGCGATTTAACCGCTGAGTGGAAAGCAAAATACCCAACAGGACAATATGTGATGGACCAAGCTGGGTTTGATAATCTTGATACAGAAAGTGTTTCACAAGTATTTGGCTTATTCAATGAATCGCATATGCAATACGAAGCAGACCGTGCGAATGATATCGCCGGTGAACCTTCATTATCACAAATGACCGCCAAAGCGATTGATGTACTTGATAATAACGATAAAGGCTTTTTCCTTACAGTTGAATCAGGGCGAATTGACCATGCTCATCACGCAGGCAATGCTTACAATGCGTTAAATGACACTATTGAGTTATCAAAAGCTGTTCAAGTGGCTATGGATAAAACCAGTATCGAAGATACTTTGATCATTGTAACCGCCGATCACAGCCATGTATTTACTATTGCAGGCTATCCAAAGCGTGGTAACCCAATTTTAGGAAAAGTGGTTGCGGTGGGTAAGACTGAGCCAAGCATGGCAGCAGACGGTATGCCATATACTACGGTTGGTTATACCAATGGCTTAGGTTACAGAGATTTAGGTGACGAAACGAATGCAGATGCGTCATACCTTGAAGGACCTGCTGTGGGTCGCTTTGACTTAACGTCAGTTGATACAACGAGCCCTGGCTTTCACCAAGAAGCAACTGTGCCGCTAGGTTCAGAAACGCATGCAGGTGAAGATGTAGGTGTTTATGCAATAGGCCCAGGTGCACACCTTGTAACAGGCACAAATGAACAAAGCTTCCTGTTCCATGTAATGGATTATGCCGGTGATCTGGTTAAAAACGCAGATGCAAAGTTAACTAAGTAATCATTTGTAAATACACAATTAAAGAGCAACTCACCTGAGTTGCTCTTGTCATAAATATGCCAAATCAACGCGATACAGTTATACCTAATTTAATCAAAGAAAGTAAACTCTATGAAATCAATTATTTTATCTATGGTGATGTTAAGCCCATTCGCTAGTGCCGTTGAGTGCAAAGCTGATAACCAATACCTGCAAGCTAGTTATAAAGTGAGTGAGCAAACTAGCCAAAAATTGCCTAAAAATGAGCAGTCATTCACATTGTGGCGTACACCACGCCAAGTTGCACAGCAAAGTGAACAGCTTGTTGAGCTATGGCAGCAATTAAGTAATCAGCAAATTCGCCCTATTCGCTACTTTACACAGGCAAAGCGGGGTATTGAATATCAACCTTCTGAAGTAAAGGGTCAGTCAGATTTTAGCAGTAAATATCAATTAATTAGTGATCAGCTTTTAGCAAAAATGCAATTGCAAAGTGAGCAAGGGGAAGGGTGTGATAAAAAGCAACACTATTATCTAAAGCAAGCTGATACAGTCATTGAGGTTGTTTGGTTGAGTAATCAGCAATTAGTTGAATCAATGCAGGTTAATAAGGCTAATTACAGTCGCATAATCTCATTACAATCAGTGAGTTTTAACAAGCAAAACGTGCTTGAGCAGTTTGCTAGCTGGGATAAATATCAAACAACCGACTATGCGGATATCGGTGATAATGAAAACGACCCGTTTTTAGTCAAAATGATTAACCTCGGTTTTGTTGAGCATGGCGCAACAGGGTTTTATGATGCAAATGGTAAAACATTAAAAGGCAGTCATCACCATCACTAGTTTTTTAATCAGTAGGTAAGGTAATTAGTTTATGTTTAAAACTGGCAAAATAAAGTTTCCTCATTTAACTTTAGTGTATCAACAGTAAATTATGAGAAAACCATGAGCAAAGATAAAGTTAATCATCCTCAGGGGGTATTTTGTTGGTCAGAGTTATGCACGCACAACTGGGCCTCGGGTAAAGCGTTTTACACTGAATTGTTTGAGTGGGGCAGTGATGACCAACCAATAGGGGAAGATTTATTTTACACCATGTTGCAAAAGCAAGGTGACGATATTGCTGCTATGTATCAGATGCCAGCAGAGCAAAAAGCGGCTGATGTACCAAGTCATTGGCTCACGTATATTGCCGTCGACGATGTTGATGCCCTAGCGACAAAAGCCAAACAATTGGGCGCTGAGATAGTGGCAGGTCCTCATGATGTTATGGATGCGGGCCGTATGGTGCTTATACACGAACCTGGCGGCGCTATTTTTGCTTTATGGCAAGGTAACCAGCATGTTGGATGCAAGCGCTTGGGTGAGTTAAACACACCGTACTGGCACGAGCTGGCCAGCAGAGATAGCGGAAAAAGCCGTGAATTTTATTGCCAACTTTTAGGATGGGAAAGTGAAATAAAGCCCATGGAAAGCATGAACTACACTTTGTTTAACGTAGCAGGTAAGCCTGTGGCAGGCATGATTGAAATGACCGAAGAGTGGCCAGCTGACATTCCTGCCCATTGGATGATTTATTTTGCGGTCAGTAATTGTGATGAGGCAGCAACAAAAGCACAGCAGTTAGGTGGTGAAGTGTGCGTACCACCTACAGATATACCAGAAGTAGGGCGCTTTAGTGTGATCACAGACCCGCAAGGGGCTGTATTTTCAATTATGACATCAGCAATGGATGATGTTAAATGCGGCTAGTTTGAGCATAGCATTTTATAAATTTACCAAAATAAGCGCTGAAGCGCTTTTTTTATTTTTGTTTGCCCCAATTCCATTATTATTATTTTTTTATCGGAGCTAATTTATGACTAAGCACGTGGTTATTACAGGCGCAAACAGAGGGATTGGTTTAAATTTATGCCAGCAATACTTAGCAAAAGGCTATCAGGTTACAGCAATCGTTCGCCAGCCAAGTGATGAGTTAAAAGCGCTCGATGTCACTATTATTAGTAATATTGACGTTGCAAATGAGGGCGATATTGTAACGCTGCAAAACCAGTTGCATGGGCATAAAATTGATCTATTAATAAATAATGCGGGTGTATTTTCAAATGAAAGCATGGCAGATATGGACTTTGCTGCTATTAATCAACAACTAGCAATTAATGCAGTTGCGCCAATTAGGGTTACTCATGCACTACTTCATAGCTTAGGTGTTGATGCGAAAGTCGCGATGATAACCAGTCGTATGGGGTCAATAGCAGATAACGGCTCAGGTGGTTACATTGGTTATCGCATGTCAAAAGCGGCTCTTAATGCAGCGTCTGTAAGTTTAGCTCACGAGCTAAAAGGTAAAAATATAGCGGTAGGGCTTTTTCACCCCGGCTTTGTTCAGACTCAGATGGTTAATTTTGCAGGTGACATTTCACCAGAGCAAGCTGCAGAGCGCTTAACTAAACGTATTGATGAACTCAACCTAGAAAATACCGGCGGGTTTTGGCATTCAAACGGTGAAACTTTGCCTTGGTAATAGTTGTGTGAAATTTTCAATAGTGGCGAATTTAAAGCGCGCCGCTATTAAAATCTTTCGCTAATTTTGATCCTATTTTTTGCTATAATCGTTGCTATGTAAGCCCAAATCGCACCTTTTAGAGAGCCGCACATGGAATTAGAGCAAAATAGCAATGAATTAGCGCAAAATAGTAACCTAACCCTTCCGTTATTTCTTTTTGATGAAACGTTAAATCAACGTGATTTAGAGCAGCCTGATTTATTATTAACAATCGTATTAGACGATGAACTATTAACACAGATTTGCCAAAACCCAAGTGTTGACAGCAGTATCGGGATCACTATCAACGAATACCAATTAGACGCACAGAATGAAGCCTTTGCTGCACTGACTAAACAGGCTCACCAAGCACAATTAACACTTACACACGGGCCATTACTCAGTGCAATGTTAGATGCTGACAATGATATGACCTTCGTATCACCGCAAATGGACATGATGCCAACATTTGACTTAGGTGATGAGGACGAGTAAACGCATGAAAAAATCCTTATTGCTAAGCGTTGCGATTATTATATTAACTGGTTGTGCATACCTTGGGGCTGCTCATTATGATGAGCTCTTTGGGCCCGAAAATGTTCAGCAGAGAATTGTAGAGCATGACTCAGGCGCTGGACGCGAGTTTTTACAGCATGTACAACCTGTATTAGATAACCGATGTGTTGTTTGCCATGGTTGTTATGATGCTCCTTGCCAATTAAAATTATCTTCACCGGAAGGTATTGACCGTGGTTTGAGTAAAGAATTAGTCTATGACGGCACGCGTTTACTTGCCTCAAAGCCTAGCCGCTTACTTTATGATGCAACTGATACCACTGGGTGGCGCGAGAAAAACTTTTCACCGGTACTCAATGAGCGTGGTCAAACAGAGCAAGGTAATTTAGCAGGAAGCGTTTTATATAACAGTTTAGTGTTAAAAATGAGCTCTCCTTTGCCAGACGAAGAAGTTTTGGGTGACGAATTTGATTTTGCATTAGATCGCACCCAGTCATGCACGGGCATAGAAGAATTTGACCGCTTAGCAAAAAGCCAACCACATGCAGGCATGCCTTATGGTTTACCAGGTATTACCCGGAGCGAATTTAAACACTTAGAGAAGTGGCTGAAAAGCGGTGGTAAAATGGCTCATATTGAGCCACCCAGTAAAGAGGCAACTGCGCAAGCTCAGCGTTGGGAAAGTTTTTTAAATCAAGATAGCTTAAAGTATCAACTTACCGCACGATATATATACGAACATTGGTATTTAGCGCATATATACTTTGAGCAAAAAGGCGAACAAAGCTTTTTCAAACTAGTACGCTCAAGTACGCCACCTGGGCAAGCAATTAAACTTATTAACACGCGCCGTCCGTATGACGATCCAAAAGCTGATCGTGTTTATTACCGCTTGATGCATGAACGTTCTACTATTCTAGCTAAAACGCATCTTCCTCTAGCTCTAAACGATACCAAGCTAGCGCGCATTTACAGCCAGTTTATCGAACCTGATTACACGGTCGAAAAAATGCCTAGCTATAAGCCTGAAGTTGCATCTAACCCATTTAAGGCTTTCGCTGTTATACCGGTAAAATCTAAGTATCAGTTTATGCTGGATGAAGCAGAACTAATTATAATGGGCTTTATTAAAGGGCCTGTGTGTCGTGGGCAAATTGCATTAAATGTAATTAATGACCATTTTTGGGTCGCGTTTGCTGATCCAGATAAAGCGGCAACCCCCCAAGTTGGCCAAATGCTGCTGCAACACGAAGATGCACTGGCATTACCAGCGGCAGAAGAAAGTAACGCCTTACCTATTTCTAGTTGGGTTAAATACGCTAACCGCCAAAGCAATTACATTGAAGCTAAAGTAGAGCTTGCCAATGAAATGTTTAAAAATGGCGAGCATTTAACCACGGAGCTTTTATGGCGTGGTGAAGGCGTGAACGACAATGCCGCACTGACTATTTTCCGCCACTTTGATAGTGCAACCGTTGTTAAAGGGCTTATAGGACAAGAGCCAAAAACTATGTGGGTACTTGATTACGCGCTATTCGAACGTATTCACTATTTACTAGTGGCAGGCTTTGATGTGTATGGCAATATTGGACATCAACTGATCACCCGTTTATACATGGACTTTTTAAGGCTCGAAGGTGAACAAAACTTTTTAGCGTTGCTACCAAAACAACAGCGAAAAGAGTTGAATGCCAATTGGTACCGTAAATCACCTACCAGTCTGACTAACTTTTTTAAATATGGTGAGCAATTTAGTCAAACAACGGGGATTGAATACAGAACCAACAACCACCAACAAGAGCTTTATGGCTTAATTAAACAGGTGTTAAAACCAGTATTAAGCCCACGTTACGATTTTACGAAAGTACCTCAGCCGTTGCAAAAATTAAATAATATGCCTGCAAAAGCAGTTAACCTATTACCGCAAATTTCTTACGTGTTGGTTAAAGAAGGTGATACTGGGCATCAGGCGTATACCTTAATCCACCACAACGCACATTATAACATCTCTAGCTTACTAAATGAGGAAGGTCAGCGAGCATATGCTGAGGATACAGTGACAATTGTGCCTGGCTTTATTGGTGATTACCCAGAAGCAATCTGGTATTTAAATAACCAACAGCAAGTGGATAGCTTTGCGCAGCAATTGCCTCAAATAAAAGATGAAGCGGATTACAGAGCGTTAAAGAGCCAATTTGCGATTCGTAGAACACATCCTCAGTTTTGGCAATATAGTGATATTTTGCATGATGTGGCTAAAGAATATCGGCAAATTGAATATGGTTTATTTGATTATAACCGTTTAGAGAATCGTTAATTTATCTATAATCTTAAATACCAGAAAAAAACCTCGTTTTATACGAGGTTTTTTCTTTTATACAAAGTGTTACTTTTACAATGCTAGTCTACAATTATACCCAAGCCACCTCAAGATGCAGAATTCAGCGTTTCACAGGGGCTTAATATCAAGGCGTTACTTTGCAAGAATGCCATCCTTTTTAAGAAGGAACAACACTGAGAGTAAGTTCCTGTGAAACGCCCTGCGGGTTGGTTTAAAAGCGATTTATACTGCGTTATTGATTTTAGCAAGGGAACAACCATTATTTGCAATCAATGCCTTGCCTAAATCGCTTTTAATTCCAACTAAAACTCGCATCTTGTGATGGCTTGGGTATGAATAAAATTTCAAGTAACGGGGGGGCTATGACAGAGATAATTGCAAATATTCGATCACGCTATCGTCTTGCTTTGTTGGCGATTGCGATTTTAAGTACCGCCGCGGCTTTAATTCTTCAATCTTTTTTGTCAATCCAAAAGGCCGATGCTCAAATAATTAACATTGCTGGTAAACAACGGATGTTGTCACAAAAAATAGCCTGGCATGCCAATGTACTCCTCAAAAAAGATGACGCTCAACATCGTCATTCTCTAGAGCAAGCAGTTACAACTTTTCAAAAAGGACATAACTTTTTATTGCAAACCAATACAGCTGGTGAGTACGTTCTTCTAAATGATGCGCTCAAAGAACATTATTTTTTAGCACCGAATAATTTGGCGAAACAGAGTGAGCAGTTTATCGCAGCTGCCACTGCATTTGTGCAATCTGACTTCGAGAATAACAACAATATACCAGACATTTTAAGTATTAAAGCAGTCGAACTTTTTTTAAAAAAGTTAGACCACGCTGTCAGTTTATTTGAGCAACAATCCAATAGCAAAGTTACTATGGTGTCTAACATTGAGTTAGGTGTTTGGTTATTCACTTTATTATTATTGCTTGTGGAATTGAAATTTATTTTTAAACCAATGGAAAAACATATAAAAACCACACTCGATAAATATCAAAAGCAAAAACAACATGCCGAATCACTTAGTCAAAATAAACAGCGCTTCATTGCCCGAGCTGGCCACGAACTAAGAACACCACTGCAAGGCTTGCTCAATGCGGTGGATCAATTAGAGACTTCGAACGCGCAAAATACATTAAAGCAGCAAGCGCATTATTGCTCGCATCGCTTGCTTAATATTTTGGATGAATTAAATGAAGTCCAACAAATGAGTTTGGGGCAGTGGACGTTAGTACCGAGTAAATCAAATTTATTGGAGTCAATTGATGCAGTTATTCAATCTTATCAATTTGCCTGTCAGGAAAAAGGAATAATACTAGAAAAAAACTTAGCAGACTCGTTAGATTGTATGGTTGAGCTGGATCATCGCCGTTTTCAACAGGTGGTGAGTGAACTGTTATCCAATGCATTAAAATTTACCGAGGCAGGTAAAATTAACATTGAGGCGTCTATTACAAATAATCAGCAACTCAAATTAATTGTTGTTGACACTGGTATAGGTTTTAAAAACTATTACCCTTACTTATCAACCAATGAACACACTCAGCAAGACAACCACTTCCAAGGAATGCAAGTGGGATTAGCGCGTGTTCAACATATTTTAAAGATACAACAAGGCCGTATTGAGTTTTTAGAAAACGAGCCTCATGGCGCATGCGTTAGCATTTTGCTTCCCGTAGAAATACAGCAACCTCAAACACAGCAACCTTTACCCGCTAACTTGCATTGCTTAATAGTTGAAGACAACCCATTAAATGCAATGATACTTAAAGGGATTCTAAAGGAGCTGGATTACACCAATGAATTAGCTGAAAATGGCTTGATAGCGACCGCCAAAGTGGAAGAAAATAGTTATGACCTCGTGTTTATGGATTTAAACATGCCAGTTATGGATGGGTTTAAAGCGATTGAAATTATTCGCCAAGAATTGAACTTAACCATGCCTATTATTGTTGTCACTGCGAATATGTCACAAACGGATATTGATCGTACGCTACAGCTAGGAGCAAATGCGCATGTCTTTAAACCAATTAATTTAGAGACAGTCAAAAAAGCCCTTACCGACACAGTCAATAAGGGCGAAATAAGCCAAGGAATAAGTTAAAAGTTTAATGTTTTACTTTTATATCGCCTACACCCACTTCAACCTTTACTTTATAGGTGCCGTTACCTGAGTATTCACTTTCAGAGCTGACCATTTTACGCGTTGTTTTTGCATCATTTACAAACCCAGAGATTCGTGTGTCACCCACGCCGCTATCCAGCGAAATCGACTTATAATCATCACTTTGGCTATCAATGCGAACAGCACCAACACCGACTTCGATATCAGCACTATTTGCAAAATCATTGATTTCAATATCACCCACGCCCAAGTCTAAATTGACGGCTAGGCTGCGCGGCACGGTAACAGTCCATGTTTGTTGAACATCGTCGTTATCCAAGCTCAGGGCCAGCTCACTCCCCGTTTGCTGAGTATCAATGGTTAGGCTTTCAAGGTCATCATTGTTATTAAACCAGCCATTATTTTTTGCTTCTAATTCAACCGTGACTTGTACTTCATTGCCATTGTACGTATTGATTTCAAGGCTACCTACAGGAAAGCTAATATCTAATGTAGTTTGTGTATCAACCGCAAAAGAGTGATTTATTTGATGTTCTGATTTTGCTAATGCCTGTGTACTTAAAAACGCCGTCAATGCAGTTAATAATAATAATTTCTTCATAACGTTACCTGTTGTGTGAATGTATTTAATTAATTAGTCGCAAAGTAATTATAAAAGGTTTAAAGCACAACAAATTATTTTATCGACAGTAAAACTAGGAATTTATCGGGTGTTATTGAATTGCAAAAAATTGCAGGGGCTAGGCCCTAGCAAAAGCCAGATTAGTATGATGTTAAATTTACCGCCGTAGATTGGGTTCAGAGCAACGAAACCCAGCGGTGAATGTTTAAGATTAAGGCTTTATTACTGCCCCATCAATCTACATAGTGAGTGGGAATAAGATGCGTATAATAAACTATGGAAGGTCCAAGATAAACGCTCGAACTGAGTTGCCCAAGCGTTTAAATCGTTGAGTAGTGTTGGCACATGCAGGTGGTGCTTTAGCGTGTCAATCTCAAAAGGCGCAGGTTGTCGCCATAGATGACAACCTACATTCGTGCATTTAGTTACAAGCGAGTGACGGTTATCCCTTGGTCTTTCAACTGCTTTAATAAACCGTGTTGTTCGGGTAAGTGTAGTGCGCCTACGGCAATAAATAATTGCTCTTTAGCTAGGCGTGGGGTGAGCTCTTTTACCCAGTTGTTATTGCGTTCAATCAGCATAACTTGTTCGCTGATTTCGCCATAGTTACTGTCGTCAAAGCTTTCGTTGTAATAATTAGTGAGTGTGGCCATATCGCCATTTTTCCACGCATCTACAAGTGCAATGAAGTAGGTTTCAACATCAGCGAGTTGCTCAAACGTTTCTTCAATCATTTCGTTACTGAGCAGTGACATATGGTTAAACATTTCCATTTGGTACTCTAACGTTTCGAGTTCGCCCACGGATTTGTTTTTGCTTTTTGCATAAGCAAGTACTTGCTTATCGATGCCGTTTTGATCTGAAAATCCGGCATTTTGAAATTCAATTTGCATCATTGTCACCATAACAGCCCATGGTGCAATGCCGTCAAACATGGCAATATCGATTGATTTTTTGCTGAAGTATTCTTTTAATTTTTCGTAGTTTTTCTCAGACAATTCACTTTGTAGGGTTTTACCGTTTTTAAGCATCATAAACGGCATAGAGCGGCGCTGCATTTCCATTGGGCCAATTGCACTGATGTCGACCTCTACAATTACTTTATCAGTTGAATCAATGGCTTTAGTGATTTTGCTTGGTAAGCCTTTCATGCTGGTATCACCCACATGAACAGTGCCAAACAAATACGATTTAACACCGTTTTTTTCAAGTTGCCAAAGGCCGGGCTCTGCATTACTTGAAAAGCTGAGTGCGAATAAAATAGCTAAAATAAAATAGCTACTAATACGTTGCGTCAATGTCATCATTATCCTTATTGTTCAGTGGCAGCCATAATTCATATACCCAAATCACCTCAAGATACTAGTTTCAGTTGGAATTAAAAGCGATCTAGGCAAGGCATTGATTGCAAATAATAGTGGTTCTATTGTTAAAATCAATAACGCAGTATAAATCGCTTTTAAACCAACTCTTAGGGCGCTTCACAAGAACTTATTCTCATCGTTGTTCCTTCTTAAAAGGGATGGCCATTGTTGCAAAGTAACGCCTTGATATTAAGCCCCTGTGAAACGCTGAATTCTGCACCTTGAGGTGGCTTGGGTATATATCTAATGAGTATTAATAGGCGAGTAGTAACTTTTTTAGATGCACGAAAGGCGTTTAGCGATGATTAATTAGCTTTGTACACTATGCTGATAAAAAACTTAAAATATTTGACTAACGAGTCAAAAACTAATCAAGCTATAAAAAGGTTATAACAAGGTTTGAATTAGCAGTAAAAACATATATCTGGAAGTATAATTCACTTTTAAGGTTTTATTAGATTTTTAAACCTCCATAGCAAGTTGTTTACTCTTTTTTTAGATTGATTTTAGGGTTGACTTACCCCCTCTCATCGCGGTACTAATAGAAAAAGACAAGCGGGACTAAAACTATCCCGTGTATTCGAAACAAATTTTGGTATTTATTACATGCTTACAAACACACTAAACCTAGTCCTAATTAACGTCGTGGTGATTATTATTACCGCGGGGGCTACTTAGTGCTTTAAATTTGTAAAGCATTGAAAAGCCCCCCGCACTTAACAAGTCGGGGGGCTTTTTAGTTTCAGGGTTAAGATTTAGTAATTGAGCTTAAAATGTCACTGAGGAATGGGGATTTATTAATGACAGGCGCAGAGTTAACAATCGATTTATTAGCCAAACATGGCGTAAAGGATGTATTTGGTTACCCAGGTGGTGCCATCATGCCAATTTACGACGCCTTGTATGGCGCGCCAGTAAAGCATTATTTGACTCGTCATGAGCAAGGTGCAGGCTTTGCAGCCGTAGGTTTTGCTCGCAGCACGGGTAAATTAGGTGTTTGCTTTGCAACATCGGGCCCTGGGGCAACAAATTTAATTACGGCTCTTGCTGATGCCATGATGGACTCAGTGCCACTTTTAGCGATAACAGGGCAAGTGCCTACTGCGGCTATCGGGTCTGATGCATTCCAAGAAATCGATGTTTTAGGTATGTCCTTATCGTGTACAAAACACAGCTATATGGTTGAGCGTGCTGAGGATTTGGCTGAAATATTACAAGAAGCAATTCATTTAGCGCAAAGCGGCCGACCAGGCCCTGTTTTAGTCGATATCCCGAAAGACATTCAAATGGCTCAAGTGCCTTTTCAGCCTTGGCTTGCTGCAGATGATTACTTACCTCAGCTTGATTTAAACCAAGTTGCCATTGCGAATGAGCTACTTAGCGAAGCGCAGCGCCCTGTTGCCTACGTAGGTGGTGGTGTGCAGGCTGCGGGTGCGCAGAATGAACTGATGCAATTTTTAGAAAAAACCCAAATGCCAGCAGTTTCAACATTAAAAGCACTTGGCAGTGTATTACCCGATTACGAGTATGATTTAGGTATGTTGGGTATGCATGGTGGTCAAGCTGCTAATTTAGCTGTGCAAGAGTGTGATGTACTGGTGTGTATAGGTGCGCGTTTTGACGACCGCGTAACCGGTAACTTAGGAAAGTTTGCAGCAAAAGCAAAAGTAATCCACTTAGATATAGATGCGGCAGAGGTGGGTAAACGAAAACCAGCAAAAGCGTCGTTAATCGCAGATTTAAAAACGTCACTGCCTCAGCTTGAATGCTTTGTAACACCAGATGCTTGGCGTGAGCACAGCAAAGAAATGATGGTAAAACATGCATGGCGTTATGACTACCCGGGTGAAAAAGTATTTGCCCCGTATTTACTAAATCAGCTTAGTCAGCGCATGCCAAGTACTGGCGTAGTGTGTTGTGATGTAGGTCAGCACCAAATGTGGGTTGCACAGCACATGAAATTTATTCACCCAAGTAATCATTTAAGTAGTGGCGGTGCAGGTACTATGGGGTTTGGCTTACCCGCAGCTATAGGTGCTCAAGTTGCACGTCCAAATGATTTTGTGATGACGGTATCCGGTGATGGCTCAATCATGATGAATATTCAAGAGTTGGCTACTATTCGCCGTAACAATTTACCGGTAAAAATACTGATCCTTGATAACCAGCGTTTAGGTATGGTGCGTCAATGGCAAGAGCTGTTTTTTGAAGGTCGTTATAGTGAAACAAACCTATCGGATAATCCTGACTTTGTGCAGCTAGCTGCGGTATTTGGTATTCCTGGGCAAACAATTACGCATGCTAACCAAGTGGATGATGCAATCTCTGCCTTGGTCAATAGCGAAGGTCCTTACATAGTGCATGCCTGTATTGATGATAAAGAAAATGTGTGGCCGCTAGTCCCACCTGGTGCGGCAAATGATCAAATGATGACGGAGAGTGCAAAATGAAACACAGTTTAACTATTGCTTTAAAAAATCAGAGTGTTGCTGTTGAGCGCTTTTTACGAGTTGTCCGTCATCGAGGTTTTGACTTAACGCACTTTCAGCTCAATGTAGACGATGGTCAATACAATGTGGCGATGACGGTTGATAGTGATAAACCTATCTATTTATTGATGACTCAGCTAACTAAGTTAGTTGATGTAAAGCAGGTCACATTACAAAGTGTGCATCAGCAGCAAGCGGTGTAGCGCGTAAGCTAAATCAACAGAGCTGGTGGGCTAAGCCTACCAGCAATAAAATTTTAAGAATGAGGAACAGCCTCGCGGCTGAAAATTGAGGTAACTATGGCTAAATTAAGAAGTGCAACAACTACAGAAGGTCGTAAACGCGCAGGAGCACGCGCATTGTGGCGTGCAACAGGGATGACAGACACTGACTTTGGTAAACCGATCATTGCTGTTGTGAATTCGTTTACGCAATTTGTACCCGGTCACGTTCACCTCAATCAGCTTAGCGAACTAATGGCTGAAACCATCACCCAAGCGGGCGGTGTACCAAAAGAATTTAACACCATCGCGATTGATGACGGTATAGCTATGGGCCACGGTGGCATGCTGTATTCATTACCTTCACGAGACTTAATCGCCGACTCGGTTGAATATATGGTTAATGGTCATTGTGCTGATGCCATGATCTGTATTTCAAACTGTGACAAAATCACTCCAGGTATGATGCTGGCGGCACTGCGTTTAAATATCCCCGTAATTTTTGTATCTGGCGGCCCTATGGAAGCGGGTAAAACCAAGCTAGCTAATATTGATATTAAACTCGATTTAGTCGATGCCATGGTTAAAGGCGCTGATGAATCTGTGAGTGATGCTGATTCAGAACAAGTAGAGCGTTCAGCGTGTCCTACCTGTGGTTCTTGCTCAGGTATGTTTACAGCAAACTCAATGAATTGCTTATTAGAAGCCATTGGCCTTGCACTTCCGGGTAATGGTACAACGCTTGCGACCCATAAAGACCGCAAACAACTGTATGTTGAAGCGGGAGCACGTATTGTCGATTTATGCCGTGAGTACTACCAAAAAGATAACCAAGATGTACTGCCACGTGCCATTGCTAATAAAACGGCCTTTATGAATTCTATGGTAGTTGATATTGCTATGGGTGGCTCGTCAAATACAGTATTGCATTTACTCGCTGCGGCTCAAGAAGCTGGTGTCGATTTTGATATGTCGCATATAGATGAGTTATCTCGTAAGACACCGTTTTTATGTAAAGTGGCGCCAGCTACTGCGCAATATCATATTGAAGATGTACACCGCGCAGGTGGCATGATGGCGATTGTGCGAGAGCTTGGTAAGGCCGGTTTAGTGGATTTATCAGTAAACCATGTTGCTGGCATGACGATGGGTGAGCTCGTTAAGAAATGGGATGCCACAGATCCTGATAATAAAGCGGCGCAAAAGTTTTATCGCGCAGGTCCTGCTGGTATCAGAACAACAAAGGCAATGAGCCAAGAATGTCGTTGGGATGAAGGCGATAATGACCGTGAAAATGGCTGTATTCGAAGCGTTGAACATGCATTTCGTCAAGATGGTGGCTTAGCGGTACTTGCGGGTAATTTGGCAGTTGATGGCTGTATTGTTAAAAGTGCAGGCGTGGTTGATGAAATGCTGCACTTTGAAGGCACAGCCGTGGTGTATGAATCACAAGATGATTCAGTTGAAGGCATATTAAATGACGAAGTAAAAGCCGGCGATGTGGTGGTTATTCGTTATGAAGGCCCCAAAGGTGGCCCTGGCATGCAAGAAATGCTTTATCCAACTAGCTATTTAAAATCAAAAGGCCTTGCTGAAAAGTGCGCACTTATTACAGATGGTCGCTTTTCTGGTGGTACTTCGGGTTTATCAATTGGTCACGTATCGCCAGAGGCAGCAAGTGGCGGCGCAATTGCTTATGTAGAAAACGGCGATAAAATCATTATTGATATTGCGACCCGTGAAATCACTTTGGCACTAAGTGAGGACGAGCTTGAAGCACGTAAACAAAAACAATTGGCGCGTGGTAAGCAGGCATACAAGCCACTTGATCGTGAACGTTATGTATCATCTGCATTAAAAGCGTATGCGTTATTAGCAACCAGTGCCGACAAAGGTGCTGTGCGTGACTTGGCTAAACTGGAGGAGCTTAGTTAATTATGGTTTCTCAAGAGCTCGATTATTTTCGCGCTATTATTCAGGCCAATATGGAGCCGCTGGCAAAAGTCACGGAGGTAAGCGAAATGCCTACCTTGAGTGAACGCCTCGGGAACCATGTTTGGTTAAAGCGCGAAGATCAGCAGCCTGTTTATTCGTTTAAACTGCGTGGCGCATATAATAAATTAGTAAAATTACCCAAAGGCTCAGTGGTGATCACCGCTTCTGCGGGTAATCATGCACAAGGCGTAGCGCTTAGTGCGTCGCATTTAGGTCATCAGGCAACCATTGTTATGCCTGTCACAACACCTGAAATAAAAGTTAATGCAGTACGCGCCCTTGGCGGTGAAGTGGTGTTGCATGGTCATCATTTTGATGCAGCAAAAGCCCATGCGCTTGAGCTTACTGAAAAGCGCAATGGGGTGTTTGTTCCGCCGTTTGACGATCCAGATGTTATTGTTGGCCAAGGCACCGTGGCACGCGAGTTAATGCAGCAACTTAACCAGCTTGATGCGGTGTTTATTCCTGTGGGGGGCGGTGGCTTACTTGCTGGTATGGCGGTGTATATCAAATCATTACGCCCAGATATTAAAGTAATTGGTGTTGAAGCTGATGAAAGCGCTTGTTTAAAAGCGGCGCTTGAGGCGGGCGAACCTGTTGAACTTGAGCGTGTTGGTAGTTTTGCCGATGGTGTAGCCGTTAAAATTATCGGCCGTGAGACCTTTCGTTTAGCAGAAAAATTTTGTGATGAAGTGGTTACTGTATCGGGTGATGAAATATGTGCAGCGATGCAGGATATTTTTGTTTCAACTCGTGCTATTGCTGAGCCATCTGGTGCACTTGCCACCGCAGGACTTAAAAAGTGGAGTCAACAAAGCGGACTGAAAGGTTTGCATTTAGCGGCTATCTTGTCTGGTGCTAATTTAAACTTTGATCGCCTGCGCTATGTTGCAGAGCGCACAGCACTAGGTGAGAAAAACGAAGCCTTGCTTGCGGTTACTATTAACGAAGAAAAAGGCAGTTTTAAACAGTTTTGTGCATCTCTTGGTGGCAGAGCGATTACAGAGTTTAACTATCGTTATGCAGGACCTGGTGAGGCGCAAATATTTGTCGGTGTGGCGTTGCGCCAAGGTCAACATGAACTGGACGAGCTTAAAAGTGACTTAACCGCTAATGGGTATGCATTTTGTGATTTATCAGATAACGAATTGGCTAAATTGCACGTGCGTTATATGGTTGGAGGTAAAGCACCCCAGCAAATGCAAGAACGCTTACTGCGCTTTGAATTTCCAGAGTACCCAGGTGCCTTGGCTCGATTTTTAGATACGCTAGGGTGTAATTGGAATATCACTTTATTTCATTATCGCAACCACGGTGGGTCTATGGGTAATGTGTTGGCTGGGTTTGCCATTGAACCAAACCAGTTTGAAGTGTTTAATGAGCACTTAAACCGCTTAGGTTACAGTGTACAGGACGAAACACATAACCCGTGTTTTACTCAGTTTTTAACAACTCAGCCTCCCACAACAACAGCTTATGCTGCCAACAATTAATTGCCAGTTTATGGTCCAGGTTAATACTGGGCCATAAACGTTGCCTTATTGATATCATTACCTATAGTTATATCTAAACGGTTCAGTGCAGGAAAAAACATTGCTATTAAAAGGAATTATTGCAACGGTCAGTGTCGTTTTGGGATTATGTTGCTTTCACACAGTAGCTGAAACAAAAAACGTAACCTTGTTGCTCAAGTGGACTCATCAGTTTCAGTTTGCGGGCTACTACATCGCACAGGAAAAAGGCTTCTACGAAGAAGCCGGGCTTAGTGTGAACATTGTGCCAGCAATAAAAAGTGACCCAGATACCTTTAATAAAGTTCTCGGGGGGCAGGCCCATTTTGGGGTTGGTCACTCTGGTATTCTCCAGCAACGTATTGACGGTAAACCTTTAGTCGCCATGGCGTCAATATTGCAATTTTCGCCTTATTGTTGGATGGTTAAACAAAGTTCAGATATCTTCCATCCTCATGATTTTAAAAATAAGCGTGTTAGCAATATCAGTAGGAAAGAAAGTGCCGAATTACTAGTAATGTTAGAGCAAAGTGGGATTAATACGGAGCAATTACCTGTTTATCACGGTCTGGACGCCGAACAGGAGTGGCTTGACGGTGAATTAGACGCGATGCAAGTTTACGTGACCAATGAGCCGTTTCAAATGTTGCAAAAAGGCATTGAACATCGACTTATTTGCCCGCAAAAATACGGTATTAATGTCTACAGCGATATTCTTTATACAACGCAAAGCGTACTTGCTGAAAACCCAAAAATGGTCGAAAAATTTTACAAAGCAAGTTTAAAAGGTTGGCGCTATGCGATGATGCATTTAGAAGAGTCGATAGCGATTACCGCAGAAAAATATGCTACCCATAAAAGCCTTAATGAATTAACCAATGAAGCAGAAGTACTTAGTGATTACATTTTACCACCTGACACCAAACTTGGTGCGATGTCGATGCCTAAATGGCGGTTAATAGCCGATTTATATAACCTTGAGGCGGGTAGCTTTGATAAGGTTAAGGCTGGTTTTATCTATCATTATGATGTACACGAAGAGATGGAACTGTCGTGGATGCTCATTGCTGCTATTGCTCTGAGTATTTTATTCCTCCCGCTTTATTTACGACTGATGTTTAAAAAAAGCGTATAATGATGAAAACAATTTCTTATCGTTAAATTTTATGACCCTTGCTGAGCAGTTTACAGCCTTAGATAGCCTCCTTTACGCAACACGGCAATATTGGCAATGTACTGCGTTTGATTATGATGAACTTCCATGGTCATCGTTGTCAGCCCCACTCGCGCAGTTATCAGATAGCGACGTTGCAAAGCTAGATAGTGATCAAGATGCGCTCTATAGATTTTTTAGCCCGTTAATTGCAGGTGTTGAACAGCTGCCTAAATTAACTACATTATCGGCAGCGCAGGCTGAGCGCACTGATTACCCCTTTTGGATAAGTAACGGTATAAAAGGGCGTAAATTCGAGCAGTTACAGGATTTTGTGGCCGCACTAGGTGAGCAAACTTATCCTGTGCTTGAATGGTGCGCAGGCAAAGGGCACTTGGGACGCATGTTGGCATTTAATAAAGCGCCGAATGTACACAGTATTGAGCTACAACAGCATTTATGCGACCAAGGTCAACGTAGTGCACAGCAACAGGGGCTGGCGATGCACTTTACTCAGGCTGACGTTTTAAAAGATGGCGTATCAGCTCACTTTATCCAGCAGCAACATGCCGTTGCTCTGCATGCATGTGGTGCTTTGCATCAGAGCTTTATGCAGCAAGCCTGTAGTGCTAAAACACAACAAATAAGTTTATCTCCTTGTTGCTACCACCTTTTTACTGACGATGCTTATAAAGCAATGAGTGAGCGTGCTAAGCAAAGTGAGCTAATGCTGCGTCATCGAGATCTCAAACTTGCTTTACAGGAAACTGTTACCGCCCCTTCACGGGTTGCTAAGGTACGTAAAACGGAAGTTGAATGGCGGTTAGGCTTTGACGCCATAAGAAAAGACATCACCGGTTCTACTACTTACGTGAGTGTGCCCTCTGTTAATAAGGCTGTGTTCTCAGATTCATTTAAATCATTTTGTGCATGGGCTGCTGACAAAAAGGCGATAGAACTACCACAAGATATTGATTACGATTACTTTTTATTAAAAGGTCAGGTGCGAAAAAAGGTCACAGAGCGCGTAGAACTGGTTCGACATGTGTTCCGTAGAGCAATTGAAGTTTGGCTTGTGCTTGATCGTGCTTTATATTTGCAACAACAAGGTTATCAAGTCACCGTGAACACATTTTGTGAAAAGCAATTAACACCTCGCAATATCTTGATCAAAGCACGCTTACCGAATTAAATAGATAAGAGAACTAATGAGAAAGTTAAAAAACTTATTTGAGAATAATAAACGCTGGGCAGAGCGCACCTGTAAAGATGACCCTGACTTTTTTAAAATTTTATCTATGCAGCAAAATCCTGAGTACTTATGGATTGGGTGTTCCGATTCGCGAGTACCAGCTAATGAGATTGTAGATTTAATGCCGGGTGAGCTTTTTGTGCATCGCAATGTGGCGAATGTGGTCGTTCACACTGATCACAATTGTTTGTCTGTTATGCAATACGCTGTTGAAGTGCTAAAAGTAAAACACATTATGGTGGTAGGTCATTACGGGTGTGGTGGTGTACAAGCGGTACTCAATGATGCCAAGTTTGGCCTTATCGATAATTGGTTGCGCCATGTGGGTGATGTCAAAGAAAAGTACATTAGCAAAATCGATAATATGGCAGAGCAAGCGCGATTAGATTGTTTAATTGAACTAAATGTGATTGAGCAAGTGCGCAATGTATGCCGTACTAATATTGTACAAGAAGCATGGCAACGCGGACAAGATTTAACAATTCATGGCTGGGTATATGGCTTAGCTAATGGCCATTTGAATGATTTAGAGTCGGTTGTTACCTGCGCTGATGAAGTGATAGATACCTACAAGATAGCAGCTGAAAAAGTATTTACACGCCGAACATAATCAGGCATTAAAAAGGCAGCGTCAGCTGCCTTAATCACTCTATAACGTATTATTTAAACGTCATCTTTATTTGCTAATTGTTGCTCTAATAATGCAACTTTCTCTTCAAGTTCAGTTAGCTTTTCACGCGTACGAATGAGTACCTTGCTCTGAATATCAAATTCTTCACGACTAACAAAGTCCATTTCAGATAGCTTACTTTGAATAGCTTGCTTGGTTTTAGCTTCAAATGTATCCGCGAGGTTTTTAACACCCTGTGGCATGTTGTTAGAGATTTGCTTGGCGATTTCTTCAATTTTTGCTGGGTTGATCATATCTATCCCTCGGTGTCGCGTAAAATGATAATAGCTATAATGCTTAATATTACCTTATTGGCTAGGCGTATTGTAGTGATTACGTTAAAATTGCCCGTCTTTAATGCAATCTCTTTGGTCGTTATGAAACTCAATCCTAAACAAGATGAAGCGGTAAAATATATTAGTGGCCCGTGTTTGGTGCTCGCAGGCGCTGGTTCTGGTAAAACACGAGTTATTACTAATAAAATCGCTTACTTAGTGCAAAAATGTGAGTATCAAGCGCGCAATATTGCCGCGGTTACTTTTACCAATAAAGCAGCCAAAGAGATGCGTGAACGGGTAATGCAAACGCTCGGTAAGCAAGAGTCAAAAGGACTGTGGGTATCTACGTTTCATACATTAGGCCTTGAGATCATTAAAAAAGAGTTAAAAACATTAGGTTTTAAACCGGGTTTTTCACTGTTTGACGATCAAGATACCAATCAGCTATTAGGTGATTTAACAGAAGATGAGCTGAAAAAAGACAAAGACTTACTTAACTTATTGAAGATGCAAATTGGCAGCTGGAAGAATGAACTCACTCTACCTGAGCAAGCTATTCGTGAGGCCAAAGAACCACAGAAAGCCTTATTCGCCCAATTATATGCTCGCTACCAAACACAGTTACGTGCTTATAATGCATTGGATTTCGATGATCTGATCATGATCCCAACCTTGTTATTAAGCACAAATACCACGTCTCGTGAACGGTGGCAGCAACGTTTTCGTTATTTGCTGGTGGATGAGTATCAAGATACCAACACCAGCCAATACCAGTTAGTAAAGTTATTAGTGGGTGAACGTGCCCGCTTTACAGTGGTGGGGGATGACGACCAATCTATCTATTCATGGCGTGGTGCTCGTCCACAAAACCTTGTTCTACTGAGTAAAGACTTTCCGGGTCTTAGGCTTATTAAGCTTGAGCAAAATTACCGCAGTGCGGGGCGAATTCTCAAAGCTGCCAATATTTTGATTGCTAATAACCCGCATGAGTTCGATAAAAAACTATTCAGTGAACTGGGCTATGGTGAGCCAATAAAAGTGATTGGCTGTCGCGATGAAGAGCATGAATCTGAGCGTGTTGTGGCGGAAATTATCTCCCATAAGTTTATGAAGCGCACAAGTTATAAAGATTATGCGATTTTGTATCGTGGTAATCATCAGGCCCGTGGCTTTGAAAAGTCATTAATGAGTAACCGTATTCCATATAAAATTAGCGGTGGAATGTCGTTTTTCTCACGCTCTGAAATTAAAGACATCATGGCGTACCTAAGGTTATTAGTGAATCAAGATGACGATAATGCATTTTTACGCATTGTTAATACACCGCGCCGAGAAATAGGCACCGTTACCCTTGAAAAGCTTGGTACATTAGCGAATGAAAAACATGCGAGTTTATTTGCTACCTGTTTTGATAACGATCTTAGTTATCGGTTAAAAGGGCGTGGTTTAAATTCGTTAGCTGGGTTTGCTCGTTGGGTGGTTGAGCTGTCTGATAATGCAGTGCGAGGTGATACACTCGAAGCGGTAAAAGATTTGATCAGACAAATTAATTACGAAGCGTATTTATATGAGTCTTCACCAAGCGCTAAAGCGGCAGAAATGCGGATGAAAAATGTCTCTGAGTTATACCGCTGGATCACTGACATGTTGACAGGTGATGCTGATAATCCGCCTATGACGCTCGCTGAGGTTGTCAGTAAATTAACACTTCGCGACATGCTTGAGCGCAACGAAGAGGAAGATGAAAGTGATGCAGTACAATTGCTAACGCTTCACGCGTCAAAAGGTCTAGAGTATCCTTATGTATTTATGGTGGGCATGGAAGAAGGTTTGCTACCGCATCAGGTGAGTATTGATGAAGAAAATGTCGATGAAGAGCGTCGTTTAGCCTACGTAGGTATCACGCGTGCACAGCAAGAACTAACTATGACCTATGCGAAAATACGCCGACAATTTGGTGAAACATCGCAAACAGAGTTAAGTCGCTTTGTACAAGAGTTGCCACAAGACGATTTAGCGTTTGAAAATAGAAAAGCACCTAATACTCAAGCTGAGCGCATGGAAAAGGGCCAAGCGCGTGTTGCTAATTTACGGGCAATGTTAAAAAAGCCTAACTAATCAGTTTGACTGTTGCTCAGCGTCATCATTTGATGTTAAAGAACTTGCTGCGGGTATTGTCATTGCGTGCTGCTTACCGACAAAAAGCGAAAGACCATGGGTGTCTAATAAAGCTCTAAAGTTTAAAATAGAAGGGCCTTTAGCAATGACTTTAACTTGTTTAATTTTGGTAATTGCTAACACGCCTTGTAGCTGCAAATCATAGCTTTTTTGCTGCAATACACGCTTGCTAAATGTTGAGCTGAGTAGCACGTAGTTAAAATCAATTTCGGTGAGCAAGTTTAATTCACAGCGATCTTTAGCGAAGTCATTTAAACCAATTGCAAAACCAAGTTTACTTAATTGTTTGAGGTTACTGATTTGCACTGCCGATGCATATCGAATCTCTTGTTCATTAAATAGTAAGCACAATTGCTTTTTATTTGCGTGATTGTTAAGTGTTAAACACAGTGACTGAAATTCGACTTTTTCTAGTAATAGGGCTGAGCAAGGTACTAACACATGATGAAGTTTAGCTGCACTTGCTTGTTGGCAAACTTGGTTTAAAAGTTGTAATTCAACTTCTAGTTGCTGTGCTTTATCCGCTGTAAACTTTTTTAATATATCAAAGCTGGTACTACCAAGAACTGGGTGTTCACCAAATGCTTCAATCAGTACTTCGGGCTGGAATTTCTCATCTAAAGTGATGATCTCTGAGCTGCGAAAATGCATAGGTAGAGTATCTAAATGATGATTAGCCTCAAACTCATGCGGATTGGAGCCCACATTAAGTAGCGGATGAAAAAACTCAAACCGACTTCTACCTGCATTTTTAGCATAGTACATGGCTGCATCTGCATCTCTGATAATTTCATCAGTGTGCTTATAGCCAACTTTAGAGTAAGTAATCCCCACGCTGGCACCACTTTGTACACATATTCCCTTCATACAAAACGGCTTTTTCATTAATTTAATAATCCGTTTTGCAACATCTTCAGCTTGTTGACGTTCAGTTAGGTGGGTTAACAAAATAACAAACTCATCGCCACCTAAGCGCGCTAATAAATCATGTTCACGAATACATTGAGAGAAAGACTCAGCAACACCAATTAAAAATTGATCGCCAGCTTGGTGACCTAATTGATCATTGATATCTTTGAATTTGTCTAAATCAATAAATAGCACTGCAAATTGTTGCTCGGGAAAACGTTGATTGTGTTGCAGTGTTTTTTCTAATTGGGTTAAAAACAAGCTTCGATTCGGTAAACCTGTTAAAGAGTCATGATGGGCATCATGATATAGCTGTTGCTCTATTTTCTTTCGCTCTTCAATTTGCATTTGTAAATGCATGTTGGTCTGACGAATTTCTTTTGTTTTTTCTGCTACACGATGCTCAAGATTTTGATTACTTTGTTTAAGCGCTTGGTGTGCTAAATGTGCTTGTAATACCGTGGCAATTTGGTGAGAAACAAACGTAATCAGCTCAAAATCATCTTGATTGAAAATATGCTTATTTTGGTAAGCTTGGCAAACAATGAGGCCAATCACTCCCTGCGATGTTTTCAGTGGGGCACCTAACCAACTCGTTGCAGTTTGCTTTGCGGGTACTTTTTCAGGTCGCTCAATAACACCTTGTTGAATGAGTTTTTCAGAGCGTTTAGTATCTAAAAGTTGAGTTTGTTCAGTGCTTAACACTAATTCACTGTAGCCTTTAGCAAAGGGGCGTGGTTGGGTATTGCTACTGAATTCATCAACGCAATACGGAAATGTTAGCCAAGCAGACTCCTTGTCATACAATGCAATGTATAAGTTATCAGCATACGTGATTGATTTTATTATCTCGTGAACTTGTTGATAGACTTCTTCAATTTGTTTACTTTGCGTTGCGAGTTCAGATATTTTAAATAAAATATGCTGACGCTCAAGGGTCTTTTTGTGCTGCTCTACTTCTAAATTGAGTGCTTCGTTACTTTGCGTTAGTGCGCGAGTTCTTATTTTAACTTCTGATTCTAGTAGTTCACGCTTCTTAACGCGTTCGATTGCAGTAGAGAGGTACATCGACATAACCTCGAGCAACTCAATCTGCTGATCTGAATAACTTTGTTTTTTATCATAGCTTTGCGCAACTAATACGCCAATAATTTGTTTGTTACGATAAACAGGTACGCCCACCCAATGCTCTGCTGGTGTGCCTAGTACTTTAAATTCGCCTCCATCAGCAGCCGCTTGCATTTCCTCACCACGGAAATAAGTTGTTTTCCCCTGTTTGAATACATAGCCTGTAACACCTTGACTAAAATTGTGATCCTGATTGAGGGGAATGGCTATGCCGTCTTTTTCATCGGCGAAGTAAGAAAGTTCTAATGTGTTGGTAAATGGGTTTAATAAAACAACGTAGAAACTTTTGCTGGGAACGTAATCTTGAAGAATATCGTGGATAGCAGGATAAAGTAGCGTTAATTCTGCAACATTACTTGCCTGCTCTGATAATTGTATCAGTGCATTTTGTAAATGGTGGGACTGCTTATACTTTTTTACTAAGGCGGATAAACGTGCGTTTTTATGCTCTAGCTTTTTGAGTAAAGCTACTTTATCTTCCACTGATGTTAAACCATCTATTATTGTATAATTATTGCTCTTATATTTTCATTTTTTATGCTCACCGTCAAGTAGATAATAGTATTAGAGAAAAATAATAATTTGCAATCATAAAGTATGTATTTTTATTTCAGTGCAAATAAAAAAAGCTGAATAAATTCAGCTTTTTTTATTTTTTTAAGTAATTAAGTATTACTTTTTAGTCATGAATGTGATGGCTGCTTGAATTTCATCATCAGAACAATCCATACATGTGCCTTTTGGTGGCATTGCATTAAAACCATTTATTGCATGATCTAATAATGTCTCTGCACCTTTAGCTAGGCGAGGAGCCCAGTCATCAGCAGACTTAGGCGCGCCTAATGCACCTGTTCCGTGACATGCAAAGCATGAGGCTTGATACACCTGTTCGCCAGAGCGAGGGCCAGCTGGCACTTCAGCAACAGCGGCTTTATCGCCTTCAAAGTATACTGCACCGATTGGTGCGATACGTTTTTTGATCGCATCTTCAGTCATAGAGTTATCATATGCTTGTGCGTTTACGGTGGTTGCTAGCAATAATAATGCTGCTGATAGTTTTTTCATTTTGCCTTGCTCACTTCGATTTGAACGTGATCAATCACGATAGATGACGGAATTTAGAACGATTATAACGCTTAGCTACAATTTATAAAACGCTGTGAGTCGTTTTTATTTTGAAAAATCGACATTTTTTGCTTTAACGCAAAAAATATCGATTTACTGATCATTAATTTGATCGCGGTTTTAGCTGTTTTATTTGGATTAACACATATTTATAACGGCTTTAACGAGCTTTTCGATCCCGGCATCAGCTTCTAAAATAGATTCTGCAAGCATATATGCGGGTGTGCTTACCAATTTATGCTGTTCATCAACAACAATATCATCAACTGCACAGTTAATATGTTCTGCACCAAGAGTATTAATTGCGGTAGCTGTATCAGGATCATTACCTACCGTTACTTTGGCGCCTGCACTGTAAATAAGTGGGATCATAGCCGGAGCAATACAGATATAACCAGCAGGTTTTGCGCGTGCTGCGAACTGCTGACAAGCAACTTTGATATCAGGCTGAAGCTGTGCGTCAGCTCCTTTTACTGCAAAATCGCAGAGGTTTTTTGCAGCTCCGAATCCACCAGGTAAGATCAATGCATCAAAGTGTTCCGCATTAAGATCAGTAAGCGGTTTGATATCGCCCCTTGCAATACGTGCAGCTTCAATCAATACGTTTCGACTTTGATTCATTGGCTCGCCGCTTAAGTGATTAATAGTATGCATTTGGTCTATATCCGGTGCAAAACACTGGTATGTCGCACCTGCTTTTGCGATATGCAGTAAAGTAAGCACGGCTTCATTAATTTCTGCGCCGTCGTAAACACCATTGCCTGATAAAATGACTGCTATTTTTTTCATTATAGAGGTTCTCCTTTTGCGAATATTGCTTAGGGTCTGTTGACCTTTGCAAATTTAACCTTGAAAGGTCAACAGACCCAAGTTTAGCATGCAACTAAAATTAATTTTTGTGAAAGTAGCGCCCTCAATCTTATTTAAGCATTGTAAAATCAGGGCATATACTTTTATTGATCCCTTATAAGAGGAAAAAATTATAAAGGATCACTATGATCTTTGATCCATTGTGGTAGAATGCTCGTCCGGTTATTTAGAAGGGTAAAAAATAACCGTGTAAAAGGCTAGATGTAAAAGAGTTAAAATTGCTTTTCCACATTTGCCAAAAAATAATAAAAAAGAACGTCGTATTATCTTTTTATATAAAAACAAACACTTACATCATTTCTAGGTTGTATTAACTACTTTGGAAGAATTTCTTGTGCTTGTTATCTACAAAGTTATCCACAACTTACTCTATCATTAAAAAATTAGTTCACTAATTCACAGTCGTTTTATGTTTTGCCTTATGGCATGCTTATCATAATTCTGTTTATCTTTTATTTAGGATCCAATTACACCATGGCCCAGATCCCAGAAAACCCACTCATTTTAGTTGATGGCTCTTCTTATTTATTTCGTGCTTATCATTCGCCTCCGCACTTAACTAACTCTAAAGGAGAAGCAACAGGTGCAATTTATGGCGTGATCAACATGCTTAAAAGTTTGATCAAACAATATGATCCGTCGCATATGGTGGTTGTTTTTGATGCCAAAGGTAAAACTTTTAGAAATGATATGTACAGTGAATATAAGGCGAATCGACCGCCTATGCCTGACGATCTTAGAACACAGATAGCGCCACTTCATAGCATTATAAAAGCAATGGGATTTCCGCTTATTAGTATCGAAGGTGTTGAAGCGGATGATGTGATTGGTACATTTGCCCGTATCGCGACTGAGCAAAAGCGGCATGTACTTGTTTCTACTGGCGACAAAGATATGGCTCAGCTAGTAAATGAGCACGTTACATTGATCAATACCATGACAGATAGTATCTCGGATCCCGTCACTGTTGTTGAGAAGTTTGGTGTGGGTCCTGAGTTGATTATCGACTACTTAGCACTGATGGGTGATAAGGTTGATAACATTCCAGGTGTTGACGGCTGTGGTCCAAAAACGGCGGTTAAATGGTTACAAAAATACGGTTCATTACAGGGCGTATTAGATAATGCGGGTGAGATAAAAGGGAAGATTGGTGAAAAACTGGCAGCAGCAGTTGATCATTTACCTCTTAGCTATGAGCTTGCAACTATCAAATGCGATGTTGAAGTTGAGTCAGATTTAGACACGTTCAAGCTGCAAGAGCCTAACCGCGATGAACTTATTGCATTATATGGTGAATGTGAGTTCCGCCGTTGGTTAGCAGAGCTACTTGATAATCCCAAAGATGCCGATACAAATCTGGCGGTGCCCAGTGAAGCCAATGAGCTGCCTAAAGTGACAGAAGCCCATTATGAAACGGTTCTAACGGCCGAGCAGCTAGATACATTGGTTAAGCAATTAAATGATGCCGAGCTGTTTGCTTTTGATACTGAAACAACAAGCTTAGACTATATGCAGGCGCAGTTAGTGGGAATGAGCTTTGCAGTCAAAGCAGGTGAAGCATTTTATTTACCTGTGGCACATGATTATCCTGATGCGCCAGAGCAGTTATCGCTTGAAACAGTAATGACTAAAATTGGTCCTATTTTAGCAGATGAGAATAAAGCCAAAGTCGGTCAAAACCTCAAGTATGATAAGAGTGTGTTAGCGAATGCAGGTTTTGAACTAAATGGGATCAAATTTGATACCATGCTAGAGTCTTATGTATTTAATAGCGTCGGTACACGCCATGATATGGATTCACTTGCGCTTAAATATTTAGGGCATAAGAATATCAGCTTTGAAGAGATCGCAGGTAAAGGCAAAAAGCAGTTAACGTTCAATCAAATAGAACTTGAAAAAGCAGCGCCTTATGCTGCTGAAGATGCAGATATTACCTTGCGTTTACATCAAGTGCTATGGCCTAAAATTGACGCAGATGAAAAATTAAAATCAGTTTTTGAAGAAATTGAATTGCCGTTAGTAAGCGTTATTTCAGATATTGAACGCACCGGTGTGGCCATTGACAGTAAAATGCTGGCAGCACATAGTCAGCGCTTAGGTGAGCGCTTAATAGAGCTTGAAAAAGAAGCGTTTGAAATTGCCGGCGAACCATTTAACTTAAGTTCACCGAAACAGCTCCAAGTGTTATTGTTTGAAAAGCTTGAACTGCCTGTAATTAAAAAGACCCCAAAAGGCGCACCGTCTACAGCTGAAGAGGTATTGCAAGAGCTGGCACATGACTATCCGCTGCCAAAAGTTATTATTGAACATCGTGGGCTGTCTAAACTTAAATCGACTTATACCGATAAACTGCCATTGATGGTTAATGAACAGACAAATCGTGTTCATACTTCTTACCATCAAGCTGTTACAGCAACAGGGCGATTAAGCTCTACAGATCCAAACTTGCAAAATATTCCAATTCGTTCAGAAGAAGGGCGTCGTATCCGTGAGGCCTTTATTGCCGCGGATGGCTATAAGATAGTCGCTGCCGATTATAGCCAAATTGAGCTACGTATAATGGCGCATTTATCGCAAGATAAGGGGCTTCTAAACGCTTTTGCTAATGGCCTTGATGTACACAGTGCAACGGCTGCTGAAGTATTCGGCGTTGAATTAGAAGATGTAACTACCGATATGCGTCGTAAAGCAAAAGCGGTGAACTTTGGTTTAATTTATGGCATGTCAGCATTTGGTTTGGCGCGTCAACTTGATGTGCCACGCCACGAAGCACAGCACTATATTGATAAGTACTTTGAGCGTTTCCCAGGTGTGCTTGATTATATGGAATCAACACGAGAGAAAGCAGCAGAGAACGGTTACGTTGAAACTATTTTTGGCCGTCGGTTACATTTGCCAGAGATTAATGCACGTAATGGCGCCCGCCGTAAAGGAGCTGAGCGCGCAGCAATCAATGCGCCAATGCAAGGTACTGCTGCTGATATCATTAAAAAGGCGATGCTTACTGTCCACAAGTGGGTCAACGAGCAAGAGCCAAAAACAGTGAAATTACTGATGCAAGTGCACGATGAATTGGTATTTGAAATTAAAGCCGATTGCGCAGAGCAATACACAGCTCAAATTTGTCAGCTAATGTCTGATGCGGCTAAATTAGATGTTCCATTGATTGTTGAAGCCGACACGGGTGATAACTGGGAGCAAGCACATTAATAATTGTTATTAATGAATGAGCTTATAAAAAAGCGCGGCCAATTTGGCCGCGCTTTTTTTATGTTTGAGAATACAGCGTTAAAGAGCGTCGCTTTATTGTGTTGTTGGTGAGTCATCAACAACAGTTGAATACTTATTTTATTTAGAACAATAGAACAAATTTCACCCACCTCAAGTGTTACTTGATTGTTAAAATAAAATATATTTTGTAGGTTACGTTATATGTTTATCAATTATGCGGCTTGGTCAGTGTATTTAGTTTATTTATCCGAACCGATTTGCTAAAGTCCGCGCCGTCCTCATCCTGTAGGACATCCTGTTGATGATGCACTCGAAAGGGTGCAACTTATTGATAGCTTCTCCCCAGATTGCTATACCGGCTCTGTATTTATTTACAGAGCCGTTTTTTTGTCTGCCGTAATACAATTCTGTCGTACTATTGATTGCACTAAAGTGCTTAGGTGATACCATTTAATCTCATTTTCATTTTTGAAAGGATAGCGTCGTGGTTAAATCTTTTGCTGTTTTAGGCTTTTCATTGGCAAGTATATTTGTGAGCAACACCGCACAGGCTGATTGGCAGTTAAATAACGATAAAAGCAAAGTGAGTTTTGTTTCAATCAAGAATAGTAGTATTGCGGAAGTACATTATTTTAATGCTGTATCTGGTTCATTATCTGAGCAAGGCAACTTTAAGGTAAATATCGATTTGGCATCAGTGGAGACAATGATCCCAATTCGTAATCAGCGTATGACTGAATTTGTCTTTGAAACCGTCAAATTTCCGAAGGCAAGTTTACATGCTGATTTAAGCAAAAAATTGCCACAGTTGACTGCTGGCCAGCACACATTCAAAGCGATTAAAGCTACGCTCAACTTCCATGGGCAACAAAAGCAGATTAGTACGGATGTACTGGTACATGTTGCTCAAGATGGTGGCATAACAGTCTCGTCTTTATCGCCGTTAATTATTAATGCAGCGGATTTTTCCTTAACAGAGGGAATTGCAACATTACAAAAACTAGCAGGACTGTCTGCGATAGCCACCGCTGTGCCTGTAAGTTATTCACTTACTCTAGAAAAAGCGCACTAGCACAAGCCATATGCATTTGTTCAATACAAATGCATATGCTACAAATCAGTAAGCTAATCAATTTTATTTTGTTAGGGAAACTCATGCGGTCAGTTTCAGATTTAGCCACATTGTTGTCTCAGCCCAGTAAACCGTTTGAACAATGGCAGCCCACTTCCTGTGGTTCATTGCCTATTGAAATAGATAACCATGCAAAGTGGTATTACCAAGGCAGCGAGATAACGCGATTGAACTTGGTAAAATTATTTGCGTCTGTCTTATGCAAAGAGCACGATACGTTTTATTTAAAAACACCTGCAGAAAAGATAGCGATTACTGTGGCCGATGCGCCGTTTATGGTTGTCAGTTGGCGTTATGAACAAACAGAGCAGGGTGACGTGTTATGTTGCGTTGATAATCTTGAGCGAGTGTGGCTAGTAACCCCTACACAGCCTTTAATAGTGCAAAGCTATCAAGGCGATGAAGTACCGTATTTACAATTGCCCAATGGATGTAGTGCACGAGTTACACGAAGTGTTTTTTATCAGTGGGCAGAAGAAATAGCGCAAGCGGATGAGCAAGGCTATTTCATTCAATCTGCGTCGCAGCGCTTTTACTTGGCTAATTAAGCCTTTGAGTCTGGTGTCTCATCACTCGGTGGTACTGCAACAATAGGTCCTAGGTACCATTCATCTAGCTTTTTAGCCAGCTCAGGTAAGCCCGTACCTTTCAAAGATGAAAATGCATGAACTGTGATGTCGCCTTCAAGGTTACTTAATTCACGGCGTACTTGAAGAACTTGTGCTTTACGAGCACCTTGCTTAAGCTTATCTGCCTTGGTTAATAGCGCTAATACTGGAATATCGCTACCAATAGCCCAGTTGATTAAATCTAAATCCAAGTCTTTTAATGGGTGGCGGATATCCATGAGTACCACAATACCTTTTAAACTTTGGCGTTTTTGTAAATACTCACCTAATGACTTTTGCCATTTCTTTTTCATTTCAATAGGTACTTTGGCAAATCCATAACCTGGTAAATCAATGAGGCGCATGTCATCAACATCTGCTAACTCAAAGGTGTTAATGAGTTGCGTGCGGCCAGGTGTTTTACTGGTACGTGCTAGCTTTTGATCTGTTAGTGCGTTTAGCGCACTTGATTTGCCTGCATTAGAACGACCCGCGAAAGCAACTTCAATTCCCGTATCAGCAGGTAATTTAGTGATATCTGGAGCGCTGGTAACGAACGACGCAGTGTTGTATTTGATACGAGATTTAAGCACAGGCTTTCCTAAGTACAATGAAAAAGAATAAAAAGTAAACTAAGTTTACTCAGGGCGCGTATTTTATACTATTACCAACACATTAAAAAGCGGATTTGAGACAAGTAAAGCGCCTTAAATAAAGCAAAAGCATGTGAATAAAGCTTAATCTAGGTCAAAACCCTATAATTTATAAGTTTAATATGAGTAGAAAACGTGCCAGAGAATTTATTATCGTGTAGAATATATAAATCGCAACATCCATATTGTAGATGATACAGGGTCGGAAACAGAGAATTCACCATGAAAAAAATAGCACTATCTTTAACTATATTGCTTGGTGCGTTGTCAGCAAGCAACGCAACAGCATTTGATGGCGATGTAAACGCAGGTAAAGAAAAATCAGCAACGTGTGCGGCTTGTCACGGCCCAGACGGTAATGCGCCGGTTAATATCTACCCTAAGATTGCAGGTCAACACGCAGATTACATTTATAAACAATTAGTCGAGTTCAAATCGGGTATGACGTCTGGCGGTAAAGAGGGTCGTATGGATCCTGTTATGAGCGCTATGGCAATGCCTCTTAGCGATCAAGACATGAAAGATATAGCGGTTTACTTTTCGTCACTGAATATGTCTGAAGGATCAACACCTAAAGATGTAGTTGAAGTAGGCGCAATGCTATATAAAGCAGGTGACGCTGAGCGTGGCATTCCGTCATGTGCTTCGTGTCATGGCCCACGAGGCAATGGCTCTTCACTGGCTAAGTTTCCTAAGATCTCGTTTCAGCACCCAGGTTACATAAAATCGCAGCTGGAAAAGTTTCGCGATGGTAGTCGTAATAATGACCTAAACGGTATGATGCAAGATATAGCTAAAAAGCTAACTGATGAAGATATCGAAGTACTTTCTCAGTACCTAGGTGGACTACACTAAAGTAGTATAGACTGGTTTTTTAACTAGTACTAAACTACATATTAGTGAAAAAAGCAGCTCACGCTGCTTTTTTTGTATCTAAAATTCATCGCTTTTACCCCATCATCTTGTAAGACATTGACCATAGTCATATGTGAGTAAAATCTTATTTTCATTTTAAATTTTTCTGTAAGTTATTGTAAATTATTACATTGATAATGTTGCAACTTGTTTCTTACAAGAAAAAATATATAAATTAGTTGTAACAAAATTATTAATGCGTAAATTATCCCCTGTCGCAACAAACAATAAAAACAAAACGGATTTAGCTATAAGGAAAGTAGTTAGCGTCAATATTGAGGATTTACATCAATTGATGTACTTAAAAGGAAATACTAAAAAAGTGTCATTGAAGACCGAGAATAATAAAAAATCATGGAAGTTTGATAATAACAATAAAATGGAATGCTACAGGGAAGGTAATAACAATAACAAAATGGAACAGCAATAATAATAATAAAAATAATAAAGACTAAAAAGTCGAAGGGAGAAGTGTCCAAAATTATGGCGCTCAGATTAGTAGGCGGTAGAGATGTTTTCTCTACCGCCTTTTTATTTGTCCTGTTACAATAGCGAGCGAAAAAGTGCGCTAGTAGTCGAGTAACCCAACCTCATTCAGCACTGACCGAATTCTTCTGGCAAGGCCAGCACCGCAACGCCATAGTGTGTGTTGTTCAAAACCTCTTAAGTGAGACGATCAAGATATGAGTAGAAAGAAAAAATCACGTAAAATTCCATCAAACGGACCGGTTCGTTTGAGTCAAGACAAGCTAAAGGAAATACGTGCTTTAAAAGAGCAGCGCGTTAAAAAGCATAAAGGTGCAAAACCTGGCTCCCGTAACGCGGTAGATGCGCTCGAGCAGGAAACAAAAAGTAGCAACCCTCAGAATAAAGACAAGCGTGTGGGCAGTAAAAAGCCTGTACCTTTAGTTGCGAAAGCGGCTGAGCCAGTAGTTGAATTGAAACGCAACCTAAAGCCTCAGGTTGAGCTTGTAAAAGTCACTGAGCCAGAGTTATCACCAGCGCAAGAGCTTGAAGCATTAGAGAATGATGAGCGCTTGCTAAAGCTTGTTGAGCGCCATGAGCAAGGTGAAATGCTAACAGGTAAAGATGCTAAATACTTTAATAGCCGAATAGATCGTCATCAAGTGTTATGCGAAATTCTGGGCATTGAAGATGAACCAGAAGATGAATTTGATGATGAAGAATATGAAGAGCAAGGTAACAGCGACTTTGATCGTTACTTATCAAACGATCTAGCGAATGAGTGGCTAGATGATGAGGATGATAAATAATGAATATGATGATCTTAGCTCTGTGTGTGGGCGCTGTGATCATCGCAGGCTTAGCGTTTTACGCAGGGCAATTGCTTTATAAGCTCAAAGCACAAAACGAGCAGATAGCGAAAGAGCAAGTCAAACAGCAACATCAGCTGGCTAAATCGCGTTTAGAACGTAATGCTAAGCTTGCAGACAGTATTCATCTTATTGCACGCGCCATGGAGCAGGAGCAGTGTGAGTTCTCAGAAGGGAGCTTGCGTATTTGGGTGCTAATGTCACAGTATAGCTTTGCACAAGAAAGCGATTTAACGCTTCGTTACCCGGGCATTTTTGCAATGTATGAAGTGGTAAAAGAAATGCCAACCCACGATGCACGGAAAAAGTATTCAAAGAAAGAAATTTTTAAACAAGATACGGCACGTTGGCGCGCAGAAGAAACGCACGCTGATCAAATTAAAGCCGATTGTAAAAAAATTATTGAAGAGTTTAAAGCAGCCCCTGGCAGTGAAAATGTAGTATTTAATTAATCGCTCTCTTAATATAATCAATAAAAAAGCAGACCTTGGTCTGCTTTTTTATTGCGTGTTAAATGACTCGTGAGAATCGCGTTACACTAATTTGTTTTTGTAAATGTGCATCAAAGCACATACAGATAATACGAATAAATAAATTACCCCGAGCGGTAACGGTAATACGTTGGTTTTCGATAGTAACCAAGCCATCTTCTTGTAATGGCTTTAATGCTTGTAACGAATCCTCAAAGTAAGTATCAAAGGCTAATTGATATTTTGCAGCGATATGCTGCATATCAAGTTCAAAATGACAGATCAGTTGCTTAATAACATCTGCGCGGATCACGTCATCAGTGCTTAATCTCATTCCTTTTGTGACGGCACAACCTGCTTGGTTTTCTATGGCACTATAGTAATGCTTTAATTCTTTTTGGTTTTGTAAAATAGAGGTGCCAATTTGTGAAATTGATGACACGCCTAAACCTAATAAGTCACAATTTCCATGAGTTGTATAACCTTGAAAGTTACGATGTAAATGTTGGTTATTTTGCGCAACAGCAAGCTCATTGTCAGCTTTTGCGAAGTGATCCATACCGATAAACTGATAGCCAGCCTCTGTCATTTGCTCAAGCGTATTTTTAAACATGGTGAGTTTGTCATGAGCGCTTGGCAAATCTGCGTCTTTTATTTTTCGTTGTGCAGCAAAACGATCTGGTAAGTGGGCATAGTTGAACACGGAGACTCTATCAGGACTCAGTTCAATCAGCTGCTCTATGGTTTCTTTAAAGCTTGCAGGTGTTTGTAGTGGCAAGCCGTAAATCATATCAGCATTAATCGATGAAAAGCCTAATTCACGCGCTTGGCTAATAAGTCCTTTAACATCGTCAGCACTTTGAGGGCGGTTAACTGCAAGCTGTACTGCATCGTTAAAGTCTTGAATGCCAAATGATACACGGTTAAAGCCTAGGCTGCGTAAGTGAATAAGCATGCCGTCAGCGAGCGAGCGAGGGTCTATCTCAATTCCTCGTTCAGCATTATCAGTAAAATTGAAATGCTGGTTTAATAAGGTCGTTAAACGAGTCATTTGCTCGGTGGTTAAAAATGTAGGTGTACCGCCGCCTAAATGCAGTTGTTCAACTTGATAATGATTAAAAAGTGGTGCTTGTGCGATGATTTCTTTTTCTAAGTAATCAAGGTAAAGGTCAGCTTTAGATTGATGGCGAGTAATCACCTTGTTGCAGCCACAGTAATAACAAAGCTGACTACAAAACGGAATATGTATATATAAAGACAAGCTATTGCTGGATGAAGACGCTATCGCATCAATAAGATCATGTTGTTGATAACCTTCATTAAAGGATAAAGCTGTCGGGTAAGAGGTATATCTTGGCCCTGATACATTGTATTTATTTATTAAGCTTTGGTCCCACTTGGGTAAATTAATCATCACGCGCACCTTTATATTTAGGGTCTGTTGACCTTTCATGGTTAAATTTGCAGTAGTCTGTTTGGTATTTAGGCAAGGCAGCGCCTATGTAGTGTGGTTATTCCCCATAAATAGGTGATAACGCAGCATCAATGCCAAACAGGCGCTGCCCTTCGGGTTCTGCCTAGGGGCGATTTACTCTTTGTTGCTCGGTTTTGACTTAGCCCTCTAGGTTACAAACCTCTCGCCGCGATTAAACCGCTCCTAGTTTGAACAAATTTTAATCCGCAAAGGTCAACAGACCCTAGTTTGCGTCATTATAAAAAATTGCAGTAAAGCGTTATTGATCTACAACAAAAAAGAGTGCACCAGGCACTCTTTTTATCCCACTTATTTGTCGCTTAAAGTTTAAATTGATTGACCGTATGATTGAGAGAGCTGGCAAGGTCATTGAGGTCGCGTGCTTCATCGGCAAGCTCCAAGGCGTGATCAGCGGTACTGTTCACTAAATTATTAATAGCCGATAAGCTGCTATTTATATCTTCAGCGACCACTGTTTGCTGCTCAGTAGAGGTTGCTATTTGATGGCTCTGATCTTGTACTTTGGTCACTGATTCAGCAATATTCTTCAGTGCGTCGAGTACCTCTTGAGTTTGTGTAACTGAGCCTTGTGCACGCTCTTGACCTTGTTGCATCATGGTGGATGCTTGCTGGGCAATCTGTTGCAGGCGCGTGATCATATTACGAATATCGTCTGTTGACTCTTGAGTACGGCTGGCAAGCGAGCGAACCTCATCTGCAACAACCGCAAAGCCACGACCTTGTTCACCAGCACGTGCGGCTTCTATTGCGGCGTTCAGTGCCAGTAAGTTGGTTTGTTCTGCAATCGAGTTAATAACGTCTACAACAGCACCTATATTGCCACTTTCTTGCTCTAATCCTGCAACCACTTTTGATGCCTCACCAATGTGATCAGCTAATGCAGTCATCACACTTTGGGCGTTTTGCGAACGAGAGGCGCCGTCAGCCGTAATATGTTGCACTTCTTCTGCCGCACTATTGGTATGCTGAGCATTGCGCGAAATTTCCATTACTGTGGTCGCCATTTCTGTAACCGCAGCACTGACACTATCAACTTGTTGCTTTTCTTGCTGGATCTCGTCATTGGTTTTTTTAGAAACAGACTTTAACTGAGCAGCCGCATTGGTCAATTGCTCAGCCTGCGCGGCAGTATCTAACATCATGGCGCGAAGCTTATCGATAAAAGTATTCATATGAAGAGCTAATTGGCCCACTTCATCTTTACTATCAATAGTGATTTTTTGGGTTAAATCACCATCTCCTGAGGCGATATCACGCATGATGTTAGTGAGTGTTTTAATTGGTTTTGAGATCATATGGGTGGCCCAAACGATCATTGCGATAATAATTATAAGAATAATTACAACAGAGGTGGTTGTGGTAGCGACGGCTTGATTAACTGGCTCATCAATCATTGAGCGCGGCACTAAAATACCAACGTACCAATTTAGGTAAGGTTCTTCTAATTGAAGACGGTCGTAAACAACAAAGTATTCTTGTCCTTGTAGGGTAACGCTGGCATCTCCACGTATGTTGTTTTTCATTGCAAGATTGAGTTCGCTAAAGCCGCTGGTGTTACTGAATTGCTTTTCTAATTGTTCTAAACCTTCTTTACCATTAGGGCCTTCGTCGGTCACAGATAGCTTATGATTAGTGCGGTTTGAAAGGTGCACCACTTTTTGATCACCATCGAGCAAAAAGCCATAGCCCTGCCCATTAAAGCGAATATCTTCAACCATTTTATTGATTTTATTAAGCTGTAAATCAACACCACCAAAACCAACTAATTCGTTTTGTTGATTATATACAGGTTGTTGAACTACCGCAGATGCATTACCTGTAGTTAAATCAACAGATATTGGGCCAACATAAAGTCGATTCAGTTTAAGTGCATCTTGCCACCATCCACGCTTGTATGCATAGTATGGTTGACCATTATAGTGCGTAGTACGTTCGTGTTCTTTAAAGTATTCACCGGTTTTGGCAGAAGCAAAAAATGCCGATAAAACGTTCTCGTCACTGCTGCTGATCCGTACAAAATCCTGATCAACTTCATCATAACCAGGCGCGTTATCGAGAGGCTGATCGCGTTTTTCCCAGGCATCAAACCAATTAACGAGGTGTGGGTTATTAATAAACGTACTTACTAGTTTGCCGTATTTGGCAAAGTATCCTTGCATGGACAGTTGTTCGCTTTGTAAGTAGCTATGAGCTTCACGTTCAATGCCTTGTCGAGAGAGTGAGGCGATATGATTAACAAAATAGGCTGATGCAATGATCAGTAATACACTAATTGTGCCCCCAATTAGGAATAATATTTTCTTTTGCAGTGATAGGTTTTTAAGCATGATGCACACATTCTTATTATTTAGTAGAGTAAGCTGTAAGTATGTATCTAATCATATCTTTGTCTTATTCGCTATATTATGAGGTAAGACAAATATGTTGAATATTACAAAACTGTAAGGATTTTGTTATTTTATGGGTGAAAATAAACAGCGATTAGTTGTATTGGGCGCCGGTTGGTTAGGTCAAGCTTTATGCTTTGATAGACTTAAGCATAATTGGTTAGTGCAAGGAACGCATAGAAGTACTGATCATGATTATGATTTTTTACGTCAGTTGGAATTTAAAGACAATCACCTTGATCATCAACTCGATTTAGAAGATGCGTGGTGGGTTTGTGCCATTCCCCCACGTAGTCGAAAAAAAGACAGCGACTATCAAGCAACACTAACACAGTGCTTAGCGCTTGCAAAAAGCATGAATATGCGAGGATTTGTTTTGTGTTCATCCACAGGTATTTATAATCAAGAAGCGCAAATATACGATGAGAATAGTGTTATTACTTGCTCAAGTGAGCGCCAGCAAAGGCTATTCGATGCTGAACAAAGTGTGTTAAATGCAGGCGGCAAAGTTTTACGTTTAGCTGGCCTAGTTGGGCCAAACCGTGATCCTGGGCAGTTTGTAGCAGGTAAGGAGCTGAATAGCTCTAGTCAGCAAGTGGTAAACATGGTGCACCAGCAGGATGTGATTAACGCGATTGTTTCAGTGTTTGAACATTGGCAGGTGGCCGACCAAATTTATAATGTGGTTAACCCATTGCATCCAAGCAAGGTTGATTACTACCAACAAAAATGCAAGAAAAATGGGACACAACCTCCTACGTTTTCAAGTCATGAAAAAGCCGAGCGAATTATTGATGGCTCGGCTATAGAGTCACTTGGGTTTACTTATCAATATGATATTTAAACCCTGTGGTGATGACTTAAAATGAGGTCAGTACATTTTTAGGTAATAAGCTACACAGTTCACCTTGTGCTAGCAAAGTGTTGGCCGCTTCTATATCTGGACCAAAGTAACGGTCCTTATCGTAGTAACTCACTTTTTCGCGTAAGGTTGCTTTTGCCTGCTCAACTTTAGCAGATGCTTTAAGTGGCGCTCTAAAATCCAAGCCTTGTGCAGAAGCCAGCCATTCAACAGCGAGCACGCCTTGTGTATTGTCTGCCATTTCATCCAACCTGCGAGCAGCAAACGTGGCCATAGATACATGGTCTTCTTGGTTTGCAGAAGTCGGTAAGCTGTCTACCGATGCAGGGTGCGCAAGTGATTTGTTTTCTGACGCTAATGCAGCTGCCGTAACTTGGGCAATCATAAAGCCTGAGTTAACGCCGCCATTTTCAACTAAAAACGGCGGAAGTTTCGACAGGTTTGAATCGATCAATAAGGCAATACGTCGTTCAGCGAGTGCGCCAATTTCGGCGATTGCTAAGGCTAAGTTATCTGCTGCCATTGCAACAGGCTCTGCATGGAAGTTACCACCAGAAATAATATCGCCTACATCAGCAAATACGAGCGGGTTATCCGTCACACCATTTGATTCACACAACAATACTTCAGCTGCTTGGCGAATTTGTGTCAAACAAGCACCCAAAACTTGAGGTTGGCAGCGTAAGCAGTACGGGTCTTGTACTTTTTCACAATCAATGTGCGCTTCACTAATTTCAGAATGTTCGTCCAATATGTTGCGAAAAATAGCCGCAGAATCAATTTGCCCGCGTTGACCACGCACTTCATGAATACGTGCATCAAAAGGAGAGCGACTACCCATAGCAGCTTCAATACTCATTGAGCCAATGGCGCAACTTTGTGCATACAGATTTTCAGTACGGAATAAACCTTGTAAAGCAAAAGCCGTAGATGCTTGTGTGCCGTTTAATAATGCTAGGCCTTCTTTTGCTGCTAGAGTGAGTGGTGCTAACCCTGCAATTTCAAGTCCTTCGCTGGCTTTTATCAGCTTACCTTGGTGGCGCATTTCGCCTTCACCTAGTAAAGGTAGGCACATATGCGATAATGGTGCTAAATCACCCGATGCGCCCACAGAGCCTTTTTTTGGCACGCAAGGGTAGACTTCTGCAGCAAGTAATTGCATAAAAAACTCAATCACTTTTAAGCGAATACCTGAAAAGCCACGTGATAACGAATTGATTTTTAAAACCATCATTAAACGCACAGTGCTGTCATCCATATACTCACCAATACCAGCGGCATGAGAAAGTACAATTGAGCGCTGTAATAATTCGAGTTCATGTTCAGCTATTTTGGTGTTGGCTAATAAGCCAAACCCGGTATTAATACCGTATACAGTTCGGTTTTCATCAATAACATCTTGTACTGTTTGCGCGCTTGCAGCAATGTTTATCTCGCTGTCTGCGGCCAATGTTAGTGCAACTGGCGATTGGTTTATTTTACGTAATGTCGCTAAATCAAGCTGGCCGGGTGTGAGAGTGTATTCAAACATGATTAATCCTTATTTAGCATTGGTAGGTCTAGGCCTTGTTCATTGGCACAGTTAATTGCGATATCATAACCTGCATCTGCATGACGCATAACACCGGTTGCAGGGTCGTTCCATAAAACACGCCCTACACGCGCGGCGGCTTGGTCTGTGCCGTCTGCAACAATAACAACACCTGAGTGTTGGCTAAAGCCCATGCCTACGCCACCACCATGATGCAGTGATACCCAAGTTGCACCGCCAGCGGTGTTCAAAAGTGCGTTTAGTAATGGCCAATCTGATACAGCATCAGAGCCATCCTTCATCGCTTCAGTTTCACGGTTAGGGCTGGCAACTGAGCCTGAATCTAAGTGATCACGACCAATAACAACAGGCGCTTTCAGTTCACCATTTTTCACCATTTCATTAAACGCAAGCGCTAAGCGAGCACGGTCTTTTAAGCCAACCCAGCAAATTCGTGCTGGTAACCCTTGAAATTGAATACGCTCACGGGCCATATCAAGCCAGTTATGCAAGTGTTTATCATCTGGGATAAGCTCTTTAACTTTAGCATCTGTTTTATATATGTCTTCTGGATCACCAGAAAGTGCAACCCAACGGAACGGGCCAATACCTTCACAGAATAATGGGCGAATGTAAGCAGGTACAAAACCTGGGAAGTCAAAGGCATTTTCTACCCCTTCTTCTAATGCCATTTGACGAATATTATTACCATAGTCAGTCGTTGCAGCGCCGGCTTTTTGCAACGCCAACATCGCTTTTACTTGCACAGCCATTGACTGTTTTGCTGCTTTTACAACAGATTGTGGGTCTTGTTCACGCATTGTTGCGGCGTGTTCCATGCTCCAATCTTGCGGTAAATAACCATTAAGAGGATCGTGAGCTGACGTTTGATCTGTAACGACATCCGGGGTGATATTTCGTTTAACAAGTTCACTAAATACATCTGCGGCATTACCAAGTAAACCGACAGATAAGGCTTCGCCTTTTGCACATGCTTCATTAATAAGGGTTAGTGCGTGATCAAGGTCAGTGGCTTTTACATCAACATAGCGGGTGTTAATTCTAAAGTCGATGCGGCTTTCATCACATTCAACCACTAACGCACTAAAGCCCGCCATAGTTGCAGCAAGGGGTTGTGCGCCACCCATTCCGCCTAAACCGCCAGTTAATACCCATTTGCCCTTTGCTTCACCGTTAAAGTGTTGTTTAGCCATCGCGACAAAGGTCTCGTACGTGCCTTGCACTATGCCTTGCGAACCGATGTAAATCCAAGATCCCGCTGTCATTTGTCCGTACATCATTAGGCCAAGTTTATCGAGCTCATTAAAGTGCTCCCAATTTGCCCAGTGAGGCACAAGATTAGAGTTGGCAATTAATACACGAGGTGCATTGCTGTGGGTTTTAAACACGCCAACAGGTTTACCTGATTGCACTAATAGCGTTTCGTCACCTTCAAGTCGGTCTAATGTTTCGATGATTTTGTCAAAGCATGGCCAATCGCGTGCAGCACGGCCAATACCACCATATACAACAAGTGCATGAGGATGTTCAGCAACCTCAGGATCGAGGTTATTCATTAGCATACGTTTAGCGGCTTCAGTGAGCCAACTTTTAGCACTGATTTTATCACCATGCGGGGCGCGGATAATGCGCGATTCGTCAAGTCTATTATTCATAATATGCTCCTGTTGTATATACAAGCTGTTTGATTTCAAAAAATACGCAGTTAAGCGCATTTTATTGATATTTAGATTATTTTTTAAATGTTAGGTGCCCACCAAGGCGATATTTACTACCCGGGGATACTAGACGAGCAAAGCTAACTATGCCGTGCGATGACCAAGTACGGCGTATAACCTGTAAGCAAGGCTCTTCATGATATAAATTTAACCACTGGCACATTTCACTGGTAGGCATAATGGCCTCAACTGTATGGCGTGCCTCAGTCAGTGGTGCAACACTTGATAGGTACTCGTGTGGCGTTAAATTAGTAAAATCTTGCTGTAAGTAGCTGCTTGCCAGTGAAGGATTTACAAAACGCTCTTCAACTTGTAATGGCTGATCGTTTTCGTTGTGCACTAATACACTGCGATAAACAACACTGTCGGCTTCAACACCCAGTGCAATTGCAATAGGGGCTAGCGCGTTGATAGATTCAAGTACCAACACGGTACAGCTATAATTACCATTACGTGCCTTCACTTCGTCAGCAATATTTTTAATTTCAAGCAGTGACGATTGCGACTTAAAGCTGGCAACAAACGTCCCAAGCCCTTGGCTTCGGGTGAGAATACCTGCCTCAGTCAATTCACTTAAAGCACGTCGAGCAGTCATTCTGCTAACACTAAACTGCTCTGCTAACTCATTTTCAGACGGCACGCGTTGGTTTTCAAGCCATGCGCCAGAGCGAATATTATCAACAATGAATTGCTTTATTTGTGCGAATTTGGGCGTCGTCATTAGTTTTAAAAACACTACTTGTGAATTGCTTGTTAAATATAAGATGACACAATTACCTTGTATATACAAGATGGCTTGTTAAACTATAAAAAACATTATTAAGGGTGCTCACATGAATTCAATTGCAGATACGTCATCTCATGAATGGGATTTATTAATCACAGACGCTAATGTTGCTACGATGGATAGCGACATTGATGATACTTATGGTGCAATTGAAAATGCCGCTTTAGCGATTAAAGATGGTCATATAGCTTGGCTCGGAAAGCAAACTGACTTACCCACGTTTGATGCTTTTGCAACACCGACCATATCGGCCAAAGGCCAATGGCTTACGCCAGGATTAATAGATTGTCATACACACTTGGTATTTGCAGGCTCGCGGGCAGAAGAATTTGAGCAGCGATTGCAAGGTGTGAGCTACGAGCAAATTGCAGCGCAAGGTGGCGGAATTGCAAGCACTGTAAAAGCGACTCGTGAGGCTGACCACGAAGCGTTATTCGTGCTAGCAAAAGACAGATTAAATGCACTTTACGCAGAGGGTGTAACAACCGTTGAAATTAAATCTGGTTATGGACTCGATTGCGAGAATGAAATAAAAATCCTTGAAGTTGCTCGGTTACTTGGCGAAAACCACCCCGTTGATATCAAAACAACGTTTCTTGGTGCACATGCATTACCGCTTGAATATAAGGGTAAAAGTGATGAATACATCGAGCTTGTTTGCAACGAGATGTTAGAGCAAGTTGTTGCCGCAAATTTAGCTGATGCAGTCGATGTATTTTGTGAAAACGTGGGCTTTAGCAATGATCAGACTCGTCGTGTATTTGAAGCCGCGAGCAAGCACAAACTGCCTGTAAAATGTCATGCGGAACAACTATCAAACCAACAAGGTGCTGAGCTGGTAGCAGAGTTTAAAGGCTTATCAGCTGATCATATCGAATATTTAGACGAATCAGGAGTAAAAGCGATGGCAGCTGCTGGAACTGTGGCTGTACTTCTACCTGGGGCGTTCTACTTTTTACGTGAAACAAAACAACCCCCTATTGCTTTATTGCAACAGCATAATGTGCCAATTGCATTGTCAACAGACTTTAACCCAGGAACATCGCCATTGTGCTCTTTGCAATTAATGATGAATATGGGGTGTACATTGTTTCGCTTAACACCGTCGCAAACCTTGGCGGGAGTCACTCGCAATGCAGCTACAGCACTGGGTTTAAAAGACCGTGGTATACTCAAAGTGGGCATGCGAGCCGACATTGCTCATTGGCAAATATCTCACCCAGCACAATTAAGTTATCAATTGGGCGTAAATAAACTGTTAAATCTGTGGATATTAGGTAGACTTAATTAGACCTATTATATGTTGTATTTATTTAATGTCCTTACTAGCACTATTAACAAATACTGGATTTGAATCGGTAGCAGGGAGTGCTTTATTTACAAATACACAAGTCCCGGTTTTTTTAAGCGGGGCTATTCTTATGTCGATGGTGTGTGCTTTATGCGTTGTTAAACAAGCCACACTGCGACTAAGTTATATTATTAACGCTTTTATTGCTCTAGCACTATTAAGCTCTCATCTCCCCAACATTGAATTACTCTTAGCGTTAGCGACCGTTACCCACGTATGGCTCGTATCAAAGCAAAATAACTGGACTATGCTCAGTATTAGCTTTGCCGCCGCACTTTGTTTTTTAATCTTGTACGCTGCTAATGGGTTAGTTGCACTACCAATACACTGGCTCGTTGTAGCAACATTAATTCTCGCCAGCTCAGGGTATTTTATTGATGAAGAGCTTTCAGGTGATACTCAGCCAAACGTCGCAGTAAATGAACATGCGCTAACACTATCACCCTTGGCTAGCTTCCCTAATCGTGCGCAATTACAAGCCCACTTTTATCATTGGCGAGAAGAGGCACCTCATATCGGAGCACTTGTCATTATTCGATTAGAAGGGTTTGCAGAGGTTAACCAGCATATTGGGCGGGATTTTGGTGATTTACTGCTTGCGCAATCGGCAAATCGAATCAAAGAGCTTTTAATGCTCGACGAAGTTGTCAGCCTAGGTAATTCTGAAAAGCTAGCACACCTAGGCGGATTAAACTTTGCTTTTATTTGCAGCTTAGATAGCCAAAATCACCTGCATGAGCAATTAATCGACAGAATAATTGGCGCAACACTCAAGCCTTTTAATGTGGCTAACTGTACTATTGAAGTTAAGGCGCGGGCCAGTTTTGTAAAGTGCGACACGGATGAAGTCAGTTTTGATAGTTTAATATCGCATGCTTACTTAGCACTCGATAGCCAGCCAAATAAGCAAATAGTCGCGTATCAACAGCACATGATGGTAGAGCGATTAGAGCAACAAGCGCGACTTAAAGAACTGGCTAGTATTGATTTTTCAAGTGAATTGGAGCTTTATTTTCAACCTATTATACGTAGCGCAGATGAGAATATTGAATTTTTAGAATTACTACTACGTTGGCAGCATCCCAAGCAAGGTATTTTATCAGCCAATCGGTTTATTGATGATATTCGCATTGCGGGATTAGCTTACCCGTTAGCTGAGTTTGTTATTGAAAGGGCGGCTGAGCTCATAATGGCGCTGCGCATGGAAGGGATAAAAATGCCATTGAGCATTAATGTATTTGGCTCTGAAATGCTAAATGAAGAGTTTATATCCTTTATTGATCAGGTCTTTAATGAACATAAACTATTGCCTGGAGACTTAATTATAGAATGCCCACTAGAGGTGTTTTTAAACTTAGATGCACAAGGTAAGGCAATGGTTGCACGGTTAAGTAGTCAAGGTGTAAAAATGTGCGTAGATGGCCTTGGCGATAGCCCTGTATGGCTAGCTAAACTGCCAAATTTGGCTGTAGAATATGTAAAAGTGGCGCCTTCGTTAACGGCAGACTTTAGTCAACAAGGGCACATACGAAGCTTAGTAAGCGGTATGGTTGAAATGCACAATCAACAAAATAGTAAAGTTATCTGTGAGGGCGTTGAAACACAAGAGCAATTAAACTTTGCCAATAGTCTTAACGTATTTGCGGCTCAGGGTTATTATTTCAGCCACCCATTAAGCAGTGTCGGTATGATCACGTGGTTGAAACAATGGCAAATAGAGCATTCATAAAAAGTGCTCAAGCAAAAGAGATTAACTCTCTTTTGCTTGTAAGTAGGCGTTAACCAGCGCTGTTATTATTTGAGCTGCGTCATTTAAACCTGCTTTTAAACCGCTAGGGTGCTGGTTTGGGGCTGCTTCACATAAATGCAAGTAACAGCTATTAGGCCTACTTGCCCCTAGATGTACAAAATGCTCAGCATCACTCACACTAAAACCGCAGTTAGTATAAGCACTAACTGGCATAAGTGAAATACTGTCCAGATCCACTTCAATGCCAAGCGGGTGATCGCAAAGCGTATCAAGTGCCTGTTGGCAGGCTTTTGTTAACGACTTTTCGCGTCTAACTTGTAAGGATTGATAACTATCATAATGAAAGTTTGCCTCGGCTAGTGCATCCAGAATCGCTTGGTTATTCTTTAGTTCATGCAAGCCGATAACATGGTAATTGTGCAGGTATTTTTCATTATACGCATAGCGAAATCCATTACCTGAATGGCGCCCTTCACAGTCACGAAAGTCGGCGTGGGGATCAAAATTAATTGCGTTAATAGGCTTATTTTTATGCTTACTTAAAGCGCGAATAATTCCTAAACAGTTATTATGGCCGCCACCAATTATAATAGGCTCAAGGCCTGCATTAAATATTAAGCTTAAAACATGTTCTACACGACTGTCTATTTGTTCGCAGTAGTCGCGCAGTTGACCTAGTTGCTCAGGTATTTTGTTGTCTAAATGCGCAGCAGCTTTGCAAAGGTCTTCAACTGCTACTTCGCCAAGTAATAAGACTTTTTCGTTGGCTAAAAATTGATTGTCAGGTTGATTTAGAAAACGTTTTATGAATGCATGCCAGCCACCAGTTGCTCCCTCATTACCTAAATTTGCTCGTGGGCCTATATCTTCGCAAACACCCACAAGTACATATTTAATACCAAATTGGGCGGCATCTTGCAGTGCTTGTAAAGGATTAACTTGGGTGTCTAAAAGAGCAATAGATTGCCAGGCTTTTTTTTCATTCAAGCGACTGCTACACCAAGGTTTAACAGTCGCTTCGTCGTAGATATGTAAATAGTCAGTCATTTATTATTCTACGACTTCCAGCTCAAGCTCTTCTGCAGATAATACAATACCAGTGCTATCGGCATAGACAAAATCATCATCAAAGAATGAAACGCCAGCAAAATTAACACCAATGCCGTCTTCTCCAGCTCCTTGGCTATCAGCTGCTACAGGAATTGACGCAATGGCTTGAATGCCTAAATCAATTTCTTCAAGTTCGTCAACATGGCGAACTGCGCCATAAACAACAATACCTTGCCAGTTGTTCTGAACAGCTAATTCCGCTAATTCAATATCAATTAGTGCGCGGCGTGTTGAGCCACCGCCATCAATAAGTAAAACGCAATCATCACCGTCTTCGCTCAGGATTTCCCTGATCAATTCATTATTTTCAAAACATTTAACGGTTTTGATTCGGCCGCAAAAACTGTGACGTCCACCAAAATTGATAAACATAGGTTCGAGCACATCAACCACATCGGCGAAGTGGTCACATAAATCAGAGGTGCTGTAATCCATTTTTCTATCCTTCTAAAAGATATAAGAGCGAGTTCTCAGTATACCTCTCTTAAATGCAATAACAACGACTTAATGGTAGTTAATTGGCCTATTTTTAAGCAGCAATTGTGCTAAATCAGGAAAAGCAATATTAGTGTCTTAAAAGCGTCACCCAATTGTTATTTTGAGCGCCTATGCTAAAAATATTGTATAAAAAAGGGTCACACCATGAGTCAGTACAACATATTTAAAAAAATGGCACAGTTGGATGAACACTTATTTCTAAAGCTATTTAATGGTAACTCACCAACATGGCTAAAAAACTCTGCTTTGGGGTTATCAAAAAGTGGCGATGGAGGCTTATATGTTGTGTTAGCTCTAGCATGTGGTTGGTTTGGACAGGCGCAACAGCTACAAATGTTGTCGATTACTTTGTTGCTGGGCTTTGTGATTGAAAGGCCTATTTACTTTGTAGCGAAAAAAAGTTTTGCGCGAATTCGCCCTTGTGATTGTTTAGTCAAAGGCGCTTATATAATTCCAAGTGATAAATTTAGTTTGCCCTCTGGTCATAGCGCAGGTGCATTTTTAGTTGCCATTATACTTACGCATTATTTTCCTGATTTAATTGGTTTATGGTTCGCTTGGGCAAGTGGTGTTGCTGCTTCTCGCGTTGTTTTGGGTGTCCATTTTCCTGCTGATGTTGTGCTTGGGGCCTTAATGGGAGCAAGTTGTGGTTTAACGGCTATTTTGTTGGTGGGTTACCTATGAGAATACTGTATGGCATTCAAGGAACTGGTAATGGGCATATCACCCGCGCGCGCGTGATGGCGAATGCATTTTCTGAAATGGGAATTGACGTTGATTATGTTTTTTCAGGTCGCGCAGAACAAGACTATTTTGACATGGAAGAGTTTTCAGATTACCGGCGCTTTCATGGTTTATCTTTTTCAACACAAAACGGCAAAATTAAAAGCTATGACACAGTAAAAAATGCCAAATTATGTAAGCTGGTGCATGACATAAAGCAGCTTGATGTATCTGGTTATGATTTTGTTTTTAATGACTTTGAACCTGTTTCAGCTTGGGCTGCCAAGCGACAAGGCGTGCCTGTTATTGGCATGAGCCACCAAGCAGCTTTTTTATCACCTAAGGTACCTATGACTGGTAATGCTTTGCTGCATCGCTCTTTAATTCGTTATTATGCACCTGCAAATATATATTTAGGCGTCCATTGGCAGCCGTTTGCAGATAATATTATACCTCCTTTTATTGCGAGTCATTGGCATAATAACCCAGTGAGTATAGATAATAAGGTGTTGGTCTATTTACCCTTTGAAGAGCTTGCAAGCGTTATAGACTACTTAAAAGACTTTCCTGATAAAGAATTTTATTGCTACCACCCCAGCGCACAAAATAGTTCTCAAGGACACATACATTTGCGTAAGCCATCACGCAGTGACTTTTTAAATGACTTGGCTAATACCAGTGGTGTAATTGCAAATGCGGGTTTTGAGCTCTCAAGTGAAGCACTTAAATTGGGTAAAAAATTGTTACTAAAGCCGTTAGCGGGTCAATTTGAACAAGATGCCAATGCACATACATTATTAGCAATGAATGCTGCGCACGTTATGCGTTACTTAAACCCCTGCGCGTTAGATGAGTGGATTGCGAGCAAAGCGCATAAGCGGATTAATTTTCCCAGTGACCCTAAGCCATTAGTTAATTGGTTGGTCGATAAACAATGGGGAAATACAGAAAAATTACATCAAAGCTTATGGAAATCAGTGTGCTAAATTGTAATCGGCCAGATTTTTTTGTAGTGAATAGTGATAAATTCGTGGGATAATCTACACTATAGGTTAAACATTTTACTAGAAAATCTAGTGATCCTAACTAAAAGGCTGCAGTAGATGACAATTCTCCAAAACTTGACGATAAAGCGTCGACTACAAATTAATGCGCTCGTTGTTGGTTTAGCAATGATAGTTATGTTATTTATCATCATTTATGAAGCAAGAGTCATGCTGAAATTAAATGAAACTATTCAGTATGCGGAGGAGCTAGATATTCATGAATTATCAATGCGTAAATATGAAAAAGATTTCTTATTTTACAAAGATGAATCTAAGTTAGCGTTGTTTGATAAAGAGTATCAGCAGCTTCAACTTAAACTAGACAAACTAAAGGTATTATCAAACGAGTTAGGGATAGCGACTGCGGATGTGAATCAATTTGGAGTGCTAGCTCAAAAATACTACGATGATTTTCAGGTCGTAGTTGAATTTCAAAGAGCAATTGGTTTGCACCCAAAAGATGCGCTGTATGGTGAGCTACGAAGTGCAGTACACCAGATAGAAACTCTGTTAAATGAGCAAGATAACTATCAATTACTTACCTTGATGTTACAACTTCGCCGCGCTGAAAAAGACTTTATGCTTCGTTTAGATATGAAGTATTTATCGCGCTTTGAAGGTATAGCGAATGACCTTGAGCAACAAATTAAAAGCTCAAGTATAAATAGTAATACTCGTAATGAATTAGTATCGTTGTTGAGTAGTTATGAAAGCAAATTTATAGCATTGGTGGATGCACAAAAGTTACTCGGTCTAGATCTTGACTCTGGCGCGCTCGGTAAAATGAGAGTGAGTGTTAAAAAGAGTGATGAAGTTGTATCTAGGATTACAAACGCAACTAAACAACAGGTGACCGATACCGCAGAAAGCGCGCAAATGATCGCAATTGCAGTGTTTATAATCGCTGCCGTAATTGTTATGTTTTTGGTTTACTTTACGAGCCGTTCAATTATTAAACCTATCGAGCGCGTGTATCACACCATAAATGATATTAGACGCAATAATGACCTAAGTATCTCTATTGGCGAGTCAGGTAGAGATGAAATAACTACAATGACGGTAGACTTTAATAGCTTAATTGGTGATTTTAAAAAGCTAATTTATGAAGTAAATACGGCGTTGACCACACTGAATATCGCCACAGGCAATTTATCAGAAACAACCGCTGCAACCAGCTCAGGCATGCAAGAGCAACTGCATGAGGCCGATATGGTAGCAACGGCTGCAACAGAGATGCAGGCAACGATTCAAGATATTTCACACAATACTGAAGCCGCAGCTAAAAAAGCTGAATCAACCAATTTGAATGCGCAGAAAGGCCGCTCAGAGGTTGAATCAACAGTAAATCATATTAACCAGTTATCTAATTCATTAGGTGATGCGTCTTCGGTGGTATCTCAGCTAGAAAAAGATGGTGAAACCATAGGATCAGTCCTTGATGTAATACGTGGTATTGCAGAGCAGACAAATTTACTAGCCCTTAACGCGGCAATAGAAGCAGCACGTGCTGGTGAGCAAGGCCGAGGCTTTGCGGTGGTTGCGGATGAAGTGCGTTCACTTGCCCAACGTACACAAGAGTCGACTAAAGAAATTGAAAGTATTATTTCAACTCTGCAAGGCCGCACGCAAGAAGTGGTGAGCATAATGCAACGGTGCCGTACACAAGGCGGAGAGAGCGCTGAACAAGCCACCAGAGCGGGTGAATTACTTGGCTCAATCACCGAAGATGTACAAACTATCATGGAGATGAGCACACATATCGCCGCCGCTATTGATGAGCAAAGCCAAGTGGCGTCAGAGGTTAATAAAAACGTAGTACGTATTCGTGATATTGCAGAGGATGCGTCAACTCATGCCACAACGAACGCTCAAACCAGTGAAGAAGTATCAGAGCAGGCGAAAGTACTGCACAAAGCGATAGATAAGTTTAAGGTTTAGCCGTCAGCCGTCAGCCGTCAGCCGTCAGCCGTCAGCCGTCAGCCGTCAGCCGTCAGCCGTCGGCTTTAAGCGTTAAGCCATAAGTTTTAAGCAGTCTGAGTTG
>NZ_JBHNYL010000011.1:0-115400 GCF_054960735.1 Pseudoalteromonas sp. RWi3
ATTTTTTTTGTCAACACTTAATTTTAAACTTTTTAAGAAATCTAAACTTAAGTTTTACTCGACTTACTAAGTGACTTACTTGCCTCGCTAAGCGTTGCCTGCTCTGCCGTCTCAGTGGGGTCGCATTATAGGGAGAACAGATTTTTACGCAAGCGTTTTTTAAAAGTTATTTGTAATTAATTAGCATTTGGTATGGTTTTCAAACGAACAGCATAAAAACACAGCTAAACTAGCCAAAAAACAACCCCAAGAACCAAGTTAACTTAATAGCTAACTATGATTCACCCTATTAAAGCTAAAGTTATTACTTTAATAAAGTACACTCACACTTGAATATGCACAAAAACGAATATACACTTTATTACATACTCAATGTAAGGTGTTATTTATGAGTAATCAAACTTCAACTAAACGTTCTGTTTTATTCCTTTGTACTGGCAACTCTGCTCGCTCACAAATGGCAGAGGCATTACTTCGTCACAAAGCAGGCGAGTTATTTGATATTTCCAGCGCAGGCACGTCACCAGAATTGATTGACCCACGTACTTTAGATGCACTTGTAAAGTTTGGTTTGACAATAGATGGCCTTAAATCTAAAAGTGTCGATGAGTTCTCAGGCCAAGAGTTTGACTTTGTTATTACCCTTTGTGATAAAGCAAATAAAGAATGCCGTAACTTCCCTGGCGCCAAGGCACAACTCGCTTGGGACTTCCCAGACCCTAAAGAACGATGCTGTAATAACCCTTTTGCGACCACATTAAGTGAATTAAACAATCGCTTGTCGATGTTTCTACTTTTAGAAAGCAAAAACCAGCCTAATAATAAGGCGACATCAAGCCAGCATATTGATGAACAAATCTTTGCTCTTGATACCGTTACTATTGATCCTATTTCATTTTATAAGTGCTTAACGGACGACATACGTTTAAAAACCCTGATGCTGACTAATTATCACGGTGAATTATGCGTATGCGAGTTAATGGAAGCACTACATGAAGACAGCCAACCAAAAGTGTCGCGTAATTTAGCTGTTTTAAAGCGAGCGGGTATTATTACAGGTAGAAAACATGGCCAATGGGTGTTCTATAGAATTAATCCGGACCTACCTATATGGATCAAAAAAGTGCTCAGTGAAACAACCGAAAATAACCTCACACTGATAGCCAACAACCTAGACAACCTCGCAAACATGCGGAACCGTCCAAGTAAAGCTGACTTTTGTCGCTAATATAGGATTTTACAATGCAACTTCACCCGTTTGACACATTAACGTTAGATAATGGCGCAAAGCTTATTTTTACGCCTTGCCCTGGTACTAAACAAGCATCCCTTGAAGAGTCTGTGATCACACTTAAACAAGCAGGCACCAGCATGCTACTTACCCTAATGTATGATCATGAGATTACGAAAAATAACATCGAGTCACTCCCAACTATTTGCGCTGAGCATGATATCTCTTGGCTGCAACTGCCAATAATAGATGATGATGCCCCCAATAAAGAGTTTGAAGCAAAATGGTTGCTACATAAAGATGCGGTTATAGCCGCAGTAAATAACCAAGCAACTATTGCGGTGCATTGTAAAGGCGGCACAGGTCGCACAGGCTTAGTAATTGCGCTTATTTTACTTACTCATGGTTACTCTCGTGACAAAATCATTCAACAGGTACAACAAATAAGGCCAAAAGCACTTAGAAATACACAGCAACTAAATTACTTTAACTCGCAATTATAAAATTAAGGACTTAACCATGACAATTAAAGTAGGTATTAACGGTTTTGGCCGTATGGGTCGTTTATCAATGCGGGCAGCTTTCGATTGGGATGATGTAGAAATCGTCCACATTAACGACCCTGCTGGTAACGCTGAAACATTCGCTCACTTAATGACATTTGATTCAGTACACGGCAAGTGGCATCACGAAGCAAGCCATAACGACAATGCCATTATTATAAATGGTAAAGAAATTGGCTTTAGTCAAAATACTAAAACGCAAGAGACTGATTGGTCACAATGTGATGTGGTAATTGAAGCTTCTGGTAAAATAAAAACCAAAGCGCTACTGCAAACTTACCTTGATCAAGGTGTAAAGCGCGTTGTTGTGACAGCACCAGTAAAAGAAGACGGTATTTTAAATGTTGTAATGGGTGTAAACGACCATCTTTATAATAAAGATATTTACCCAATCGTTACGGCGGCATCATGCACGACCAACTGCTTAGCTCCTGTGGTTAAAGTTATTCATGAAAAGATTGGTATCAAACATGGTTCAATCACCACAATTCACGATATAACCAATACTCAAACAATTATTGATGCACCACATAAAGACTTACGCCGTGCGCGTTCATGTGGCACAAGTTTAATTCCTACCACGACAGGATCAGCAACGGCTATCACGCATATTTTTCCTGAGTTAAAAGGCAAATTAAATGGTCACGCGATTCGCGTACCACTTACTAATGCATCTATCACTGATTGTGTGTTTGAACTTGAACGTGGCACAACCATTGATGAAGTAAATACCTTACTAAAAGATGCCGCCGCGGGTGAGCTTAAAGACATCATGGGCTATGAAGAACGCCCGCTTGTATCTATCGATTATAAAACTGACCCTCGTTCAAGTGTTATTGATGCTCTTTCAACCATGGTGATCAACGACACACAAGTCAAACTTTACGTGTGGTACGACAATGAGTGGGGTTATGCAAACCGTACAGCTGAGCTTGTGCGTAAAGTTGGCCTAGCCGATAAGGAATAGTTGATAGTGGATCGATTAAAAGCTCTTCCGCCACAAATAAAACAATACTTAATAATTACCGGTAATTATTGGGCGTTTACCCTAACTGACGGTGCACTGCGTATGCTTGTAGTGCTGTACTTCCACCAGCTTGGTTACAGCCCGCTCAGCATAGCAATGTTGTTTTTGTTTTATGAAATTTTTGGTGTTATCACTAATTTAGTGGGCGGATGGCTTGGCGCTCGGTTCGGCCTCAATAAAACCATGAACATTGGCTTGGGCTTACAAATAGCCTCTTTAGCCATGCTCATGGTCCCTGTTGATGCACTCACTGTTATTTATGTTATGGCAGCGCAGGCACTATCTGGAATAGCCAAAGATCTCAACAAAATGAGCGCAAAGAGTGCGATTAAGCTCCTTGTACCAAAAGATGCGCAAGGTCAGCTATATAAATGGGTGGCTATTTTAACCGGCTCTAAAAATGCACTCAAAGGGGTTGGCTTCTTTTTAGGTGGCTTGTTACTCACCTTACTGGAGTTTCACGGCGCAATTCTTAGTATGATCTGTATGCTCAGTGCGGTCTGGCTATTTAGCCTCTTTGCTTTAAAAGAAGACTTAGGCAAAGCTAAAAATAAAGCCAAATTTAGTGAGCTGTTCTCCAAAAGCAAAGCCATTAATGTGCTCTCCGCTGCTAGGATGTTTTTATTTGGCGCGCGCGATGTCTGGTTTGTGGTTGCCTTGCCTGTATTTTTAGCCGCAACCTTTGGTTGGGATCATTGGTGGGTAGGTGGCTTTATGGCAAGTTGGGTGATTGGTTATGGCATAGTGCAATCTTTTGCCCCCTCCTTTACTGGGAAAAAGTCAGGGCAAGTTCCGAGTGGCCGCAGCGCATTTTTATGGGCGAGTTACTTAACGGCCATACCAGCACTGATTGCTTTAGCACTACATTATGATTTTTATATACAAGCGTCTATTATTGGTGGCTTGCTCATATTTGGCGCTGTATTTGCTATTAACTCATCGTTACACAGCTACTTAATCGTCAGCCTTGCTGACAGCGATGGCGTATCGTTAGATGTAGGCTTTTACTATATGGCTAATGCCATGGGCAGACTCATTGGTACTGTTTTATCTGGTTGGGTATATCAAATGTATGGGCTAGAAGCATGTTTATGGATCTCAAGTAGTTTTATTGCAATGGCAGCAATATTATCTTTATTTTTACCTCAATCACACAATTAACAGCGATAATGAGTGTGCTTACGCTGACTAAATGCTAAAAAAAGTGTAACTAAATAGGCACTTTTTTTAGCTTTTTAATCAAAGTATCGTATATTTAAAGACAGTAATTAACTACAAGACTGCACCCATGTTCCTTACTCGTTTAATTTACGCAAGCCGAATTACAGAAAGCTTTTCAAACTCAAGCATTGAGCACATTATCAAAAAAGCATCTGAAGATAACATCAAAAATCACATAACAGGTATGTTATGTTTTAATAGTAACTATTTCTTGCAATGTTTAGAGGGATCTCGTGCGCAAGTAAATCAAACCTATAAACGAATTTTAAATGATGAACGCCACACTGACATAACCCTACTTTGCTATGATGAGATTGCTGTTAGGGAATTTGCTAACTGGTCCATGGGATATGTACCTTGTTCAAGCCGCAGCAGCCCTATTAACCTTAAATTTTCCGGCAGCAGTGATTTTAATCCATTTAAAATATCAGGTGACAGCGCATATAAGATGATGTTGGATTTAAAAAAGTTATTGCCATCGATAGACTGAATGATTTTAGAAAAGAAATGAATTTTGAAAAGTGGTGGCCCCTCCCAGACTCGAACTGGGGACCTAACGATTATGAGTTGCAAAACAAAGACTTACTACGAGTTACTCTTTAATATAACTATTTACTAATTTTCATAGCTATATCATAGGGTTATTGAATAAAACCTACCTCTGATGCATAAATCATTATGTATTTCAGAACGTTAAATTTTACGTTCAAAGTAGCACAGAGGTAGCACCATATGTCAGACACAAAATTTCGCTTCACAGAATTGTCGCTTGAAAAGATAGAATCAAACGGTAAACGCACTCGCTATTATGACAGTCTATTGTCAGGACTCATTTTAGATGTGAGCGTAGCTGGTAAAAAATCATTTAGAGTTTATAAAAAGATACCAGAGAGAGATACTCCTATTAATATCACCCTTGGTTACTTTCCATCAATTGCACTCAATGATGCAAGGCGAATGGCTCGTAAAGTAATGGCAGATATTGCTGAGGGTATAAACCCGAACGACCTTAAGCGCCAATTTAGAGCAGCTTCTATTACCCTCAAAGAAGCTTTTGAGTCATATATTGAATCTAGAGATCTTAAGCCTATAACTGAAAGGGGGTATCAACAAAAAATAGATTGCTACCTACCTGATTTGCATAACAAGCGCCTAGCCGATATAAATCAAACAATGATTTTAAAACGCCAACGAGAAATCACCTCAAGAAGCCCTGCTCAGGCAAATTATACCATGCGCCTAATGCGTGCTTTATTTAACTTTGCTAAAGCTGAATACAAATCTTCAGAAGGTCGTTCATTATTTCCAGAAAATCCTGTAGATGCACTTTCTGAAAAACGAAGCTGGAATAATGTAAAGCGTAAAACAACAAGACTGCGTCGTTCACAACTAAAACCTTTTGTAGATGCATTATATGAAGTAAGAAATGAAGCTGCTAAATATCGTCAAAATAGTCGTGTCGGTTTTTGTGATTATCTGGAGTTTTTAACCTTTTCAGGCCTAAGAAAATCTGAGCTACTGCAACTTCCTTGGTCACAAGTACACCTTGAAGATAGGATATTCATTTTAGAAGATACAAAAAACGGATTGAACGTTGAGTTTCCAATTACAGAGCGATTAGCTGAGATATTTAATCGACGAAAAGAATATAAGGTATCTGACTATGTGTTTGGACAAACAGTAAAAAGGGCTACCTAACTGATCCTAAAAAAACGTTAAAACATGTATACCAAATTGCAGGAATAAAAATTACTTCGCATGATTTGCGGCGCACATTTACATCGATGGCTGAGAGTAGCGGAGTGTCAGGGTACCTCCTAAAACGCCTTCTAAATCATATTACAGATAAAAGTGATGTAACTGCTGGCTATTTAATTTTAACCGCTGAAGAGCTTAAAGAGCCAGCAGAAAAGGTAACAGAAACAATAGCCAAATATTCAGGTTTGATTGAACAAAAGCCTGACGATCAAATGAGTGAAATGAAAAGTCTGTTAGCAAGCTTAACTAAGGAACAAAAAATTGAGCTGATGAGCACTTTGTTAAGTTGATATTTTATAAATTTCTTTTAAATCAAAAAAGTCCCTATATGGGACTTTTTATTAATTATCGTTGACCTACAGGTGCTTTGTTTACTACCTGTACTTGAGAGGAAATTGCTCGCTCAATAACTTGATTATAAACTCGCTTTTTCTCACTTGAACTTGAGTCAAGTACAAAGTCTGAAAGCTTAGAATTTTGAGCTTGCTTTGGCTTTATTAAATTTGAAAACATAGGTACTCCTAAAGCTCGTTTTTTGAGCTAGACGGTGATTCTATCAGGCTCTGTAGATCTTCTCTAGTGAATTTTTCATCTAAATGATGCTCAATTGCCTGAACATTATCATGGTAAAAACGTGTTCGACCCTTGTTATTCTTAACCAATAAATCTACTTTAATTTGACTTCCAAACTTTAATTTAAGTTCCTTGATAACATTTTGTGATGCAAAAAATTGATCTATAAAAGTATTTGGTAAAATTCTACGCCCTTCTAACTTCTCTCTGGCTTCAACAAATTCCCATGCATACTCTGGCTTTTGGTACACAAACAAAATAAGCACTTTTCGACCTTTACGAATAGAACGCTCAATATTTTTTTCTGCAACATCATAACTTGCCAAGGTACCATCTAACAAAAATGACTGCTTGTTTTTAAAAGCATGATCAAGTGTTCTCTCAACAATAAAAGATACAGCACGATGAAATAAATAAGAGTTATCACCTGTATAACCAGGTATTAGCTCTCTTAACTCATCTGGATCAAGCCTGAGTACATTATCAGCACCAATTTCATCTAAAAAAGCTTTTGAAGCTTCAGTTTTTCCTGCGCCAGGCGAACCTGCCATAAAAACAGAAACCGGCCTGTTATCGGGAGGAAACCGATCTTTATCTGTTACCTCGCGAGCTATACGAGTCCTATTATTTTTAGCATAGGCAATTGCCTGTCGCTCTAATTCTTCTGGTGTCATATGAAGCCCTATGATTCTCTATTCATTATGTCACTTAAGTGCCTATTAGCAAGTGATTCAAATTCTGAATATACCCTATGAGTTTGGGCAGCCTCTTCTCGTTTTTCTATTGATAAAAAATCGTATGAGTTTTTAACAATTGCCAAAGTATCAGAGCGTAAAGCTGATAGCCGTCCAGCGCTAGACAGTAAATGGCTTGGTCGAGAAGGTAGTATTTACACAGTGAAAGGCAAAGGTGGCCTAATCCGAGATGTATTAATACCTAGTGCATTAGCTACTAATGCTAGAACAAAGGCGTACGTGATAGGGAAGTAAACTATTTACAACGCTATGATATTGGTGGTGGTCATAAATGGTCATGCTCATTCTCGAAAGCATCTAGCCGCACACTCTTTTTTCTAATGGCGGTCATGGCCTTAGGCATAGCTATGCGCAAGAGAGAATGGCTGAGCTAAAAAGTTTAGGTTTAAGTAGAGCAACTGCTCTCGAAACTGTATCGCAAGAGCTAGGTCACTTCAGAGCTGAAATTACTGAGGTTTATTTAAGGTAAATTCTTTAACCTTCGATCTTTATAAGGTCCTCAAGCAAATCTAATTTTTTTATTTCATCATCAAGTTGCTGACGAGCTTTTAATAGTTTGGCCTTATCAGGAGGGAGATCTAGCACAGTCGTTAACTGTTCAATGGATTTACTTTTTCTTATAGCCTCCACTAAAAAGAATATGTACTCATGAATAATATTCATTAATAAGTAAGCATAATTTTCTGCTTCTTCAAATTGTTGTCCATTGTGAATTGCCATATTACGTTTCTTTCGCAAAAGATCTAACTCAAGTCTAAGGTGAAATTTATCCTTAAATAAAATTAATGTTCTTGCAATTGTAACATCATAATTTTCTTTCCCTGTAAATGTTAATGACTCTAATAGTGACCACATAGCTAAAAATGAACTATTCATATTTGCAGTATCAAGGGAAACACAATAACGATTCAATATTTCAATAAAAAACTTTCGACTCCCGCAACCCTCAATACCACTAGATAGCTTATGATAAAAAACTTTAGCTCTGTCATAACTTTTAGAAACATTCAATGATGAAGCTTCATAGCTAAAATTTGGGTCAAACCAATAAAAAGGAGAAGCTTTATCACCATTTTCAATATGAAGTGAGTGATATGGATATTTGGTTATCTTGTTGATTGGAGCAGGCTTCCCAAACGAAGTTCTAGTATTGTTATGATTAAAAAAAATATTAAATATTCCACGCCAATAGTCTAGTTGCTCAAGCGCAACCTCTGCTGCAGCATGTTCGCACCTTGCGCGCACTTCTATAACAACCCAAGAGTAACATTTTTGATTAATTTTAGGGTACATCGTATGTACCTCTTGAAAGTCATAACTTTTTTTAAATTTTTTTGGAAAATATTTCGAAATCGTTATTATAGATTTAGGGGTTTTAATCAAGCGTTTGCTTTTTAAACCAGTGATAGATACTGCAGTAATCAAATAGTATTTTTTTGATACTTTTGCCAAATACTCTGCTTCTAACCTTTTTATTTGACCTCCGATATAACCACTTTGCAACTGTTCCATATCAGCTGCGTGCCAAATAGCATCATGTAATATTTGCTCTTTAACCGCATCAGGAACTTCAGAATCAAATCGGACTAACTCTTTTAGAAGCATTAGGTAATTATCAAACCGTTTCGAATTAAAAGCTGACTTAAAACTCTTTTTAGTTGCGATCATTCCACACTGCTGGCCATCTTTTAATTTTAGTTTCTCTATTCTAGAAAGAAGTTCATTAACAGAAGAAGAGTCGGTCCATTTTGACTTTGCCATTAAACATTCCTGATGATTATTGAATCTCAGTGTATGTTAATAGATTTCAGCTCTAAATACATAGACACTCAGTTAAAACAATTTGAATAAATAATTTGCAGTTTTCACGTATAAATATTTTTGATATCTAAGGTTTTGACTTAATATGAAAAGTAGCACAGAGGTAGCACTGGGTAATTTCTATTAGTAGGTATTTACTTGGAAAGCGTGTAAAAGTGGTGGCCCCTCCCAGACTCGAACTGGGGACCTAACGATTATGAGTCGTGTGCTCTAACCAACTGAGCTAAGGGGCCACATATATATTAGCGTGTTATATACAGCTAAATTTTGAAGCGTTTAGTCACTTGATTGACTAAAGCGGGTTGCAGTATAAAAAGTTTTTACTGGCTTGTCACTAGCAAAAACCTTTATTTTAACAATCTGTAAGCCAACTGCCTAAATAGTAATCGCCACAATGCTTTATAGTGGTGTTTATAGCAATTTAAGCTTTAAAAACCACTTCATATCATATATCAAACCTAGCAGAATTGCCCTGCTGCAAAACCGCAACTCCAAGCGTATTGAAAGTTATAGCCTCCCAACCATCCTGTTACATCTGTTACTTCGCCAATAAAATATAAATTTTTAGCCTTTTTAGCTTCAAAGGTCTTTGAACTGAGTTCGTCGGTGTCTACTCCGCCTAATGTAACTTCTGCGGTGCGATAGCCTTCAGTCCCGTTAGGTTTAATTTGCCAGTTATGAATGTAATCAGATAGCTCGTCAATTTGGCTGTGAGTAAGCTGGTTTATATTACAATCTGGAATTGCTTTACTTTCATGTAATATTTCAACAAAACGTTTTGGTAAAATCGTTGCTAGGCTATTTTTTAATGATTTTTGTGCTTGGGTTTCTCGCCATGTTGCTAGTTGCTCTTTTAAATCAAGCTCTGGCAATAAGTTTATTGATACTGCCTGACCCGCACGCCAAAACGAGCTTATTTGTAATATGGCAGGGCCGGACAAACCACGATGAGTAAACAGAATATTTTCTTTAAAAGTCGTGCCATCTTCGCTACTAACAATACATGGAATACTAATACCTGATAATCCTTCAAAGCGGTCTTTATCATGTTGGTGCAAGGTAAATGGTACAAGTGCCGCCATTGTTGGCAATACGTTCAAACCAAATTGTTCAGCAACCTTATAACCTATTGGTGTGGCACCAAGCTTTGGCATTGTTAAGCCACCCGCAGCAACAACAAGTGACTCACACTGATAGGTTTCTTGCTCTGTGGTTACTTGATAACCAGTATCGGTTTTTGCTACGTTTAATACTTCATTACGAAGCGCAATATTAACCCCCGCCCACTCACATTCGGTGAGCAATATATTAACAATGTCTTGGGCACTGTTATCACAAAATAACTGGCCCAGAGTTTTATGATGATAGGCTAAACCGTGGCGATCGACCAATTCAATAAAGTCATGCTGGGTATAACGACTTAGGCATGATTTAACAAAATGAGGGTTGCCGCAAAGGTAATTATCAGGGCTAGCATTCTCGTTAGTGAAGTTACAACGCCCTCCTCCACTAATCAAAATTTTACGTCCTGGTTTTTTACCCATATCAAGCACCGTAACATTGCGTCCGCGGTAACCAGCTTGTGCAGCACACATTAAACCTGCGGCGCCGGCACCTATCACTATTACATCTACTTGGGTCATTTACTTTTCTCGCTAAATTTTTTTGAATTATAACAAACTTAGCACGACAAACTGAGATGTATTTAACTATTAAATTAATAACAATAAAGATTTTATCGGGATTATCGCCACATCAAAAATCAGTACTTTATAATTATAAAGCAACATGAAAATAAAGCCAAAAGTATTTTTTTAGCCATATAAACATCTCTATATAACCAAAATAGAGACAGACATAACGAAACGTTATTTTCACAGTTTTAACAGATCGTTTACTTTTGTACCCCTTCACAATAATTCATTGTGAAGCAATACATAACAATCTAGGGATAATTATGACAACAACAAGTTTTAAAAAATGTGCATTAGCACTTACATTGGGTACGCTATTTACTGCAACAACCAGCATGGCTAATCCAAGCCAATCAATTATGCCGTCAATGGCTGAAACAACAGCAAAGCTTCAAGGGCAAGATCCTCTGGGTACGCGTTTCATTATTAAATACAAAAACAACTCAGGTGAAATGGCGACGCTTTCGGCTATGGATGCTAGCCCACAGATGATGAACAAAAAAGCGCAAGGTTTTGTTAAAAACTTTACAAGCAAAAAAGGTAAAGTAAAAGCGCAGTATGTTCGTGCAATGGCTTTATCTAACCACCACGTTATGCGTGCAGACAAAAAATTAAGCGCTTCTGAGGCACAAGAATACATGCAAGATGTAATTGCAACCGGTAACGTTGAGTACATTGAAATTGACCAAATGCTGAAGCCTTTTGCAACGCCTAACGATCCTCGTTATTCAGATCAGTGGCATTACTTTGAACAAGCAGGTGGTTTAAACCTACCAACAGCCTGGGATACAGCAACTGGTAGCGGTGTTACCGTTGCGGTACTAGATACTGGTTATCGTCCGCACATTGATTTAAACGGTAATATTTTACCCGGCTACGATATGATTTCTGATACGTTTGTAGCTAATGATGGCGGTGGCCGTGATAATGATGCACGCGATCCAGGTGATGCTGTTGCAGCAGGCGAATGTGGTAACAATGGTGCGCAAGGTTCTAGCTGGCATGGTACTCATGTTGCGGGTACTGTTGCAGCTGTTTCTAACAATGGTGAAGGTGTGGCTGGTGTTGCTTACGACGCTAAAGTTGTTCCTGTTCGTGTACTTGGTAAGTGTGGTGGTTTAACTTCAGATATCGCTGACGGTATTATCTGGGCATCGGGTGGCTCTGTATCTGGCGTACCGAGTAATGCAAACCCTGCAGATGTAATTAATATGAGTTTAGGCGGCGCGGGGTCTTGCAGTTCAACAACACAGTCTGCAATTAACCAAGCACGTGGTAATGGTGCGGTAGTTGTTATTGCGGCTGGTAATGACAATGATAACTCTGCAAACTATAACCCAGGTAACTGTAGCGGCGTGGTAAATGTTGCATCAGTTGGTCGTAACGGTGGTCGTGCTTACTACTCTAACTACGGTAGCAATATAGATGTTGCGGCACCTGGTGGCGCACAAAGTTTTGCGAATGATTCTGAGGGGGTACTTTCAACACATAACTCAGGTTCATCAAGTCCTTCAAGTGATAGCTACCATTACTCTCAAGGTACCTCTATGGCGGCACCTCATGTTGCTGGTGTAGCTGCACTTATTAAGCAAGCTAAACCATCTGCGACGCCTGATGAAATTGAAAGCATTTTAAAATCAACAACTCGTTCATTTGCTGCAACATGTAACAATTGCGGAACAGGTATTGTTGATGCTGCCGCAGCTGTAGCTGCTGCAACAGGTGGTACACCACCACAACCAGGCGGTAATGAGTTGCTAGATGGCCAAGCACAAACCGGCTTAAATGGCGCTGCTAGCAGCGAAACTTTCTACACAATGACTGTTCCAAGCGGTGCAACTAATGTGACTTTCACTATGAGTGGTGGTACAGGTGATGCTGACTTATATGTACGCGCAGGTAGCGCTCCTACAACGTCAACTTATGATTGTCGTCCATATAAAGGTGGTAACAGCGAAGAATGTTCTATCGACAACCCAGCAGCGGGTACTTACCACGTAATGCTACGCGGTTACTCTGCGTATTCTGGCGTAAGTTTAGTTGGTAACTTAACAACGTCTGGCGGTGGTTCAGGTACTCCACAAGCAGGTGGCGGTACAGTTGAAAATGTATCTGCAAATGCAGGCCAATGGAAACATTATACGTTAGATGTGCCAGCAGGTATGGCAAGCTTTACTGTGACAACGTCAGGCGGTTCAGGTGATGCTGACTTATTTGTTAAGTTTGGTAGCCAACCAACATCGTCAAGCTATGATTGTCGTCCATATAAAAATGGTAATGCTGAAACATGTACATTTAGCAACCCACAAGCAGGTACTTGGCACATGAGCGTTAACGCCTACAGAACATTCTCAGGCTTAACAATTGATGCACAGTATCAACCTTAAGTAATAAAAGAGAAGCCAAGTTTATTAGGCTTTTCTTTATCCAGTTCCCCTGGTAATTTTTAGCCGAGCTTTGCTCGGCTTTTTTGCTAAAGTGAAGCTAACACTGCCTCAGCACGGCTCACTGCAAACTCTTTATCTTGCTCAACATACAAACCAGTCACAGTTTGGTTTTCTACAACCATTGCATAACGCGTTGAGCGTACACCGCCAAACCCTGCTGTGTCTTTATCTAAGCCAAGGGCTTTAGTGAAACTTGCATCACCGTCCGCAAGCATATCAATTGCTTGCGCATTATGCTGCTCACCCCATGCTTTCATTACAAAAGCATCGTTTACTGATACGCAATAAATAGCATCAATGCCTTTGGCTTTAATTTTATCTGCAAGCGCAATGAATTCAGGTAAATGCGCATTAGAACACGTTGGAGTAAACGCACCAGGTACCGCAAATAGCACTACTTTTTTGCCAGCAAATAGTTCATTGTTGCTGAGGGTTTGCAATCCATCTTCTGTTAATTGAGTTAAACTTACTGCGGGTAAAGTGTGGCCTTGGGTGATCATTTTTGTTTCCTTAACTTTGGTATGGATACTAAGTGTAAAGTGCAAATAATAACAATGCGATGAATTTTAATAAATTTAAAAAATGATACTTTACAGTTCCTGCAGAAAGTGCCGTTTTTTGCAATAAATACTAGTTATAGCCTATATAACTGCTAAAATCGCGACCTAAAATATTTGTTCAGAAGTCTCTCAAATCGTTTATATAAGGAAACAAGCGTGAAAGCCATTTTTTCACTGACTCTACTTGCACTTAGTTCGTCAGCTGCACTTGCAGCATCAGATACTCGATCTCATGCCATGGGCGGCACATCTGTTGCTTCATCGAATTATTTATCCGCAAGTATTGCTAACCCTGCTCTGCTGCAAAAAACTGCAAAAGAAAATGATGACTTTGGTATTTTATTGCCAAGCGTGAATTTTCAGGTTCAAGATCAAGACGAGCTATTTGACTCTATAGATGAATTCCAAGATAGCTTTGACAAGTTATCTGATTTACTAGAGCAAAGTAATTTCCAAAATGGTGGATTTTCTGAAGAGGAATTAAAACGTACACGAGCTGAAGTTGCCACCAATTTAGCCCGCTTAAATGGTCAGGTTTTTGTTGAAGGTAATATTGCCGCAGCTACAGCGATTCCAACTCAGGCAGGTGGATTTTCGCTTTTTGTAAATGCTGACTTTGATCTTGTTGCTAACGTAATGATTAACGATAACGATTTAGTAATTATCGCCAATGCTGATACCGCGGAAGAACTTGAAAATATCGATTCACAAACCCAATTTGTGGGTGCTTATATCGCTGATGTAGGTTTTTCTTATACCAATCAATATAACTTTTCTGAGCAAACAGTTTATTGGAGTTTAACACCTAAGTTTCAACAGGTTGATACTTTTAACTATGTCGCAAGTGTTGATGAGTTTGATGAAGACGACTTTGACGCCAATGATTACACTAAGTCAGATAGCCAATTTAATCTCGACTTTGGTTTAGCTACAGAGTTAATGGAAAACGTTACTCTTGGTTTCACGGCTACCAATCTAATTGAAAATGAGTTTGAAGCGATCTCCCATAGAGGCCTGACTCCGCTCTATACCGTAGGGCCAGAGTTTAAATTAGGCGTTGCTTATACAAATGACACGGTTACATTTGCAGCAGACGTTGACCTAAATGCAGCAGAACGTTTGAGCCTTGAAGAAAAAAGCCAATATGCCCGGGTAGGTCTAGAACTAAATGGTTTTGACTGGGTACAACTTCGCGCAGGTTATTCACATGACTTCAAAGGCGAGCAGGATGATTTTGTAAGTGTTGGCCTTGGTTTCTCACCGTTTGGTACCGTTCGTTTAGATGTAACAGCTCAAAAAGCTAATGACAACGAGCTTGGTGCAGGTATTCAATTAGCATTTACTATTTAACCAGAACTCAGGTTAAGAGGTGAATTAATAAGTTTAAACTTAATTACACCATGTACTTTTACTGAAGCTACACCAATAGGACACTCTCCTTTTAGTGTAGCTTCAATTATTGCACAGTTATCCCGAATCAATAATCTCTTGCTAGCTATAGGTTCGCAAAGTTTATGTTGTTTACTAAACACCCTATCCTTTTCAAATCTAAAGTAAACACTATTTTATCCAACAACACCCAAAGGTAGAGCTGTTTTCCATGCGCCTCGGGTAAAGTCGGGGATATCTACAGAGTCGCTACGATTACTCACTGACTGAGCTGATAATGGCGAAATAACTGACCACGCAGCACCATCGTATACATCTTGATCCAATGCTTCACCATTACGCAAGCAATAAATCATGCGCCAAAACATCAGAAAGTCCATACCCCCATGCCCACCGTTTCTTTGCGCTTCTTCGCCCATCTTCAGCCATAATGGATGATCGTATTTTTTATACCATGGAGCCATATCGTGATCCCACTCATGGAAGCTTTTTTCACTCCCTTTTTCTAGTGCGATTCGGTTTGGAAAGCCTGCAAAGACACCATTTGTGCCCTGTATTAAATTATGACGAGAGTAAGGCCTTGGCGTAGTAGTGTCATGCTGAACCATGATGCTTCGTCCCTTCACTGTTTTGATAAGTGTAGTGTTCATGTCTCCGGCAATATAATTAAGCTGGTTTCGTTGATGCTCAGGCGGGAACTCTTGTTCTGCGTACGCTTTTCGGCCAAGCGCTGGTGAACTCATAGAGGTTAAAAAATCAAAGCGGTCGCCACGGTTAATATTCATATACTGTGAAACAGGCCCTAAACCATGGGTTGGATATAGATTGCCATCACGCTTTGCATGCCAAGCCGTTCGCCACGAACCCGTTTTATGAGTAACCTCTTTCATTTGCCAGCGAAGCTCATGAATATAAGCCGCTTCGCCGTGCAATAGCTCACCAAATACACCTTGACGAACCATATTCAAGACCATCAACTCATCACGACCATAGTTGACGTTTTCCATCATCATACAATTCTTTTGTGTACGCTCTGCCGTATCAACAATTTGCCACATTTCTTCTACTGTTAACGCAAGTGGCACCTCAACAAATGCATGTTTGCCACTATTCATTGTGTCTATTGCCATCGGGGCATGCCAAGCCCAAGGTGTAGAAATAATCACAATGTCGATATCATCTCGTTCGAGCATTGCTTGGTAAGCGTTATCAGCCCCAGAATATAAGGCTGGCTTTATAAAACCATTTTCAGTTAGATAGTTTGCTGAACGCTCAAGTACTTCATCATGGGTGTCACATATTGCAACAATTTGAGTGCCATCAATGTGGCTCATTCTTTTTACGTGACCAAACCCTCGCTGGCCAACACCAATAAAGCCGACCCGAACAACATCCATTTTTGGTGCTATTAAGCCTATAACTGACTGCCCTTGTTGCGCTGGAATTATGGGAGTATTAGATGTTGCGCATCCGGCAACAACGCTAGCAGCGGCAGCTGCACTGGCGGCTTTTAGAAAGTCGCGGCGATTAAACTGTTTCATTATTTTTTCCTTGATAAACCTAAGTTTAACTTACCTAAGATAGCTGTAGAGGTAAAGTAGACCAAGGTAATTAGCAAGAATATGCGGTGAGCTGAGGAATGAGAAGTTAAGCCTAGCGCAAGACACGCTAGGCTTATTAATTAAACGTCGCTTATGATTGCTTTGAGTATTTGCTTTTTAGCGATGATATCACGGTAAAGTGCAAATTGGTTTTGCGCACGCTCAAGGTTATGTGTTGCGTGTTTTGTCGCAAAATAATTGTCGCCATCAATATAATCCGTAAGAAAGCGCAGGCCGATCATAAAGGTCATCACTTTTGTACCCAACCAGAAACTTTGCTTCTCTTCGTCAGTAATTAGGCCTTTTAATGGCTCAATATAGCCTTTTACCACAGCTGCAAAAATCTCTTCGCGCACACGTACATTATCTAGATTAGTTGAATCTTCTTCTTCTGGAGAACAAAAAGTACGCACCATATCGCCAAAATCATACAACCAATATCCAGGCATACAAGTATCTAAATCAATAACAGCCTTGGCCGTATGTGACTTATTACAAAACAACATGTTATTAATTTTTGTATCATTGTGACATGGCCTAACAGGTACGTTTCCTGCCAGAGCTTTTAATTCATCAATCAAACCAAACTGAGATAAACAAAAGTCCACTTCTGACTGACAACTCGCCAAACGTGATGCCGGATCTTGCTCTATCACTGCTTTGAAGTTTTTGCCGCGCATTGCTAAATTATGAAAATCAGGAATAACATGATGCAGTTGCTCAGCATCAAAATCCTCGAGCGCTGCTGCAAACTGTCCAAACGCATTGGCGGCAATTTCTGCTTGTGAAGTATTCGCTACTACATCTTCACTATAACTGCCGCCAATAAATTCGAGAGCACGCCACACACCTTGATCGCAGTCAACTAAGAAATCACTTGACTGAGTAGGTACATGCCTAATGATGTCTAACTCATAATTTCCTGATTGGTGTTTTTTAGTTAAATGACGCTCAATAAGTCGAGCATTTTTAACTAACATCTCCGGCTCTGGAAATACTTCTGTGTTTAACTTCTGTACTACCAATGACTTCTCAGGCATCGTTAATAGCATGGTGCTATTAATATGGCCATTACCGATTGGTTTAATGCTTACACATTGACTGCCAAGCCCAAAGCTTTCTGACAACTGCACCGCAACTGGGTCTAACTTCATACCTATTTCACTATTTTCGTGCCCAGAAAAGGGCTGGGATGGGATTACCTCATCCATGGCGTAGTTCATATAATTTCCCTGCAACATCCTGTAACTCAGACTTGTAAGTCACGCCATACCACGACTCTTGGGCCGTATAAACGCGCACTTTTTGTTTATTGTTAATGATTGACCACTGTATTTGATCGGGTAAATAATACTCTCTTTTGACATCGCTGTCATCCATTTCTAAAAACTCAACAAAACCATGCTCCAAACGCTCAAGTAGAGTAGGAGTAATGCCCCAAAAACTCATTGAGCTTAAGGCTCCCAACGCTATTTGTTTTTGCTCACCGAGTGGATTTAATCCTGTTAACCCCGTATCGCTTTGAGTGATATCTAAATACTCCTCTACCCCTTGTAAATAACCACTATCAACTTGGCAGATGCCTCTGTTAACACCCCCTCGTGTTGATAATGTGGCCTCTATAGGGTATCCGACCATGGCCCAACTTTGTTCAGATTTAAAATGGTCACTGAGTAATTTAAATGACGAAGCCCCGTAGTAGTCATCTGCAGTAATCACAATAGCTGGGTTTTTAATGTGCTCTTTAGCACATAATAATGCGTGACCTGTGCCCCAAGGTTTAACTCTATTGCTAGCTAAATCAACAAAGCGCTGTGGGACTGAATCAATATGTTGCTCTACAAGTAGCACCTCTAGCCCTTGTGGTAATCGAGGTAAGATTGTGTTTTCAACCTCAGCTCTAACATTTTGGTTAATGACAAGTACTACTTGAGTAACTCCCGCAGAGTGTGCATCAGCGATACTCAATTCCATTATTGTACAACCTAGTCCAGCCACTTCTGCAATTTGCTTATTACCACCAAAGCGACTACCTAAACCACCGGCAAGTACAACCAAACTCAGCGAGTGTTTACTTTTTTCCATGACTAACTCATATTATTTTTATTGGGAAGAATTGTACCACCTTTCAATAATAGGTCTAGCTGAACGCCTAGAGGAAATAACAGCTACACAATAAAAACGGCGGCTTGATAGGCCACCGTTTAAACACTTAAGCATGAACGTCTTGGTATTTATTCCAACATTATTACCAAATTTTTACTCGTTCTTCTGGTTTTATGTACATTTTGTCACCTTCTTTGACATCAAATGCTTGATAAAACTCAGGCATGTTAGACAAAATACCAATAACGCGATAATGGCTCGGTGAATGAGAGTCAGTCATCAGTCTGTTGCGTAACTCTTCATCACGGTATTTACGACGCCAGATTTGTGACCAACCCATAAAGAAGCGTTGTTCACCAGTATACCCATCAATGATAGGCGCTTTGGTTTCACCTAATGATAATTGGTATGCGGTATAGGCAACGGTTAAACCACCTAAGTCACCAATGTTTTCGCCTAATGTTAGCTCACCATTGACAGCTGCATCTTCAAATGGCTTATATTCATTATATTGTGCAACTAACTGCGCTGTACGCTCTTCAAATTGTTTGAGGTCTGATTCGCTCCACCAGTTGCGCAAGTTACCATCACCATCATATTTAGCACCTTGATCGTCAAAACCATGCCCTAACTCATGTCCAATAACAGCACCGATTGCCCCATAATTTACTGCATCATCAGCCTCTAAATTAAAGAACGGTGGTTGTAATATTGCTGCTGGGAATACTATTTCATTATTAACCGGGTTGTAATACGCGTTTACCGTTTGTGGAGTCATATGCCATTCAGACCGATCAACAGGTTGACCAAGCTTCGCCGTCATATCTGCGTATGACCATTCACTAAAGCGAATATAATTTCCAACCAAATCATCCGATTTGATTTCCAACTTAGAGTAATCTTTCCACTTGTCGGGATAACCAATTTTAGGCGTGAACTTGTCCAGCTTCTCTTTGGCTGCTAATTTTGTTTCAGGACTCATCCATTCTAGGTTTTCAATAGCAACACCATAGCCTAGAATCACGTTATCGACTAACTCTTCCATTCGTGCTTTGGCTTCAGGCGGGAAGTTTTCTTTAACGTAAACCTTGCCTAAAATTTCGCCCAACACACTGTTAGAGGCATCCACCGTTTTTTTCCACAGTGGAGCTTGCTCTTTTACACCTCGCAAGGTGGTACTGTAAAAATCAAAGTTTAAGTTAACCAAATCTTTGTTTAACAGCCTTGCATAATTATTAACGAAATGAAATTTCAGATAATTTTTCCACGTATCTAAATCCGTGTCGCTATAAATACCGGCAAACTTTTCAAAGTAGCTAGGCTGCCCCACTATAATATCTGTTGAGTCCACACCTGAGGCTGTAAAATATGCTTCTAGATCAAATGTACCTGTAAGCTTACTCGCATCAGATATACTCATCTTATTATAAGATTTAGTTGCATCGCGGCTTTCCACTCTGCTCCACTGTGCCTGTGCAATGGTTTTCTCTAACGCTAAGATTGTATCTGCGGCATTTTTTGCATTTTCTACATTTGCTCGTTCAAGCACAGCAGTAATGTATGCCTTATACTCTTCACGTATTTTGCTAAATTTTTCATCATCTTTTAAATAGTAATCACGATCAGGTAAGCCCAAACCTGACTGATAAGCATAAAGAGCATATTCACTTGAATTTTTAGCGTCATTGTTAACATACCAACCAAACGGTACGCTACCACCTTGAATACGTAACTGGGCCATTAACATGACCAAATCACTTTTAGCTTTAACTTCATCAATATTCATTAACACAGGCGTTAAAGGCTGAATGCCAAGCGCTTCACGGTTAGCTTCGTTCATATAGCTATTATAAAATGCGGCTAGTTTAAACTCGTCAGTACCAGCTTTAACAGACTTATTCGCTGCTGCATTTTCTAATACAGCCTTCATTGCTTTTTGAGAGTCGTCATATAGCTGTGTAAAAGAGCCATAATTAGATTTATCACCCGGAATCTCTGTTGTCTCTAACCACTGACCATTCACGTGATAGTAAAAGTCATCTTGCGCTCGAACTGATTTATCCATATTAGCCAGTTCTATCCCTGAATCTAATTGCTGGACTTGCGTTTGAGGTGCTACCATTTCTGCTTGTTGTTTTTCCCCGCACCCTACTAAACCTAATGCCAGTGCAATACTAGCTGCCGTAAGCGTTACTTTTTTCATGAAAGCCTCGTTTATTAATTATTGATTGAATTCGTAGAAGCGATAAACCTCATCAACCTATTTGCATCCACTATATTAAACCTGATCAACAAAACAATATATGACTGGGCATTGGCAAACGATTTTAATATGTAACAAAGTTTATCAAATAGTGTGTATTAAGACTCAAAACAGGTATGTAAAATCTATTACCTACAATATTTATAATCTTTCAGACACAAAAAAACCGCTATAAAGCGGCTTTTTTAATTATTCACGTCTTATTTAATAACACGTAAATGTGACCCTTTCTTCTTGTCAGGTTTAGGTGACTCAGGCTCATCAATGATCGGTTCATCAACTAGTTCAACCGGCTCTGGCTGTAGCGCAAAATCGTCTTCGTCCTCTAAAAACTCTTCAGCGGTAAATACAGTTCCTTCACCGTTTTCACGTGCATATATTGCAAGTACAGCACCTATTGGTACATATACTTGCATTGGTTGACCACCAAATCGAGCATTAAAACTCAATTGCTGGTTATCCATCGAAAACTGCGTAACGGCTGACGGGCTAATATTCAAAACAATCTGACCATCTTGGACAAATTGTGTTGGAATTTGCACTGCAGGAAAATCAGCGTTCACTACTAGATGTGGTGTACATTGATTATCAACAATCCAATCAAAAAATGCACGAAGCAAATAAGGACGATTAGATGTCATTACAAACGGATCTCACGCTCAGCTTCCGTTAAAGAAGCTTGGAAAGATTCACGTTCGAATAAACGTATCATGTACTCTTTCATTTCTTTAGAACCCGCACCATTTAGCTCAATACCAAGCTCTGGTAAACGCCATAACAGTGGTGCTAAGTAACAATCAACTAAGCTGAATTCTTCGCTCATAAAGTATGGCGCTTCAGTGAAAATTGCTGAAACTGCAAGCAATGCTTCAGTTAGCTCTTTACGTGCTTGAGCAGATTCTGAACCATTAGCATAGATTTTTGCCGCTAGGCTATACCAGTCAGTATCGATACGGTGCATCATCAAACGGCTACGACCACGCATTACCGGGTAAACAGGCATTAGTGGAGGATGAGGAAAACGTTCATCAAGGTATTCCATGATGATGTTTGCCTGATATAAACCAAGCTCACGGTCAATCAGTGTTGGCACTGTACCGTAAGGGTTAATTTCGTGAAGTGCTTCTGGCAGATTATCCTTTTCAGCCAAATGAATATCTACACTTACACCTTTTTCTGCAAGTACAATACGTACTTGGTGACTGTACATACAGTTAGCACCAGAAAAAAGGGTCATTACAGGGCGCTTATTGGCAGCTACGGCCATGCCTACCTCCATTATATAACTAAAACAGCAATAGGGGCTTAAGCCCCTATTGCAAAATTACCTTTAAATATGTTCAAAATTAATGAACATCTCTCCAGTATTCTTTCTTCAGCATGAATGCCAAGATAAATAGGATAATTAAAAATCCAATTACCTTAATACCTAACGCTTCAGACTCAAGGCGTGTAGGCTCACCTACATACTCAAGGAAGTTGGTTAAGTCACGAGCCGCTTGGTCGTATTCATCCACACTCATTTCGCCACTACCATCTGTCTCAATGCCGACGATTTTAGTCACTTTCTGACCGTTTTCTTCAACTTCTTCGACAATAGGTGTTGGCAAACCCTGCAATTCTTGCAGGACGTGCGGCATACCTACCGATGGAAACAGCGTATTATTTACGCCAAATGGACGAGATTCGTCTTTGTAAAATGATTTTAAATAAGTATAAATCCAATCACTTCCACGAACACGTGCAACATTAGTCAAATCAGGTGGCGCAGCGCCAAACCATTTTGCTGCATCATCTTTTGCCATCGCATTGGTAATGTGACTACCTACTTTTGAACCGTCAAAAATAAGTTGCTCTTGTCCAACATCCGTTGGAATACCAATATCACGGAAAGTACGCTCATAACGCTGGTACTGCATTTGGTGACAACCAAGGCAGTAGTTCATGAACAACTTAGCACCGCGTTGTAAAGATGGTTGATCAGAGATGTCGTTACCCGCTTCCATTAATGGAACTGACGGGCCTGCCGCCATTGCAGGTAAAACATTTACTGATAAAGCGAATAAACCAATAAGTAGTTTTTTCATCATTTCGTTAACCTCTCAGGCAATGGCTTAGTTTTTTCATTCTTACTGTAAACAAATAACAGTACGAAGAACATAAAGTAAGTCACAGTACAGACTTGCGAAACAATTGTTTTAAAATCAGTTTGTGGTGTAGCACCAACCCAACCTAAAAGAACAAAAGTAACAACAAAACCTGCAATGTTCCATTTATGGAAACCACAACGATAACGAACTGAACGAACCGAACCACGGTCAATCCAAGGCAACAATGCGAGTACAACAATTGATGCGCCCATTGCAGCAACACCCATTAACTTATCAGGGATTGCACGCAAGATTGCATAGAATGGCGTGAAGTACCAAACAGGGAAAATATGCTCTGGTGTTTTAAGAGGGTTAGCAGCTTCAAAGTTTGGCGCTTCTAGGAAGAAACCACCCATCGCTGGCATAAAGAACACAACCCAACAGAACAAGATTAAGAAACCAACCACGCCCACAATATCTTTTACTGTGTAATAAGGGTGGAACGGTATCGCATCAATAATGTCTTTCTTATCAGTATAGTATTCATGGAACTTAAATTTAGGCTTATCTTCTTCAGCCACGGTTCCTTTCTTACGTTTGTTATCAATACCGTCTGGATTGTTTGAACCCACTTCATGTAGTGCAACAATGTGTAAGAATACTAAGATAACGATAACCAATGGTAATGCAATTACATGTAATGCAAAGAAGCGGTTAAGCGTTGCACCAGAAATTACGTAGTCACCACGGATCCACAGTGTTAAATCATCACCAATAACCGGAATCGCACCGAATAGAGAAATGATTACCTGCGCACCCCAGAACGACATTTGGCCCCATGGTAATAAATATCCCATGAACGCTTCAGCCATTAGGGCTAAGAAAATGAACATACCAAACAACCATAGTAATTCACGCGGCTTTTGGTAAGAACCGTAGATCATGCCACGGAACATATGAAGGTATACAACAATGAAGAATGCTGATGCACCCGTTGAATGTAGATAGCGTAAAAGCCAACCATACTCAACATCACGCATGATGTATTCAATAGAAGCAAACGCCCCTTCAGCTGAAGGCACGTAGTTCATTGTTAACCAAATCCCAGTTAGGATTTGGTTTACTAGTACCAACATGGCTAGAGAGCCAAAGAAGTACCAGAAGTTAAAGTTTTTAGGTGCTGGATACTGTGCAATATGCATGTTCCAAACACGTGTCATTGGGATACGGTCGTCTATCCAATCAACAATTTTACCAAACATTAGGCCACCCCTTGTTCTTCGCCCACTAAAATAGTGGTCTCATCAAGAAAAGTATATGGTGGAATTTCTAGGTTTAATGGTGCTGGTACCGATTGGAATACACGGCCAGCCATATCAAATTTAGAACCATGACATGGACAGTAAAAACCGTCTTCAGTCCCTTCCACTTTTTCGCCAAAGCCACCTTGTAGGAAGCTAGGTGAACACCCTAGATGCGTACAAATACCAACAGCGACAAAAATCTCTGGACGTATTGAACGAAAATCATTCGTTGATGATTCTAATTGTTGTGGCTCTTGCGATTGCGGATCACGAAGTTGACCTTCGTGAGCTTTCATCTGCTCAAGCATTTTTGGGGTCCGTGATACAACCCATACAGGTTTACCACGCCACTCGACACGTATTAATTGTCCTGGCTCAAGTTTGCTGATATCTACTTCTACAGGCGCACCCGCAGATTTAGCTCGCTCACTTGGATTCCAAGACGCAATAAAAGGAACAGCAGCCCCAGCCGCACCAACACCACCAACAACAGAGGTAGCTATGGTTAAAAAGCGACGTCGGCCATTGTCTACAGGCGCATTGCTCATCCACTTATCTCCACTATGATTCCCAACACTTGCTATATTGAGAACATCAGTTACAGCAGGTTAATTTTTCGAAATTTTAAAATAGAAGCGATCATAATTAAAACCCATTATTAAAACAAGGTTATTAACAGCCTCATGCTCGAATAATCCTGACTTTATCAAAAACTAATTAAGCTAGCTCGAGCATAGAGCCGTCTCTATGATATAACTTTTACAAAAACAATATACTGACCAAGATCAACCTCACTAAGAGGAAGCAGATAAACTGCACATGGTGCTGTTGAACTCACTCACATTACTTGCCAGACAATTGTAGCAAAAAAATCCATCAATTAACTGATGGATTTACACTTATTATGATTATTATTGAACTTTTTTTAAAGTTATACGCAGTAAAGGCCCAAGCAGGTTAATTATTAGGCGTATATTTAATACTCGTTTGCTGATTACTTGATAAAAGTGCGAGTTTCTCAAATTTACTGCAATCCGTTTTAAAGGGATGCATCGAGCTTTGGGGGGGGGGGTTTTTGCTCGTAGGTTTGGTGATACTCAACCCACGCTACGGTGTATAGGATAACACTGTGTTTATCGCTAACTTTTTCATCCATAAACAAAAAACCCAGCCGAGGCTGGGTTTTTGGAATTCTGTAAAACGTAATATTAACGTTTTGAGAACTGTGGACGCTTACGTGCTTTCTTAAGACCCACTTTCTTACGCTCAACTTTACGCGCATCACGAGTAACGAAACCGGCTTTACGAAGTTGTGGACGTAGTGACTCGTCAAACTCCATAAGTGCACGAGTGATACCGTGACGGATTGCGCCAGCTTGACCTGTAGTACCACCACCTGCAACAGTGATGTGTAAGTCAAACTTTTCAGTCATATCTACAAGCTCAAGAGCTTGACGAACAACCATACGTGCTGTTTCGCGACCAAAGTACTCTTCTAAAGAGCGCTTGTTGATTACGATGTTACCAGTGCCTGGGCGTAAGAATACGCGAGCACTTGAACTTTTACGACGACCTGTACCGTAGTATTGATTTGCCATGATAGTGCTCCTTAAATGTCTAGAACCTGAGGCTGTTGTGCAGCATGGTTGTGCTCAGTACCCGCGTAAACTTTAAGTTTACGGTACATAGCGCGGCCTAAAGGACCACGTGGCAACATGCCTTTAACAGCTTTTTCGATGATCATTTCAGGCTTTGCAGCTTGAAGTTTATCAAAAGTAGTAGACTTAAGACCACCTGGGAAACCAGAGTGAGCGTAGTAAACTTTATCTTTGAATTTGTTACCAGTTACAGTAACTTTCTCCGCGTTGATAACGATGATGTAATCACCAGTATCTACGTGTGGAGTATATTCAGCTTTGTGCTTACCGCGTAGGCGATGAGCGATTTCAGTAGCGATGCGACCTAAAGTTTTACCTTCAGCGTCAACTACGTACCAGTCACGTTTTACTGTTTCTGGCTTAGCAACAAACGTTTTCATTTATAAAAATCCAATGTTTTTCAATTAAAACCACAGGTAATTATTATTAATTACCGCTCTAAATGTTTGCTCCAACCCCTTCGAGTTTAAGACTTTTGCGCCATTCAAAAGAGGCTAAGCTAATGAAGGCAATAGAACGCAACGTGGCAGACGCGGGAGTATACCAGCACTTAAACCACATTGCTACCTAGCGCTTGTTTTTTCCGCAAGAAATTTAAGTGCTCTATTTAATTAACCAAAGCTCAGGTTCATTAAGCTAAATGCTCTCTTGCAAGATACTCTAGTGACTGCATTTCTTGTAATCGACTAATACAGCGTTTGAACTCAAAGTTTAGATTCCCTTGAGTATAAAGTTCAGTGATCGGTTTTTCTGCTGAGATGATTAGTGTCACATTACGCTCATAAAATTCATCAACTAATGCTATAAAGCGGCGCGCGGCATCGTCGTTACTTTGTCCAAGCTGTTTTACATTTGATAAAATAACCGTGTTATACAAACGGCTTATTTCCATATAGTCCACTTGGCTGCGGGCCGTTTCACATAGTTCAGGAAAATCAAACATCACAATACAATCTGATACCTTGCGAGTTATGATCATCCGCCCTTCAATTTCTATGGCTGTATCCAAGGTGCCCGGCTCTGGCGACAACTTATCAAAATATTCAAACAAGTTCTGATCGGCTTTTGTATCTAGTGGGCTATGAAATATTTCAGCTTGCTCAAGTGTGCGCAAGCGATAATCAATACCCGAATCAACATTAACGATTTCAGTATTTTCATTAACTAATGCAATCGCAGGTAAAAAACGTGCACGCTGAAGCCCATTGCGATAAAGCTCATCTGGCACAATATTAGAAGTCGCCACTAAAACAATGCCACGTTCAAATAACGCTTCCATTAACCCACCCAGCAACATAGCGTCGGTGATGTCTTGCACAAAAAATTCATCAAAGCAGATGATATCTGTTTCTGCTTTAAATATATCCGCAACAATTTCCAATGGATTTGATTTATTATTTAACTTTTTAAGTTCGTCATGAACTCGGTGCATAAAGCGATGAAAATGAACACGCATCTTGCGCTCACCAGGTAGCGCTTCATAAAATGTATCAACTAAGTAGGTTTTACCGCGTCCTACACCTCCCCAAAAGTACAGGCCTTTTATAGCTGGCGTGCTATCTTTATTAAATAGCTTTGCAAACCAGCCTTTTTCAGCTGGCTTTGCAGCGGTTAAGTCATCGTATAGTCGCTGTAAATGACGCACTGCATTTTCTTGCGCAGCATCATGTACAAAATCATCACGCTGTAAATCTTGCTGGTATTTTTGCCAAGGAGTCATAGGTAGTTACAATAAAACACGGTTTAATTTGCGCAATATATTAACACGCATCGTAACTCGGGGTATATTAGAGATAGTAAGATTTATTTAACCTGAGCTCAGGTTATTTAAGCACAAACTAAACTTATTAATTACACACGCAATTTTTTCGTTTTTATTTCCCAAAGGGGTAGAATTTATGGGCACCGTTACTTGGATTGGTATTATTGTTATTGTTGCCGTAGCAGCATTCTTTTTGGGCGCTTTTGTGACTAAAAAACAATTTAAGCAAGATGAACTAGAAGAACAAGCAGAGCAAGCTAAGCATGCACTAGAGCAGTATCGCCAAGATGTTGCCGATCACTTAGCAAGTACCGGTAAGCTAGTAAATCGCATGAAAGACAATTATGATCAGCTTTTAAACCATGTTGATGAAACAAATAAGTTATTACTTAATGATAAAAAGCAGCACCCTGCTGAACCATTTTTCTCAAAAGAAACCACAGAACAGCTTCAACGCTCTTTAAAGGAGCGTCAAAGCGACCGTTCATCTGCCAATGCTCAGCCTGCTGATTATGTCTCGGGTGAATCTGGTTTATTTGCTGGTGACAACAAAGTTTCGGAAGAATCGAAAGCATCTTGAGGAACTTTTTTTTGACCCCATAGTCTTTAGATATAACAGCTTTATATAATATCTATACCTTAATGAGGCTGCTATTTGCAGCCTTTTTAGTTTTTACTTTTCCTGTGATGTGGAGTAAACCTTGACTATGAAAATGAAATTATCGTTAATCAGCGCAGCTGTTCTATCTGCGAGCCTACTATTAACCCCTGCAGTTTCAATGGCAAAAATGCCAATTGCAGTAAATGGTCAACAATTACCAACTTTAGCCCCAATGCTAGAACAAATCACCCCAGGTGTTGTGAGTATACAAGTATCAGGTTCTAAAGAAGTACGCAGACGCGCCGATCCCCTTGACTTCTTTTTTGGTAATCCTCAGCCACGCAGCCAAAAGCGTGAATTTAGTGGATTAGGGTCTGGTGTTATTATTGATGCTGATGAGGGCTATGTAGTAACCAATAATCACGTTGTGCAAGATGCAGAAAAAATGCTTGTTACACTTGAAGATGGCCGCGAGTACGAAGCTAAACGGATCGGCAGTGATAAAGAATCTGACATTGCGTTATTACAAATTGATGCTGATGACTTAGTCGAAATCAAACTAGCTAATTCAGATCAACTGCGTGTGGGTGATTTTGCGGTCGCAATCGGTAACCCATTTGGCTTAAGCCACACAGTAACATCAGGTATTGTTAGTGCGCTTGGCCGCAGCGGCCTAAATATTGAAGGTTATGAAGATTTCATTCAAACTGATGCCGCAATCAACCAAGGTAACTCTGGTGGTGCATTAGTAAACTTAAACGGTGAGCTAATTGGTATCAATACCGCTATTTTAGGTGCTTCAGGTGGGAATGTAGGTATCGGTTTTGCAATTCCATCGAATATGATGAAAAACCTAGTTGATCAAATAATTGAACATGGTGAAACGCGCAGAGGATCTTTAGGTATTTCTGGACGCCCACTGGATGCTGGTCTGGCTAAAGCACAGAAACTCGATGTTAAGCAAGGGGCCTATGTCATGCAAGTAATGGATGATTCTGCCGCTAGCAAAGCAGGTATTAAAGCAGGTGATGTAATTACTAGTGTTGATGGTACTGATATAAGCGGATTCCATGAACTACGCAGTAAGATTGCGACACTAGGCGAAGGTAAAAAAGTGAAACTAGGTATTTACCGTGACGGTAAAGTAAAAATAGTTAATGTAACTCTTGATGGTGCTTCTGGCCAAAGCGCTTCAGGTGATGAATTACACCCAGCATTCCAAGGTGCAACGTTAGAAAGCACGCAAAAAAATGGCATGAAGGGTGTTGAGCTGACTTCCGTTGACCCTCGCTCACCTGCCGCACGTGTTGGCTTGGAAGAAGGTGATATCATTATGCAAGTTAACCGCCAACGTGTAGAAAACATCAGAGACATGAACAAAATCATCGAGAACACGAGAGGTAATATTGTTCTTGGTGTGCAAAGAGGCCGAGAATCTGTGTTTGTACTGATTCAATAATACAAATATTGATTAAATAACTGAATTTGTAACAGCGGCACTTGCCGCTGTTATTTTTTTTGTGCCAAAATAAAGGGATTGCCCCTTAATAATAAGAATATCGTGCTGAAATTTTTTAAATTTGTACTTCCTCCTTTATTTGCTGGTCTCGGTATTGCTTTCTTAGTGGTATTTTTTAGTCCAACTATGCGAGCTAGCCTTTTACCGAATGTTGCCTTGCCAAGTGCCATAACCAGTCAACATTTGAGTTTTTCAGACGCCGTAGAACGAGCAGGCCCCTCGGTTGTCACCATTTTTTCAGAAAGCATTTCTAGTCAACCTCGATACAAGCGCCAAAATACAGTTCAAGAGCTTGGCTCAGGAGTCATCATGTCGAGAGATGGTTATATATTAACTAACTACCATGTGATCAATAATGCTGATCAAATAATGGTGATCCTCACTGATGGTCGCCGCTTTTTTGATGTGCAACTTATTGGCTTTGACACAATTACCGATTTGGCGTTATTAAAAATTAATGCTGAGCACTTGCCCGTTATCCCAGTGAATAATAACTTTAATCCACGTGTGGGTGATGTAGTACTCGCTATAGGAAATCCACTAAATTTAGGGCAAACAATTACCCAAGGAATAATCAGCGCAACAGGCAAACAAAAAATCACTGACAGCCCGTTCAATAGCTTGTTACAAATGGATGCCGCTATAAATGTAGGAAACTCAGGCGGTGCGTTGGTTAACTCTAGAGGTGATTTGGTGGGGATCACTTCGGCGCAGTTTAAAACACGTGAAAATTTGGATATCCAAGGTATTTTCTTCGCTGTGCCCTATTCTTTAGCAAAAGAAGTAATGGATAAACTAATCCGTCATGGCCGTGTTGTAAGAGGTTATTTAGGCTTCACAGGCACTGCTGTTGATAATACTGGTAAAGAAGTAAGCGACAATTATACTCCCGTTGCAGGGCTTCGTATAACAAGCCTAGACCCTTTTGGTCCTGCATGGCAGGCTGGTATAAAAGAGCAAGATATAATCGTTAAGATAGCAAGGAAAGATGTCAGTAACCCGCAACGTACACTTACGTTAATAGGAAATTCTGAACCTGGAAATGAGATTGAGTTTCAGCTTTATCGAAGTGGGGAAATTTTAAAAGTGATGGTCAAAGTGGCCGAACTTGAAACGGAACTGTAAAACCTAGGGCCTAGAAGCTAGGACCTAGGTTTTAGGCTATTAACTACTTCTACGTTTAATATTTGCACCTAAAGCACTGAGCTTATCTTCAATACGTTGGTAACCACGATCAACATGATAGATACGATCTACAATAGTTTCACCTTTGGCTACAATTCCGGTTAAAATCAAACTCGCCGAAGCACGCAAATCTGTTGCCATCACTTGCGCACCGCTTAAGCTTTCGGTCTCACCACAAATTGCAGTGTTTCCCTCTAAACGGATATTAGCACCCATACGCTGTAGTTCTGGTACATGCATGAAACGGTTTTCGAAAATCGTTTCTGTAATTGTTGCACTACCATTAGCCACAACATTAAGCGCTGTAAATTGTGCTTGCATGTCAGTTGGGAAACCAGGGTGTGGCATAGTTTTAATATTAACCGCTTTTAATTCATGGTTACGCATATCTAAATATATGCTGTCATCGGTCACTTCGACTAGTGCATTGGCTGCGCGAAGCTTTTCAATAACAGGTTCAAGACTATGGAAATCAGTTGATTTACATAGCACTTCGCCACCTGCCATTGCCGCCGCAACCAAGAAAGTGCCGGTTTCTATACGATCAGGTAAAATACGATGTTCACAACCATTTAGCTTCTCAACACCTTCGACCTCAATGCGGCTAGTGCCTGCACCCGATATTTTAGCGCCCATCGCGGTTAAGCAGGCCGCTAAATCAGTGATCTCTGGTTCACGTGCTGCATTTTCTAAAACCGTTTTACCATCGGCCAAAGTCGCTGCCATTAACAAGTTTTCAGTTGCACCGACACTGACCATTTCCATGAAGATTTCAGCGCCTTTCAAACGCCCTTCTACACTGGCATTGATATAGCCATTTTCAACCTTGATAGTTGCGCCCATGCGCTCAAGACCTTGGATATGGATATCAACAGGGCGGGCACCGATAGCACAGCCACCAGGAAGGGAAACCTGAGCTTGTCCAAAGCGAGCTAGCAAAGGCCCTAAAGCAAGAACCGAAGCACGCATTTGTTTTACTAACTCGTAAGGTGCGAGTGTTTTATTTACTGTCGCACCATCAATAACAAGTTGGTCATTTTGCCACAGCACTTGTGCACCGAGCGTCTGTAATAGCGCTTCTGTTGTGCCAATATCACGTAGCCGTGGAACATTTTTGAAAGTACTTTTTCCATCAGCCAATAATGCAGCAAAAAGAATAGGTAATGCGGCATTTTTAGCGCCAGAAATGGTAACTTCACCAGCTAAGCCAGTGCCACCTTGAATTACAAATTGATCCATTAGGAGGCCTTAACTATTGCGGTAAGATAAATTTTTGTTCACGCTTCCACTCTGTAGGTGTGAATGCACGAATAGATACAGCATGGATCGTACCGTCAGAGATAGTGTTCATTAATGGACCATATACTAACTGCTGCTTTTTAACACGGCTTAAGCCATCAAAACAATCACCCACTGCAACCACTTCATAATGGCTACCATTGGCTTTAACATGTACTTCTGCTAATTGTAATTCGTCGCGTAATAATGTTTCGACTTCGCTTGTTTGCATAACTCTCACTCAAATAAGGTTGTAACCTGCCCCAACTGCATTAAATTTTGCAGCTGTTCAGGAATATTTTGCAATTCAAGGCGAATGCCTTGCTGCTTTAATTCTGCGAAAGAGTGAATTAACCAAGCTAAGCCCGCTGTGTCAACCCTAGACACCTCAGAAAGGTCAAAATACCAAGTTTTATGGCTACTTTGTGAGTTTTTATTAAGAAGCCGTTCAGTTGCGATTGAGTTTCGCGTCAGTTCACCACTGACTCGAAACTCATGATCGGTTACTTGAGTAACGCTTACTTTACTCATTACCACCATCGCCTCTAAATTGGACCGGTAACTGGCTTTTTTGCTTAAGCAGGTTACTTACGTGCTCAATACCTTGCTGGCGAAGAATACCTTGAAGCTCACTTTGCTTTGCATCAAGTAAACTAATGCCTTCTGCAACCATGTCGTACGCACGCCATTCACCACTTCTATCTTCGCGGACCTTAAAGTCAATTTTGATATCCGGTTTACCTGGGTCAACAATTTTGGTTTTAACTAGAACAACATCTTGTCCGGCAAATTCTCGGCTAGGAGCAAACTCAACCTGCTGATTAGTGTATTGGGTAAATACACCCGCATATGTAGCAATTAAGTACTCTTGAAAAACATCTATAAATATTTTGATATCTTCAATTGCTTGTTTTTGTTCGCTAGGATCTTTAATCGCACGGACTTTTGATACATGGCTGCCTAACACGCGAAGGGCAGCGTATTTGTAATCAATGTATGGCATTAATTCTTCAGTAACAATAACTCGTAAATGCTCTTTGTTTTTTTCAATCAGTGGCTGGTCTCGGGTAATACGTTGAAAAGTATTATCCGATACTTGGCGCACCATTTTGTATGGGTCTTTTAAATTTACTTGGTCTGTATTTGCATTTGCATTGGTTGCGATAAAAGCAAATGCAACTAGCGCTAAAAGTTTTTTAAACATAATAATTACTCGCCACCTTGGTTGAATAAGAACTGCCCAATTAATTCTTCAAGTACTAACGCTGACTTGGTATCCGTAATAAAGTCACCATCGTTTAATGCTTTACTCTCGACACCAAATAACTCATCCAATCCTAAATCGCCATCATTGCTTGTTACTTCAAGTCCTAAACATGCCTGCTCAGCTGATTTAGGCGCAATAACCGGATTAATGCCTAAGTACTGCTCACCTAAAATACCTGATGTTAAAATAGACACTGAGCTAGTGTCTGAAAATCGACATTGGTATTGCGCATCAATAGTCATATCAACCACGGGTAAAAACTCTTGAGGATGGATAGAGATTGCTTCAACACGGCCAACAACTACGCCACCGACTTTGATAGGCGCTCGTGCTTTTAGTGAGCCAATATTATCAAATTTAGCCTTTAATAAATAAGTATCCCCATTACCACTAATACCTGCGTTAGCCACTTTCAATGCCAACATTGCAAATGCTGCAATCCCTAAAGCTACGAAAAAGCCAACTAAAATTTCTAATTTCCGTGAATTCATTATCTATACCTTTTTTAGCTGGTAAACATTACCGCTGTCAAAATAAAATCAAACCCTAAAACAGCCAGAGATGAGTGCACAACGGTCTCTGTTGTTGCTTTACTGATACCTTCTGATGTCGGCACACAGTCATACCCTTTATAAAGTGCAATCCAGGTTACAACGATGGCAAATACAAAACTCTTGATCATGCCATTTAAAATATCCTGCTGGAATGACACTTGAGATTGCATGATTGACCAAAAGCTACCTGTATCGACCCCTAACCAATCTACACCCACTAAGTGAGCACCGATTATAGCGACCGCTGAAAATATCAATGCAAGTAACGGCATACTGATAAAGCCTGCCCAAAACCGTGGCGCTATAATGCGTTTAAGTGGATCGATAGCCATCATTTCTAAGCTTGAAAGCTGCTCGGTTGCTTTCATAAGGCCTATCTCTGCGGTTAGCGCACTTCCTGCTCGTCCAGCAAATAGAAGAGCTGTCACTACAGGCCCCAACTCTCTAAGTAAACTTAACGCAACCAATGGCCCAAGACTATCCTCAGCACCATAGCCCACCAATACGGTGTAACCTTGCAACGCGAGCACCATACCGATAAATAAGCCTGATACCATAATAATCAGTAATGATTGCGAACCAACCATATATAACTGACGAACAAGTAATGGGGTTCCTTTACGAAAGTTTGGTAAGTTCCACAACGCGCCAATTAACATTTGGGTAGAGCGACCAAGCGCTGCAAATCGGCCAAATGTTTTCTGACCTAGCTTTTGTAACATATCGAACATTAGCTAAGCACTCCAAGTAGTTCATCATTATAAGGTTCTGCGGGAAAATGGAACGGTACAGGCCCATCTGAAAGCCCTTTTAAGAACTGCTGCACTAATGGCGATTCATGATTACGCATTTGCTCAGGAGAACCACTTCCAATCACACCTTGGTCAGCAATGATAATAACATGATCCGCGATACTCATAACTTCTGTTACATCATGCGTAACTATTAATGAAGATAAGCCTAATACTTGGTTAAGTGATTTGATTAGCTTGACCAAAACCCCCATTGAGATAGGGTCTTGTCCAGCAAATGGCTCGTCATACATAATGAGCTCTGGATCAAGTGCTATTGAACGCGCCAAGGCTGCACGTCGTGCCATGCCACCAGAGAGTTCCGAAGGCATCAAGTCTTGTGCACCGCGCAAGCCAACGGCCTGAAGTTTCATCAATACGACAAGACGGATTAAATCTTCGCTAAGACGGGTATGCTCTCTAAGTGGAAAAGCGATATTGTCAAACACTGACATATCGGTAAACAATGCGCCGCTTTGAAACAACATACTCATTTTGGTACGCGCAGCATAAAGCTCTTTGCGCGTCATGGTTGGGATATTATCACCTTCAAATAAAATCGTGCCGCTATCAGGTTTTAATTGACCACCAATTAATCGCAGCATGGTTGTTTTACCTATACCGCTGGGCCCCATAATGGCAGTGATCTTACCTTTAGGAACGCTGAAGCTCATATTTTTATATATGCTTCTATCGCCCCTTGAAAAGCTTACATCCTTGATTTCTACTATTGGTTGCGACAAGTCGCTCTCCATTATCATTTTCACTACTTTTTCTATTTTAAAGCTTTTTGTACTCAGATGGAAAAAACAAATCGTAAAATTTTGTAATATTCTATGTAATAACAACCTAAGCAAGAAAAACACAGGTTAGCATAATATCTAACCCCCCCCTTACTAACAACTTGACCTGATTCTTTTATTTATACTTTCAAGCTGGCTTTTGATATTATTTAAGTAAATTTGATATTGAATAATTGGCGTAATGTAATGGTGACTTCTTTTGTCATTTTGATTCTTGGATTTGCTGGGCTTGTTTGGAGCGCAGATCGCTTTGTATATGGCGCCGCAGCGCTGGCAAAAAACTTTGGCGTACCTACTTTAATTGTTGGTTTAACCGTTGTCGCTATGGGCTCCTCTGCACCAGAAATGATGGTCTCAGCTTCTGCAGCACTTGCGGGTAAAACCGACACTGCCGTTGGTAATGCCGTTGGATCAAATATCACTAATATTTTATTAGTACTAGGTATTACAGCACTTCTTCGTCCTCTTTTGGTGTCATCGACAACACTAAAGCGTGAAATGCCACTTGTATTAATCGTTTCTTTGGGCGCATGGTATGTTTTCTCTGACAACTACTTTTCATTTGCCGAAGGTTTAGCATTATTAATCGCTTTTATTGTGTTTATCGCCGGACTAATCATCATTTCTATTCGTGACAAAAACCAAGCTGATGACCCTTTTGTAAGTGAAGCATGTGAAGATGTGCCAGATAACGTGCCAACTAAAAACGCCTTTTTCTGGCTCGTGGTAGGCATGATATTACTGCCCTTAAGTTCACATTTTTTAGTTGGGTCTGCTGTTGATATCGCAAAATATTTTGGCCTCAGTGACCTTGTTATTGGTTTAACAATTATTGCTATTGGCACAAGCTTACCTGAATTAGCAGCCTGTATAGCCGGGGTGTTAAAAAATGAAGATGACCTTGCATTAGGCAACATTGTTGGCTCAAATATATTTAACATATTAGCTGTTTTGCCTTTGGCAGGTATTATAAACCCATCAATCATAGACCCTTCAGCAGCAAACCGTGACGCACTCATAATGATTGGTGCTACACTCGCGTTAATCGCTATGTCGCTAAGTATTAAAGGGACTCAGCGAATAAATAGAATTGAAGGTGGTTTACTGCTCGCTGCATTTGTAGCGTACCAAGGTTATATTTTTAGCCAAGTAGCTTAATGCCAACATAAATGGATAATAAATGACGCAGTTAAATTTTATTGAGCAAGGTAAGCGCGTACTCACAATTGAGCGCCAAGCACTTGATGATATTATTCAGTATCTAGATGATAGCTTTAATAAAGCATGCCAATTAATGTTTCAATGCCAAGGGCGAATAATTGTTGTTGGTATGGGCAAGTCGGGTCATATTGGTAACAAAATTGCTGCAACACTTGCAAGCACTGGTACCCCAGCTTTTTTTGTTCACCCGGGCGAAGCAAGCCACGGCGATTTAGGTATGATCACTCAAAATGATGTCGTTATGCTTATATCAAACTCCGGCGAAACCAGCGAAGTGCTTAATATTATTCCTGTTATCAAGCGCATAGGGGCTAAAATTGTTGCTATGACAGGTAACCCAAGCTCTTCGATGGCAAAATGGGCGGATGCGCATGTTTGTATAAAAGTATCACAAGAAGCCTGTCCGCTTGGGTTAGCCCCTACAGCAAGCACAACTGCCACACTTGCTATGGGTGATGCTATTGCAGTTGCTTTACTTGAAACCAGAGGCTTTACCGCGGATGACTTTGCGCTTTCTCATCCTGGCGGAAGTTTAGGCAAACGTTTGTTACTGTGCTTGAAAGATTTGATGCACGATGGTGATGCAACGCCTATCATTAAAGATAACCAGCGCATAAAAGATGCCTTGATAGAAATGTCAGCCAAAGGACTAGGTATGACCGCTGTTGTGAATGAAGCTGGACAACTAACAGGGCTATTTACCGATGGTGATTTACGCAGAATTTTAGAACAACGTATTGATATTCATAACACCCTAATCAGTGAGGTTATGACGCGTTCATGTACCACAGCGACAGCCGATATGCTTGCCGCTGAAGCGCTAAACATCATGGAACGTAAACGAATAAATGGCCTTATTGTTATTGATGATAACCAACACCCTATTGGTGCACTTAATATGCAAGACTTGCTAAAAGCAGGAGTTTTATAAATGCAGTTTGCTGATTTATATCAACCACTAAGTAAAGATACCCAGACCCGCGCTAAAAAAGTAAAGCTACTAATCTGCGATATTGATGGTGTTTTTTCTGATGGCCGAATTTACCTTGGTAACCAAGGCGAAGAATTAAAAGCCTTTAACACTAAAGACGGCTTTGGTATTAAAGCTTTAATAAAAAGTGGTATTGAAGTGGCAGTGATTACAGGGCGTCATTCACACATTGTTCAGCAGCGAATGACTAGTCTAACTGTTAAGCATATTTATCAAGGCCAAGAGAATAAATTACAAGCCTATCAAGAGTTAAAAGATACATTGGCTTTAACTGATGATGAAATTGCTTACATTGGTGATGATGGCCCTGATTTACCTGTAATGGAACAAGTTGGTTTTGCTGTAGCGGTTAATGACGCTCACCCGTTGATAAAACGAATAGCACATTACACAACCATGCTACCGGGTGGGTTTGGTGCGGTCAGAGAGCTTACTGATTTACTGATGCTTGAAAATGGCCTACCGCTGACGAGTACAGGGACTAGCTCATGAATAGTGCGCGTTTAATTTTAAGCGTACTATTTATAGGCTGTATGGTTTGGCTTTGGTATCCATACTTTAACCAATCTAACACACAGCAGCTCGTTGAAGAGGATATTATTGCAAAACCTGATTACACAGCTGTCGCATTAAAACAAACAGCCTTTGACGAGCAAGGAAAAATAAGCCACAAAGTAACTGCTGCAAAAATGGAACTATATCAGCAGTTAGGGTTTACTTACTTTGAAGAGCCTATTTTTACTTTATATAATCAAGAGCAAATGTGGCAGATTAATGCAGCTGAGGCCACATTATATGAAAATAACCAGCTGATTTTAGAAGGCAATGTGACGGCAATTAACCTTACAGAAAATGCCATGATAGATCATATTAATGCCGATAACATCCAGGTTGATATTGAGCTACAAACCATGAGTTCAGAACAACCTGTAGAGTTAGTCGGGCCTGATTTAAAAATTACTGGGCGTGGACTAAAAGCCGATTTAAAAGCCGAAGTAATTGAATTAATTAACCATACGCGAACCATATATTATGACCAATAAACTTGCCCAAATGCTTGTAATTCCAAGCCTATTCATTGCTTACTCAAGTGTTGCGCAAAGTGAACTTCCCGCTGCAAACCAAGTATCAATAAGTGCCGATAAACAGCAAGCACAGCTAAAATCTAATGTCGGTATTTTTGAATCGAACGTAGAAATAATCCATGGCGCACGGCGCATTACTGCTGACCGCTTAGAAGTACATAAACGCGACAAGTTAGGTGAGAATAAGCAACTGCTTATTGCAACAGGCAGTCCAGCTTATTTCGAAGAAAAACAAGATGACGGTTCAATCATGAGTGCCAGCGCAAACGAAGTTCGTTACGATGTAGCTGAACGTTACTTAACCCTAATTGGTGATGCCCAGGTTACTCAAGCAGGTCAAAAGATCAATGCTAAAAGCATCTCTTACGACATGGAGCAGCAACTAATTAGTGCGCAAAAAGATGAAAACTCAGATGACCGCGTACATACTATTTTAGTGCCCATCGAAAATAAAAAAGCAAAGTCAAAAGGTCAGCCATGAGTACGTTAAAAGCTGAATTTTTAGCTAAAAGCTATAAAGGCCGCCAAGTTGTAAAGAGTGTGGGTTTAGAAGTAAGTGCAGGAAGCATTGTCGGTTTACTAGGCCCAAATGGTGCAGGTAAAACGACCACTTTTTATATGATTGTTGGTTTAGTACCGAGCGACAAAGGCAAAATAAGCATTGATGATAACGACATTACATTACTGCCTATGCATAGCCGTGCACGATTAGGTATTGGTTATTTACCGCAAGAGTCATCTATTTTTCGTAAATTAACGGTTTATCAAAACTTGATGGCGATATTAGAAACACGAAACGATTTAAATAAGCAAGGCCGAGAACAAGCTCTGGATGGCCTGCTGGATGAATTTAGCATACAACACATTCGCGATAGCCAAGGTATGGCGTTATCAGGTGGTGAACGCCGCCGAGTTGAAATTGCACGCGCATTAGCCGCAAACCCTAAATTTATTTTATTAGATGAGCCTTTTGCTGGTGTTGATCCAATTTCAGTGTTAGATATAAAGAAAATAATTGAACACCTTAAAAACCGAGGCATCGGGGTGTTGATTACAGATCATAATGTACGAGAAACCCTTGATGTTTGTGAAAAAGCCTACATTGTTTCTCATGGTGAGCTAATTGCTTCAGGCACTCCTGAACATGTGCTTGCCGACCAAACAGTACGCGATGTTTATCTGGGTGAGCAATTTAGGCTATAAACCAACGTTCAGCTAACTATCTGCTAAACTTAATTCTGATTACATAATAAAAGGATTGTTAAAGATAAATGAGGCAATCACTCCAGCTGCGCATGGGCCAGCAATTGACAATGACACCTCAGTTACAACAAGCTATTCGTTTGTTGCAACTCAGTACATTGGATCTACAACAAGAAATTCAGGAAGCACTCGACAGTAATCCTTTACTAGAAGTTGAGGAGCATGAATTTAGTGATGAAACTGCAGGCAAAAATGAGCAAAAACAAGACACTGATGAAGTAACAGTCAGTGCATCTGCTGATGAAACACCAAGTGAATACGAACAAGAAAGTAGTGAAGCACTCAGTAAAGAAACTGTCAGCGACGAAATGGCCATGGATGTAACATGGGATGAGTACATGAGCGCTGCGCCTTCTAGCTCATCAGGACCAATGCCTGAAGATGAGTCTATTTACCAAGGTGCTTCCACTGAAACGCTGCATGAATACATTATGTGGCAGCTACAATTAACGCCATTTAGCCCGACCGATGAAGCCATAGCCATTGCTATTGTTGAAGCGATTGATGAATCGGGTATTTTAACATTGAGCTGCGAAGACATTGTTGAAAGTTTAAACAAAGATAATAACGAAGAAGAAATAGAACTTGATGAAGTTCAAGCTGTTTTAAAACGCATCCAATTGTTTGATCCAATAGGGATTGCCGCACGCAGCTTACAAGAGTGTTTATGTATACAACTGAATCAATTCGACCCTGCAACGCCATGGCTTGCAGAGACTAAAATGATTTTAACCGAGCATATCGATCTTTTAGCAAGTCGTGACTATCGCACTTTGATGAAAAAGACTAAGCTTAAAGAAGATGAGCTAAAAGAAGTCATGACACTGATACACAGCTTGAACCCTAAGCCCGCAGATACTATTGTGCGCGAAGAGTCTGAGTATGTTATCCCTGATGTTTCAGTGAAAAAAGTTAAAGGGCGCTGGATGGTGGAATTAAATCCAGAAAGCATGCCTAAAATTAGAGTGAACAGCCAGTATGCCGCCATGTCTCGCTCAGTAAAATCGAGCAGTGACAGTCAGTTTATTCGTTCGCATCTGCAAGAAGCAAAATGGTTTATTAAAAGCTTAGAAAGCCGTAATGAAACATTACTCAAAGTAACTAATTGTATAGTGAAACAGCAGCAAGGTTTTTTTGAACACGGCCCCGAAGCTATGCGCCCGATGGTACTAAATGATGTAGCAGAAATGGTCGAGATGCATGAGTCAACTATCTCACGCGTAACAACTCAAAAGTATATGCATACACCACGTGGTATTTTTGAGTTGAAGTACTTTTTCTCTAGTCACGTAAGCACCGAAAATGGCGGGGAATGCTCTTCTACAGCTATCCGTGCATTGATCAAAAAGCTTATTAGCGCAGAAAACTCAGCGAAACCATTGAGTGATAGTAAAATTGCAGATATATTGGCTGAGCAAGGTATCAAAGTAGCTAGACGCACAATTGCAAAATATCGTGAGTCTCTAGCTATTCCACCGTCAAATCAAAGAAAGAGTTTGATTTAAGGCGTAAAAAACAAAGAAGGAAAATGCTTATGCAAATTAACTTAACTGGTCGCCACGTAGAAATTACCGATTCACTTAGAGACTATGTACACAATAAGTTTGCGAAGCTTGAAAGGCACTTTGATAGTATTAATAATGTACATGTGATTCTTGACGTAGAAAAATTAAGTCAAAAAGCAGAAGCCACAATACATGTTAGCGGTGCTGATTTATTTGCTTCAACTGAACATCAAGATATGTATGCTGCGATTGACGGACTGATTGATAAATTAGACCGCCAAGTAATAAAACACAAAGAGAAGCACGCTCGACACTAATACTATGAAATTAAGTTCACTTACTTCTGAGGACTGCAGTAAAGCTGCGGTCCTTTTTAATAGCAAAAAACGAATTCTAGAATTTATTAGCCAATTGGCTCATGAAAAGCTTCCTCACCTCACACAGCAAGAGATCCTTAACGCATTATTAAATCGGGAAAAGCTTGGTAGCACAGGCATAGGTCGAGGTATTGCTATACCACATGGTCGCATGAGTGGCGCACAATCTCCTCTAGCATTAATCTTAGTGAGTGAAACCCCCATTAACTTTGATGCAATTGATAATCGTCCTGTCGATATTTTTGTAGCACTGATCGTACCTGATGGAGATTGCCAACTTCATTTGAAGACGTTAGCAACAATTGCTGATAAACTTAACGATAAAGAGTTTTGTAAACAACTACGTAGCGCAAAAACAGATCAGGATTTGTATCAAGTTATTGTTGAGCATTCATAAGAAAGTGAAGGAGAGGTTACATGGAATTGATTATTATCAGTGGGCGGTCTGGTTCAGGTAAATCCGTCGCGCTTCGCGTACTAGAAGATCTTGGCTATTACTGTGTTGATAATATTCCGGTCAATTTACTCCCTTCTTTAGTTCGAAGTGTGTCAGAGAATTACGATAAGATTGCAGTCAGTATTGATGTGCGTAATTTACCCAAAGAACAAGAAGAGTTCAACGACATCCTTGAGTATTTGCCTGGCTTTGCAAATCCAACTTTGTTTTATCTCGATAGTGATGATCAAACACTTATCAAACGCTTTTCTGAAACTCGTCGATTACACCCTCTTTCTATCGATAGTTTGCCGCTTGATTTGGCCATTAAACAAGAAAAAATATTACTTGATGTACTAATAACTCGCGCTGACTTTATCTTAGATACCACTGAGCTCAGTGTGCATCAGCTGGCCGAGTCGATCAGAGAAAAGATTTTAGGTAAAAAAGATAAAACACTGATCATAACATTTGAATCTTTTGGCTTTAAACACGGCATACCTAAACAAGCTGATTATGTTTTTGATGCACGCTTTTTACCTAACCCACATTGGGAACCGGAGTTAAAGCCCCTCACAGGTTTAGACCAGCCTGTAAAAGATTACTTAGCAAGCCACAGCATAGTGCAAAAATTTACTTGGCAAATTCAAACGTTTGTACAAACTTGGTTACCGCATTTAGAGCGAAACAACCGTAGCTATTTGACTATTGCTATAGGTTGTACCGGAGGGCAACACCGCTCGGTATATTTAGCGCAAACCATAGGTGAAAGCTTTGCAATGAGCCATAACAATGTAAAAATTCGCCATCGTGAGCAAGATTGATTTTAAATAGGCCTGTTGTATATGCGTTCAGAAGGTACTTTTTTAATTAGAAATAAATTAGGTTTGCACGCAAGGGCTGCAACGGTATTAGCTCAACTCGCCGTTAAATTTGATGCAACTATCACTCTTTTCCAAGATGATAAGCAAGCAGCAGGTGACAGTGTGTTGGCTTTAATGTTACTTGAAAGCAGCCAAGGTAAAGAAGTAAAAGTTGTGTGTGAAGGGCCTGATGCAGAGCCGGCCCTTAACTCTATTGGCGAACTGATAGAGCAACGCTTTCACGAGCATGAATAGTGCGTGGTCTGTCACTTAAAAGTGCGTTAAACTAACTATGCATATAAGAACTGTAATATATTATTAGTTTTTGACCTACCCTCAGAAATACACATGATATAAGGACACTAATGCCAGAAGCTTTTGAACAAGATTACCCACTACAACAACTAAAACAAGTGACTAAGTCACTTAATAGTGGTCAATTTGTTCAAGTTAGGCGCATGCTGGCAAAAACAGCGCCGTGTGATACAGCTCTTCTCCTTGAATCTTCCCCTCATAAAATAAGAACTCTACTATGGCAACTTGTTGATCCAGATGTCAGAGGTGATGTTTTAGAAGAACTTTCTGAAGACGTACGCCTTGGGATCATAGCCCAAATGGAGCCTGAGCATATTGCTGCGGCGACAGAGGACATGAGCCATGATGATTTAGGGGAAGTATTACGTAGCTTACCAGAGACCGTCTATCAAGACGTTGTTGGCGCTATGGATAGCCAAGATAGAGAGCGGGCGACCCAAGCCCTGTCCTATCAAGAGCGTTCTGCCGGCGCACTAATGAATACCGATACGGTAGCCATCCGCCCCGATGTTACTATCGATGTAGTATTACGTTACTTACGTTTACGTGGCGAACTACCTGAAGGCACCGATGACTTATACGTCGTTGATAAACATAATTGCTTTTTAGGGGCTATGTCACTTACAACTTTGCTTACCAATCCACCTGATAAAATAATTCGTGATTTAATGGACGAAGATTGCGAATCTATTTCAATCGCCATGGATGAAAGTGAAGTTGCCCAACTATTTGAAAGGCACAACTGGATTTCGGCACCTGTTGTTGACGATAACGACCACTTGTTGGGACGTATTACAATCGATGATATTGTTGATGTAATTCGTGAAGATGCTGAACACAGCCTTCTAAGTATGGCGGGTCTTGATGACGAAGAGGATACCTTTGCTCCCGTACTAAAAAGCTCTAAAAAGCGTTCAATTTGGCTTGGTGTGAATTTACTAACAGCATTGTTGGCTGCGATTGTGGCTAGCTTTTTTGAAAACACCTTAGCCATATTACCGATTCTCGCAGTACTTAACGGTATTGTGCCTTCAATGGGTGGAGTTGCGGGTAGCCAAACATTAACACTGGTGATTCGTGGTATTGCTGTAGGACATATAAATCAGACAAACCAAAGATTCTTGCTATTAAAAGAGCTAGCAATCGGTGCTATTAATGGCATGGTATGGTCTATATTAATTGCCGGTGTTGTTGCACTGTGGCAGTGGGACTTCAAGCTTGGTGGCGTATTAGCATTTGCTATGTTTATGAATTTAGTAGCGGCAGGTATTGCGGGAGCAAGCATTCCATTACTACTGAAAAAAATGAAAATAGATCCTGCACTTGCAGGCAGTGTGGTATTGACTACAGTTACCGATATCGTAGGTATTTTCGCCTTTTTAGGCACTGCGACTTGGCTACTTATTTAGGTTCTAGGTTCTAGGTTCTAGGTTCTAGGTTCTAGGTTCTACGAAGTCTTACAGAGGCATAATAAGAAGTTCTCATAAGTGCATGCTCTCAATAATATAAGCATGCACTTATGATTTGTTAGATACCATCCTAGTTATCTCCTTATTATCCATGTGAAAACACTGCATCATCCATTGATATATCCTAAACCTCCTGCCCACTGACTCCTATGTGGATTTTATCATTCCTTGCTCACATCCATCGTGAATAGTTTCAATCCTTGCTCACATCCATCGTGAGTAATCTCAGTCCTTTTTCACGTCCATCGTGAGTAATTTCAGTCCTTTTTCACGTCCATCGTGAGTAATTTCGGTCCTTGCTCACATCCATCGTGACAACTTCAATCCTTGCTCACTTCCATCGTGACAGCTTCAATCCTTGTTCACGTCCATCGTGACAACTTCAATCCTTGCTCACGTCCATCGTGACAACTTCAATCCTTGTTCACGTCCATATTGAATAAATTCATTCTTGCGAACTATTCATTAACTGCTTCCATTGCTTTAATGACCATAACAATCTAGGGCTATTTACATTATCCGCTTGAGCCGTTCCTTGTTCTTGTTTCATAATCCCTCCTTGATAGAGCAAATTGACCAACGTTATATTTAGCGTCTTGCGATGATGTATATCGCATGAATTAAGCCAGGAATATAACCTAGTAGTGTTAACAAAATATTAATCCAAAAATGCGCACCTAGTCCAACTTGAAGAAACACGCCAAGTGGTGGTATCAGCACCGATAAAATAATACGAATTATGTCCATTATTCTCACTCCTTGAAGATTCTATTAGAAAGCCCAGCGGAGCTGGGCATTCACTTGCTAATAATTATTCAGCGATAATTGTTAGCTCATCAACTACGTTATGAACGTCTTCCGCATTCTTTGCAATATTGATTGCAAGTTGCTTTTCAGCTTCAGATTCAACAGTACCCTTTAAGGTTACAACGCCATTATCTGTATCAACGTCAATATCTGTGCCGTCTACTTCTGAGTTAAATAAATAACGTGTAGTAATTACAGTGCTTATCTTGGCATCTGTTAAATCACTTTCTGTGTCATTCATATCAGACTTCATATCTTTTCTATGCATATCTGGATTTTTTACGACAGATAATTCGTTGTCGACATCGCTAACACCATCAAGGCTCAGCACAAGCTCTTCAGCAAGTTCCTTATCTAAGTCACTGTCTACTTTACCTGTTAAAATAACCTTGCCGTTTTTCACGTCTGTGTTGATGTCAAAGTTGTTAAGGTTTGTATTCATTAATAAAACCGTTTCTGCCTTACCATCAATCCAAGCATCTTTACTTTCATTTTCCCAGCTGCTTGCTTGTGCACCCATTGCTGTAGTACCAAGAACTAAAGCTGCAATCATAGATTTGTTAAATGTTTTCATAATCTTTCTCCTTTTGATTAAAGACACTTTAGTTAATGCGAACATCAAGCCAACTTTTTAAACATTATAAATCAATAACTTAACATGAAAAGTATTATACCTTGTTTTTATACTTGGTAATAAATTACATGCAGCTCGGTAATTTGTTCTGACCTGTGTAGATTTCGCCATTTAGTCGCAATTCTCATTAATCTGTCGTTAATATTACTAAACACAAATCACTTAAATAAAATTAACATACTGATTTTATTAATATTATATTCTGGCCTAAGCTTTGCTTAATAAAGTTAACTACCAAAATAAACGTGTAAAAAGGGAACTACCATGCCAGTTAAAGTTGAAGATCGCCCTATTGATCAAGTACGTGAACAAGTTATCGACCAATTGATCTATAACTACAGCCACGGAGTTATCTCTGCAGAAGCCTTTGAACGTCGTTTAGATCAAGCAATGGAAGCAACAGATAACGCTGTATTAATAGAATTAGTAAGCGATCTTGAGTTAACAACAGATACCCAGTATCAAAGTGAAAAACGCGCACAGTTTACGCCAAACTATAGTAACCAAAGTCAAAGTGACACACTGCACCTGAAGAGCATTATGGGTTCAAATGAACGTAGTGGTCAGTGGGTTGTGCCAAAAGAGATTCACTTAACCAACCTGTTAGGGTCGATAGAACTGGACTTCACGGATGCTATATTTCAACACCAACATATCACACTGCATGTTAACTGTTTGCTAGGAAGTGATGAAATCTACGTACCAGAACACGTCAATGTAGTATCAAAAATGTTTAGTGTTGTCGGCAGCGTAGAAAATAAATCAGTATCGCTTAATAAACTACATGGCCCAACAATTACCATTGAAGGTAAAGTCATTCTTGGCTCGGTAGAAATAAAAGTTAAACGCACTATTAAAGAAAAGTTCGTATCCTTTGCCAATAGCTTAAAAGCAAGCTGGAATGATATGAATAAGTATTAAGCCTTAGGCGCTCAAAAAATAAGTAGGTGTTAGTTAAACCCGACACCTACTCTTGCCTTATTGATCGTTATTGCGTTGTGCTGGTATATCACTAAGATACTCAACAAACTCCACCTCAAACCCCGCAGGGTCAATAAAGTATACGTTTTTACGATATGGATTTTCTGCTCCAGGCTTATCTATGCTATAACCTGCTTGCTCTAAGCGCATAATTACCGCGGCAATATTATTGGTAACATAAGCAAAATGCGCCAACCCTACTTGATGACCAGTTAAATCTCGGTTCTTATGTTCGCCATTGTCACTCAAAGCTAAATAATGATAATCATCACCAAAGTGTAACCATTGTCGTGGCTTACCATGCCAAGTACCTTGCCCTTTACTTCTAATGTACCAATGCGGAAACGCCGCTTTGTAAAAGTGCAGCATTGCCTCAACATCATCAACAACTAAATTCACATGCTCTAAGTACATAATAAAATTCCTTTATTTAAGTGATTAAAGCCAGCTTAAAACCTAAAGTTAAGTTGAGGTAAAGTGTTTTTTACAATAAATTTTATAAGTAAAAGATATTAGAATAGAGGCACTAGGTTTTAGGGCTCTAGTACCTAGTCACTTCCCTAACACCTAGGATAAATAACTAAAATATTTTGCACAAAGAGAAGACAATGAGGGTAAATGAGAAGAAAAAGGCACAGGCTAATTGCACCTTGATCATTGTCACTTACCTAATACCTTTTCCCTTTAACCTCTTAAGCGCAGCGCCTCTTAACCTCGGTGTGAATTAATCACTTATAAGCTTCAATCAGCTTCCCGCTACTTGCATTTCTTCTATCAGTACTGAACCTGTTTGAATACCGCCACGGCGTTCTATATCACCACCTAAACCGACAATTGCTTTAAACATATCCTGTAATTTTCCGGCAATGGTTATTTCACTCACAGGGTATTGTATTTCACCATTTTCAATCCAAAAACCAGCTGCACCGCGAGAGTAATCACCCGTTACAGTATTAACCCCCTGCCCCATTAGTTCTGTCACTAATAAACCTGTGCCCATGGTTTTTACTAACTGTGCTAAGTCTTGGTGAGTTTGCTCAACAAGCCAATTATGAATACCACCAGCATGACCTGTCGGTGTCATGTTCATCTTGCGAGCTGCATAGCTGGCTAATAAATAAGTTTGTAATTCACCACCCTGAATAATTTCACGGTCAATGGTCTTTACACCTTCGCTGTCAAAAGGCGTAGACGCTAAGCCTTTTAACAGATGTGGGCGCTCTGCAATATTAACGCAATCGCTAAATACTTTAGTACCAAGACTATCCATCAAAAAGCTTGATTTGCGGTATAAAGCACCACCACCAATGGCTGACACTAAGTGACCAAATAAGGAATTAGCGATATCAGCTCTAAAAATCACCGGCACCTTCATGGTACCCAGCTTTTGGCTGTTTAATTTTGCTAAAGTTTCACTTGCAGCTTCAAGTCCTACGGCCGCGGCATCTTTTAAGCCACTTTGCTCACGAGAAACCGTATAAGCTGAATCACGTTGCATTTGCTCACCATCTTTACCAATAACCATGGTGCTTATACTGTGACGCGTGCGCGGATAGCCTGCTATCAAGCCATGGCTATTGCCATAAACCCGCAAACCTTGGTGAGATGAAAAACTTGCACCGTCTGAATTAACAATGCGCTCATCGGCATTGAGTGCAGCTTGCTCCGCACTATGGCAAAGCTCAATACCCTGCTCCGGGCTAACATCCCACGGGTGATATAAATCAAGATCTAACGGTGCAAACTCTAATAGCTCTTTATCTGCCACGCCATTATGCGGATCATCTGACGTAAACTTTGCAATATCTATGGCTTTTTCAACAACAGTCCGTAACGTTTTAGGGTTTAAATCAGCCGTTGAAGCAGACCCTTTATGATTACCCACGTACACACTAATTCCTAAACCGCCATCTTGGTTAAATTCGATCGTTTCAACTTCACCCATGCGCGTACTTACAGATAAGCCTGACGTGCTCGACATGGCCGCTTCAGCACCGGTAGCACCGAGTTTTTTTGCGTGTTCTAACACTTCTGCTACGGCATCTTTTACTTGAGAAATTTGTGTATAAATAGGATCTTGCTGTTGGCTTTTCATGTTATTGGTCCTGAGCGTGTATCACTTACAATATAGTTAAATGCTAACACACCCAGTGCATTGCATCAGCTAATATTAATCATTAAAAGAATCGCGTATAATGAGGTTAGTTAACGACATTATATGAGCACCTCATGGCGAAGAAAAAAGGCAACCCTGCTGAAATTGAAGAAGAAATTATTTACGTATCCAAAAGTGAGCTTAAGCGAGATGCGCAAGAGTTTCATCAACTAGGCTCTGATATTGCCAAAATGGGGAAAAAACAGCGCGAGCGCTTGCCTCTTAATGACGACTTAAAAGCAGCGATGGTAGTTGCAGACAAAATTAGTAACAAAAGTGATGCGTATCGTCGCCACTTGAATTACATCGCAAAAACGTTACGTACAGTTGAAAATATCGATGAAATAAAAGCAATTATCGACATTATGCTGAACAAAAATAACCAAGCTGAAGTCATGATCAAAAAAATCGAGCAATTGCGCAGCGATTTGATCGAGCAAGGTGATGATTTAATCAACCAAACAATTGCAGAATACCCATCACTTGAACGCCAAAAAATGCGTCAGCTAGTGCGTAATGCAGCGAAAGAAGTCAAAGCTGAAAAGCCAGCACGTGGCTATAAAGAGTTATTTCAATACCTAAAAGATAGCATGATGTAACCAGTGCCTAGCGCGTTTATATTACTTATCACTAATAGGCTTAAACACTGCGTTTAAGCCTATTTTGACACTTTATTACAAACCTAAATTATCTTTTATATTTTTCATTTGTTGCTGTAATCGATCATGTATTTCCTCAACCAAGTGACTTGATTCGCTCACCTGCCCCTTCATGTCTTGCATTGACTGACTAAAGTTTTCAAGCAACCTATTTTGCTGCTTTGCAAGCTCCATTGCCTCAAATGCAACCTTATTGGCATCTTGAGCATTATTAGCCACCCCCTCAGAGTTGCGCTTAAGCTCTTGTGCGTTATTAGTTTGTGATTGTGCATCATCCGCTAATGCTGAAATTTGAGTAGACACCATACTGGAGTTTTCACTCAGTAAATTAAGCTGTTCGTTTATATCACTTAATGACCCCTGAGTTTGGCGCGCAAGTTTACGCACCTCGTCTGCCACAACCGCAAAACCTCGTCCATGCTCTCCAGCTCGAGCAGACTCAATCGCTGCATTCAAAGCCAGTAGATTAGTCTGCTCTGCAATTGTACGTATCACTTCTATCACTTGGCCAACATCCTGCACACCACTAAGTAGCTCTTGTAAGCTCTTAAGACCGCCTTCAACACGAGTTTGCGTATTTGAGCTCGCACCTAACATGCTTTGTGCAAATCCCAAGCTTTGCTCCATCGCTGAAAAGGTTTGCTTAGCGTTATCAGCAACTTGACTATTAATGGAGTTAACTTGCTCACCAATTTGCTGTATGTCATGCAGCAATGCTTGATTTTGCTCTACTTGCTGATGGCTACCATGTGTTTGTTGACTAATCGTATTTAGGTTATCACTCATGTCCTGCATAAAGTCATTAATGACCTTGAGCATCTGCGCTCGCTCTTGTGCTTCTACTCGCTGGCGTTCAATTAGCTGGTTAAAGTAAGTAGCGATTTCACCCACTTCAGTTTCTGAGTTTTTACTCTCAATATTTTTAAGCTCGTTTGACTCAATTAAAAATGCAAAACCATCACGCAACTGTCTTAATGGCGCAAGAATTTGTTTGCGCTGAACTAGATAAACGCCGATTGCTAAAATCACCAGCATGCTTATAGCGATTGAACAAACCAAAAATATATGTTTTTTTAATGTAGCCTGTTCAACTTTTAATTGTTTTTCAGCGTTAATAACCGTCTCTGAAAGCAAAGCTGTTTGTTCACGTAATGACTCAATGCCGGCTTGGCGTTGCTCAGCTTGCTCTAATGTACTTGATAAATCTCGTGGGTATCTGTTTGGCCAGCTACTTATTTCTGCTTTTATTTCCTCTGCTAAATCTTCAGCTTCAGCACCAAAAAGCAGCTCATCTTCATCAACCTCACTCATCACACCCAAGTTATCTAGGTTATTAATCTGCTGTGCTATACGATTTAAATTTGCCACGCTTTGGAGCAAGCTATCTTTAGTATCTTGATCAAAGCTAATAATTAATTGATAAGTAAATAATGAAAGTGATGCAACTTCGCTATAGTAGTCACTAGCAAGCACATAATATTCCTCGCTATGAGTCCCTGCTTGGTTTGCCTTATTAGCATAATTAATCAAGGAAGAGGCAGAACCTGCCATTTGGCGTAAGGCGTTATCTAAAAGAGCCGTCTCATTGCCCGATAATTTACCTAATGCCCGGTATTTACCATTAATATCTTGATCAAGCTGAGTAAGTAAAGCTGCTAGTTGTTTCTCTAAGTGACTGGGTAATACGTTAAGATCATTATTCTGTACATCACTGATCAGCTCAGACGCTTTTGTAAGGTACAAACTATCGCCTTTAGCCAGATAGTCTTCAATTACCCCTTCCAGATCGAGCAGAATTTTGTTTTTTAATTGGCTATAAGATTGATCTTGTTGTTCAAGCTTTATTAGGGTTTGACTAGCCCAAAATAATGTAGCCGATAAAAGTATACTTGCAGAGGCAAGTAACACTGCTAAGAGACGGGTAAATGAAGATACGCGCATAAGTTTCCCCTTTGGGTTAATTACGCGTATAGATTATTAAGTATTTATGACGGTTTAATGAAAACCAACATGAAATTACTACATGTTATTCATTTAGCATTTATTTTAAATACTAAAGAATTAGACCATAGCTGCTTTTACATAGACGTCAAAACGGTTCTTCTTGGTTTTAATTTGCATACTAGGTGCTTTGTCATTTAGAAACGGCGCATAATCAGGGCGCTTTACCACAACCCGTTTACTAGCAAGCGGATAAGCAAAATCTAATAAGTTATCCGCATCGGCATCGGCGCCAACAAGATCTTGAAATACGCGCATCTCTTTTTTAACTAACGCTGATTTTTCACGGTGTGGAAACATAGGGTCAAGATAAACAACATCTGGAACGCTCGCACACTGTGCTAGTAAGGTGTGGCTTGAACCAAATACCAAGCTCATGCTTTGCTGCATCCAAGGGCCTATTTCAATGTCATCATAAGCTCGCTGTAAACCATCATAGAGTAACGCAGCCACAACAGGGTGGCGCTCATGCAGAATCACTTTACATCCCAAAGAGGCTAAGACAAACCCATCTCGACCTAAACCTGCGGTAGCATCTAAAACAACAGGGGTTGCCCCTTTGTTTAATCCCACAGCTTTTGCGATTGATTGCCCTTTACCACCACCAAACTTACGTCTATGTGCGGCAGCGCCTGTAACAAAATCAACAGAAATTGCACCTAGCTTTGGTTCATCGGTTTTATATAAGCTCAACCCTTTTTCATCGTAACGCAGCGCAAATCCAGTTTGTTGAGCTGCCCAACTTTCCAGTCCAAAGCGCTGCTCTAACTCGTTAAGATATGTGCGCATTTCTTTAAAAGAACACTGTATAACCAAAATAAACTCCGACCGTGAATAGCGTGCGAAGTATATCAATTGCCACTGCCTATAGCACTAAAATAGCTCAATATCTGTTTGTGAGGTAATGTCCTCTGTGTGCTCTGGCTCTGCTATTTTACTCAGGCTTAAAATTAACTCATTACGAGACTCAATAATATGATTCAGTTGATACTTAATATAAGTTAGCTCTTCGTCTAGTACTGCGAAAGACTGTTGAGTTTGTGCTAATTCCTCAAGTTGTGTTAGTAGTGCTTGATTATCGCTTAACGAAGAATCTTGCTTTATCGTTTCACGCATTTGCTTTAATTGAGTCGCAAGCTTTGCGGTTTTAACATCGCGTGCATCACTATTTTTGTACACCTGTGACGAAAGCTCACTAAATGCATTGCCAATGGTATGGGCTTGCGAGAGCGCTTTCTCATTGACTTCCATATCTTGTATTTTGGCGTTTGTTACTTCTAAAATATGCGGAAATAAATCTTTGAAACGGCCATATAAAGCGGCATCATCCAGTGGCATGTTCTTAATGAGAATAGACACTTTAGGGTAATTAACAATAGTGCGGCTGCTAAAATCAACAAAACGATTTGCATAACGATGTTTTTCTAATAACTCTTGCTCAAGTGGGCACACAGCACCTTTATCACTATAAAATACTCCAAGCTCTTCGTACCAAAATGCAGCAACGACATCTAAGTTTAAGGGTTTGAAAAAATCAAAAAAATAACCTGATAAGGTATCTATATCATGTGCATGATAAGTCTGCCCAACATAGCGCATTATTCGACCCATATCGCCAGAGTCAGTCATTGCAATTTCAGCGGTTATTTGCGCGCGCTCAATATCACTTTTTAATTTTATAGAATGCTGCCGATACTCATACAACACGCGGATCCGCGCAATAAGCTCTTCTGCATTAAACGGCTTAACAATATAATCAGCAGCCCCTGAGTTGTAACCTTTAACGCGTTCTGGGAGTGCACTCCGGCCAGATAAAAACATAATTGGTGTTTCTTTTGTTTGCTCAAGCGATTTGAGCTCTCTACAAACTTCATAACCTGTTTTTCCGGGCATTTCGACATCAAGTAAAATAATATCGGGGTTATACTTTTTTGCTTGCCTGAGTCCTTCATCACCGTTTTTAGCATGTATGATTTTACAAAACCCCGCTAAAGACTCTTCTATAACACGGTGTACGTATTTATCATCATCAATTGCTAAAACCAGTTTTGACATACCTTGCTCCATTATTGTCTCTCACTTAAAAAGCATAGTACGGAGCACTGATTTTGCGATAATTTATTTGTTTTTTCTGCTTTAAAAACAAAAAAGCGCCAGTTCGGCGCTTTTAGTGCTTAATTATGCTTAAGAGGCGATACCGCTATGACGTAAAAGCGCATCTACATTAGGCTCGCGACCACGAAACGCTTTAAATAATTCCATTGGCTCTTCGCTACCGCCTTTTTCCAAAATATTATTTAGGAATGCTTGGCCTGTTGCTGCATTAAAAATGCCTTCTTCTTCAAAGCGTGAAAAGGCATCAGCCGAGAGTACTTCAGCCCACTTATACGAGTAATAGCCCGCGCTGTAGCCACCAGCAAATATATGACTAAAGCCATGTTGGAATCGATTAAACTCAGGCGGCTTAACAACCGATGTATGGTTTCGCACTTGATCTAAACGCGCTTGAATTTGGCATTCTTCATCCACTTTATAATCATTGTGGATTCTAAAGTCGAACAATGAAAACTCAATTTGACGCAGCATTTGCATACCTGAGTTATAATTTTTCGCCGCTAATAACTTATCAAGTAGCTCTTTAGGGAGTGGTTCGCCAGTTTCATAATGACCTGAGATAAAGTTAAGTGCCTCCTCTTCATAACACCAATTTTCTAAAAACTGACTCGGTAGCTCTACAGCATCCCAGGCAACTCCGTTAATGCCAGCAACAGGGGCTGCATCAACTTGCGTAAGCATATGGTGGATACCATGACCAAACTCATGAAATAAAGTAGTCACTTCGTTATGAGTAAACAATGCAGGCTTATCACCCACTGCTTTATTAAAATTACAGACTAAATACGCTACTGGCGTTTGTAACTGGCCACTGGCACGCACTTTACGACCCATACAATCGTCCATCCAGGCGCCACCACGTTTGTGATCACGTGCGTATAAATCAAGATAAAAACGCCCACGTAAGGTATTGCTGCTATCGTAAACCTCAAAAAAGCGAACATCTTTGTGATAAGTATCTACATCAGCCACTTCTTTAACTGTGATACCAAATAAACGATTTACCGTTTCAAATAAGCCCGTTAACACTTTATCGGCAGGGAAATAAGGGCGCAGTACTTCATCTGATATCGCGTACTTTTCTTGTTTAAGCTTTTCACCGTAGTAACCATAATCCCATGCAGCAAGTTCATCGATACCGTGCTTGTCTTTAGCGTAAGCTTGCAGCTCTGCCAACTCTTGCTCTGCTTGTGGTTTTGACTTAGCAGCTAAATCTTCTAAAAATGAGAACACCTGCTCTGGTGTTTCGGCCATTTTAGTTGCCAGTGATTTTTCGGCATAACTTTCAAAACCCAGTAACTGCGCAATTTCGTGACGTAGCGCCAGCTCTTCACTCATAATTGCTGAATTATCAAACTCACCAGCATTTGGGCCTTTGTCTGATGCGCGAGTAACAAATGCGGTATACGTTTCTTCACGTAATTGGCGGTTATCTGCATACGTCATTACGGGTAAGTATGATGGGAAGTCTAAAGTAAATAACCAGCCATCTAAGTCTTTGCTTTTTGCCGTATCGGCTGCAAGTGCTAAGGCCGATTCAGGTAAACCGGCAAGCTCACTTTCGTCGGTAATGTGTTTTTGCCATGCAAGGGTTGCATCCATCACATTATTACCAAACTTAGCCGCAAGCTCTGATAAGCGCGCGCTAATTTCGCCGTAACGCTTTTGCTTTGCAGGCTCAAGGGCAATGCCCGACAACTCAAAATCACGCAGGGCATTGGTAATTGATTTTTGTTGCGCTGTGGTTAGGGTGTTAAATTCTTCACTATTACGCAGTGCGTTGTAGGCGTCGTACAAGCCTTGGTGTTGACCAACAAACGTTGAGTACTCAGAGATAAGAGGTAAACACTGCTCATACGCTTGGCGTAGTTCATCAGAGTTTACTACTGAATTCATATGTGAAACCGGCGAAAACATGCGTGAAAGTTTATCGTCAACTTCTTCAAGCGGTAACACGAGGTCTTGCCAAGTGAACGACTTATTCGCCAACACTTCATCTATCTTTGCACGACATTCATCGATACCCGCTTTAAGTGCAGGGACAACATGCTCAGGCTTAATTTTTGAAAACGGTGGCAAGCCTTCAAGGCCTATTAGTGGGTTATTTTGTAAATCGCTCATGTTAGCTCTCAAATCGTTCCGAATATGAATTTTAAGTTGGGGCACAACACTTGAAATACAAGGGGCTTTTAACGGGTCTTCCATGTGTTATTATCAGATTAAATACGTTTTATATAAACTTGAGGACTAAAAATGGCTCAGCATTTTGATTACATTGCAATTGGTGGCGGTAGCGGCGGAATTGGCTCAGCTAATCGCGCAGCTATGCGTGGCGCTAAAGTAGCACTAATTGAAGCACAACACATGGGCGGCACTTGTGTAAACGTAGGTTGCGTGCCAAAGAAAGTAATGTGGCACGGTGCGCAAATTGCCGAAGCGATTAATGCTTATGCGCCAGATTACGGCTTTGATGTTGAGCTAAAAAGCTTCAATTGGGCTAAATTAGTTGAAAGTCGCGAAGCTTACATTGGCCGTATTCACCAAGGTTATAATAAGTACTTAGCCAGTAATGGTGTAACAGTCGTCAATGGCTTTGCTAAATTTGTTGATAATAAAACCGTTGAAGTAAACGGTGAGCTTTACACAGCTGATCATATCCTTATTGCTGTGGGTGGCCGCCCGACTATTCCTAACATCCCAGGTGCTGAGCACGGTATCGACTCTAACGGCTTTTTTGAACTCAATGAGCAACCTAAACGCGTTGCAGTTGTTGGTGCCGGTTATATTGCTGTTGAGATTGCAGGTGTATTACATAGCCTTGGCACAGAAACTCATTTATTCGTGCGTAAAAACAAACCACTGCGTTCATTCGACCCATATATTATCGACACGCTTGTCGATATTATGGAAAAAGAAGGGCCAACCCTGCACACTGAGTGCTCACCAAAAGAAGTCATCAAAGAAAACGATGGCAGCTTAACCATTCACTTTGAAAATGGTTACAGCCAAAACGTTGACGAAGTTATTTGGGCTATTGGCCGCACCCCAACAACCGATAAAATTAACCTAGCAGCTGCGGGTGTTGAGGTAAACGAAAGTGGCTATGTAAAGGTTGATGAATACCAAAACACCACAGCAGAGAATGTATATGCGGTAGGTGATATTATCGAAAACGGTATAGAACTCACACCAGTTGCCATCAAAGCAGGCCGCACTTTATCAGAGCGCTTATTTAATAAAGATATGCCTGATGATTTGAAAATGGATTATAACCTAGTTCCTACCGTGGTATTTAGCCACCCGCCAATTGGCACTATTGGTGTAACTGAGCAAGAAGCTATTTCGCAATACGGCGCAGAGAACGTTAAGGTGTATAAATCAAGCTTTGCTGCTATGTACACCGCCGTTACCCAGCATCGCCAAGCTTGTAATATGATGCTAGTTTGCGCAGGCCCTGAAGAAAAAGTAGTTGGCCTACATGGTATTGGTTTTACAGTTGATGAAATGATTCAAGGTTTTGCCGTTGCTATGAAGATGGGCGCAACCAAAGCTGACTTTGATTCAACGGTTGCCCTGCACCCAACAGGCTCAGAAGAGTTTGTGACGATGAGATAGCTTCGGGCTTCGGGCTTCGGGCTTCGGGCAAATATAAAAAACCTTGCTGTTAAGCAAGGTTTTTTATTATCTGAAATCACAGCTGGTATAAACCTTGTATCTCTATACCAATATATCGTATTGCTGAGAATATACACTTTTTTCTGTAATGATTACCTGTGTGTTTAGCATTTTTACAAGGAGGCACTGTGTCTAAGTCTGCAATTCTATATCGTATGGTAACCGATGAGCATATTTGTCCGTTCGGTTTAAAATCAAAAGATTTGTTAGCGCGTAATGGCTACGATGTTGATGATCGCCACCTTACCAGCCGCGAGCAAACCGATGAGTTCAAACAGCAGCATAATGTAAAAACCACCCCACAAACTTTTATTAGTGATCAACGTATAGGTGGATACGATGATTTGCGCGACTTTTTCAATCTGCCCAAGGCGGGTCAACAAGGCACAAGTTACACGCCGGTATTAGCTATATTTGCAGTCACACTATTACTCAGCTGCGGGTTTAGTTATGCCAGTGGCGATGCTTTATTGTCGATGCAAAATTTAATGCTGTTTATCGCACTATCGATGGCAGTTTTAGCCATTCAAAAGCTGCAAGACTTATACAGTTTTTCAAACTCATTTATTACCTATGATTTACTCGCTATGCGGATTGTGCCTTATGCCTATATTTATCCGTTTATAGAAGCTTACGTGGCGATTGGCATGGTAGCTGAGTTGCCCGCTTATGTAGTTGCACCCTTTGCGTTATTTATTGGTCTAATAGGTGCTTTATCTGTATTTAAAGCCGTGTATATAGACAAGCGAGAACTCAAGTGCGCGTGTGTTGGTGGTGACAGTAATGTGCCTCTGGGGTTTATTTCACTTACCGAAAACATATTCATGATAGCTGCTGGTTTCTGGATGCTACTTAGTTGATAGTACATAGAAACCACACACTCATAGGTTAATATTTTCTTCGTGGTGGAAACATCAAAACTTAGCTAGTATAGCCAAGTGATATACTTATTAACGTCCCATCAATTAGGAATTTATGAATACAGATTTGCTGCTCCACCCTGTTTTCGCTTCACTGGTAATAATTACCATCGCGTATAGCCTCAAAATTATTGTTGCAAAGCTAGCGCGCCACAGAGCCGAAAAGAAAGAGAAAGATATTCGCTATATCTCGCATAATATTAAACACTTTATAAACTTAATAATGGTGTTGCTATTATTGTTCGTGTGGTCAACAGAAATTCAAAATTTTGCGCTATCAATTGCCGCATTTGCCGTTGCCATTGTGCTGGCAACAAGAGAGTTTATTCAGTGCGTAATTGGCTTTTTTTACTTAGTGACGACTCGCCCTTTTCGGGTTGGCGATTGGGTGCAGGTTGGTGAGTATTATGGTGAAGTTGCTGAAACCGATTGGATTAAAACCACCATGCATGAAATTGATATGCATACTTATCAGTTCTCGCGTAAGACCATTTACATTCCCAACAATAAACTAATCACTAGCCCGATTAAAAATTTAAATTTTGTAAAACGCTTTACTACACATCACTTTAATATTGTGCGTAAGGAAAGCTTTAACCCGTATCCTATCTATGCCACTTTAACTGAGAAGGCAAAAGAGTATTGTGAGGAATTTGAAGATGTGGCAGGGCGCTACAACTCAATAATTGAAAGGAAACTAGATGCTAAAATTTCAGGACCGGAGCCAGAAATAAACTTCAGCACTACAGAATTAGGGGAGTTTAAGGCGAGTTTTACACTTTTTTGCCCAACTGAAAAAGCACTAGAAATAGAACATAAGCTTACAGCCTTTTTTATGGAGCTTTGGTACAGTGAGGCAAATAAAGTATCTTCTAAAGATACGCCATAAAAATTTTTAATAGCGCTTTAACTATCTATTTAAAGCGCTAGTTTCATACTTGGTTGCAGCCTTTTTTGCCGCTATAGTTCATATTCAATATGCAGTGAAGGCAGTTTATTTAACAAAGGTAACAACGCTCTTTCTCGCCTTAAATCTTTACTTTCATCTTCTAATTGTTCGCGCTCACGACGTAATTCCTTTCGTTGATTGCTAGATGCCGCAGAAGCACTCAACTCACTTCTAATTTCGTCAAGCCGCCAATTTATACTATCAAGGCGTGTATCAATCTCAGCTTTTCTTGCTTGTACTTGATAATGTTCATTCCCCTCTTGCCATGCTTTTCTAAATTGGGTGTTGTTGCACACACTATTGTAAGCTTCGCCACGTAAACCCAATGCAAAGCCATTTTCAGGTTCGCAATACTTTGCAAGTCCTTGTTGGTAGCTTTCTTGATATTCAGTGAGTTGAGGATTGATGCCAAACTCGCGACAAGCAAGTACAATTTCTTGGCCTTGCTCTAAACTATAGCCCTGCACACCATGGCTATAACCAAGCTGTTGCCAATTTGCTTGCAAACACTCATCTTGCGACATGGAAGTACACCCAGCTACTAATACGATTAACAACAATAATAAAGAACGATAAACCATTTTTGTTACCTAAACTCTAAATGAGTAATAAAGTGTATTTGTCAAAGGTTATGCCAATATAACAAATAATGATAGCCTGCAAAGTAATACCAATTCGCTTAATTAAGTGATCTATTTTGAGGGTAGAAAAACGTGTTGATAACAAGACAAAAAATTCGCTATTTAGGTTGTTCTAAATGAGAATTTTTTCGCGCTGGTAGCGACAAGTTTAGCCCCGCAAAATGATTAAGTATTATTGCGGATTGGTATAACAGTAGCTCATTACTTTTACCGCTTATAAGGCATAAAAAAAACCTTGAAAGCATAAGCTCTCAAGGTTTTTATCAAACAGAATACTGTTAAGCCGTGCCACCTACTGTTAGGTTATCAATTTTCAGGCTTGGCTGGCCAACACCAACTGGTACACTTTGACCGTCTTTACCGCAAACACCAACACCTTTATCAAGCGCTAGGTCGTTACCGACCATAGAGATTTGCTGCATTACCTCAGGGCCATTACCAATTAATGTTGCACCTTTAATAGGCTGAGTAATTTTACCGTTCTCGATTAAGTAGGCCTCTGAGGCACTAAATACAAACTTACCTGAAGTGATATCCACTTGGCCGCCACCAAAGTTTGGCGCAAAAATACCTTTTTTAACCGTGCTAATAATATCGGCTTGGCTGTGCTCTCCGCCTAACATGTAAGTGTTGGTCATACGTGGCATTGGTAAATGCGCGTACGATTCACGACGTGCGTTACCTGTTGGGTTTACCCCCATCAAACGCGCGTTCATTTTGTCTTGCATATAGCCTTTTAAAATACCATTTTCGATAAGCACGTTATAAGCGGCAGGTGTACCTTCATCATCTACATTCAATGATCCACGGCGATCGGCAATAGTGCCATCATCAACCACAGTACACAGCTCTGATGCGACTTTTTCGCCAACTTTCCCACTAAATGCTGATGCACCTTTGCGATTAAAATCGCCTTCTAGTCCATGACCTACCGCTTCATGAAGTAGAACACCGGGCCAACCTGCGCCAAGTACCACTTCCATTGTGCCAGCTGGCGCATCAATGGCTTCTAAGTTTACTTTAGCTTGACGCACTGCCTCTTCTGCAAAGCCCATCCAGCGCGGTTTGCCATCTTCTAGCTCTTTAAAGTAACCATAATCTAAACGCGCACCGCCACCAGCACCACCACGTTCACGGCGGCCATTTTTCTCTAGCAATACAGAACAGTTTAAACGGATCAGCGGGCGAATATCGGTGGCAAAGGTGCCATCACTGGCAGCAATCAACACTTCTTCATATACCGCCGACATAGAGCTAATCACCTGCTCGGCATCGGGGGCTAATTCGCGGATGTAATTTTCAAGTTCGCGCAATAAGCTGACTTTATCGTTATCGCTCATGCTTTGAATAGGCTGATGTGGCGCGAACTGCTCTTTTGCAGCAACATCACTAAATACTTGAATGGCTTTATTTTCGCCTGCATCGGCAATACTACGTGCAGCTGTGGCTGCTTTATTAAGCGCTTCAAGATTAATAGCATCTGAGTATGAAAAGCCTGTTTTCTCGCCGCTTACTGCTCGTACACCTACACCACGCTCAACATTGTAAGAGCCTTCTTTAACTAAGCCATCTTCTAATACCCATGACTCATGGTGGCTTGACTGAAAATATAAATCGGCGTAATCAACGTTGTGTTGATGAATAAAGCTAAGCGTTTTCTCGAGTTCTTCTCGATTTAGCTGGCTGTCGTGTAATAAATGCTGTTCAACCGTGTTCATAATAAATGCTCTCTAAATCGTTGGTGAGATTGCACAGGCATATCTCGTCTAATGGCATGTAGTTGGGATAAGTTAGGTTGGCAACCAATATACCCAGTGCCATTTTTAAGCTCGCTGAGGACGTCACCCCAAGGAGAAATAATTAAACTATGACCGTAAGTAGCGCGACCATTTTCATGCTGCCCAGCTTGTGCTGCAGCAATAACATAACTTTGCGTTTCTATCGCTCGCGCTGTTAAAAGTGGCTGCCAATGAGCTGCCCCCGTTACTGTTGTAAAAGCACTGGGCACTAATATGATTTCTGCTCCTTGGCGCTGTAACGCACTAAACAGTCCACTAAAGCGTAGATCATAGCATACTGTTAAGCCTATTTTGCCAAATGGCGTATCAACCACCACTACATCATTGCCCGCTTGCGTAAAGTTTGATTCGCGATAAGCGCCGGTACCATCTGCCACATCGACATCAAATAAGTGAATTTTATTGTAGCGTGCAATCACTTCACCTTGGCTATTAAATAACAGTGACGCAGCATAATATTTATTATTGTCAGTGGCGATCGGCAGTGTACCTGCCGCTAGCCAAATATCATATTTACAACAAAGCTGACTCAATTGTGCCTGATATGCATCACTTTGTTGAGCTACAGCAAGAGTATCATCACCAGATTTGGCAAAAACTAAAAAGCTTTCAGGTAAACACACTAATAACGGGCGAGTGCTGGGTAAACTACACAGCTGCAGCTCTAACTGAGCAAGGTTTTCTTGAGCATTGATGTCAGAACACATCTGTAGCGCAATGATATGACCCGGTGAAGGCGATGTATAACTCATTGTGTTGCCGTTACCGCTGCATCTTTGCGCTTTAATTCACGTACCTGAGGGCCATTTTGAGGTTGATTTTGTGCAGCTTGTGGAAGTTCAACTTCACGACTTTTTCTATCTACCTCTTGTACAACAGGGTCGCTCATACTGCCCGTTACTTTAAAGTTGATCTCAGATATTACACGCGCAGAGTGAATCACCTTATCAATAGCTAACGCCGCTAATCCAGTCACTGGGTTTACCATCCATGCAACAATAACCGGAATACTTGACGTCACTTGTGGTGCAACGGCTAAATCATAATTGATTTCCATGGTATTTAAATTGGTATGCCCTTTAATGGTTAAATCAGCAGGAACACCATCCATTTTGGTGTCTTGGGTATAGGCAAGCCCTTTATCTAACTGCATTGTTCCTTTAAAGCTGTTATAGAAAAAGCCTTTAGAAAATACGTCTCTAAAGTCGAGCTTAAGTTTTCGAACCAACGAATCTAAACTCAATAATGAAAAAACCCGCGCTCCGCCATCACTTATTTCAGCAAGGTGACCATCTTCTAAGTTCCATGCTAAATCACCCGATAATGTGGATATATCAAATTGATATGGTGCGCCTTGCCATACTAAATCAAAGTTAATGTCAGCATCAGAGTCCTTCACCGTGGTGGTAATATCAAACTCATCAAAAAGCTCACCTATGTCATCACTTTGCATATTACCATTAAGGCGTGTTTGACCATTTTTCCACTGCCCTTTAGCACGCAGAATATGCTCCCCCTTATCAACAACAAGCTCTGGGATCAGTAACTGCGTACCATCGCCAAATAAGGAAGCACTTACATTATCCAGTTGATAGCTATCTACTTTACAATCTAAACAATTAAACTCAATCGCAGGGATGTTATTTAACCAGGCTAAATCCTCAACCGAAGTTGTGTTAACTTGCTCCGTGGGCTCTTCATCTGGTTTAGAAAGAAAGTTTAATCGTAAGTAATCACTGTTCACTTGAATCGGGCGACTAGTTTGATTAATTGGAATACTGATTTGTGAGCGAAGCTCTTTTGCATTAAGCCTTAAATTAAGCTCATTTAACTTAGGTTTTAACCGCATTTCAAAATCATTAAAAACAATGTCAGCAATTGTTAAACGGTTTATTTGCCCCACCACCTCTTTTAAAGGAGGGAGCACGCCTTCACTTTGTGTTTCAACTTGGCTTACAGCAATGATTTGATCAATTAGCGTAACCCAAGACAGTAATGGGGTTTCCTCTAAATTTATAGAAACAGTAAAATCTTCTCTATTCAACCCTAAGTCCTGCTCCCCCAAAATTAGGTGCGCATTCGTCATCTTAGCGCTGGTATTTGCTAAAATAGCATTAAAGTAAATTTGATCATTCACATTTGCAGTGATCAAATTAGATATATCATCACCTTGGACCTGTGCCTTAAGTTCCCATGGTTGCTCAGCATTCTTAGTAAAAGGTGCGGGTAATTCACTTGTCAGGCCAACCAGCTGGGAGTTTACTTCAGCGAGGTAATTGAAACCCGTTGGCAAGAAGTTTAATGTGACATCAATCGCAAGTTCGCTTTCACCTTTTAAGTAACCCTGAAACAAACCCTGCGCTTCTGCGATTAAAGTGTCTGCATCAATTTGTGCAACAATATTAATTTCACCACGGTAGGCTTCACCGATGTTTTTGCCATCGAAGTCAAATTTAATTGGCATGCCGAGCCAGTTTGCCGATGCGCTTTTTAAGGCAACATGATCATCGTTAAAGTATAGCCTACCGTTCACAGCTGATAATTGTAACCCCGGCTGAGCCAGATAAATTGGCATATCTTTAAGTGTTACAACGCCTTTGGCATTAACATCCAACTCATTTAAATCAACGGTCAATTCTATATCAGCATTTGCACTGCCTTGCCCTTGAATCACTGAAAATACATTGGCCAATGGTTGCTCAAGTGGCGTCGCTTTGAAAAAAGGTAACAAAGATTGTGCATCAGCACGCTTTTTAATTTTAACTGATAAAGTATCAGCATTCATTAAGTCAGCAATACTTACATGAACGCTATTATCAACCGCTAAATTAATCAACTGACCTTGCTGAGTATAGATATCCATTCGTTCGTTTTCAAAATGAAGCTTTGCACTTGCTTGCGTCACGCTAGGCCAATCAGGGGTAAATTGATAAGTTGCACTATCAATTTGTGCCAACACTTCAAATTGTCCAGATTTGTCCGTAAATGGAAAACCCGACAACGGTCCTGAAAAAAGTACTTGCGCTTGAGTTAGTTCACCTTGCTTTATTGCACCATTTAAATAACTGACTAAGTTTTCACTCATTACTGGTAATGGAAAGTAATGCCCTGCAATACTTGCATCAGGGGCATAAACCTCTGCGTACAAATCTAGCCTAGGCTGCTCACCTACGCTGACCTTCATCTCTGCTGCTAGGGTAAGTTCTTCGTTGTCCAGCCATATGTTATCACTGCTTATCTGCCACCCTTGAGCAGTATTAAATGCATCAATATCTACATTGAGCTGAGTGTATTTTATAGGCTGTGAAAATGTATCGCCTGTTAGAAGTACATTGTTTTCGCCAAATAAACTGACCCGACCACGTGATTGATTTAGGTTTCCTTCGATACGCAGTGCATTCGCTCCGGGTATTCCCTGATTAGCAAGCCAACCAATATTCTCTGCCGCAAACCAAAGCTGCCAATCTGCAGAAGAGTTAAATAATGCATAGGCTTTATCTATTACGCCACTGGGCTCACGTGTGATTAATGGGTCTAACACTGAAAAGTTACTTAGCTGAGCTAACTTAGTGGCTAAATCAAGGTCAAACTCTTGTAACCAAAATTGTTTTTGCTTGCCAAGCTGCGCTTCAAACTTCACGTTCGGCCAGCTATGCTGCAAACTGTTCACAGCTAACCCTGTACTTTTTAACCGCCAGCCTTGTTGCCATGGAAATAAATGAAAACCGCCTTCGCTAATGCTCAACTGATGAGGCTTTGCTTCATTGCCCTGCTGCCAATTTATAAAACTAGGTAGCCATTTAACTTTAACATCCGTGATTAAGCCTTTTTCAATGCTAATCCAAGATTCTAGATTAAGGTTTGACTTCAACTCATGTTTGTCTTTATTGCTGTATTGTGCCACCCATTTAGAAATATCAACCTGACTTGCTTGGACGTAAATATCACCTGCCATTGCTTCTAACGTTTTTCCTGTTAGCGCAATTCGAGCGTCAAAAGTACCGACGGAGATACCAGGTAGTGCTAATGTGCCGCTACCACTATGTTGTTTCGGTTTGTTTTGCCAAACTATATTTTCAAGAATTAAACGACGTTCTTTACCATCACCCATTAAAAAGTTGATGCTACTATTTTCAACTGCAAAATGACCCGTATCACCTAAAAACAAGCCCTCAATGAGCTCCTTTTGCTCAAACGCAACATCTCCTTCACCTGAGTCAAGCAGCGAAGGGAGGTTTACATTGGCATGAAAGCCATTGATGACAAAGTAATTAGACTTAAATTGCTGAGTTTTAATGCTTTCCCACAAGTTAAGCTCTAGGCTGGCTTTCGCTATTGTCAGCGCTATGGGTGAAGTGGTGTTATCTTCAAAAGATATCTCTTCCATTACAATGGCAGGGCCTTTACCTTGCCAACTTGCTGAAATAGCACCAATAGATAAGTTAACTGCAAACTTTTCATAAAGGTAACCTTCTAAGTCACCTTTATAATCATTCGCATAAGGAAGCGTGTATTTTAAAACGGATACAATAACGGCCAACAGTACTAGAGTTACAGCAAATACTTGCCATAACTTTCTAATACAATAAAAACAAACCGTTTTTGCTTTCATTACATCATAACCACATCGAACTGCTCTTGACTGTAGAGGCTCTCAGTTTGAATGTTCACTTGCTTACCAATAAATAACTCAAGTTCAGCAAGGTTATGATATTCGTCGTTTATTAATGCTTCACTTACCGCTGGAGCGGCATAAACCATAAATTTGTCGGCTGCATAGGCACGGTTAACACGCACGATTTCTCGCAAGATCTCGTAACAAACTGTTTCAACCGTTTTTTGCGAGCCACGCCCTGAACAAGCAGGACATACATCACATAGTATATGCTCTAGGCTCTCACGGGTGCGCTTACGGGTCATTTCAACTAAACCCAGTGCTGATAAACCATTTATATTTGATTTAGCGCGATCTTTGCCAAGCGCAGATTCAAGTGAATGTAAAACTCTGCGCTTGTGCTCTTCACTGATCATATCAATAAAATCGATAATGATTATGCCGCCTAAGTTTCTCAGCCTAAGCTGGCGCGCAATGGCTGACGTTGCTTCAACATTGGTATTAAAGATAGTTTCTTCAAGGTTACGGTGACCAACAAATGCACCCGTGTTAACGTCAACAGTCGTCATTGCCTCTGTTTGGTCTATAATTAAATAACCACCAGACTTGAGCTCAACCTTTCTATGCAGTGCTTTTTGAATTTCATTTTCAACATCAAACAAGTCAAAAATAGGTCGTTCACCTGGGTAGTATTCAAGCGCGCCTGCCAGAATAGGCACAAATTCTTCTGTGAATGCTTTGAGCTCATGGTATGTCAATTTAGAATCAACCCGAATGCGCTCCATGTCTTCACCAACGTAATCTCTTAGCGTACGAAACGCTAACGTTAGATCTTCGTGCAGGATACTCTCTTTACTGGTTTTTTTACGCTTAGTGACTATTTTTTCCCACAGCTTTTTTAAAAATGCAGCATCATGGCGTAACTCGGCCTCATTAGCACCTTCAGCAGCTGTGCGAACAATAAAGCTTCCATCATCGTCAGAATAGTCTGCAACAATATTTTTTAACCGGCTGCGTTCTTCTTCTGTTTCAATGCGCTGGCTTACCCCAACATGTGTAGCGTCTGGCATAAACACCAAGTAGCGTGATGGAATTGTGATATCGGTAGTTAAGCGTGCGCCTTTTGTTCCTAACGGATCTTTAACCACTTGCACCATGATATATTGCCCTTGGCGCACTAGCTCGCGAATATCTTGGACTTTTTTAACTGGCTGCTCATCCACACCTTCAATGATTGAAGCGCTATTAACAATGTCTGAAGCATGTAAAAATGCCGCTTTTTCAAGGCCTATATCGACAAATGCAGCTTGCATACCCGGCAGTACGCGACTTATTTTACCAAGGTAAATATTACCAACAATGCCCAAATTACCTATACGCTCGAGTTGAATTTCTTGCAGTACGCCGTTCTCAATGAGGGCAACACGACTTTCACTTGGGGTGACGTTAATTAGTAATTCTATACTCATGTTACCTACTTAAAAATTCACTTAATAATTTTTCGCACTCATATAAAGGTAAGCCCACTACGGCAAAATAGCTACCTGAAATATGCGTTACAAAACGTCCTCCGAGCCCCTGAATCCCGTACCCGCCAGCTTTATCCTTTGGCTCGCCACTTTGCCAGTAACTTTCTAGCTCATCGTTACTTAATGATTTAAAAGTGACTTCGGTGGTGACAACCTGGCTTATAACATCGTTTGGAGTGGCAAAAGCAATGGCTGTTAACACCTGGTGTGTTCGATTAGATAGGCGCTGCATCGTAGTTATAAAATCAGCTTTATCAGTCGGCTTGCCAAGCGCTTGCCCATCAATAACAACTACTGTATCGCTGCCAAGAACAGGACGATCAGTATAACCCATCGCAACACCCGTTTGCGCTTTAAGACGCGCTAAACGTTCAACATAATCGACTGCAGGTTCGTTAACTAATTGGCTTTCATCTGCATCTACACTAAATTGTGAAAACTCATAACCAAGCTGCGTTAGTAGCTCTTTGCGCCGCGGGGAAGCCGACGCTAAATAAATTGCACTTTGCATTATCTAATCCTGAAATGGCGACGATACTTGCGTAATAATAAGAAAATCCAGGGCCAACTTAGCATCCCTGTAACGACAGGCCATAAATACTGCGGGTTAAAATAAACGTCCATTAAAAAATGATTTAGCCAAAACTGCATGAGATGGTAAAACATTAAAAATAAGCCCACTAAAATAGCTTGCTGCCAAATTGAAAAATTGCGAATTTTTTGAAAGTTACTGGCTGTAACAAAAATACAAATAGAAAAGGTGAGCGAATTGACACCTAATGGCGAACCCGACGCTAAATCAATCAATAAACCAACAACCCATGCGGTGCCAATGTTTAATCGATGAGGAACAGCCAATGACCAATACATTAAAACCAACAACACCCAATCAGGACGGAACGGCTCAAATGTAAAAGGCAGAGGCATTAGCGACATGATCAAAGCAAAGAAAATACTCACTCCGATCAAAAAGCTATGACGGCTATTCACTGCTAATAATCTCCTGCTGTTGACGCCATAAAACAACCAATAATCGGATTCGATCCAGTTGAGCTACAGGCTCAGCGTATACTTGAGCGAAAGGACTGCCCTCATCACGGTTTATTTCTGTAACAATAGCAACAGGGTAGCCTTCTGGAAATGTGCCACCCAATCCAGATGTCACCAACACATCACCTATGCGAACATCTAAACTATGGGGTACATGTGACAGTTTAACTTGGTTTATTTTGCCCATACCTTCAACCACAGTACGAACTTCATTACGTAAAATACGCACCGGTGTTGCATGAGTCGTGTCGGTCATCAACAGCACACGAGACGTTGTTGACCCAACCTTAGTTAATTGGCCAACAACACCCATTTCATCAATAACCGCTTGGCCTTCACTTAAACCATCGATCGCGCCTCGGTTAATAACCACTTGGTGGCTATACGGGTTTGAATGCACCGATAGTATTTGGGCGATAATTTTTCGGTTGGCTTGTTTCGCTGAAGAGCCTAGTAGTGCTCTTAGTTTCTGGTTTTCTTTCGTTAAAAATTGGTATTGTTGTAACTGCTCACTTTGTAACAACTGTTTTTGTTTAAGCGCTTCATTTTCGCTTAATAGTTGCTCACGGGTTTGTAAGCTTTTAGCACCAAAACTAAATACTTCATAAGGTAAGTTGGCAAGATAAATTAATGGGCTGACAAGCGTATTTAAACTGGTGCGTACCGTTGTACTACCTTCGGTATACTTATCTCCAACTATCAACACGATACTCAAAAGCACTGCGACAAAAAGTCGCAGTTGCAATGAAATCGTACGTCCAAACATTAACTTCATTAGTCGTAACTAAATACGTCACCACCGTGCATATCAATCATTTCTAGCGCTTTACCACCACCACGTGCAACACACGTAAGTGGATCATCAGCAACAACTACAGGAATACCGGTTTCTTCCATTAGCAGGCGATCTAAATCTTTTAGTAATGCACCACCACCTGTTAATACCATGCCCTTAGCTGAGATATCTGAAGCAAGCTCTGGTGGTGATTGTTCAAGCGCCACCATGACAGCACTAACAATACCCATTAACGGCTCTTGTAGTGCTTCTAAGATTTCATGTGAATTGAGCGTAAACGAACGCGGTACACCTTCAGCAAGGTTACGACCACGCACTTCAATCTCAACAGGTTCATCTGTTTTAAAAGCTGAACCAATTTGATGCTTAATATTTTCAGCGGTAGCCTCACCAATTAAGCTGCCAAAGTTACGGCGCACATAGTTAATGATTGCTTCATCAAATTTGTCACCACCAATTCGTACTGATGATGAATAAACCACACCATTCAATGATATAATAGCAACTTCAGTAGTACCACCACCGATATCAACCACCATTGAACCTGTAGCTTCTGATACTGGTAAGCCTGCACCTATGGCTGCGGCCATTGGTTCTTCAATTAAATAAACTTCACGGGCACCGGCACCCATTGCTGATTCACGAATTGCACGTTTTTCAACTTGCGTTGCACCACATGGTACACAAATTAAAACACGCGGGCTTGGACGCATAAAGTTGTTGTTATGTACTTGCTTGATAAAGTGCTGAAGCATTTTTTCAGTCACATAAAAGTCGGCGATTACACCATCTTTCATAGGACGAATAGCTTTAATATTGCCAGGCGTTCGGCCTAACATTTGCTTTGCTTCAGTTCCCACAGAGGCAACACTTTTTGGTCCACCAGCACGCTCTTGACGAATAGCGACAACAGATGGTTCATTAAGGACTATGCCTTCATCTTTGACATAAATGAGGGTATTGGCTGTACCCAAGTCGATCGATAGATCGTTTGAAAAAATACCACGGAGTTTCTTAAACATGAGGCTGGATGACCTTTGAAAAACGTTCTTATATTAGCTATTAGTCACTTTAACACGCTGAGTTTGTTCAGCAATCAAAAGCATCATTAGCTAGGTAAATTAGCAAAAAGGAAGCATTGCTTCCTTTCAAAAATATTTATCGCTCTCGTACTAAACGAAAGCCAATGTAATTTGCACGAAAATCAGGTGCTAAAATCAAACGTGTTGCTGCTCTGGCAAGGCTTGGAGCAAAATTCCATGCACCACCACGCACTGTTACGTCTGATTGACCCGATGATTGATGAGTCCATTCCCATACATTTCCTACCGTATCGTACAAACCAAACGCATTGGGTGAAAACGAACCAACAGGCGCTGCGCTGCGGTTTGACCATTCACTACCACACCAACCACAGTTAGCTAGGTTTTTGCCTATTTCATTACCCCAAGGGTATTCTGTTGTTGTACCTGAGCGAGCAGCATACTCCCACTCCACTTCACTAGGTAAACGATATTGCTGCGCTGTTTCACCCGATAACCAATTAGCATAGGCTTTAGCATCGTTGTAAGTTAAACACACCGCTGGAAAATTACTTTCTTGCTCAAAACCAGGATTACGCCAGTTTAAGCTCACTTCCCATACAGGTTCACCATTTAGGTAATAAGCACAACCACGATTAAGTTCAGCCTCGGTTTTATAACCGGTGCTCGATACAAACTTTTGGTACTCACCCACTGTCACTTCTTTGCTTTGCATAGCAAAAGAGTTTTCAATCGTTTTTTCGACCACAGGGCGTTCGTTTGCTAACCCATTACCGTTAATATCGCCCATTTTGAACGTACCAGCTGGGATAACAACAACAGCAGCGCTCGACGTGCTATTTATCGATTTATTGCTTTGCTCTCTGGTGAAGGTCGGTGCAGCAATCGACTCAGGCTTTTTTACTAACTTGGCGTTTATCGTGTGAGCCTTTCGTAAATCAATTCTAACGCGATAAGGCTTATACCCTTGCTTACGTACTTCAATATCATGAAGCCCGCGTGGTAAGGACGTTGCTAACCGAGTCGAGCCAAAACTCACCCCATTAATAAACACTTCATCATCGTACACATTTGAACGTAATGTCAGCTCGACCATTTTGTTCTTCGTATTATCAACAATAAGCGAGTTTGCATTATTCGCTGGTTTAACAGCGTAATCTCTAACAGGCTGTTGGTTCATACGCGATACAGAAACGTTATTATCCTGAGAGTCACTGAATGTTAACTGACTATCGTAAAACCCTGTTCCGTAGCTTGCTTGATAAGGCGTGCTCAATGGTGTGCCGTATTCTGAGCAATATCGGTTATCAACACTCAATAAGTTGCATAAACGACTGCTGTTTACATCGCCACGCATAGTTACACTCAAGTTAACGTTATAGTTACCTTGGCCGCTAAATGCGCTATTCACAACGTGACTACTGATAATTTGTACCTGAGCACCAGCCATATTGCGTTTAGGTTCAACTAAACGCTCTTCCGTCAGATTGGCAAAGATTTGATCAATAAAGCGTTTTGTGGCTTTTTGTAAGCCCATCTGTTGGCCACGCTGTTCACAGGCTGCCAGTGTTTCGGTGCGCTTACAGTTAATTGTATGATCAACCTCAAGGGTACCTTCACGAGTGAACTCATTTCTTAATCGTTCAACGCGTGCGGTTGTTAATTGCTCTTTCAAGCTCTCAAGGGTATTTAACTGGGTATGTTTAGCTACACGAATTTGCTCAATATCTTTACGATGAGATGCAATTGCCGCTAACTGCATCGCGATGTCATCTTTATTTTGTTTATGATCGACAACGGCTTGCTGGTAACGCGCCTGAGCAGTGCTAATATCAATAGTAGGATCGTCAATCAGACGACGATACATTTCATTCATTGCATCAAGCGCTTGATTTTTCTCTTTGTCTAACTCAGCTGAGCGAGCACGTAATAAATCAAGTTGGCTTTGTAACTGGTTTTCTTCTTTTAAATGTTTTTCTAGTATTTGTGTAGAGTTATCGTATTCAGCTTGTTTAATACTGATCTCAGATTCAATTCCAGAAACGGTTGCTGTATCTTGTGCAAATGCACACGATGCAAACAAACTTGCTGAAATTAACAGAGATAAAGGAGCAATTCGCATATATTCCATTCCCAAAAAGCGGCAATTATTTGGTCATTATTTATTTTTTATAATTAAACTCTTATGCTATGTACTTGCAAGGCAAAACACAAGCTTTGTTCAAAAATTATCTGAGTTTACAACTATTACCATCCATCACGCTAGTAAATAACCGTCTCATTCAATGAAAATCATCATTTTAATGCTTATGTCATGAATCATTTTCTTATAGATAATTATTTTGCTAGCCTTGTGTATCATTTTATTCGAAGATAAAACCGTGTTTTCAATTTCCGAGTCCCCACTACAACAAATAATAAGCCCAATACTGACCAACCAAGACCTTACCTTGCACATAAAGCGTGATGATCTGCTGCACCCGCTGATCAGTGGCAACAAGTGGCGTAAATTAAAATACAATTTAATTAGTATGCGCATTCAAGGGAAAAGCGAATTAGTGACTTTTGGAGGGGCCTTCTCAAATCATATCCATGCCTGTGCTGCAGCCGGAAAAGAATTTAATTTTAAAACACACGGTATCATTCGTGGTCCTGAACTGGATTTAAACAACCCAACCCTACAATTTGCTCAACAAGCAGGTATGCAATTACACCCAGTTACACGTTTAGAATACCGCGAACGTCACAAACACGATTATTTATCCGCATTACAAGCACGATTTCCACATGCCTATTTACTTCCTGAGGGTGGCACAAACAAGGCCGCCTTATTAGGATGTAAAGAGCTGGCAGAATCATTACCACACAGCAATTATATTATTTGCCCAACGGGAAGTGGTGGCACACTCGCTGGATTGATAGAAGGAGCGCCCCTGCATACGCATGTAATAGGTATCGCTGTTTTAAAGCAAGCTGAGTATTTAATTAAGGAGATAAAAGCACTGAGCAAAAAAGCGAATAGCCAAACGAATTGGCAGCTACTGTGTGATTACCATGACGGCGGATACGGAAGGTTTAGTCCGCAATTATGGCAGTTCTGTGAGTCAATGCGCACCACTCATCAGCTACCACTTGAGCCTATTTACTCAGGAAAAATGATGTACGCGTTATGGCAGCTAATTGAACAAGGGTTTTTCCCATCTGGGAGTAAAATTGTCGCAATCCACACCGGCGGCCTCCAAGGATTGGATGGATTGCGATATCGACAACTCATATAAACATAGTTTTAGTAAAGTGTTACTTGAGTGAACTCTTGCAATGGTTCCGTAAAATAAAAACCTTGCGCAGCTCTTACGCCTAGGTTTTTTAACGTATTTAGTTCTTGTTGCGTTTCCACACCCACGCCATAAACACCAAGGTTAAGCTGCTCACCTTTAGCAACAATGTCTTGAACAATACGCTGTTGCTTTAAATGCTTATCAATATTATGCATAAGCTCGTAGCCAAGCTTTAACCCCTTGAGTAGCTTAAACGACGTTAAAGATGCAAATTCATCACTGGTAAGAATATTATCAATGACAATTGATGCGTTTATCGCGGTAATCTGCTCAAAAGCAGGTGTGAGCTCAGCTTTAAACAGATTAAAGTCCTCTGCTGAAATCTCAAACTGTAGCTTCTCCGCATCTTTAAATGTACTAATAGTCTGTGAAAACTGCTCCCAAAACCGTCGGTTTACCCAATTTTGTGAATGTAAGTTAATACTTACAACCAACTGTGAGGGCTCCTTATTTAGAATAGATATCACGTGTTCAATAACCGTAATATCCAACTGCATGATTGAAGTATCGGTTTTTAAATGAGGAATGAACTGTCTAGCAGATAATAAGCCTAACGATTTATGCCTAATTCTTATCAGAGCTTCATGTTGTAGCATTTCCCCTGTATTCAAATCAAAAAGAGGCTGAAAAAATAGTGTGAATTTTTTCTTTGCTATGTATTCTGGTAAATCTTTGCTACTACTTTTTAATACTTCAAAATGAGTATGGCTAAAAGGTATCCGCATTGTATGCCGCCATGGGCTTTGCTTAGCTTGCTCTAAAGCGGATTTAGTAAGTTGATAAACAACAGATTGATCTGCACCTAATCTATAATTGCATACACCTAATTTAATATTTTTTCGCGACAAATCTTGACGGTAGAATAATGAAGCCTGATAAATCACTTGATGCAGCTTATGTGTATAACTGTCTAACTTTGCTTGAGGTATGCCTTGTAAAGTAATCGCCAACCCACCTGATTTAAGCAGTTTAACTGAAACTTTAGGAAGTTCACTAAACCCTTTAGCAATAACCAATTTAAAATGGCTTTCTAAGTCTATATTCTCTGGAAAAGGGTAGCCCCAATAAAACAGTGCGAATAAATGGTAATTACCTTGCTGTATGTAATACAATTTTTCGATTTCATCGTCTTTGATTGTCTTAGATACACTATTCGCCCCCTCATCGTGACTTTTATTACTAACTACACGACTATTGTTTGGTAAACGTTGAGAGGAAGCCCAAGTTGCTTGTGCAAAGTTACTTTTATAACGTTTATAAAGCATCTTCCACCAGCGATACCCCCACATCATTGCACCAATGATAACCAAATTAAATAATATAAATATGTAGCTTTCAACCACCCAATAAGGCCTATGGTAGAGCCTTAAACTAATATTTTTATAATTAAATATGTCGCTTTTCTCACCCATCAAAGCAGAAAAGTAGAATGGCGTTGAATTACCCTCGGGCTCAAGCATAAAACCATGCGCATTTACTAATGCACCAATGACTTCTTTGTTTACAATCACGTCTAGCTTTAAATCATAAACCTGCTGGGCAAGTTTTACTCCTGCTATGTGCACCTTCTGATGCAAAACGTCACCCAATAAGAGGTTAAATACACAAATAAATACCAAGCAAACAGCAATATAAATACTGAGCATATTTACTCGTAGATTTTTCAATTTAATTGCCATGGTTCGCACAGAATGAAGAAGGAATAGATCAAGTGTTGTTCAAGATCCCCATAAACACAAGGCTTGGAGGCTATTTTAAATGTAACCAAGGTGCTCAAATTATAAAACTTACGTATTTATAATTACCTAACTGATAATGACTACAGTATTAGTTACATACCCATTTAATGCTGTGAGCAACAAAGTGGAAAAGTAATTTAGATGATTAACTAGGCGCTTATCATAAAGCAAACGAAAATAGATATTGTAACTGTGCTACTCCCCGTACTGATAAATACGCTTCAACTCTTACTAGAGCAAACCATCTTTATAGCTATAAAGACAAAAAAGCCCTGTAATAACAGGGCTTTCCTATATTTTTAAACTTGTCTTTGGCTAAAACGGAATGTCGTCATCAAAGTCAATTGGTGGTTCCATTGGGTTTGATGCGCCGCCTTGAGGTGCATTTTGCGGCTTAGGTGCAAAACCACCTTGTTGTGGTGCATTAGCATTGCTGCTTTGCTGCTGGTTATAACCACCACCTGATTGGTATTGGTTATTTTGCTGCGGTGCAGCTGCTGGTTGTTGGCGTGCAGCTGGTGCTTGCTGTGGTGCACTCTGTTGTTGGCCATAACCACCACTTTGTTGCGGTGTACTTTGCTGTTGACCGTATCCGCCACCTTGTTGTGGTGCGTTTTGCTGCTGGCCGTAACCGCCTTGTGATTGACCACCTTGAGACTGACCGCCTTGGTAGCCACCACCTTGCTGATCACCACCACGTGCACCTAACATTTGCATTTGACCAGTAAAGCCATCTACAACGATTTCTGTGGTGTATTTTTCTTGACCTTGTTGATCGGTCCATTTACGAGTTTGAAGTTTACCTTCAACGTAAATTTGTGAACCTTTACGGCAATATTCACCCACGATTTCAGCTAACTTGCCAAAAAACACCACACGATGCCATTCAGTTTTATCGACCATTTGGCCGGTGTTTTTATCTTTGTAGCTATCTGAAGTAGCTAAAGTAATGTTTGCTACGCCATTACCATTAGGCATATAACGTACTTCTGGATCTTGGCCTAAATTACCAACCAAGATTACTTTATTAACACCGCGTGCCATGGACCTTTCTCCTATTTACGTTAGCTCAAACCAGCCACTTTACGGGCTTGGTCTAGGTCAAATTCTTTATCATTAATCTTTAAGTAGCTGCGATTTTCATCGCATACAACTGTTGCTTCAATTACCCCTGGTAAAGCAACCAATTTAGAGGCAAGCGCTTGTGCTTGCTGCTCTGAACTTAATTCTGTCATTAAGCTAATCATTTTACTTCTAGGCGGGACTTGCATTTGCCAAGCAAGGATAAGCCATATTAACCCAACAAGTGCGGCCGCGGCAAACACTGCTTGCGGGCTTGCTGATTGCGCTACGTAACCCCCTAAAATACCACCTAAAAATGCACCAAAAAATTGCCCTGAGGAAAACACGCCCATGGCAGAACCTTTTTGATTGGCTGGGGCTAATCGCGACACAAGTGCTGGCATTGTTGCTTCTAAAAAATTAAAAGCGATGAAGTAAGCAAGCATGCATAGTGCCATACCAATAACTGAATCGACACCCGCAGCTAAAGCTACCATGCTCAATACCAATACAATAATAGATCCTAAAAATGCCTGTTTTTCTTTTTCTTTACGAATAGCAATAATCATCACAGGCGCCATTAGCAAAAATGCTAAAATCAACACTGGAATATAGACTTGCCAATGTGCTTCAGCCGCTAAACCTTTGACAATTAATTGCCCAGGTAGCGCAACAAAAATAGCTGTTAATGTTAAGTGCAGGAGCATCACGCCAAAGTCTAAACGAGCAAGCTGTGAATGCTTAACCAATTTTTTTATGTCAGAAAAACTGGCTAACGTATCTCCTTTGGGTGCTTTACTTACCGCTTTAGGAACAAGAAAAAGCACAATAAGTATGCCTAATACCGCTAATATTGCCGTTAGCCAAAATACGCCTGCAATTCCCCAAGAAGCCGCCACCATTGGGCCTAACAACATAGCAAACGCAAAGCTCATACCTATGCTCATGCCAATTACGGCCATTACTTTTGGTCGTTGCTCATCACGGCTTAAATCAGATGCAAATGCTAATAACGAACTGGCAATAGCGCCCATACCTTGTAACGCACGTCCCACTGTTACCATTTGCATTGAATCAGCCGTTGCTGCGATAACAGAGCCCAAGGCAAACACAGTCAAACCACCTACAATCACTTTTTTGCGGCCTATTTTGTCTGATAACCAACCCATAGGTATTTGCAACACCGCTTGCGTTAGTCCGTACGCACCAATAGCTATACCTATCCATAGTGGTGAAAAATCTGAAAGCTGCTGACCATAAATAGCCAGTACTGGCATAAGCATAAAGAGGCCAAGCATACGAAAAGCAAACACGCTCGCTAAGGAAACTGCGGCACGTTTTTCTCGTGAATTGAGTGAAGAAGCTGTCATGATTCGCGTGTTCTTGCTGTCTATTAGAATTCGAGGGGGGATTCTATCACAAGCTTAAGAATAAATAATCGCCTCAAAGCGATGATTTTTCATTGATCAAGGATTAATCTTCCCGCGTATTATGAGATACTCAACAAATAAATTTGGTAATGAAACGAGATAGCATGGAAAACATTGAAGTCCGAGGCGCCCGCACGCACAATTTAAAAGACATCAGCCTAACCATTCCCCGTGATAAGTTAATTGTTATCACTGGTCTATCTGGTTCTGGTAAATCGTCTTTAGCATTTGATACGTTATATGCAGAAGGGCAACGTCGGTATGTAGAATCGTTATCTGCTTACGCGAGGCAGTTTTTATCATTGATGGAAAAGCCTGACGTTGATCACATAGAAGGCCTTTCACCTGCAATCTCGATTGAGCAAAAATCAACATCACATAACCCACGCTCAACAGTAGGTACTATTACCGAAATCTACGATTACCTTCGTTTAATGTTTGCCCGTGTAGGTGAGCCACGCTGCCCAACTCATGATTTACCGCTTGCTGCACAAACAGTGAGTCAAATGGTAGATACTGTTTTAGCTTTTGAAGAAGGCAGTAAACTCATGCTGCTAGCGCCTGTAGTTAAAGAGCGCAAAGGCGAACATGTTAAATTATTAGAACAATTAGCTAGTCAGGGTTACATTCGCGCACGTATTGATGGTGAAGTGTGTGATTTATCCGATCCTCCTACCCTAGAACTACACAAAAAACACACCATTGAAGTCGTTGTTGACCGTTTTAAAGTGAAAGATGGCCTGCAACAACGCTTAGCAGAATCATTCGAAACTGCATTAGAGCTTTCCTCAGGTGTTGCGATCATCGCTTCGATGGATGACGCAAATAGCGAAGAGTTGTTGCTCTCTGCAAATTTTGCATGCCCAACGTGTGGTTATGCCATGACCGAACTTGAACCTCGATTATTCTCGTTTAATAACCCAGCAGGGGCATGTCAGAGTTGTGATGGTTTAGGGGTAAGACAGTATTTTGACCCAAATCGAGTAATTCAAAACCCTGAACTAAGTTTATCGGGCGGTGCTATTAAAGGCTGGGACAAACGCAGTTTCTATTATTTCCAAATGCTACAAGCGGTTGCTGAGCATTATAAGTTTGATTTAGAAGTGCCTTTTCAAAATATCAGTAAAGAACATCAAAAAGTTATTTTAGAAGGCTCTGGCAGCACCAAAATTGCGTTTAATTACCGCAATGACCGAGGGGATTTAATAACACGTAATCATGAATTTGAAGGCGTGTTAAATAATATGAACCGCCGCTACCGCGAAACAGAATCAAATTCGGTGCGCGAAGAACTAGCAAAATATCAAACTAGCCAAGCGTGTCCAAGCTGTAAAGGTTCAAGGCTGCGTCAAGAAGCGCGCAGCGTTTTTATAGGGCAAACCAATTTACCTGATATCACCACGATGAGTATCGGTGAAGCCATGGATTTTTTCCAAAACCTTTCTTTAACAGGTCAGCGTGGTCAAATAGCAGAGAAGATCTTAAAAGAGATCCGTGATCGTTTATCTTTTTTAATTAATGTTGGATTAAACTACCTATCGCTCGAGCGCAGCGCAGATACACTCTCCGGTGGTGAAGCACAGCGTATTCGCCTTGCGAGTCAAATTGGCGCTGGTTTAGTAGGCGTTATGTATGTACTCGATGAGCCATCTATTGGCTTACACCAACGGGATAATGATCGCCTTTTACAAACACTTATTCATTTACGCGATTTAGGTAATACAGTGATTGTAGTAGAACACGATGAAGATGCGATCCGTGCAGCCGATCATATCATCGATATTGGCCCTGGTGCCGGTGTCCACGGCGGTTACGTTATTGCTGAAGGAACCCGCGATGATATTTTAGCCAGTGAGAAATCGGTTACTGGTCAATTCTTATCGGGTAAACGCAAAATCGAAGTTCCTGCTCAACGTCATCCAACCAACGATAAATGGCTTGAGCTATTTGGTGCCACGGGTAACAACCTTAAAAATGTTGATTTACACATTCCGTTTGGCTTAATGACGTGTATCACTGGTGTTTCTGGTTCTGGTAAATCAACCCTCATCAACGACACATTATTTAAGCTCGCACATACCGAGTTAAATGGTGCAACAACGGCAGAAGCCGCGCCTTATAAAGAAATAAAAGGACTTGAGCACTTCGATAAAGTAATCGATATTGATCAGAGCCCAATCGGTCGTACACCCCGCTCTAACCCTGCAACCTATACAGGTATATTTACGGGTATTCGTGAATTGTTTGCGGGCACACAAGAATCGCGTTCGCGTGGTTACAAAGTGGGTCGTTTCAGCTTTAACGTGAAAGGTGGTCGCTGTGAGGCTTGCCAAGGCGATGGCGTTATCAAAGTAGAAATGCACTTTTTACCAGATGTGTATGTACCGTGTGATGTATGTAAAGGCCAACGCTACAACCGTGAAACCTTAGAAGTACAATATAAAGGTAAAAACATTCACCAAGTACTTGAGATGACAGTTGAAGATGCGCACGACTACTTTGACAAAATACCGGCCATTGCGCGTAAACTAAAAACATTAATGGATGTTGGGCTGTCTTATATTCGTTTAGGTCAAGCCGCTACAACGCTCTCTGGTGGTGAAGCACAGCGCGTTAAACTTGCCCGTGAGCTTTCTAAACGTGATACCGGTAAAACCTTATACATTCTTGATGAGCCAACGACCGGCTTGCACTTTGCTGATATAGAACAGTTATTAGTTGTACTGCATCGCTTGCGTGATCATGGCAATACCATAGTAGTGATTGAGCATAATCTTGATGTGATTAAGACCGCTGACTGGATTGTCGATTTAGGCCCTGAAGGCGGCGCGGGTGGTGGTGAGATTCTCATTGCCGGCACACCTGAAGAAGTCGCTGAGTGTGAGCGCTCACATACTGGGCATTATTTGAAACAGCTACTAAACTAAATGGGGCGGTGCCCCCCACCACTATGATAAGGAAAGTCGGTGTTAAGGTATTACAAAATTGCTAAATGGCGTACTAATAAAAGGTTAAATAAGCTTTTAGCGCAAGTGCAGACACACAATGTGTCTATAAATAAACACATAAAATCAGTATGGTTTAAGCTTAATACCGCACAAAAACTTTATTTAACTGCACTTATAGCCTTAGTTTTATTTCAATCTGGGTCTCTATGTGCGCTGTTAACAATGACCGCCTTAGTCATTGAGTTTTGGCCAAAGTTTAATAAGCTTTGGCACTCTTTGGCTGGTAAAGCTTTAATTCTTATTTTTTATGCGACGATCGCTAACTTCGTACTGGCTAGCGCGAGTGGTATCGTAAATGAAGTGACATTAGTTTCCGCTACAGATTTTAATTACACTCACAACTTTGCCACTTTACTTTATTTACCTCCTTCGGCGCTATTAATTACGATAATAACCTTACTACTATTACAATTACTTTTACCTTTTTATATCATTGCATTGCTATTAATCAAACCATTTGGTTCTAAGCAAGTTAAGTTCATCAGTCAAAGCTATTCCCCGTTGTTAACCGCAGTAGTTCGATTTTGTTTAACAATCCTCGTATTTATCAATTTAGCTGCATTAGCTGAAGGTACCAGTACTGATGCACTCATAGAGAAGATACATAACCTTGGTTCTGACAGTTCAGCTGAAACGGCTTCGACATTAACTAAAAACCAAAAACTGCCCCCCACAACAAACTCAGGAATCAATGCTAAATTCATCGCTCAATTAGACAGACAAGAGAGTGACTCAAAACCAATAAAAGAAGCAAATACATCAATTGAAGCTAAGGGTTATTTTGAATTGAGCAAATGGCTAATCGCTGAGTTTGCCTTCAACTTTGAAGGTAATACTCATTCTAGGTGTAACAAAGCCGAAGGTAGTAAAGTGGTAGAGCTCAATGACTATGAGATTGTTGAAATCACACCCGATAATACGATGCCTTACAGCTACAAATTTATAGTTAAAGCCTGTGAGTCACCCGCATTTAAACCTATGTTGAATAAGAGCAGCACTAATTGAGTTAATCAATAGCCCCACTAACTGCAGCTCCCTTTGCAACGTATTTTGCACCTCTCGTTGCAAAATAGCGCGCTAAATCAGTTGAGATAGCCTACTCATCCCAACTGATTTGCATAATTTGCATATCTTTGTATTTCGCACCCGTAAATAAAATTTCGTTATCTGAACTCACTTCAAAAGCAATAGGTCGAAAATCCACATGTGTATCTTGCACGGTTTCATCGTGTAAATTTAGTCTAGCGATTCGAGAAATAGAATCTGAATAATAAAAATAGTCTTTGCTAATTCCATATACATTTGCTTTTCGAGCATTTTTAGGTAATTCCCAGCTCTGTTTATCTGTAAGTCGAATAAACTGATTGTGACTGACTGCATAAGCGTTGCCTTCACTATCTGAAATGAGTTTATTGGCATTCATTCCCTCTATTACGTGGGTATCACGAGTTAGTAAATTAAGCTCAGCGACTTTATTTTTTGAATCAAGCTGCTCAATATAAATAATGCTTTCGTTATTTTTTGACCAAATATAACTGACTATTTTACGCCCGTTAAATTCGTCTAGAGGATAGAGTTTTTGAGCATTAACATCAAAAAAAGCATAGCGTTTATTTTTTACTAGCAGTATACGCTGCTTATTAGGAGATACTTTTAATCCTCCTAGCTTATAGTCAGTCGATGGGCCATCATATTTAAATAAACTCAGTTGTTTTGTAAGTCCATTTTGAGCAATCCATAATTGGCTGCTACCGGAGCGCTCAGATACAAAAACGTGTGCTGGCCCTGTTTTATTAATGACCTCAACAATGTTGTAGTCATCTTTATCACTTTTATAAAGTGGCTCATATTCAGGGTTATCGCTAAAAAGGTTAGTCGCTTTAATTAGCGAGTATGCTTGTGTTTTATTGGCTGAGTAAAACAGACTATTAGCAGATTGAACCGCAATGTAATAAGGTGAAATTGCAGGTGTAACCGTTAATGTCCGTTTAACAATGTTATTTTTATCAAACACTATGCTTGAGAGATCAGAATCTTCAAACACTATTACGCCTTTATCATTTGGCAGCCAGTCAAAAGCAAAACTAACGGCTCTTTTTTTCGCTTTAAATAATCGTTTAGTCTCACGCGTAGTGAAGTCGTAACTAAATACAGAAAAAGGCTGACCTTTTTGACTTAATATATAGGCTATTTTATTACCAGAATGAGACAAACGAGGCATCATTACACCATACATTACACCTGGCGGAGGAATGACGGTAAACTCCTTTTGTAGCGCTAAATCAAATTTATATAAACCAGAGCCGTCTTGTTCATTTTTATACTCGGTATAATAAATTGACTCTCCTTTTTCGTCTAATTGTGCATAGCCTGTATACCTAAGGTCACATTTTTTTATACGTTGAGTATCTCCAATAATAGGAAACTGGCTTAAATCAACTAACACCATTTCACATTGCTGCTTCTTTAAGTTTGTTGCTTGTAATAGCACTGCGTGTTGATTTAACTGCCACGATAAAACGGATACCTGAAAACCAGGGTATGTAATCTCTACTTCTCGCTGATCTGAAAGACGCTTAACAAATGCGCGATTAAAGTCCCCCTCTGGTGCAACATTGGTATATGCTAAAAACTGTTTATCCGAGGATATTTCAGGATGAACTTCACTGCCTATATTCCACGTGCTTGCTACCTTATTAACCGTGATCTTTTGAATCTTTTCTACAGAAGGAGTGTTAATAAAAAACAACCCAAACCACACTAACAAGCAAAGGCTTACAGTAGCTAAAATTGAATAAACCCAGAGTTTTTTAATAGTCTTATTTTTAAGCGGCTGCGAAACAATTGTATTGGCAGCATTTTCATTTACGGTATTTATAACCGTCTGATCAGGCAACGAATTTGCAGGTTTTTCAATCTCACTCGCTTGCGCTATGTTCTTTGGTATTACTGTTAAGCTATAACCTTTTCGATAATGTGTTTTTAAAAGAGGTGCTTTTTCAGTTGGGTGGGCTAGCTGCTTTCTTAACTCTGAAATTGCTCGGTTAATCGCATTATCATCAACAAAGCTTTGCTGCCACACATTCTCAATTAGCGTTTGACGAGAAACTATTTGCTGAGGCTTATCTATAAAATGCAGTAGTAACTTAACTAAAAGTGGATCTAATTCCCTTTCTAAGTCATTTGAAGTAATCACACAGCGATTACTAATAAATTGCCAAGGTCCGATTTGATAATTCATAGTCTTTACGTATTTTTATTTTTGTAAACCGTACCACATCTACAGATTATTTTGTAGAAAAAGCATTTTAAACCTTATTTTGGCAATATAAGGTTTAAAGATAACCCATTAAATTTAAAAGAATAACTAATCATAAAACCTTATCTATTAATTGCTCATAACTAGATAAGCGACTCTTAATAAATTCAGCGATATTCTTTAAACCGTCATCAACAAGCAGCTTAATAACAATCATGTGTGATTCTAAATTAGCTGCAATTAAAAATATAAAAGGTTTAATTATGAAAAGCACAATGAAAAAAGCACTACCAGTTCTACTACTAGCAACTGCTTTTACAACGACTTCAGTTATCGCAACTGATACCAAAAACCATACTACTGAAATGAACTTTGAGCAGTGCATGGTTGGTGAGTATATAGAAACGACAAAACCAATTATTAAAAAGCTGAATAAAACTAATAAAGCTGATACGGCTGATTTGTTACAAAGTAATGCTGATACGCAAACATTACTTTCCTCAATAGATAGAAAAATATCAGCTGAGCTTGACTCTTCTATGAACAAAATAAACTCGCAGATAGATAAAAAACTTTCAAAAGTAACATCGTCAATTACTGCTTATTTCAGCAATATTTTATCAAACTAAAAACAATAAATTTAAAAATTAGATTAAGGAATCATCATGAAAAATTTTACAAAAAAATTAGTGTCTGCCAGCGTTTTACTTGGTTGTAGCTTAGTAGCAAACACAGTACATGCTCAAAGTTCAGTATGGCAAGTAAGCAAAGGGAATGACTCGTTATTCATTGGCGGTACTGTACATATTTTACCAAAAGCAGAAATGCCACTACCTGCTGAGTTTAATCACGCTTATGAACAAGCAGATACGATCATTTTAGAAGCCCCATTACCAGACCCGGCAGACACTAATGCTCAAATGCAGATGCTAGGCGCGCTATCATATACTAATAACGAAACATTAAGTCAGAAACTAGAACCCCAAGTTAAAGTTTCACTTGAAAATAAGCTTAATGAATTTGGCGCTAACCTAGCCAAGTTAGATGGTTTTCGCCCTGCTATGATGAGTATCGTTTTGATGTCGATGGAACTACAAAAACAAAACTTAATGGGGGAAGGAGTTGATGCTTACTTTACAAAAAAAGCCACTGAGGATAACAAAACAAAAAATTACTTAGAAACTATGGAGTTTCAGTTAGAGCTATTTAAAACAATGGGTCAAGGTAACGAGAATGACTTTATTAAACGTAACTTATCCGAACTTCATAACTATGGTGATATGTTTGAAGAGCTTTTAACTGCATGGCGCCAAGGTGATACCGACACGCTAAACAAAGTGGCACTTGAAGAGATGCAGCAAAATGATCCAACTAGTTATAAACAACTTATTGCCGACAGAAATAATGACTGGCTACCAAAGGTAGAAGCGATGTTTAATAACAACAAAAGTGAGTTTGTACTTGTTGGAGTCGCGCATCTTGCAGGCCAAGATAGTTTACTTACGCTACTTGAGAATAAAGGCTACAGCGTTGCTTTAGTTAATGCTGATGATGCAATAGATGTTACTGTGAAAGGAGCTGAGTGATGGACAAAACCGACAAGCTTGCTGTATCGCTCCTGTTCATGTTTGGCTCAATTATGCTGATATGTGCTATATAAAAAATGCCGCTAGTAAGCGGCATTTTTTATTTAAACAAACTTACCCGCGTGGAATAAATCCAAGTGCATCGTATACCGATTTAAGTGTCTTCTCAGCACGAACACTGGCTTTCTCTGCGCCTGACTTCATAATATTATTAAGTAATGTTTGGTCTTCGCGGATCTCTTTAAAGCGAGACTGAATTGGCTCAATCATACTTACGACCGCATCTGCAGTGTCTTTTTTCAGATGACCATACATTTTGTCTTCATACTCTGGCACAAGCTCTTCAACTGAACGCTTAGTGGCAACAGACATTAGCGTTAATAAGTTAGATACACCTGGCTTTTCAGTACGATCAAAGTAGATACGCGCTTGTTCATCTGAATCTGTTACTGCTTTTTTCAGTTTTTTCTCAATCTTTTTTGGTTCATCGAGTAACATGATATAACCGTTAGGGTTGTCATCAGACTTAGACATTTTCTTGAGCGGATCTTGCAGGCTCATTACACGTGCACCCAGCTCTGGGATATACGGTTGAGGTACTTTAAATACATCGCCATATAAATTGTTAAAACGATTAGCAATGTCTCTGGTTAGCTCAAGATGTTGCTTTTGATCTTCACCCACAGGTACTTGATCTGCTTGATACAATAAAATATCAGCCGCTTGTAATACTGGGTATGAAAATAAACCCACATTTACATTGTTGGCGTGCTTAGAAGACTTGTCTTTAAATTGTGTCATGCGGTTTAGCTCACCCATTTGGGCGTAACAATTTAATACCCATGCTAACTGAGCATGCTCAGGTACTTGAGACTGAACAAATAAAGCCGCTTTTTCTGGATCAATACCGCAAGCAGCATACAAAGCAACACCGTCTAGTACTCGTGAACGTAATACTTCTGGCTCTTGGCGAATAGTGATGGCGTGCAAATCAACCAACATAAAGTAACTTTCGTGGTCTTCCTGTAGCTTAAGCCACTGGTTGATAGCGCCAACATAGTTGCCTATTGTCATACCACCGGTTGGCTGAATGCCACTTAACACTACTGGTTTACTCATGATGTTCCTTTATATTACTAAAATAAAAAATACTGTGATTAAAAACACGTAAATTAAAAACGAACTTACCTTTGGGTAAGAACGGGTATTATATCTAAGAATGTATCACAGAGGTACTGTGGATTGTAATCGCTCAAGTTTTCACCTTGGTTATAGCCATAACTAAGAGCAATTACATCAATGTTTGCAGCCTGTGCCGCTAAAATATCGCTTTTTGAATCACCAATCATTATTGCTTGGCTAACTGGCACGTTTAGTTGTTTACACGCAAACAAAAGCGGTTCAGCAGATGGCTTTTTAGCCATATCATCGCCACATACGATCACGTCAAAGTGTTCAGATAAGGCGAGTTTATCAAGTAACTTTTCCGTAAATCGACGCGCTTTATTGGTCACTAATGCCTTTGGCGTATTACGTAAGGCTGCAAGACCTGTTTCAACATGTTGATACAGTACACTGTACTCACCAACTTGTTGCGCGTAATGCCCATAAAAAATCTCGATGGCCTTGCTCGCAAGTTGTTCATCTAACAGGTCACTTACTTGCATATCACCGCTTAAACCGCGTTTAACCAGCATTTCAATGCCATTACCTACCCAGCTCTCCACTAAGCGCTGGCTAACAATGGGATAAGCAAGCTCTGATAACGTCAAATTCATCGCTATGTATAAATCATACACGCTGTCGACTAAAGTGCCGTCTAAATCAAATAAAGCCGCTTCGTACTTCATTATTTTACACCCTGTAATTGCTCTCGCATTTGATCAATCACGGTTTTATAATCAGGCTGATTAAAAATGGCAGACCCTGCAACAAACATATCTGCGCCTGCTTGTGCAGCCGCCGCTATATTATCTACTTTTATACCGCCATCTACTTCTAATCGAATTGGACGTCCAGAATCATCGATAATTTTACGAGCCTGACGCAGTTTCTCTAAAGTATGAGGAATGAAGCTCTGTCCACCAAAGCCTGGGTTTACTGACATCAGTAAAACTACGTCTATTTTATCAATAACATGCTCTAAGTAACTCAAGCTTGTCGCTGGGTTAAATACCAGCCCTGCTTGGCAGCCATGATCTTTAATCAATTGTAAGGTACGATCTATATGCTCACTGGCTTCTGGGTGGAAAGTAATAATTGATGCGCCAGCCTCTGCAAACTGAGGAATCAAACTATCAACGGGCTTGACCATCAAATGCACATCAATCGGTGCTGTCACGCCGTAATCTCGTAGCGCTTTACACACCATAGGCCCAATTGTTAAGTTTGGCACATAGTGATTATCCATCACATCAAAGTGGACTATATCTGCGCCCGCATTAATAACACTATCAACATCGTCACCTAAACGTGCAAAATCAGCAGATAAAATTGAAGGTGCAATAAGGTATTTTTGCATTGTTTCTAACATTGGTAATCCTTAATGTGTTTCAGAATGCGCATAAGTGGCGCTTAATGTAACAAATAACCCTAGTACGGCAAAATAATATCCCAACATTAATACTACCAATTTACCTAGGTCTAACGAGAATAAAGCATTTACTCTATCCCGATTTACGCAAAGGTCGCTTTGTAAGCAACTTTTTTTAAACAGGTTTTTTACTTTAACCTCATAATAATGCTAGTTTTTATATTTATTAAGGGTAAATTAAGTTTGTTATTTAAACAATTATTATGTATGCTTAGTTCAGTAACACCATAATGGATTAGTAAAATGCAAGCTTTTAAAATTGGGATCTTAACTGCGACTGTTTTAACAATCAGTACCTTAAGCTTTTTATCTAACAGTGATGAACCCGTTATTGCAGCGAAAGACTGTCAATGTAGCTCAGAGCACCTTGTAAAAAATGCAGTTCATTGTATGAATGCAGAACAAGAATCAAGTTGGGTATCTTGGATTACAGGTGATAGCCGCAGTGCACAGTTTCACTACTTGGATCTTCTAGAGCTGCTCACCCGCGCTGATGAACCACAAAAAGCTCGCTCACTTAGCCCGCGATTTTAGGCATTAAACACATGCTTCGGCTGTTGAGCGCTCTGCAGAGTGTAGTTGCTGCTTTTTTTGGTGTTCAGTCTGAAGGAAAACGCCAATCAGATTTCAAGCAACACTCAATCTCGTCTATTATTGTCATCGCTATCACACTTTTTTTTATTTTTATAGCAACTATCTACGCTGTTGTCGCTTGGGTTTTAAGTACATAGCCATTAACTCATCTACTTTATTACGCGAACCGCCTTTAGGGCTGATAGTCCGTTTAACCTGAATTTTGTCCAATGAAGCTTGACTGTATATTTTACGCGTCCACACTGTATCGTGGTTAGAAATAAGCACTGGCGTACTATTCTCAAAAGCAGCTTGTTCAGCAAGGTTTGCTAAATTAGCTTGGTCATCTAAGTTAAATCCTCCTTTTGCATAGGAGGTAAATGAAGCTGTTTTACTTAAGGGTACATACGGCGGATCGCAGTAAATTACCGCATTGTCTGGAACAAGTTTAAATACATCATCATAGCCTAAACAGGTAAACGTTGCTTGCTGTGCTTTATTAGCAAAAAAGTGCATTTCTTTTTCAGGAAAGTAAGGACGCTTATACTTACCAAACGGCACATTAAAAATACCCTTCAAATTATATCGACATAGACCATTATAACCATGCCGATTCATGTATAAAAACAATATCGCGCGCTCATAGATATCATTACTTTGATTAAACTGCACGCGGTAATCGTAATAAGCATCGGGGTGATTATTTATATCTACAAACAGTTTTTTGGCATCACTGATAAATTCATCAGGTGAATTTTTCAGTTCGTTGTAAAGGTTTATAAGGTCAGCATTGATATCATTTAGAATATAATGTTTAAAATGCGTATTTAAAAATACTGAGCCAGCGCCTACAAACGGTTCAACTAAGGTGTCAGCATGCTTACTCGCAACATCTAAACGTGCGCTGATATCTTCAACTAAGCTGTATTTTCCGCCGGCCCATTTAAGGAAAGCTCTGGTCTTTGTTTGCATTGGCTCTTTACTTCAAACTGATATGGCCGCGATTTTACACTAAACAGTGTGCTTTTACTGATCTAGTAACGCGATTTCTTGTTTTATTTTACTGATTTTTTTATAAAATGGCTGATTGTTAAGCACGGCCTTAGGTAAGGTTGGTGTTACATCTCGTGCTGCATTTAAGCTTTTGTAATTACCATAAGTAACAACCCACCATAACTTATTATTTCTGCGTGTTTGATATACCTTTGCAAAATCCCCCAACTGCTGCTCAATAACAAACTGCTCAGCGATTGCCTGCTTAGTCACTGCCAGCAATTGAATAACCACATTATTATCATTTTGCTCAGTGAACCATGCGTTATCAACAGGTAATGACTGTATTGCATCTGCTGTTGCACTCTCTGTTGTCGCCTGTAGCTTGGGTTCAACTAACTGTGTTTGTACTGTGGCCTTATCTTCGAGCACTTTAGGCTCAGTAGCAAGGCTACCAAGAATAGCGGCCACATTATTTTCATTCTCTAGCTTATTAGCTTGCTTCAATGTTGGCGGTACAGGTGGTTCATCGGTGTTTTCTTGCACTATTTGCTTCTGAGGTGGAGTCTCGATTGGCTCCATGGTAACTTTTTGCTGTTTGAAATCATCAATCGCTATGGCTGTTGGTACCTGCTCAACCGTTTCTTGTTGATATACATCTTGCCACCATTTAGTCATGTCTGATTTATATAAAAAACCTATGATAAGTAACATTATAATCAACATTAAAGTGATTAAGTGTAGTCGCCAAGATACTTTATCGGCGACTTTAATCTCAGCAGTCTGCTCTTTTGGCTGCCATGCTAATAAAAGGCTTGGATTACCATGAGACTCTTTTAAAAATGTCTGAAAAATAGGATCTTCATCTAAAGGTAAATCTTTAAAGTACCAACCCATTAATTGCTTACTTTCAGCAATCGACAATGCTTCTAGGTGGATTTCAACGGCATTCTTAAACTGTCCGACAGACTGGGATGCAATCAAAATATATAACGTGGTTGGGCTTTTTTTGGCTAATATAGCTAAGTCAGCTGCCATTTCATCAGATATATGACGGCCACCATCTAGTACCCATAAACAAGGTCCGCAGTTTTGACTTTTTGCTAACTGAAAGAAATTATCACTCAACGATAAAGTGTGATCTATTAACGGGGAACGAAAGCTTTGCTCTAATAATTCACTCATAAACTGAGCGTCAGTCATACGAGCACTGACTTGTACAAACGCTTTATTAAAGTCGCTGTATTTATCAGTAATAAATGTTTCTAATAGATAACTTTTGCCAAGCCCTGAAGGCCCCAGAAGAGTAATTAAGTTTTGCCCATACTCAAACTGCATGGCAATGCGATCAACCAAGGCCGATCGGCTTGGTAAGATTTGTGACTGCATTAGCGCCCTATTAAATCACGGACCTGTTGATCTGAGACATTATCAACGAGTGCACATTGGCCAAACTCGGTGGGCAGAATAAAACGAATAGTCCCTTTTTTATTCTTTTTATCTTTGCGCATGTGATGCAAAAAATGCTCGCTAGTCATATCAGCAGGTATTTCACTTGGTAAATTATACGCTGTAATTAAAGAGGTCACTCTTGCAACCTCTGTCGCAGTCAAATCACCACGAGTGTGCGCTAACTTAGCCGCTAATACCATGCCCGTTGCAACAGCTTCACCATGTAGCCATTTTCCATACCCCATTTGTGCTTCTATAGCATGGGCGAAGGTATGCCCTAAATTTAATAACGCGCGTAAGCCAGCTTCTTTTTCATCTTGTGCAACAATCAATGCCTTGATTTCACAGCAGCGTGAAATCACATGTTGAAGGGTTTCTTCGTCAAGAGCCTGTAGCTGAGGTATGTTATCTTCTAAAAAGCTAAATAGTTCTGTATCGTAGATAAGACCATATTTAATCACTTCTGCCATACCAGCAGCAAACTCTCGCTCAGGTAAAGTATGCAGCGACTGCGTATCAATGAATACAGCTTGAGGCTGATAAAATGCCCCAATCATATTTTTACCTAAAGGATGGTTAACGGCCGTTTTGCCACCAACTGACGAGTCAACTTGCGATAACAAAGTTGTTGGTACTTGAATAAAAGGAATCCCGCGTTGATAACAGGCAGCAACAAAGCCTGTTAGATCACCGACCACACCACCGCCAAGGGCAATTAAGCAGGTATCTCGACCACAGTTATTTTCCAGCAAAAATGCTGATATTTTTTCAAACCATTCTAATGACTTGAACTGCTCGCCGTCTGGGATGACAAAGTGAAGTGGATTTAAATCAGCTAATAACGCCATTGCATCATTTAAATACAAAGGTGCAATGGTGTCATTAGTGATGAAGATAGGGCGACAATCACCTAAGTGTTGACGTAACCTGTCTGTGTTATGAAGTGCAGATTTACCAATATATATAGGATAACTACGCTCGTCTAAATTAACAGTTAATTCAAGCATCGCCAGTATCCTTTATTATTGGTTTTTAAAAATCTAATTTCTCAATGATTTGATTAGCAACAACCTTAGCGCTTTGCTCATCAGTGCGTACAGTAAAATCAGCAACTTCTTTATATAGCGGCTCGCGTTCTTCAGCTAGACGCTCTAATACGTCACGAGGTGCTTCTTCTGTTTGCAGTAATGGGCGACGCTTGTCGCGCTGCGTACGTGCAACTTGCTTTTCGATTGGTGTCTCTAGGTACACAACGATACCACGAGCTGAAAGCTTGTTTCGAACTTCTTTGCTCATCACTGAACCACCACCGGTTGCAAGTACAATACCTTGCATTTCCGTTAGGTCGCCAATGACGCCTTCTTCACGAAGTCGAAAGCCTTCTTCACCTTCAAGATCAAACACCCATGCTATATCAGCACCAGTACGGCGTTCGATTTCTTGATCAGAATCGACAAATTCAAGATGTAATTGATCCGCAATGTGGCGACCAATTGTGCTTTTGCCAGCCCCCATAGGGCCAACTAGAAATATATTACGTTTTTCAGCCATATCTTTTAGTACAAACGAACTCTAAAATTTGAAATAAAACCCCGCCTAACGACCTGGCCCCAAAATTAAGGAGGGGATTATCTCAGTAATTGATTGGGTATTTCAAGTCAAATAGAACAAAAAGACAATTAACGAGCAATTAAAGTCAAAAATTGCTCGTTATGTTAAAGAAACTCGACTTGTTTTAGTCTATTTGAATTTTTGGGGTAACGAAAATTAACAATTCTTTCTTTTCATTAAACTCACTCGTACTTTTAAATAGCGTCCCTAAGTATGGAATATCACCAAGTAAAGGTACTTTTTTCACCGAGTTTATAATTTGCTGCTGGAATATACCACCAAGTACCACTGTTTGACCATTCTCAACCAACACTTGAGTTTGAATCTCTTGTGTATCAATTGAAACAGCTGAACCAGTTGGCGTTTGTACGGTATCACCGCGCGTATCTTGCGTAATAACTAGATCCAATATTACTTTATTGTCAGGCGTTATATGTGGCGTTACCTCAAGACTCAGTACTGCCTTCTTAAACGTAACAGTTGTTGCACCACTAGACGCCGATTCTACGTAAGGAATTTCTGTACCTTGCTCGATACGTGCTTTTTGCTGATTAGCTGTGGTAATACGTGGGCTTGCGATGATCTCACCACGGTTTTCCTCTTCTAATGCAGTCAATTCTAAATCAAGCAGTGTACCATTTGCCAACTTAGCTACATGCATACCGATACTACCAGCAGCACCAGTTATAGGTAAGTTAACGTTTAATCGATCAGAAATACTTGGAATAGTACCATTAGAAATCGTATTTGCACCTTGCAGCGTACCTGAAACACCATCAGTTCCTTGTTGGTCACTGAATCCCCAGCGTACACCCAAATCTTCTTTTACGTTATCACGCACTGTAACCATACGCGACTCTATAACGACTTGTCTAACTGGTATATCAAGTGTTTCGACCATTCGACGAACACTCTCAATACTTTTTACCGTGTCTTTGATAAGTAATGTGTTTGTACGTTGATCAACTGAAACACTGCCTCTAGGCGTAATAATACTATTGGTATCTGTTTTTAGTAAGTCAGCAAAATTTTCAGCCTTGGCATAATTCAAACGAATATACTCGCTATATAATGGCTCTAAGTCTTCAACTTGCTGCTTTGCTTTTAAATCTTTAGCTTCTCTTGCTGCCAACTCTTCTGACGGTGCAACCATTAAGATTGAGCCATCCATTCGCTTATCAAGCCCCTTAACACGCAACACAACATCAAGTGCTTGATCCCATGGCACACCATTTAGGCGTAAGGTAATATTGCCCGTCACTGAGTCACTCGTTACAAGATTAAAATCATTATAGCCTGCGATAATTTGTAACACAGCTCTAACCGAAATATCTTGGAAGTTAAGCGTCATTGGTCGGCCAAGGTACTCTTTACCGCCATCTAAAAATGAGCGCTGCGATGCATCTTTTTCAACGGTCAATGAAAATACATTCTCGATTTGCTCAAACGTATACTTAAACGCTGTATTTGGCTCGATTACAACACGGCTTTTGTTATCTTCTTTAAAAGTTTCGATTGAACTTACAACGGTGCCAAAATCAAGCACATCAAGCTCATAAAGCAACTCATCTAAAATATCTGTATGATGAAATTCAGCAATGATCTTACCGCCACTCTCATGCACATCAACTGCAGCCTGCGTATCTTGTAAAAAAACTAATACGCGCGCTTCACCTTTTTCACCTCGTCGAAAGTCTAGTGATTGAATAGTGTTAATATAATTACTTACACTCTGCGCTGAGCCACTTTCATCTTCACTGCTCACACTTTTAAGCATGTTATCTGATACATGCAAAGACACGAGATTATTCTTAACTTTCGTTTGGTAAATTTTCAAGCTATCCATATGCACAGTAACAGTTAGCGTGCCGTCTTTAGCTTGGCTTGAAACCTTTTCAATACCCGCTTGGTTAATGACCACTTCTTCTAGCTCTTTTTCTACACTAGTGTCAGTAAATCGCATTTCTATGCGCGCAGGACTGTTAAAAACTTGAATATTGGGTTGTTGTGTTATTTCCTCATCAAATACTAGTTGTAACTCCGTTTCTCCTTCGAGCAGCGGGTTATAACGAATATCATAAAGCAATGGTTCTGCAAAAGCAGAGTGTGTGACTAGCAGTGTAACAGCGACAAGCAACGCTTGATGAACCCTATTACGCCAAGATACTCCCTTACGCATTTTAATTTTACCTTTATTATTTTTAACTTGCGTCATCAGTCGTCGCCTCTAACATTTCAAGCTTGGTTAGGCGCTCTTTCCAACAACCAGATCCATCGGGTATTAACTCTAACAATTCAATATAATCGTTTTGAACATCTTTTACTTCACCATGATATAAGCCTAGATGATAGCCAACTGTGACACGGTGTAAAGTCTCGTCCGCAGCTTTAATGAGCGCCCACATGTCACCTTGAGAACCTAAAGTCCCTTTCATCGCTAGATTATCAAGCGGGTATTTCTCTAGAGGTTCACGTGCCCTGTCAGGATCAGGGTGAAGACAATTTTTAATTTGCACTAAATTATTTTCAATAATTTCAGGCTGCGGTGCAACAAACGGACTACGTAATTGACCAGCATTGTACTCAAAGTGCTCAAATTGTGTTAATTGCGGTATTTCTTCAACTTTTGGTGTTGTGCTAGCTTTTACCTGATCGATGAATTCTTGCTGCTCTGCAGTATCATCGTTGCACCCAGTTAAGGCAACCGTAAATAGTAGAGTTAGGGCTATTTTTTTCATTTTTTAGCCCCTTTCTTAGTATCACCTTCATATCTGTATGTCTTTGCAACCACACTAAATGTTAGTTTGCCTGCATTGGTACTTGTTATCGAAAAATCATGCAAACTCACAATTCGCGGCAACTGAGCCACCTTTCCTACAAAATCTCCAAACTCGTGATAACTGCCCACTACTTCGATCTTTATCGGTAACTCAGTATAAAATTCTTTTTCAATCTCTGGCAGCCAACCAATTTTTAAAAATGTTAAGCCACTCGTGGTTCCCACATACGTTAAATCGTCTAATAAGCCTGGTGTTTCATTAGAAGTTGGTAAGCGACGTAAAAGTTGAGAGAACTTATCTTCCATATCAGTCATTTGGTTGCGATAGATATCTAGGTTACTGGCTATCGCATATTTAGTACGATATGTATTACGTAATTCAACCTCTTTTGCGACTGCATTGTGATAGCTATCAATTTCAGCTGAAACTAAAAGGCTGTAGCTAAAAAACAATACGAGTGCCGCAACAAACGCACCACATATAACCTTAACAGCAACAGGCCAATCACCTATATTCTCAAGTTCTATCTCGTTCCAATCGATCTCTGTTAACGCTTTAATATCTAGGTTCATTATTTGTTTTCGCCTATTTTATCAAAGGGTTTAACATAGAACTCCATGTTAAAGTCGCTAAGTAAACGTGATGAACTTTCTCCTGCGACAATACCTTGCATGCTTGGTTTTTCTAATAAATATGAGTTTTGAACTTGTCTAAGCATACTCGATAATCGGTTATTTGACTCACTTCGCCCAATAACTTGAATCGCACTACCGCGGCGTTCTAACTTCGTTAAATAAACACCACCGGGCACAATTTTAGCAACTTCGTCCATTATCTGCGTGCCTAAGTTACGGCTACTTTGTAAGTCTTCAATAAGCCTCATGCGCTGTTGTAAGCTTTCTTTTTTTCTATCAAGCTCACGTATTTCTCGAATTTTCATATCCAGTTGGGCAATTTCAGCGTTTAAAAAATTATTTTTTATATTCTGACCGTCACGTAAACCGCCATAATAAGCGCTTAGCATGTACATGCTCAAAAAACTAACTAGCACCACTAAAAATAAAATAGTCGCAAACTTATTTTGTGATTGTTTACGTTGTTGTTCACGCCATGGCAGGAGATTTATATGTGGCATGATGAAAAGCTCCTTAATGCCAATCCGGTTGCGATCGCAAATTGAGTACGATGACGCTGCATCACATTTCGATCAACCCTTGGTGAAACATCCATATTTTCAAATGGCTGAGCAACTATAGTATGAATACCAAGCTCTTCAACTAGCAGTCTGTCTAAACCATCAATCATTGCCGTCCCGCCAGTAAGTACTATATAGTCGATGTGCTCTTTACCGCTTGTGGTTAAAAACATTTGTACCGCACGACGAACCTGCTGTAATAAAGACGTTTGGAAAGGCGCTAATACTTCAAAAGTATAATTGGGCGGTAAATCCCCTGTTGTTTTGCCAATCTCAGCTTCATCAAAGCCTTTATTATAGTATGACACAATGCTATTGGTGTATTGATCACCACCGAACACTTGGTCTCGGGTGTAAATGGTTTCCCCCCCAAGGACAACACTAACCAGCATGAGCACTGCACCAATATCTATCATGGCAACACATTTATTAAAGGCATCACTAGGAAGTTGTTGATAATACACATCCATAGCTCGGCTAAGGGCATAGCTTTCTACATCAACCACTTTAGCTGTTAAGCCCGCGCTTTCTAACGCCCCAACTCGAGCTTCAACGCTTTCAGTTCGCGCTGCTGAAAGCAGTACATTCATTTTTGTCGGATCAGCTTCATTCGTACCTAGCTTTTCAAAGTCTAGACTTACTTCATCAAGTGGGTAAGGAATTAGGCTATCGGCTTCAATTTCTATTTGTGACTCAAGCTCTGCATCTGAAAGCGTCACATCCATAAATATCACTTTAGTTATTACTGTTTGGCCAGAGACAGCAACCGCAGCAGATTTTGCTGATTTAGGTAATTTACGTTTCAATTTAGTGATAATATTGCCAATAGCTTCAATGTCTTGAATATTTCGCTCTGACATTGTCCCTTTAGGCATAGGCTCAATTGCTAAGGCCTCAAGGCGATAGCCAGTTTCCGTTTCATTCAGTAACACAGCTTTAATAGCATGCGAACCGATATCTATCCCTATCATCATCGATGATGATTTATTGAGTAATTGGCTTAACATGTGAGCAACTTGGCCTTTGTTTTAAGAATAAACAAGTTATAATTTTTATATGAAAAAATATTATTCATTTTTTAATCAATATATACTATCAGCCTACGATTCTAATTGGGAGTCCATTTAGGGAAAATATAAGTGATTTTATTCAAGCGAACTTTACAATTTATTATCATTTGCATCTTTTTGGGGCTAATTACTTTAGTAAGCCTTTATTACTATGTTAAATCTGATATCCCTAGCGTGCAAGTTTTAAAAGACGTGCAGTTACAAACTCCTATGCAGGTCTTTTCCCGCGACGGATTACTTATCAATCAATTTGGCGAAAAGCGCCGTATACCAGCAAGTATTGATGAAATTCCTCAGCCGCTTATAGATGCTCTTTTAGCGACTGAAGATTCCCGATTCTATGAGCATATAGGTATAGACCCTATTGGTATTGTTCGCTCTGCAATTGTTTTAATTTCTACTGGAGAAAAGAAACAAGGTGCAAGCACCATTACCATGCAGTTAGCGAGAAACTTTTTTTTAACGCGGGAAAAAGCGTATATTCGTAAAGTAAAAGAGATCTTTATTGCGTTGCACATTGAAAACTTACTCACTAAAGATGAAATTCTCGCGCTTTATTTAAATAAAATTGAACTGGGTAATCGCGCTTTTGGCATAGGTGCAGCCGCACAAGTTTATTATGGTAAACCGCTTAACGAATTAAACTTAGCCCAAATGGCAATGATTGCAGGTTTGCCTAAAGCCCCTTCTGCATTAAACCCTATTCGCAACCCTGAGCGTGCTAAAGCGCGTCGAAATGTTGTATTAGGCCGTATGCTTGATGAAGGCTTTATCACGCAAGAAACATTTAACGAAACAACTAGCCAACCAATTACTGCACGCTTTCATGGTGCTGAAATAGATTTATACGCCCCTTACATTTCTGAGATGGTACGTGCAGAAATGGTGGCTCGTTATGGCTACGAACGTGCTTACAATACCGGCTTTAGAGTATTTACCAGTGTAGAGTCTGACGTACAGGCCGCGGCACAAAAAGCGCTTGTTGATAACTTACATGCGTACGACATGCGTCACGGATATCGCGGTGCTGACATGCAGCTTTGGGACAATGAAACTCAATCCCCTCTAAGTCGTAATGAGATCCTTAAAAAATTAAAGCCACTCAATGAGATAGGGCCTCTGCTAGCTGCTGCCGTATTGGCAGTCAATGAGAAAACCGCAGAGGTATTACTCAAAAATGGCGAGCATGCCACACTTACATGGGATAATTTAAAGTGGGCACGTAAATTTATAACTCGTTATCGTCAAAGTTATGCACCTAAAACCGCTTCAGATATCTTAACTCCTGGCGATCAAATTTGGTTACGTAAAAACGATGATGCCAGCTATATTCTAAGTCAACTTCCTGAAGCTGCCAGTGCGCTTGTATCTCTTGACCCTAATGACGGTCGTATTAAAGCGATTGTAGGTGGTTATAGTTTTGAGCAAAGCCAGTATAACCGAGCAGTGCAAGCTAAGCGCCAAGTTGGTTCAAATATTAAGCCATTTATCTATTCTGCGGCTTTGGAAAATGGCTATACATTAGCCTCGATCCTCAATGATGCGCCAATCAACCAATGGGACAAAAGCTTAGGGGTAGCTTGGCGACCTAAAAATAGCCCCGCAGTTTATAATGGCCCTATTCGTATACGCCGCGCTCTTGCACAATCAAAGAACGTTATTTCTGTTCGTTTATTGCGTGGAGTAGGACTGCATCGCACGGCTGATCACCTACTGAAATTTGGCTTCCAAGATGATGATATCAATCGTAGTGAATCACTCGCCTTAGGAAGTGCAGCAATCACGCCGCTTGAATTAGCACGAGGGATGAGTACATTTGCCAACGGCGGCCACCTAGTCACACCGTATTTTATCAATGAGATTCAAGATTCAGCCGGTAACGTACTTTTCAAAGCGCAACCACAACTTGCATGTGATCCGATTGATTTGCCTAATCAGACAGATTCGTTAGCACTCAATAGTATGGTTGATGAAACATCATCAGATGTAAATACTGCAACCCCATGTGCTCCTCGTATCATTTCAAAGCAAAACGCATTCTTAATTTCAGACGCAATGCACAGCGCAATTTGGGGCGGTGGAAGCTGGACACATAAAACGGGGTGGAGTGGCACTGGTTGGCGGGCACAAGCTCTAAAGCGTCGTGATTTATCAGGAAAAACGGGAACCACTAACAACTCTGTTGATACTTGGTTTAGCGGTTTTAATAGTAATGTAATGACCACTGTGTGGGTCGGTTTTGATAACCCTGGCAATCCATTAGGTCGCTCTACGTACAATAGTAACCTCGATAAATCGCAGATTTCGGGGGCTGAGTCAGGTGCTAAAACAGCTCAACCGGCTTGGGTAGACTTTATGCGTGTAGCACTTAAAGACCAACCCGAAGCGCCAATTGAACCGCCCGAAGGACTGGTCTCGATTCGAATAGATTTAGCAACGGGCTTACTTAGCCAAAAAAATGATTACACTAGTCGCTTTGAGTATTTCGAAAAAGGCTCTGCACCAACAAAGTATGTTATGCAGCACGTTGAAGATGTATTTGAGGAAGATACTAAAACAGAAGAAGAGCTATTTTAAGCCGAGATATAAAATCTCTGGTTCAAAAAACGCGATATAAAATCGCTGCTACGTAAAAAAGCGCCATAATTGGCGCTTTTTTATTGCATATTTTTTATTTTAAATTCTGTATTAACCAATATAAATCAGAATGCACGCCTGCTGCGGTGACTTCTTTACCTGCACCAGGACCTTGTATTACCAACGCATTATCACTGTACCACTGGCTGTTTATGACAAAGATATTATCACCCGGTGTTAAATTAGCTAACGCATCACCTTGAGTGGCATATGCCAGTCCAACTTGCGCTGTGACTTTATTATCAGCAAGTGACAAAGCGCCCGTATAGCGCAGCACTTTACCCTGCTCACTCGCCTGCGTGGCTTTATCAGCAATAAAGCTGTCTAGCTGTTGTTTGTTATCTAAAAACGACTGCCAATCACCTTGCGCTAATTGCTCAGGCATCAGAGCTGTTAAGTCAATATCATCTAACTCTAACGTTAAACCTAACTCACGCGCTAGAATAAGCAACTTACGCTGCATATCACGGCCAGATAAGTCTTCACGCGGATCAGGCTCTGTAAAACCCATTTGTTGCGCCTGCAATACTAAATCTGAAAACGGCACGCTGCCATCATAGCTACTGCATAGCCACGATAGCGTACCAGAGAACACCCCTTCAATGCGCGTAATTTTGTCGCCGCTATTTTGTAAATCTGCTAAAGCAAAGTTAACCGGTAAACCTGCGCCAACAGAGGTGTTATAGCGCCATAATAAATTACGTTCAGCTAGATTTTGGCGCAATGCTTGATACCAATCATTATCAGCTGTGCCTGCGTATTTATTAGCACTGATCAAATTACAGTCTAAATTAACAAAATCAGGATAAAGTAAACTAAATGATTCACTGGCAGTAATATCAATCACCACTTTGTGTTCGTAATCAAGTTCACTTATATGCGTTAATAAATCAGCTTGCTGATAATCAGCAGCTTCGTTATCCCATTGTGTTTGCCATTGCTCTAAGCTAATGCCACTTGGGCTAAATAGCATTTGTTGAGAACGTAATAAACCCACCAACTTCACGCTAAAATGCTGCTCTAATCGATTTAGCTGTTGTGATAGCTGCTCGATAAACACTTCGCCAACATTCCCTAAGCCAGCAATTATCACTGCAAGCTCTTGGCCTTTATTGATTAACTTATCGTGTAATAACGTTAATACGTCACTATCAATTGCCTGATCGGTTAATAGCAAAGCATAATCAGTATCTTGGTGACTAAAGCGTGGCGCTAGACTTTGCTCACTAAGCAAGGTGGAAGCCTGTAAAGATAAATGAGCTATATCGTTACTTGGCGCAACAATAGCGCAACCATGTAAGTTTGACTCAATAATATTAGCACGCCCTTGTAATTGGCTTACAACTTGGTGCGTCGCATCACCTGGCACTAATAAATAAGTATCGCCCTGCTTAACAAAGTGATGCAGGCTGTGTTGAATCAACTGACTCAGTTGCCCAACTTCACCGGCATTGAGCTGGTCAACTCGCAGTAAATCAATATTCTCTAGCGTGGTAATAAAGCGCTTAGCTTTACTGTAACCTTCTTTCACTATTTCTGTGGCGCTGGCTTCAGTATCAAAACTACTGCGTACAACCAGCTTTATATCTGTATTTTTTAACGGTGATAATGTTTTGGCATGTAAAACTGGGTTGCCTAGGCGTGCTAATAAATTTGCTTGACCACGACACACTTTTGAATATTTAAGCGCTTTATTTACCTTACGGGGGTCTGTGCTAAATACGCCTTGGGTATCGGTCCAAATAGACACTTGCTGCGCATGGCAATAACTGCCTAATAGTGTAGCACTGTAATCACTGCCATTACGCCCTAGAGTAATGGTTTCACCTTGGCAGTCACTGGCAATAAAACCTGTAACCACATTAATATGCTGCTTGGTTATTAAATCGATACAGGCTTGTTGATTCTTTTGATGCAGTAACTGCCCATCGTTTAAGGTAAAGAGTTGACGCGCATCAATATCTTTTGCAGCTAAGCCTAATTGCTGTAAGTAACTTGCAAGTAATCTCGCAGACCATACTTCACCATGAGCAAGCAATGCTGATTCAGCCAAGGACTGCTGCTTTGCTTGTTCAGCCAATATTGCCAACTCTTGCTGTAATAAGCTAAGAGCCTGCTGTTTTACTTGCGCAGTTAGTAGCTGCTCAATCAAGGTTCGCTGGTGATTATCTAACAATAATAAAATATCGCTAACAGCTTGTAGATCGCCCTGCTGGTAACTTTGCCACAACTTAACCAAAGTATTCGTTGTTTTGCCTGCAGCAGAAACAACAACGCAATCACCCACTTCGCTATTAGCTAAAATTATATTTGCGACTGCTTGATAACGCTCTGGCGAACTTAAGCTCGAACCACCAAATTTATGTACTATATTAACCATTATTCTTACCACAATGCCGTATGTGCAGGCGTTAGTTTAAATGAGCTTGATTGTTCATCTTGCTGAACTGATTGTCCTACTTTTTGAGTCGCTGTGTTCACATTGCCCTGACCCGGCTTTACTTTATTAAATACGCGCTCTAGATCAGCAACTAAATCTTTAACATCTTCAATACCGACTGAAATACGAATTAGTGTATCGCCGACACCCGCCTCTAAACGTGCTGTAGCATCCATACCTGCATGAGTCATGGTAGCAGGGTGGCAAATTAAACTTTCAACGCCACCTAACGACTCCGCTAAGCTAAATTCTTCTAGGCTTGTTAAAAAGGCTGCGGCGTCATTTAAATCGCCTTTAATATCAAAACTTACCATGCCACCAAAACCGCGTTGTTGCTGTTTTGCTAATTCGTGTTGCGGGTGCGATTCAAGGCCAGGATAATAAACTTGGCTTACATAAGGTGAATCTTCTAAATACTGCGCTATAACAAATGCATTTTCTTGATGCTGACGCAAACGTACATTTAACGTACGCAAGCCTCGCAACGTTAAGTAACTATCAAACGGCGCGCCGGTAATACCAATATTATTAGCCCACCATGCCAGTTCATCGCCTAGCTCTTGATTAGCTGCAATTACAGCACCGCCCACAACATCTGAGTGACCATTGATATATTTAGTGGTCGAATGCACAACAATATCTACACCAAATTCAATCGGATTTTGTAAAGCCGGCGATAAAAAGGTGTTATCAGCGCCAACAAGCGCACCGCACTGTTTAGCAATCGCAGTAATCGCTTTAATATCCGTTAGCCGTAAAATTGGATTACTCGGTGTTTCAATCCAAATTAATTTAGGTTTAATTTCAAGGATCTTCTGGTGGTTCTCAGCTTTGGTTAAATCTAACACCACCAATTTTAATAAACCACGCTTCTCAAGCGAAGTAAATAAACGGTAGCTGCCGCCATAACAGTCATGAGGAATGACTAAAGTATCATCACTATTAAGTAACTGAGTCGCTAAATGCACTGCCGACATACCTGTGGCTGTAATAATCCCCTTAGCGCCACCTTCAAGCTCAGCCAGAGTTTCCGCTAAAATATCACGGTTTGGGTTGCCGCTGCGGCCATAATCGTATTGACGTTTTGTATCAAAATCAGCAAATGAATAGGTCGTTGATAGATGTAGAGGAGGCACAACTGCACCATGATGTTTATCAGCGTCGATGCCTTTTCGTACCGCGATAGTTGCTTTGTTTTTTTGACTCATAACGTCACCTACAATTAAATGGATGTTTAGACGTCTAAAAGGTTAGATGATCAACTCACATAAGTCAAAGAATTTATGGTACAGACCTTACATTTATAGAAGTAAAGAAACTTAGCGAGCTAGATGGCTAAATAACAAGTGTTTGACTATCTTTTTTAAAACGATAGAATTTCCCGCATCTTTGCAAAGCAACTCGGCGATGCAAACAATTAATAACCTGAGGCAACGATACTTCTTATGGCTAAATGGAATGGTGAATATATTCACCCATATGCAGAACACGGTAAAAAATCAGAACAAGTGAAAAAGATCACCGTATCTATTCCACTCAACGTGCTTAAAGTTTTAACGGATGAGCGCACGCGTCGTCAAATTAATAATTTAAGACACGCAACCAACAGTGAATTGCTTTGTGAAGCATTTTTACATGCGTTTACTGGCCAGCCGTTACCTAATGACGACGACTTACGTAAAGACAATCCAGAGAAAGTACCTGAAGAAGTGAAGAAAATCATGCTTGAGATGGGGCTTGAAGTACCTATTCTTAACGAAGATTAAGCTACATTCCTGCCTTCAGGAATTGGATACAAAAAAACCTCAGTAGCGTAAGTTACTGAGGTTTTTTATTGTCAGATCGTTTCAACCTAAGCCATATAGTTTTCAGGCATATCGATTTGCGCAACACCTGAATCAATCGCCGCTTGCGCTACTGCTTTAGCAATACGCGGTAATAAACGCGGATCCATTGGTTTTGGAATAATATACTCAGGGCCAAATTCTAATTTATCAACACCTGCAGCAGTTAGTACTTCAGCAGGAACAGGCTCTTTTGCAATACTGCGAATAGCATCTACCGCTGCAATTTTCATTTCATCATTGATTTGGCTTGCACGAACATCAAGCGCACCGCGGAAAATAAATGGGAAACATAAAACATTATTAACTTGGTTCGGGTAATCAGAACGACCTGTCGCCATAATAAGATCGCTACGAGCACCGTGAGCTAGTGCCGGATTAATTTCAGGATCTGGGTTAGAGCAAGCAAAAATCACTGGCTTATCAGCCATTAGCTTTAAATCTTCAGGCGCTAATAAGTTTGGCCCTGACACACCTACAAATACATCAGCATCAGCAATAACGTCTTGTAAAGTACGCTTATCAGTGTTGTTCGCGAACAATTGTTTATATTCATTAAGATCATCACGACGCGTGTGAATTACGCCTTTACGGTCAAGCATATAAATGTGCTCACGAAGCGCGCCACATTTAATTAATAGCTCCATACATGCTACTGCAGCTGCGCCTGCGCCTAAACAAACAATGATCGCATCTTCAATGTTTTTTCCTTGAACTTCTAAAGCATTGATCATACCTGCGGCCGTAACAATCGCAGTACCGTGCTGGTCGTCATGAAATACTGGGATGCTACAGCGCTCAATCAGTGCTTTTTCAATCTCAAAACACTCAGGTGCTTTAATATCTTCAAGATTAATGCCACCAAACGTATCAGCAATATTAGCCACGGTATTAATAAAATCTTCAGTCGTGCGATGCTTTACTTCAATATCAATTGAATCCAAGCCAGCAAAGCGTTTAAATAACAACGCTTTTCCTTCCATAACCGGTTTTGAAGCCAAAGGGCCTAAATTGCCTAGGCCTAATATTGCTGTGCCATTTGTGATAACAGCAACCATGTTGCCTTTACCTGTATACTTATAAGCATTAGCGGGATCCGCTGCAATTTCACGAACAGGTTCAGCAACACCAGGGCTGTATGCTAAAGCGAGATCTTTAGCGGTTTCAGCTGGCTTAGTAAGTTCAATGCTGATTTTTCCTGGAACGGGGTGGGCATGGTAATGTAGTGCTTGTTCACGAAAGTCTGACATAACGCGATTTTATCCTGCAAGTAAGTTAAATTAAGTGTGAGAGAGCAGTTCTATATCTTTAATTGAGAACAATACCGATATTATAATTAAATTCAAGCAATATCAGGTCTATCCTGTTATATGCTATATCAGTTAATTTTATGCGTTTTGTCAGCATTTTTAGCAAATAATTCTAAAAACCCATCTTTAAAACATCAGTAAAGCATCAAAAAACCCAGCTTAAATTGAATAAATATCCAATATTCGTCAACTAGGTTGTAATAATGCGCTTATTACGAACATTTCCCGACGATAACAACAAATCACCATGATTTAGCTTCTTTTAGTTACAAAAGGTATTATTAAACGTTGTATTATTTAATCAATATAGTGAATAAAAAACAGTTTGTCTGTTGGTCTAAAACTATATTCATTATAAAAACTAGAAATACTTAAAGAACTAAAATAAATACGAAGTGCAGCTGAGGGTGGCAACAAAGCCGTACAGAATGGAATATTTGCTGAATTTAAGCTGCGGTTTTAAATAAAGGCAACCGAAAGCAGCGCTCCTTTATTACAGGCACAAAAAAAGCACCCTAAGGTGCTTTTCTCGACACAAAAGCAGAAATTACTTGCTGCTAAGTGAACCGAAACGCTTGTTAAAGCGATCAACACGGCCACCTGTGTCTAGAATCTTTTGCTTACCAGTGTAAAACGGGTGACACGCAGAACATACGTCTAAGTGGATGTCTTTACACAAAGTAGAACTTGTTTCGAATTTATTTCCGCATGAACACGTTGCTGAAATTACTTCGTACTTAGGGTGAATACCTTCTTTCATAGAAACCTCTAGTTAAGGCCGCATCGCTCTCCAAACCCGAAGTCTGGCACCATACGTCGTTTAAATCAAAATAATTGGACGCGTATTTTAAGCAACAACCCCGCCCGCTACAAGCTTTAAATGCATTTTTTGCTAATAAAATGAGCAAAAGCTTTAATCGGCTTATTTGCTGATAGGTTTTTTATCGTAACTTTAGTACATTAGCTGTCTTGTTGGTTATTGTTGAGTTGCTATGAGTTTTGTTGAAGTTGCTATAAAAGTCCCGCTACAGCGTACTTTTGATTACAGCCTACCGGAACAACTTAATGGTTTATCGGGCACACCGAAAGTCGGTTCGCGGGTTATTGTGCCATTTGGTAATCAAAAAAAAGTCGCTGTAGTACTAGCACTAAAAAACAATACAAACGTCCCCGCCGATAAGATTAAAGCACTCTTAGAGGTGATTGATGATAAGCCTATTTTGTCTGCTCAACATCTTGATTTATTGCGCTTTACTGCTCGTTATTATTGTTACCCATTGGGCGAAACAATACATATAGCGTTACCTGGCGCATTACGCCAAGGTGAATGCCCTGATAAGAGCAGTATTAACATGGTCGCCTTAACTGAAAAAGGCGCCAAGCTCCCGTCTTTAAAAGCCAAAAGCCAACAAGGACTATTAAAGCAATTAGCCGAATCAGGAAAGTCCTCACTCACTGAATTAAAAGCCCTGGGCTTTAGTAAGAAAACGATAGATAGCCTGATAAATAAAGAACTGATCAGTCAAACAATCGAGCATGATAATCAATGGCAACAACAAGCACCACAAATTGGTGCTAAACCTGTATTAAACAAAGAGCAAGCCGTTGCCTGCACTTCAATCAACCAAAGCTCAGGTTTTAATAGCTTCTTACTTGAAGGCGTAACCGGCAGTGGCAAAACCGAAGTTTACTTACAATGCCTAGAAGAAGTACTAAAACGGGGCGAGCAAGCACTGGTACTGGTACCTGAGATTGGCTTAACACCACAAACCGTTAACCGCTTTCGCCGCCGCTTTGTTGATACCCCAATCATGCTTTGGCATTCAGCCCTAACCGATAACGAGCGCTTACAAACGTGGCGCTTTTGCGAAAAAGCTGGTTGCGCTATTGTTATAGGTACTCGATCAAGTATATTTTTGCCTTTTTTAAAACTCGGTATGATTATTGTTGATGAAGAACACGATAGCTCATTCAAACAGCAAGATACCTTACGCTACCATGCTAGAGACTTAGCAGCGTATCGTGCTTATCAGCATAAAATCCCATTAGTATTAGGTTCTGCAACGCCCGCACTAGAGACTCTACACAAAGCAATCAATGGTAAGTACCAACTGTTAAGCCTAACGCAGCGCGCACAAACCAGTACAGACAATAAATTTCAGCTGTTAGATATGAAAGGTCAGCCGGATCAAGCAGGCATTGCCCATGCAAGCCTTGCTACCATGCGCCAGCATTTAAACCGCGGCAAGCAAGTAATGGTGTTTTTAAATCGCCGTGGCTTTTCACCTACGCTGATTTGCCATGAATGTGGTTGGCTCAGTGAATGCTCGCGTTGCAGTACCAGCGCTACGTTTCATAAAGCTATAGGACAAATGATTTGCCATCACTGCGGCGAACAAGAACGTGTACCACACCAATGCCCCGACTGTGGCAGCACACAAATATTTCCAAATGGTAAAGGCACCGAACAAATAGAAGAGTTTTTAACAAGTGAATTTGCCGATATCCCCATTAGTCGTATTGACCGCGACTCAACTCGCCGTAAAGGCAGCTTAGAAAAAGCCCTTGATGATATAAACCAAGGCGGCGCACGAATTTTAGTGGGTACGCAAATGCTCGCTAAAGGCCACCATTTCCCAGATGTAAGCTTAGTGCTTATTTTAGATGTAGACAGCGGCCTTTATTCCTGTGATTTTCGTGCTACTGAACATTTGGCTCAATTGGTTACACAAGTTGCAGGACGCGCAGGTCGAAGCGGAGAGCCCGGCCACGTTTTATTACAAACGCACTTTCCTGAGCATCCACTATTGCAAGACTTGGTCAACAACGGTTACCAAGACTTTGCCCGCTTTGCTTTGCAAGAGCGTGAAGATGCAGAGCTTCCCCCAATCACTAATATGGCAATTGTTCGCGCCCAAGGACATAACGTAAAACAGGTGGTGGATTTTTTAACTGATTTAGTTCCAGTGCAAGGTGTAAGTGGTATACAATTGCTGGGTCCAATTCCTGCACCACTTGAAAAGATAGCAGGAAAATACCGTTTTCAATTACATATTCAAGCGCTTGATCGTCAACAATTACATCAATATCTCGCGCAAATGATAGATTATTTAAGCACCAGTAAATTAGCACAAAAAGTGCGCTGGAGTTTAGATGTCGACCCAATCGATATGATTTAAGGTTAGAGCTTTAAACACACATGGCACAACACGATTTTATTAATAAAAAGCCGGGTAACCGCAACAGTAAAAAACAACCACCACCAAAGAAGCCTTTTCCTATTTTATTAGTCCTTGTGACTCTGGTGTTAGTGGGCGGATTTTGTTTTGGCCTTTGGTATGTCAAAACCAATGCCGACCCTAAACTGGTTGAGCAACAAGCGAATCCAACTAAAAAGATTGAAAAGGTTGAACCTGCAAAACCGCGGCCGCCTGAATTTATCAAAGAAATAAAAGAGCATGAAGTACAAGTTGAAGTAAAAGAGCTTGAACAAAAGGGTCCCTATGTTATGCAGTGTGGATCATTTAGAACCCATGCTCAAGCCGAAACCCTCAAAGCAAAAATTGCGTTTGCGGGCCTAATTGCAGAGATCCGCGAAACCACAGGTACCAATGGCATTTGGTATAAAGTGCGCTTAGGCCCTTATAAAACAAAGCGTTTAGCTGAAAGCGACAAAAACAAACTCAAGCGCAGCAAAATAATGGGTTGTGGAATTTGGCTTTGGACTTGATTTTAATCCATTAACCCATATTAACTCCTCATCAATCGTTTTTTACGAGTCGCCCCTGCGGCTCGATGATGAGGAATAACATGACCACTATTGTAAGTGTACGTCGCGACGATAAAGTCGTCATTGGTGGCGATGGCCAAGTTTCACTTGGTAACACCGTAATGAAGGGCAATGCCCGTAAAGTTCGACGCCTTTATAACGGCAAAGTAATCGCTGGTTTTGCTGGCGGTACTGCTGATGCCTTTACCCTATTCGAACGTTTTGAAAGCAAACTTGAAATGCACCAAGGTAACCTCACCAAGGCAGCCGTTGAAATGGCCAAAGACTGGCGTAGTGACCGTGCTCTTCGAAAGCTCGAAGCCTTGCTGGCGGTTGCCGATGAAACCGCATCATTGATTATTACAGGTAACGGCGATGTCGTGCAGCCTGAAAATGACCTAATCGCTATTGGTAGCGGTGGTAACTTTGCGCAATCAGCCGCAACTGCGTTACTTGAGAACACCGACCTAAGTGCCCGTGATATCGTAGAAAAAAGCCTTACTATAGCAGGCGATATTTGCGTATTCACAAATAACTTCCAAACTATCGAAGAATTGTAATAGGAACCGCTATGTCTGCTATGACTCCAAGAGAAATCGTTCATGAACTTGACCAACATATCATTGGCCAAGCAAAAGCAAAAAAAGCCGTCTCTATTGCGCTTCGTAATCGCTGGCGCCGTATGCAATTAAACGACGACTTACGTGCTGAAGTTACCCCTAAAAACATCTTAATGATTGGCCCTACTGGTGTTGGTAAAACTGAAATTGCACGTCGCTTAGCAAAACTTGCTAACGCGCCATTTATTAAAGTTGAAGCCACTAAATTCACCGAAGTGGGTTATGTCGGTAAAGAAGTTGAAACCATCATTCGTGATTTAGTCGATGTGTCGATTAAAATGACGCGCGAACAGCAAACTAAAAAGTTTAAGCACCGCGCTGAAGAAGCAGCAGAAGAACGCATTTTAGATGCACTCTTGCCACCAGCAAAAGACTCTTATGGCGAAAGTCAGCGTGATGAAAATTCATCAACGCGCCAAACATTTCGTAAAAAGCTTCGCGAAGGCCAATTAGACGACAAAGAAATTGATATTGATGTTGCTCAAGGGCAACCTAATGTTGAGATCATGTCGCCTCCTGGTATGGAAGAAATGACCAACCAGCTGCAGAGCATGTTCCAAAACATGTCTTCTGATAAAAAGACCAAGCGCAAGCTAAAAATTAAAGAAGCTTTTAAACTATTAGCCGAAGAAGAAGCGGCTAAATTAGTAAACCCTGAAGAACTTAAAGAGCAAGCTATCTTTGCGGTTGAGCAAAACGGTATTGTGTTTATCGATGAGATAGACAAAATCTGTAAGCGTGGCGAGTCATCAGGCCCAGACGTAAGCCGAGAAGGCGTACAACGCGACTTACTGCCGCTAATTGAAGGTTCAACAGTAAACACTAAACACGGCATGGTTAAAACCGACCATATGCTATTTATAGCCTCTGGTGCATTCCAAATGTCAAAACCATCTGACATGATCCCAGAGCTGCAAGGTCGCTTACCTATTCGTGTTGAATTAGAAGCACTAACAGCGGATGACTTTAAGCGTATTCTTACTGAACCTCATGCGTCACTTACAGAGCAGCAACGCGAACTTCTTAAAACTGAGAAAGTGAATATAGAGTTTGCCGATGATGCTATTGAGCGTATTGCAAAAGCCGCTTGGCAGGTAAACGAAAAGACTGAAAATATCGGTGCTCGTCGCTTACATACTGTAATGGAAAAGCTAATGGAAGAAATTTCGTTTGATGCATCAGAGCAAGCAGGTTCAAACCTAGTGATTGACGCCGCTTATGTTGAAAAACATTTAGGTGCACTGGTTGAAGATGAAGACTTAAGCCGCTTTATTCTTTAACAGCGGTTTAATGTATACTTAAGGCCTCCAATTGGAGGCCTTTTTATTGTCCTATGAGTTTAGCCATGAAACAAGTTATAAAAGTTCATTACCACAGCGTTAGCAAAACCCTCGACGTCTATTTTGATGACGACTCAACATGCACCTTTAGCAGTGAGTTTTTACGTGTTCACTCCCCCTCTGCCGAAGTACAAGGCCATGGCAATGAGCCTATGAAACTCGTTTTGGGTAAATCACAGGTTGGCATCAGCAAAATAGAACCTGTTGGTCATTATGCAATTAGGCTCATCTTCGACGACAACCACAACAGCGGCTTATTCAGCTGGAGCTACTTCTCACACCTTCAAGCTAAGCATGATGAGTTATGGCAAACATATCAGCAACGCGTCGCAGAGCATCAAGCCAGTAAAGACAGCGTACCGATAAAGTTTGTGCCTTGAATTAGCTGCGAGCGGTAAGCTTTAAGTTGCTCGGCGTTAAAGTTAAATACGTAAATTGCAATTATGAAGCTGCGAAATTTAATGAGAAGGTTCTAGGTTTGCCGAGCCATAAAGTAGTCTTATCAAACTTTGTCAAATTAGTGAACTTCAATCAAATCAAACAACCGCGTTTGTACCAATATAGTCTTTGAACATTAGTAACGCCCGCACAAGAGGCTGATAATGTTTGGCTAAAGTTGTGTAACGAAGCGAAACCGAGCCAAACCTTAGCAGTCCCGTCACTTAATGCGCTTGTTATACACTTCTAGCGTTTACCGAACCAATTACGGCAATATAACTAAAGGTGCTTGAGCAAGAAACATTATCGCTGAGCCCCAGAAGAATGCCCACACCCCACCATGAACACCACGGTATTTTATAAGGATTTGACTGACAGCTAGTAATGCTAAAGGCAGCGATATGCATGAAAAAATAGACACTAATTTTATGTTTAGGTTACTAAGGTCATAACCTGAATACTTGGTTGCCAAAGGTGATTCTAGCGAAACTGAAAATAGATAAATACTAATTAATACCATCAGTAAAGATGCAAAAACCAAAAGTATGGCTCTATTAAGAGTGATAGTTGGTTGGTTAACACGAATTAAAACTTGTTCCATGAGTTTTCCTTTTTGCTAAGCCCTCTGACAGAGAAGTGCATAACATTTTAGTATTTATGCGACACGCTATTTGTATTGCAGTGCCGCTTTTTGAACTGAGGCGCTACCTGCTCGGTGTGTCAGAGTGGGTGTTGTTTATGCTATGGACTTAAGTATATAGAAAGGCTTTTTATGAACTAAGCTAATCAAGCCAATTTCATTGGCGTGCCTATCGTCTCTAAGCTATCCCTGCATTGCTCAGTGTTTATTTCGTCCCCATTATCAAACCAAATATTTAACATTTAAGCAATCGCTATTTTCTCAAGTGCATATGCTACTTACCTGAGCAATTAAACTCATTAGTGTTTGATTTTTTAGTAAGTAGTTTGTTAACTAAATCTTCTTTATTAGTCGCCACATCTTGACTCACCACTTGAGTAGCATCGACTATATCATCACTTTAGATTAGCTATTACTTGCTTTCTGGCAGCCTAACTTTTTTATACGTTTTATTACATCTTGGGCAAAAGAGGTCTAAATCAAATTTATAATTTACACATAGGAAAAAGAAACCATATATTTTGCTACCAAGCTTTATAAAGGTAAGCAAAAATGCCGTCACAATCATTAAGCTAAACTCATACATTCCAGCCTGTTCAAGAGCCCAATCAATGACAAGCTCAACCATTAAAAGTATAACTACTTTTTCGTGTTTTTTAATTGCTGCAAAAATGAGAACTGCAAAAGCAATAAAACGAGCAAAACTTTGCGATTCCTCGGCTAAGAAAGCCATAATTCCAATGGGTATAGCTAAACAAATGCTAAGAAAGATAAATCCAATCATATCTATTTTTGACATCCAAAAATGTACTTTGAAGTCTTTTTTAACCGCACACTGATTACACTTTAGCAATGAGGCTCCAATTAACTGGTTTATCGACGAGGAATAGAACTGAGAGTAACCTTTAACTTAAAAATAGAAAAGAGTACAAACAAAAAAGCCATAAGCTTCAAGCAA
>NZ_JBHNYL010000012.1:0-105771 GCF_054960735.1 Pseudoalteromonas sp. RWi3
CTTTAAGTATTAAAAACTTATCTGGCAAATGGGTCTGGGTTTATTTTATCAACGTACCATTTGCCTTTCTTACGCACCATTTTCACACTGCGCATATCATCAACCTTGTTACCATTAAAGTAACCGGTAAAAATAAGGTTTATATTAGCCTTATCGCCATACTGCTCTCGAAGGCTCATGTTTGTCATATCGACTTCAATAACAACTTCGTCATATTGCATATTAACTAAATTGCGAGCGAATTGTTTAGAAGTACCATAGGACTTCATTATTCTGCCTAATTTAGGCGTAGCCATTGTCATCGCCTTATTTAGATCTTTAGCGTTATACAAGGCATCAAAATACATAGTAGCACCTTCTCCTGGTGTACTTGAGTCACCAGAAGTGGACTCTTCACTGCCACAGCCTTGCAGTGAAAGAATAGAAATGAGTGTAAAAATAGTTAATAAATATTTCATTTTAAATTGTTTTACAGATTCCAGATAATTCAAGTGTGAGACGAATTAATAAAGATGTAAAGTTTAATAGCGGTATTAATTGGATTTAATGATATTTTACAGTACTAAAAGGTTAGTTTATGTTATTACAATTATACTAATGATAATACTCTATAAAAAAGCTAAGTAGACTTATTAAAATAGCCCATAAACTTATGCTAATGAACGAATACTAATGTACTGTTAAAAATGATCTTCTCTAGGTTTAGTTGGTCTTGCAAGGTTGATTTTTAAGCAGTTTGTTTGGTGTTTAGGCAAGGTCAAAGCGTCTATGCTGCGGGTTTTACCCATAAAAAGGTGATAACGCAGCATCAATACCCTTTGTGTTCTGTGCCTACATGGATGGTGGTAAGGAACGCGGGTAGGACGTTTAAGCGTCGCTCGGTTTTTACTTATTTTCACATAGATTTTAGGCATTGGGTAACGTAATAGCAGTTTTCTAGACCAGAAGGTTACATACCCGTACCGCGATTAAGTCGCTCTAGTTTGAATGTATTTTAATCAGTAGAGGCCAACTAACCTTAGTGGTCTGCTCTTAAGCTGTTTAGCCATTGTTCGGGATCGGGTAAAATAAACTCAATATTATGATTCTGTTTCGTTGTAATCTTAATACCGCTTTGTGTTATCGGAATGATACCCGCCACTTTTCCTGTACAGGGTTCAACACGACTAATGGTGTTTAATTTAATTGTATATGAACCTAAATTTAACTGTTTATTGAGTGATTCAAAATGAAGCAAGTGCTCAGTTAATGTTAATCGCCCATCCGCTTTTGCTGAACCAAGCTGCAGTGTTGCGTAGCTGCTTTTTAGCTGCGTTACGTCAGAAAGTAACATACCCATAATTCGCTCCATGATAGTTTGTATCAAATATTATGTTGCTAGTTGGAATGTGTCAAACTTGTAAATGAAACTTTGCTTTCTTGTTGTAAAACTGCCGTTACAAAAAATATTTGTCTCTGTTATGTTTTTGTTGGTGTTTACTCACAGATACAAAAACTGAAATTGCGACCAACATTTGTAAAAATAGTGCAGCTAACATGATGATTAAATCCAATCGACTACTCATAATATGTGTGTTGCTTAATTCTATGAACCACGCGAGTACAAGCATCCCAAGCAACGAAAAATGAATAAATTGTTGCAACTTAACTTTGAAGGCAAGTGGTTTATATTGGCTAAATACCAGTAATACAGAGCTCACTATGGGGGTCAATAATATACTGGCGTAGATAAGTGTTAAAATCGGACCCCATTGAAATTGATTGGTATTTATTGACTGAGCTATTCTTGTCTCACACCCAGCTAGCATAATTAAAGCTAATAACAGGGTTAAGGTCCTTAATAAGTAATTCTTCATATATTCTGTCTAATTTTATAGTGGCTTAAAATGTGTAATTAAATGTTTAACTAAATCAGTCATAAAATGTTTTAGCCATGTGCAGAGATGAGCTCTTTGGCATTCGCTTTTGCCATTTTACTAATGTTGTCACCAGCGAGCAGCCTAGCAATTTCGTCGATTCTGCCATCCTTATTCAAGGATTTCATATGGGTGAATGTTTCGCCGTTTGCAATTTCTTTGGCTACAAAAAACTGTTGATGACCAGAGCTTGCCACTTGAGGTAAGTGTGTCACACAAATGACCTGTGTTGATTTGCCTAATTGGCGTAATAACTTTCCTACAGCAGATGCCGTAGGGCCAGAAATACCCACATCTACTTCATCAAAAATAAGTGTTGGCGTTGTTACTTTTTGCGCAATAATGACTTGTATGGCTAAGCTAATTCGTGAAAGCTCTCCACCTGATGCTACTTTTGATAATGGCTGTAAAGGTTGCCCTGGATTTGTTGAGACTAAAAATGCAATAGAGTCAAAGCCTAGTACTGTAGGCGCGCGTGTTGGTTCTTGGCTCAGTTGAATCTCGAACTGCCCGTTTTCCATCGATAAATTCGCCATACTTTGACTTATCAGTTTATTTAAATCACTTGCTGCTTTTTTCCGGCTCTCACTTAATAAACAAGCGGCCTCTTTATAAAGATCTAAAGACAAGATTATTTCAGATTCTAATTGTTCTAACCGTGATGAATTATTGCTAATTGATTCCAGCTCACTACTGATTGATTGATGAAAATCTACGAGCTCTTCAGGCTTTATATGGTGTTTTCGAGCTAAATCTAAAGCACCACTCAAACGCTCTTCTACTTCAACAAGGCGACTTGGATCTAGTTCAGTTTGATCAGCATAATTTCTAATTTCACGACTGGCTTCTTCTACTTGTACAGCGGCCTCTTCTAATAAAGTCGCTACGCTATTTAAGCTGTTGTCGTAATGTGCCAACTCAGCAAAGCGTTGAGCACTATGCTGTAATATTGAGCAAGCATTTTGCTCATCACTTTCGTATAAATGCTGTAGCTCACGTTGGCACGATTCAAGTATCGTCTGGCTGTGGCTTAACTTATGGTGCTCAGCTTCAATCTGTTGGAATTCATTTTCTTGAAGAGCAAATTCGTCAAGTTCGGCTACTTGGTATTCTAGAAGCTGTTTTTGCGCCGCCTCTTTCAGTTGAGACTGCTCCAGAATAGAGTACTCCTTTTGCAAGTTTTGGTGTTCCCGATAGCGTTTACGCACATTCGCGACCAATCCAGAGTGTCCTGCGTAGGCATCTAACAAATTGAGTTGGTGGTCTGCTTTTAAAAGATATTGGTGCGCATGCTGCCCATGAATCGAAATTAGGTGCTGGCCTAGCTCTTTTAGCTGTGTGGCTGTAACAGGACTACCATTGATATAACTCTTACTACGACCGTTTTTACAAATCACACGTCTTAATAAACATTCGTTTTCATCATTTGTTAATAACTGCTGTTGTAAATAGTCAGTTGCATTAGGCAGGTTAGCAATATCAAAGTGAGCACTAATTTCTGCGCGCTCTGTACCAGGACGCACCGCAGTGGCATCAGCACGTTCACCCAAGCAAAGTGATAATGCATCTATTGCAATTGATTTACCTGCGCCAGTCTCACCAGTAATAGCGGTCATACCACTATGCCACTCGGTGCTGAGATTATTTACAATGGCAAAGTTTTTAATTTCGAGTCCAATTAACATACTGTTCATCCATCCAGTCAATTAACTGTTAATTTATACAGTGTTTCGTTTTTTTGCAAATAAAATTTCTACTTTTGTTCAAATTCCAAAGTAGTGGCTGTTGCTAGAGAAGTGTATTTGAAGTCGGGGATGTGCTTTGAAATGTAAAAGGTAGGGTGCTTTAGCACCCTGAGGTATTTAACTATTAGTTACTCAATTGTTGAGTAAATGACTGAGTATTTGAATCGTCAGAGTCTTGTTCTTCATCTACTTCAGGCACACCTTGATCACTTGTGATATCAGGTGATTCTAATGTTTTAATTAATGAAGGGAGTGTCTCATAATAAAAATCACGGTTATATTCAATTCCCGCATAGGGTAACTCAGCAACAAAAAGAGAAAGTTGCTCAGCTAACTTGTCACGTTCACCGGTGACAAACGATTTAGTCAGTTCGCTATTTACTGTTGAGATGAAAGATTCGACAATTCGTTCTAAATACAATAAGTTTTCATCACTATGGGGTTGTACAACAAAAAAGTTGCTAGCAATGACTTGTAATCGCGGAATATATTTAGGCCTAAGTATATGAGCCTCAGAAAAGTAATTTAATTTCCCTTTTAAATTGCTCGTTACTTCTGCCACACGGTTATTAAACAGCTTTTTTTCCGCCTCTCGTGCATTACGGCGGTTATTTTCAATTACAAGGTATGTACCTAGTAAAGTTATTAATAACAAAATAGCAAAAAATACAACGTAAGTCATCGCTAATAAACATTCCTGATTTATGTGATTATAAATTTCATGGTATTTTGCGCTAATGTATGAGTTAGCGCAATAAAATTAATACAAACGACTACCCCAATTTAGCTTTGTACGTAAAACATGATAGTAAGAGTATTCTTTTGGATGAATAAGCCGGAGTCTTTTATCTGCTTTTTTTATCACGACTTCATCACCTGGTAACACAGCTAGTACTACATGACTATCACAGCTCACTTGTAAGCTATCCGTATTTTCTAAACTTAGTTTTAATCGAACTTCATTATCGGCATCGACGACCAAAGGTCGACTTGATAGGGTATGAGGAAACATTGGGACCAGCGAAATAGCATTCAGCTCAGGGGTCAAAATAGGTCCGCCACCAGATAATGAGTAAGCTGTTGAGCCTGTGGGGGTTGAAACAATTAAACCATCTGAACGTTGAGAAAAGACAAATTCATTATTTATAAATGCTTCAAATTCAATCATATGAGCAACTTTGTCGGCGTGAAGTACAGCTTCGTTTACGGCCGAATTAGCACTTTTGAGTTCAGCATGACGATAGACTTCAACTTCAAGCAAGAAGCGGTTTTCTTCGATATATTGGCCACTTAACACTTGCTCTAGGCTTGCTTCAAAGCCATCAGGGTTTAAGTCTGTTAAAAACCCTAAATTCCCTCGGTTCACACCAATTACCGCAACGTTAAAGCGAGCAAGTACACGCGCCGCACCTAGCATATTACCATCGCCTCCAACAACAATTGCTAAGTCGGCTTTTTCACCAAGCTCAATTAATTTAACGAGTTTGTCTTTAGGAATATCGTCTATTTGCTGTCCAGTTCGTTGCTCAACAATAACAGAAAAGCCTAATGCATTTAAAAAAGTGTACAGGCGTATTAACGTTGCGGTTGCGCCATCGTGATTTACTTTTCCAATTAAGCCTATGGTTTTAAAAGGTGATTCCATGGTATTCACGCAAATAATTATAATAACGCTAGAGTACTTAAAAATGAGTGAATTGAAAACCTCAGAGCCTTGAAATAACTTCTCTTTGCCCCGATATAAGCTTTATGCAGCAAGATGTAGATAATATGAATATAAATCCTCGAGATCAGCAAATATTTTCCGCCGTTATGAGCTTGTATTGTGATGGTGAAGGCCTTCCCGTGGCATCCAGTAAAATAGCAAAACAAAAAGGCATGGCAGTGTGCTCGGCCACCGTGCGTAATGCCATGTCTCGGCTTGAAAAAGTAGGTTTACTATACTCACCCCATACATCTGCTGGGCGCGTTCCGACCAATGCAGGTTTTGAGTATTGGTTAACGGAGTTTTTTGCATTAAATGAGATTGCTCAATATTGGCATCCAGCGCAGTCAAAGCTTGTAGAGTTAGCCCACGATTTAAGCCAGCGTTTTAAAGTGTGTTGTTGTGTTGGCTTGCCTCAAGTCCGCTCTCAGCATGTTTTCAGAGTAGAGGTGCTTGATTTCGACAGTAATGATTGGCTCATATTATTGATTGATAGAGCAGGTCAAAGCCATAATATTTGTATTCACAAACCTGATGATTCATCAGACGCTGTTCGATATCAATTTGCCACTTGGCTCAACACGGTATTTAGTCAACAAACACTCATGGAAGGCTTGTATCGTATGCAAGCAATGGCAAATACAGCGCCACGTAATTGTCATGACTCATTAACACAATGGACCCGCGAATTAAGCCAGAAACTTGGCTCAGACAATAGTATTGTGGTGGGTGAAAATTACTTATATAAGCAAATGGATTGTCAGCAAAGTTTAAATATTGGCGTGTCATTTTTAAATTATGTTGAAGATAAACTGGCTTTTAAAAATGGTGTTTCTGTGCTTAATTCAGAACAACTGCCATTTGCAGATTGCTCTGAGTTAATGGTAATTAGTGTGCCGTATTTTCAAAATCAAGAATATCAAAGTCGTTTTTGTATAATTTGTCCAAAATCGGCGCAAATTGAAGCAATCATCCAAGAATTTAAACTAATCGAGTCATCTGACTCTTGAATCTTTTTATTCAATCCCCATAATTACCGCAATTGAAAAGAATTGGAGTACGTTTATTATGTCTGAGCAGACAAAATCACCAGAGCAAGAAGTAGAATTAAACGAAGAGTTAGAGCAAATGCAAGCAGACGTTGAAGCGGCTGTAGAGGCTGCTGATGCGCATGAAGCTGAAGAAGTTAGTCCAGAAGCTGAAATCGCCATGCTTTACGCAGAGCTCGAAGCGGCAAAGCAAACAATCAATGATCAGAAAGATGGTGTTGTTCGTGCTGCAGCTGATGTTGAAAATATTCGTCGTCGTGCAGCGCAAGATGTTGAAAAAGCGCATAAATTTGCTTTAGAAAAGTTTGCTAACGAACTACTTCCAGTGATTGATAACCTAGAACGTGCAATTGAATTCTCAGACAAAGAGAACGAAACACTTAAGCCGTTACTTGAAGGCATTGATATGACAGTGAAGAGCTTTAATGATGCTGTAGCTAAGTTTGGTGTTGAAATTGTAAACCCACAAGGTGAGCAGTTTAACCCTGAATTTCACCAAGCGATGTCTATCCAGCCAAGTAATGATGTGTCACCTAATACAGTACTAGCAGTGATGCAAAAGGGTTACACTTTAAATGGTCGTTTACTTCGCCCTGCAATGGTGATGGTGTCAAAAGCCGCTGAGTAATCTAAAATATTCTAGGAATGCCCGTTAATTACGGGCATTTTTTTTGCTTTGTATTCGGTGCCAAACTTGAGCAAGTAAAGTTAGCACTAACGCACTGAACATTAAACTTGAAAAGGGCACGGCACTTTGCGCATGCATTAAGGCTAGTATTGGCCCAACAAGTGCACCACTGCCAAAGCGTAAAGTACCGATGACGGCGGTTGCCGTTCCTGACTTTTCTTCAAACTGCATTAAGATAAGGGCATCTGCATTACTGGCAATAATACCTAGGCTCATCATAAGAGGTGCAATAGCCGCGACTATAAAGTACAGCGATAAATGAAGCACGCTAAATGATAACAACGCGCTTCCCGACATAAACCCTACAAACAAACCATAATAGAGCATCTTTCTAGAGCCTATTCGCGGTACTAAACGAGTATTTAAAAAGTTACCAAACATCAGTGCCATTACATTAAAAGCAAACAATAAACCAAATAATTGTTCAGATACTGAAAAATAATCAAGGTATACAAAGGGCACAGCAGTTAAAAAGCAAAAAAAGCCAAAAGAAACAAACATTGAGCTGGCTATGTCTGCACGCGCATTTTTATTTTTAAATACGGTTTTATAACTATCAAAAAAAAGTGCAAAACCTGAAAGTGGGCTTTTAAATATTGGAATATCAATTAAGTATCTTTGAGTTAGCGCTAAAATAGTAAAACTATAACAAGCGAGTACAATAAAAATCGTCTGCCAATGAGAAAGCCCCATTATCATTGAGCCGACAGTTGGCGCAACGAGAGGTGCCACCATCATGATCATGGATACATAAGACATGCCTTTAGCCGTGTCTTTTTGATAAATATGACGAATAATACCTGGCACAACCACAGTTGCAGCTGCACCAGTAAAAGCTTGTACTACACGTAAAAACCAAAAAAGGTGTATGTCATTACAAAATGCTAAAGCAAGGGAGCTTAATCCAAATAAAGCTAACCCGATCTTTGCGAGTACTCGCCGTCCTATTTGATCGGCAATTGGGCCGAAGAAAAGCATTCCTAGTGCGTAACCAGCAAGGTACAAGCTTAGAGATATTTGCACATTAGGCATACTTGTATTGAGATCGTTTGCAATGATTAGCATCGCAGGTAAATACATGTCGATTGCCAGAGGGGTAATAGCAACGATACTCGCTAAAAGAGGGAGTAAGATGCGCTTGTTAAGCACAGAAGATTGTATTTGCATGCGCCACTCGAAAACAGAATTTGGTGCGCATTGTATCAGCGGGATTTACAATGCGATAGCCAGTGTATGGATTAGTTTGTGATTAATTTTGTCAGTGTGGTTAGGGGGTTGAATAGTAATATTATGTTAAGGCGATATTTGCTATATTGAAACAATATCAATAAACGGAATGTTAGTTGGGAAATACAATGAAAAAACTAGTTTTAGCAGTACTCGCAACAGCCGTGTTAGCCGGGTGTAAAACATCACCAACGGGTCGGACACAAATCGCTTTGTATAGCGATCAACAAATGAGCCAAATGGGTCAGCAAAGCTTTGCTCAAATGAAAGAAACCCAAAAAGTAAATAAAGATCCAGCTGTGAATGCGTATGTTAAATGCATTACCAAGGATGTAATTGCTGTTTTGCCTCAACAATACGCAAGCCAAAATTGGGAAGTGGTCGTCTTTGAAGACGATTCAGCCAATGCTTTTGCATTACCAGGGGGCTATATTGGTGTTCATACGGGGTTACTTAATGTAGCTAAAAACCAACACCAACTTGCAACAGTCATTGGTCATGAAGTGGGTCATGTTATCGCGGAGCATTCAAATGAACGTGTATCACAAAGTTCACTGTTGCAAACAGGCATGCAGGTAGGCAGTGCAGCACTTGATATAGGCGATGTAAAATACCGTAATGAGATAATGCAAGGACTCGGTTTGGGTGCACAATTTGGTATTATTTTACCATTTAGTCGCTCTCACGAGTCAGAGGCGGATATTATCGGCTTAGACTTAATGGCTAAAGCAGGGTTTAACCCGAAAGAGTCAGTCACATTATGGCAAAATATGAGCCAAGCTGGAGGTGGAGCAACGCCTGAGTTTATGTCGACTCATCCAGCACCCGGTAATCGTATTAAAGAGTTACAAGCAAACATGTCAGGTGCGGTAGTAGCAAAGAATAATGCCAACAAGTCAGGAAAAACGCCAGCCTGTACGCTCTAGTTTGCCGCCATAGTAGTTTTAAATAAATTTAAAAGGCACAACATGCAATGTTGTGCCTTTATTTTTAGCTTCGCGAGGGAGAAGTTTTAGCTAGTCCTTAAAACGTCCACTCTATATGCAATTGTGGAACTGACTCGGTGGTATCTGTACCAAGTTTGTTATGCCAATATTGCCATTCTAATCCAAGCAGTAAGGTGTTTTCTTTCATGCTCATAGCGTGGCCTAAATCCCAAGTAATAATTGGCTGAGCTAAAATCCAGGCTTTTACATCTTCACCAAACTCATTCTCACGTGCAGCGATGTACTCCACGTGACCTGTTACGTTGAATTTTTGTGAGCCGATAGCAAATGGGTATCCCCATGCAACATCCAACATCCAGCTATTTGTTTCAATTGGCGCCCCACCACGGGCTACACCATCATTATCATCAATGTATGCTGTAACCAATGTAGACAGAAAAGTAAAACCAGGCGCTTGCCAGTTTACTTTTACACCTGGTAAATACTTCAACACCTTTGAATCGCCAGCTGCATTAAAACCAGCCGTTAGGCCAATATCTGCAATTGCGCCGTATGACATATCGTTGCCAGATATTTTCGACAGGCTAAACGTTGAGTACCATTCACCATAAAAGTCTTTATCTTGGTAGCCATCATCAGTGGCATCGTTAATGTAATCAATGAAGAAAAAGTTATCGCCATAATCATAAGCCGAAGCGTGCTGTAGTGATGCGATAGTGGTATTTGACTCTTGCCCTGTAAATGGGTTTTTAAAGTCACCATTGTTAAGGTGTAGTGCAGTGGTGCTCCAATTAGCCGCTTGGCTAGAAGCGCTGACCAAATAAATGGCAGCTAAGGCAACGGTTTTTTTCAATGTCTTGTCTCAAATCTAAGGTTGTTATATGCACATGTTTCACTTTATGACTAACTTAGTTTTAATCTTAAAGGTGCAACATGCTCTAGTTCAAGACAAGATTATAGCAGATACACCCAAAGTTGAGCGTATCTGCTAAAGATATTAAGCTTTGTTGCGTCTTAGGCAAATTACAGTAATTGCTGTAAACGCTAGAATAAAACAATAGTATGAAGATGTAGAAACTTCCCAAGGGCTAATTTTAAAGGTAGCGCCGAGTAATAACGCTTGAGCGCCATAAGGCAATGAGCCTTGAGTAACACAGGCAAATATATCCAGCAAGCTTGCTGAGCGTTTGCCGCTAATTTTACCATCAGTCGCTAGCTTTTTAGCCACAGGTCCCGCGACAATAATTGAAACTGTATTGTTCGCAATACACAGGTTACTAGTCATCACAAGCGCTGCAATCCCAAGTTGGTCAGCTACTTTTCTGTGCCATTTAGCAATGATTTTTGTAATTGCTTGAATTTTGCCTGCTAGGTAATCAAGACCACCATTAATGCGGATAAACTCAGACAAGCCACCGATAAACATTGAGAGCAAGAAGATTTCTTGCATATCAGTAAAGCCTTTATAGATATCTTTTACGAAGCTTGCCCCTTCGTAGCTGCCCGTAAAGCCCATAAGCGCAGCAAAAATGATTCCGCTAAATAGCACAACAAAAACATTGAAGCCCATTACGGCAAGCACGAGTATAAAGGCATACGGTAATACTAATAACAGATCATACTCTTTCGCTTCAACGGCTTGCGATGCTGGTGTTAAAAAGACCAGTAACGCGATAGTAAGTATTGCTGCGGGTAGGGCGATTTTTAAGTTTTCACGAAACTTATCTTTCATTTCGCAACCTTGAGTACGTGTGGCAGCAATTGTGGTGTCTGAAATGATTGATAAATTATCACCAAACATGGCACCCGATACGATAGTACCTGCCATTAGGGCTGGATCTATCCCCGTTTTCATTGATACTGCATAAGCAATCGGACCAATCGCTCCGATAGTTCCCATCGAAGTACCCATAGCGGTTGATACAACTGCGGCAATCAAAAATAGACCAGGCAGTAATAAAGCTGGAGGGATAAGCGATAAACCGGCGTTCACAACAGCATCAACACCGCCGGTTGCCCCTGCAACAGCAGAAAATGCACCTGCAAGGAGGTATATCAAACACATAGTAATAATGTTGTTATGCCCAGCGCCTTTTATAAAGGTCTCTACACTGTGATTAATGGTGTTTTTATTTAGGATAAACGCCAGCATTATCGCTGGTAAAATAGCCACAGGGGCGGGTAATTGATAGAAAGCGTAATCGACCCCTTGTGATTGCAAATACAGACCAGCACCTAAAAATAGGGCCACAAAAGTAAGCAGGGGCAGCAAAGAGAGTTTTGCTTTAGTTTTATTAAATGATGGCTGCATCATATTCCTCGTTAGATAACTCATAAACAACTACTACAGCCAAAATATCCTTCTTTTAGCAGCATTTCGTTGTTCTCTTATCAAAGTGATAAGTAATTCAACAGCGCCCGCAAGCCAAAGACCAAATCGGCGCAAAGAGGGAAGTTTAAATGTATAGACGGCTAAAGTCTATGGGTATCTGTTATTATTATTTTTTAAAAGGGTTTTCTGACTATTACATGAGTTTAAAATAAAATCTAGTTCACTTATGTCCGCAAAGATAAAATTAAAAATATTATAAGCCGCGTTAGCGGCTTATAATTTCACATCAAACCGTTTGTTTTAAAAATTGTATTGATACGTTAAAGCGAAGCTTCTTCCACGACCTTTATGGTCATAAAGTGCTTCTGGGCCATATTTAGGGCTGTAGAAGTAAATGGCTCGTTTACCCCATTGTGTTGTGTAAGTTTTATCAAGCACGTTATTGATAGAGAAGTATACTTGGCCGTGTTCTAGCGGGTATCGCGCTGTCAGGTCTAAAAGCGTATAACCATCAATTTTTTTATCCGCATCATCTTCTAAATCAAACATTGTTTTGCTTTGTAAGCGAAGATTAAAGTCCGCTTTTTGCCAACTAATATAACTGGTTAGTTTTGAGCTTGAGGCTTGTGTAACCGTGACTTTTTCCCAATCACCTTGCGCGTTTTCAGCTTCTTTTGTTATTAAATGCGCAGAAAATCCCGCTTGCCACGCGTTGTCAAAATCATAGTCTAGTTGTGCCTCAATCCCTTTTGTGCGGGTTTTAGAGTCTGATACAGAGATAAGCAATGTCTTAGAATTATATGAAATTTTGTGATCTGAAGTGCTGTAATAGGCAGCCAGTTGTGCACGTAATGCTCCGTCATCAAAACGCCAACCAAGTTCCATAGAGTCGGTCTTAATACCTGAAAGCGCAGAACTATTTACATCAACTACACTGCCTTCAACTAATGTTAATGCAGTTGTGCTGGTTGATTGCTCATAACTGCCTTTGCCATAGTATTTTGCTACATTGGGTAGCTCAAAAGCTTCAGCTGAGTTAAACCACATTTGTTGGTTATCGTTTATATCGAAGATGACACCTAAATTAAATAGTCCAACGTCATAATCTGTGCTGCCGCCTTTGATGGCTTCAGCTTCTGACGCAACCCCTGTCTTCACTTTAATTGCAGCGCTAGTAGCAACGAAATCATTTACAGTATTATCCATTGATTGTTGGCGGTAACCTACAGCAAGGCCTAGATTGTCTAGTAGCTGATATTGTAGTTGAGCGAACAAAGCACGGGCATTAACTTTAAAGCCAGGGTAGCGGTCAACCCCGTACAGTTCATTCATTACCAACCCGCCCGAACTTTGCGCAACCTCAGTATCGTAATAAGTTTGTATAGCCTCAAACTCTTCACTATCATAGTCAAAGCCGTAAGCGTAAGTCAGTTTGTCTGCTTTTCCAGACATAACCACTTTAAAGCCGTGCGCATCGGTGTTCTGCTCTGAGCTTGAGAAACTTGAAATCGCGTTGCTTTTTAGACGGGGGCGAGGATAAAAATCAAAAACCTCTTCGCGCATAAACGCTTGTATATTTAAAGTTTGTGAGAAAAGCTCTTTATTTACATAGTTGAGATTAATCAATGTGCGTTCTGTTTTTGGAATATGGTCAGATTCAAGCCCTTTTCTAATTTCAACACCTGCCATATCACCAAATAACGCATTAGCGTTTGGGCCAAAATACAAACCATGCTCACCATCACTTTGGTTTTCATATTTTTGCACCATGGCTGAAAGTGATTGGTTTGCTGTAAATTGATGAGATATCGACGCCATTAAATCAAGACTTTCAGAGTATTGCAGGCCACTTTGAGTTGTATCCATTATTATAGGGTTACTTTCACCGTCATACATGGCGTCAGTTTTATTATAGGCAATTGAAACGCGACCTTTAGTGTGTTTGTTAGCAAAGCCATATGCTCCGGCTAAGTTTGTGTCAAAATCATCACTGCCAGCAAAGCCAGAAACAAAACCGACTTTAACAGCATTGTCTTCGGTGCCTTGTTTAGTAATGATATTAATTACACCACCGGTGCTGCCACCCCCATATATAGCGGTTGCCCCTGAAAGTACTTCAATTCGTGATATGTTAAATGGATCAATAGCATCAAGGTGGCGGCTAATACCACGAGAAGAGTTTAAAGACACGCCATCTATCATTACCACCATTTGGCGACCACGCATATTTTGGCCATAGTTAGTTCGGGTTGTACTGGCTAGATCAAGGCTTGGAATTAGTTGCGCTAATGACGTTTTAAAATCATGGCCTGCATTGATTTGTGCTTGCAGTTGTTCAAGATCGACAAGCCATACAGTTCCAGCAATATCTGATATTTTTTGCTCTGTTCGGTTAGCCGTTATAAGGATTCGGTCTAACGGTTGCTGCACTTGCGTTTGTGTTTGTGAGGCCGCATATGAGTTAAATGCACATAGAAGGCTAGAGGCTACTAATGTAAGAGTATACTTTTTCATGTTAATTTAAACTGCCGTTGTTAAAGGTAAAAAATGAGATGAGTTAGGTAATGTCCAGTCGATAAAGCTTTGCGTTTCACTGAGATCAAATAAAGTTTTGTTTGCTAAATGGTTAATAATTGTGGCACTTCGCCATGCCATTAAACTCAGTTGAGGTTCGGCGATGCCATGGCTATCAAGGCCAGCATTGACTGCGTATATTTGGTTTTCGCTTTGGTGCTGCCATTTAATATTAAAATGACTATCTAGCTGAAGTCCGCCGTCTTCGTTTAAGTGAAGTAGTGGCTTTAGTGGTTCAAGGTATGCGGGTAATTTAGACTCAAAGCCTGTAGCTAAAATAACATAATCAGCATTAAGTACTTCATCGCTTTGATTCAATGTATTATGGCACTTCACAGTAAAGCCGTTATTATTAGGTGAGATAGTTTGCGCTGTCCGATTGGGGAGTAAATGAACCCACTTTTCTTCACCTTTGACGTCAAAGTGTTGATATAAATATTGATAAATTTGTTTTAAACATTCTGTTGTAATACCGTCACTTGCAAGCTTTTGGGTTTTAATCTCGCGTTTTTTGCTTAGCTCAGGTAAATCAAAGAAACACTCAGTATATTGCGGAGTAAAAAATTCGTTTGTAAAAGTAGCTTCATCAAGAGGCTGATAGTTAGGGCGACGGGAAACCCAATATAACGAACTCGGTTTGCCCCAATATTCCCCTAAGGCATTAAGTACAATGTCTGCACCTGTTTGCCCCCCACCAATAATAGCGACGCTTTTATTTGTTAAATCAATATCACGGCTCATAATCTCCGCTGCGTGAAATACTTTATCACCCAGTTGCGATACGAATTCGTGGGGAATGTATGGCGCTTTACCAGTTCCCAAACAAATGTTTTTCGCAGTGTATTCGCCACTATTCGTTGTAATGACAAACTGACCGTTGGAATAGTTGATTGCTGAGACTGCATCGTTAAAATTGAGGTTCTTTAATTTGCTTGCTGCCCACGCCATATAGTCAGAAAATTCGGTTCGGCTTATCATGGCAATATCAGTTGATAAAAATCGGTAAAACCGCTTTTTATCAACTAAATAAGACAAGAAACTTACGCGACTGGTCGGTGCAACGGCTGTTACCAAGTCTTTTAGATAACATGTTTGCATGTGGGCATCGGGTAACAGTAAACCTGGATGCCATGCAAAACTGGGTTTGTTATCAAAAAAACGATAATTAAGCTCGTTGGATTCGTTCAAAAGTGCGGCGATGCTTAAATTGAATGGACCAATTCCGATCCCTGCTAGATCTAACATTGAAAATTCTCCTTGTAGAATTTAACTTTTTCGATTGATATAAGCGCTGCACGCTTATGCGGGAACTCAAATTCATATTCCTTTATAAATCCAAGTTTAGTGATTTGATTGAACAATTTTTGATTGTCGTGTCTTGGTTCAAGAACAATTTTTTGTGTCATGGGGCAGTCTAAAAATATAAAATGACTAATAGCTTTACACCATGCTTTAAAAAAGCGCGTGCCCCTATATGCGTCATTACCTACTAACAGGTGCAAGCCTCTGTCGTATGCTTGCCATGCGTAGTAGGGCGCGATCCTATCTTCAGCAGCCCAATAAACTTCAAAATAGCCAAATGCTTCGTCGTCAAAGTAACCAATTAAGGGCAAGTTAAACGGGGTATTAAATTTATCGGTTAGATAGCTTTTAAGTTCTTCTTTGGGTAAGTCCATCTCCCAAAACTCACTAACACGGGGGTGGTGCATCCACTGGTGAAAAATGCCTATATCTGCATCAGGATCCGCTACTTTAAAGCTTATGAATTTGCCTAGCTCGTTATCAAAGCGACGATAAACTTCTTGCGTTAAATTAATAGGGCGCTTAGGGCTCACTCTTTGAGAATCGATGTGATTAAACAGTGGTCTTTGTGTTTCATTTAAGCCATTCAAAGGATGACTATAAAATTCGAACCGTGACAAGCTCTCAGTGTTAAAAGCACGAACCAACGCTTGCCATGGTTTAGATTGTTGCCATTGTTTTTTTGGCAATTGAACGTGTTTGATATGATCGTTTAGATAAAAAAGGGCATCAAGCAGGCATAGCAACTGTGTCAAGGAATGAATGTTTTCATCATATTCAGCAACAAAGTTATAACCAAAGCAGATTTCACCCTGAAGCGATATATTGTTGTAATGATCAACCACACCTGAAGGAGATTTTTCAATGGGAAGGTGGTGCTTTAATAACATGCTAACGCTCCTGTTGGTCGGTTTGAGCGACTAAATTAGGCATGTCAAAATAGATGATTGCAGGGTCTTCGATGGTATTTTCGTTATCACCTGTTAAATAGCAGTAAAAATTGCCTTTACATTGGAAATGAGGTTGTTGGAGTACTTGTTGAAGGCAGATTGGATCGATTGCAGAATTCGCGATACTGGCTAATGTGCTGTGTAATTTGTTACACCAGGCTTGTTCATCACCAAACCCTAACATCGAAAGAGCAGCGATAAGCGCGTAGCTACTGTTTATAATGACGTAATAAGGAAAGTAACGTGATATTTGATCTTGACTCCAGTGGTGTTCAATTTCACCGGAAATGTCTTTACAGTATGCACTAAACTGCTCAACCCCCAATGTAGAAAAGCCAATGCCTTGGCAGTCACGAATAAAGGTTTTGAAAGGAAGTCCTTGGTTAAATTCAATAACGATATTTTGCTGGTGGGCAAGGCACACTAAGCCTAAATTTGATTGCAAATCAAAGAGTGGCAAGATGACTTGCTCACTAAACTTTTTAAACCAAAGCTCAGCAGCCTCAGGTAATGTGACCTGCTTATTTAGGCTCACCTGCTTAAGTTGCTCAAGTAATAGGTGATGTTCATCGTCAATTGGCAATTGACAAAGTGTGGCTAATACGAGGCTTTCGTTTTTATGATTTAGTTGTTGGTTCTCTCTGAATAAGAAAATGCTTTGCTCGATCACCTGATCATTAAAACTCAAGCCACACCAAGCAGGCTCTTGTAGAACATTAAACTCAGGGTACTGTGCTTGCCATTCTTTATATTTGTTAGTCTGGCATGCATCAAAAACACGTAGTCCACGTTTACATTCTTTGACTGATAAGGTTCTAACAGAGTTAGTCAATTTAATATTTAAAGAGTATTTCAGTTGAAATGTGACGTCGGGTTGACAAATTGCGCGAACAGATGAGGTGGCCGACCATGCTAAACCATGCTCGCCTAATTCAATTATGAGCTTGTCATTTAACAGCATTTGAATAGTAGAAAGCGTTTTTAAATGCTGCCATTGCCATGGATGCATCGGAATTACTGCATATTGATCATTGTGTTTGCTCAACAGTTGAGGGGCACTTTGAGAAACAAGCTCTGATAAGTAGCCATCAAGTGAGTCGCCATCTGATTCACCAACCACTATGCTTTTTGAAACGCGTAACCACACAAGTTTAAATTTTGCTGCAAATTCGGGGCTATATTTAGCCCATAAATCATCGGTGAGTTGTTGTCGACTTTTTGCCGCAGGGTGAAAGTTGTGTCCCGCCAGAAGGCCTTGTTCAGCCTCAATAAAGTTCAAAGGACCCGTTTTTAATTGTGCAAGCCTAGGATGATTATCTAAAGATTGAGCAATGAAGCGTTGACTTTGAAGCACTTGGGTAATGAATTCATCAATTTGGGATTGAGAAAATGCAGCGCTGTTATCAGCTCGAGGCATTAATAAGCGTATTGCTTGTTCAAATTCAATGCTGGTTTGCGTGTTATTGGATTGTAGGAGCACGTCACCGGTAAAGCCGTGGACTCCTAATTTTGAAAAATAATGAAGTGGTAACAGAAGTTGGTGCTGCTCTTCAAGGCGAATGCTAATTGCTTTAAGCCCCTCAGTGTGGGGGATAACATCCCAATTGCTATTTTCTCGCAAGTAGGCGTTGGCAAAACTCGACCAATAAAAACTTTTATTTAACACTGTCTGAATCCTTAGAACAATAAAGTTATTGCGAATGATAAGGGTTTGCATTACTGTGTCAATGAAAATTTGACCCTTTTTTGAGAACTTATGAAAAATCGCGTTATTTGGTTGGTGGTCGGTGGTGGATTGTTAGGTGTGAGCCAACAGATTGCGTTAGTTGTGTTGCCGCTTTTAGCTGATGTAATGCAAACTCCCTATGAGGCGCTTGTTAATTGGCAGGCTGCTGGTTCATTTCTATTTTTATTTTCAAGTGTTTTTTGGGCTAAAGTGGTCGCAAATAAAGGCTGTAGCTTTGTTATAAAAGTGTCATCTGCAGGATTTATTCTCAGCAATTTACTGCTGATGTGTGTGTGGTTAGTACAAACAAATTATTCAGTCGAATTAATGTTAACCCTGTTTATTTTGAGTCGCATTGTGCACGGGATATTCAGCAGTGGGGTTGTGCCTCAATTGCAAATTAGTGCTTTGCAGATTTTTTCAAAAAATAGTATTGGTGCTTTAGCAAAGGTCAGTTTAGGTGGCACTTTAGCGAGGTGCCTCACACCCATAGTATGTTTAGGTTTATTACTTGTTTCGCCAATGTGGGTATTTGCACTGCCGATCATATTGGGTGTGTTTGTATTATTGGCAACACCGGTGATACCTCATTGTGATATAAAAGCTCATGAACCAGTAAAGCCCAATCAACAGTGGGGGCTGCTGGCCGTTGCATTTATATGTTCATTTAGTCTTTGTTATGGGCAATTCAGTCTTGTTCAAGTACTGTCTAAAACCCTCACAGATAATAGCGTTGCAGTCAGTCAGTGGGTGGCAGTAAATCTCGCATTAACAGCGGGGTTGAGTACATTTTTTCAATTATATTTTATTAAAAAACAAAAGATTGATTCAGAATCCTTGCTTGTTTTAAGTGTCGGGGCTGCTCTTTTAATGGCTTTGATTAGTTCACTAATGAGTTCTATTATGGCGCTTTGTGTGTTTATTGCATTTACATTCGTTGCACTCAATAGTGCAACGCTAGCTTATACCAATATCATTGTTTCAAAGGCAGGGAAGCAGTTCACAAACTATATAGCGACACTTCATACCGTGGGTTATGCAGTTGGCGCTTTATGTGTCAACTTATCGTTGAGCATGCCTTATGGTTTAGTCAGCGCTGCATTAATGGCAGCATTTAGTTTTATTTTGTATCGATTTATCGCTCATGTTCATTCAACGCGAGCGAGCTCTATTTAAAAAGTGGTAATGATTGTTCAATGGTATTTGTAGTAATATGCCAAAATTCACATAAGACACGAGTGTCGTTGGGATTAAAAGAGATTTATCCAATGCAGTGCTTATGATGCCACGAAAGTCGACATCACGATGGATGCGGTATAACAATAAAAATTTGAATGAGGATTCACTATGACAAAAATTGCTGTTTTCGGCGCGAATGGCCGAATGGGTAAAGTATTATGTGAAGCAGCCAATGCTTCAGCGGGTAACGAGTTAGTGGCTGCCTACGTGCGTGAAGGAAATGATTTGATAGGTACGCACGTTAAAAGTGTCGTTAATTGTGTTGATTCAAATATCATTTATACACAAGAAGATTCAGGTTTTGCTCATGTTGAGGTAGCGATTGACTTCACGTTGCCTGCGGGTATGAAAAACCACTTAGCTTTAGCATTGAAAAATAAAATCCCAATGGTTATTGGTACAACCGGCCTCAATGGTGAAGATATGCAAGAATTAGCCGATGCAGCAAAACATATCCCGATAGTTTTTGCTCGCAATTATAGCGTTGGGGTTAATTTACTGCTTAACTTAGTACAAACTGCCGCTACTAAGTTTGGCGATGATTTAGATATTGAAATATTTGAAGCGCATCACCGCCATAAAATTGATGCTCCATCAGGAACTGCATTAGCCATTGGTGAATCAATTGCAAAGGCGAAAGGGTGGGATCATGATGAAGTTGCTGTTTATGATCGTAGCCAAGTTGAGCAAGCCAAATCACAAAAAGAAATCGGCTATTCAGTGCTCAGAGGTGGCGACATAGTTGGTGAACACACAGCATATTTCGCAACTTCTGGCGAAAGGCTTGAATTAACTCACAAAGCAAGTTCAAGAATGACCTTTGCATTAGGCGCTGTAAGAGCTGCAGGCTGGTTGAAAAACAAACCAGCTGGACTTTATGACATGCAAGATGTGCTTGACTTGAAGTAGTTAAGGTGCCTTTTTGGCGGTTTGATGTGTTTTTCAGCTAATAGCGCTTATTTTTGCTATTTAATGAATTACCGTTAGACCTAAAGCGTAAATTGCTATAAAATAGCGCCAATTTGCCAAAAATTCATAATTGCGTGTTTCCAATCGCTATAAACGGGTAGTAAAGCAAATGACTTTACTCCCGTTTTTTACTGTTAGGAGGTTAACTTGACTAAATCCGCTCTGTTAGTTCTAGAAGACGGCACAGTGTTTCGCGGTACTGCAATCGGCGCTGACGGCATGTCAGTCGGTGAAGTAGTATTCAATACGTCTATGACTGGTTATCAGGAAATCCTGACTGACCCTTCATACGCGGAACAAATCGTAACTTTGACGTACCCACATATCGGTAATACGGGTACTAACAGCGAAGACGAAGAAGCGGGTCACATTTGGGCGAAAGGCCTAGTGATCCGTGATTTGCCACTGCTAGCAAGTAATTTTCGTAACGAGCAATCGTTAGATGATTACTTAAAACAACGCAATATCTTAGGTATTGCAGATATCGACACTCGTAAACTGACTCGTATTTTGCGCGATAAAGGTGCTCAAAATGGCTGTATTATAGCTGGTGATGATATCGATGAAAGCAAAGCGCTCGCAGCTGCGCAAGCCTTCCCAGGCTTAAAAGGCATGGATTTAGCAAAAGTAGTCTCAACCAAGGAAAATTTCGAGTGGCGTGAATCAAGCTGGACATTAGGCGAAGGGTTTAAAACCTTAGACGCGGCTGATGAAAAGTTTCACGTTGTCGCCTACGATTTCGGTGTAAAACGTAATATCTTACGTATGCTTGTAGACCGTGGATGTAAACTAACCGTTGTACCTGCGCAAACCTCAGCAGCAGACGTATTAGCATTAAACCCAGATGGTATCTTTTTATCAAATGGTCCAGGTGATCCAGAGCCATGTACATACGCAATTGATGCAATCAAAGCCTTTTTAGAAACAGATACGCCAATATTTGGTATTTGTTTAGGGCACCAATTATTAGCATTAGCATCGGGTGCAAAAACCGCAAAAATGAAGTTCGGTCATCACGGTGGTAATCACCCAGTGAAAGACTTAGACCGCGACGTTGTAATGATTACTGCGCAAAACCACGGTTTTGCTGCTGACGAAGCAAGCTTACCTGCTAACCTTCGTGCAACGCATAAATCATTGTTTGACGGTACATTGCAAGGTATTCATCGCACCGATAAGCCGGCGTTTAGCTTCCAGGGTCACCCAGAAGCAAGCCCAGGCCCGCACGATGCAGCCCCATTATTTGACCACTTCATCGACCTGATGCAAGCGCGTAACAACTAATTAGACTGGAGTAATAATGCCAAAACGTACTGATTTAAAAAGCATTCTTATCCTAGGTGCTGGCCCGATTGTAATCGGCCAGGCCTGTGAATTTGACTACTCTGGTGCTCAAGCGTGTAAAGCACTTAGAGAAGAAGGTTATCGAGTTATCTTAGTTAACTCGAACCCTGCAACAATTATGACTGACCCTGAAATGGCTGATGCGACGTACATCGAACCAATTCATTGGGAAGTTGTTGAAAAAATCATTGAAAAAGAAAAGCCTGATGCAGTCCTTCCTACTATGGGTGGTCAAACTGCATTAAACTGTGCGCTAGATTTAGACAAGCACGGTGTATTGGCTAAGCACGGCGTTGAGCTAATTGGCGCAACAGCAGATGCTATCGATAAAGCAGAAAACCGCGAACGTTTCGATGTTGCAATGAAAAACATCGGCTTAGAATGTCCGCGTGCTGAAATCGCACACTCAATGGATGAAGCTCGCGACACTATGACGCGCATTGGCTTGCCATGTATTATTCGTCCTTCTTTCACTATGGGCGGCACCGGTGGCGGTGTGGCTTACAACATGGAAGAATTTGAAGAAATCTGCGAGCGTGGTTTAGACCTTTCACCAACCAGTGAATTATTGATTGATGAATCATTAATCGGTTGGAAAGAATACGAAATGGAAGTTGTTCGCGACAAAAAAGACAACTGCATCATCGTTTGCTCTATCGAAAACTTTGACCCAATGGGTGTTCATACAGGTGACTCAATCACCGTTGCACCAGCACAAACATTAACCGACAAAGAATACCAACTAATGCGTAACGCCTCTATGGCGGTACTGCGTGAGATTGGTGTTGAAACCGGTGGTTCTAACGTACAGTTTGGTGTAAATCCAGTTGATGGGCGTATGGTTATCATTGAGATGAACCCTCGTGTATCACGTTCATCGGCGCTTGCTTCTAAAGCAACGGGTTTCCCAATTGCTAAAATCGCAGCAAAGCTTGCTGTAGGTTACACCCTTGATGAGCTACAAAATGATATTACTGGCGGTAAAACTCCAGCATCGTTTGAGCCGTCAATTGATTACGTTGTAACAAAAATTCCTCGCTTTAACTTTGAAAAATTTGCCGGTGCAAACGACCGTCTAACAACGCAAATGAAGTCAGTGGGCGAAGTAATGGCGATTGGTCGTAACCAACAAGAGTCATTACATAAAGCATTACGTGGTCTTGAAGTTGGCGCAACGGGCTTTAATCCGATTGTGGCACTTGATGACCCGAAAGCAAAAGAAAAAATCATTCGTGAATTACGCGAGCCGGGTGCAGAGCGCATTTGGTACATTGCTGATGCAATGCGTCACGGCATGAGTGTTGATGATGTATTTGAACTGACTAAGATTGACCCTTGGTACTTAGTACAGATTGAAGATATCCTAAAAGACGAAGCAAAAATTTCAGAAGTAGGCATGGCTGGCTTAAATGCTGACTTCCTACGTAAATTAAAGCGTAAAGGTTTTGCAGACCCTCGTATCGCTGAAATTGCCGGTGTATCTGAAGCTGAAATTCGTAAAAAACGCCATCAGTTGAACATCGTGCCAGTTTATAAACGCGTAGATACCTGTGCTGCAGAATTTAGCTCTGATACTGCTTACATGTATTCATCATACGATGAAGAGTGTGAAGCTAACCCATCTGACCGTGATAAAATCATGGTTATAGGTGGTGGTCCTAACCGTATCGGTCAAGGTATTGAGTTTGATTACTGTTGTGTACACGCAGCGCTTGCGCTTCGTGATGACGGTTATGAAACAATCATGGTTAACTGTAACCCTGAAACGGTTTCTACTGACTATGACACCTCAGATCGTTTATTCTTTGAGCCAATTACGCTTGAAGACGTACTAGAAATCGTCCGTGTTGAAAAGCCAAAAGGCGTTATCGTGCAATACGGTGGTCAAACACCACTTAAACTTGCTCGTGAGCTTGAAGCTAATGGCGTGCCAGTAATTGGTACTTCACCGGATGCAATCGACCGTGCAGAAGACCGTGAGCGTTTCCAGCAGTTAGTTGAGCGTTTAGACCTATTACAGCCAGAAAACGCAACCGTGACTTCAACAGAAGAAGCGATTGCTAAATCAGCTGAAATTGGCTTCCCACTGGTTGTACGTCCTTCGTACGTACTAGGTGGCCGTGCGATGGAAATTGTGTATGACGAGCAAGACTTACGCCGTTACATGACAGAAGCTGTATCTGCATCAAACGAAGCACCAGTTCTACTTGACCGCTTCTTAGATAACGCGATTGAAGTTGACGTTGACGCGATTTGCGACGGCGAGCAAGTAATTATCGGCGGTATCATGGAGCATATTGAACAAGCTGGTGTTCACTCAGGTGACTCAGCATGTTCATTACCTGCGCACTCATTAACGCAAGAAGTGCAAGATGTTATGCGTAAGCAAGTAACTGATATGGCACTTGAGCTTGGCGTAGTTGGTTTGATGAATACTCAGTTTGCTGTTAAAGATGGCAAAGTGTATTTAATCGAAGTAAACCCACGTGCAGCCCGTACAGTACCATTTGTATCTAAAGCGACAGGTGTAGCACTTGCAAAAGTAGCGGCACGTTGTATGGCTGGTCAATCACTTGCAAGTCAAGGGATCACCAAAGAAGTTATTCCACCGTATTACAGTGTAAAAGAAGTTGTGTTACCGTTTGCTAAGTTCCAAGGTGTTGATCCAATTCGTGGCCCAGAAATGCGCTCAACGGGTGAGGTCATGGGTGTTGGTGATACTTTCGCCGAAGCATTCGCTAAAGCACAATTAGGTGCAAGCAATACTTTACCACGCGGCGGTCGCGCGTTACTATCAGTACGTAATAGCGATAAGCCACGTATTGTAGAACTTGCTAAGACCATGACTGATCTTGGTTTTAAAATAGATGCTACAGGTGGTACAGCCGAAGCCCTTAAAGCTGCGGGTATTGAAGTACGCCGTGTAAACAAAGTATTTGAAGGCCGCCCTCATATTCTTGATAACATCAAGAATAAAGAATACAGCTATATCGTAAATACGACCGAAGGTCGCCAAGCGATCGAAGATTCGAAGGTGTTACGTCGTGGTGCATTGCAAAACAAAACCAATTATACGACAACCTTGAATGCGGCATTTGCTAACTGTACTGCTAACCAAGCGGACGACCGCAGCAAAGTGACGTCAGTTCAAGAACTACACCAGCGATTGAACTAAGGAAATGTGCCAAGGCCGTTATTCGCGGCCTTGGGATTAAGTGAGAAAAGTATGCAAACAATTCCGATGACAGTTCGTGGCGCAGATCTTATGCGCAAAGAACTTAACGAATTAAAAACAGTTACCCGCCCTAAGATTGTAAATGATATTGCAATTGCACGTGAGCATGGTGACTTAAAAGAAAACGCTGAGTATCATGCTGCGCGTGAGCAACAGGGTTTTTGCGAAGGCCGTATTCAAGAAATTGAAGCGAAGCTTTCAAACGTACAAATTATTGATGTAACTAAATTACCAAACACAGGTAAAGTTATTTTTGGCACTACTGTAACAATTGTAAATGTTGAAACAGATGCAGAAGTAACATACCAGATTGTGGGTGATGACGAAGCAGACATAAAAAACAATCGTATTTCGGTAAACTCACCAATCGCACGTGGTTTAATTGGTAAACAAGCAGATGATGCTGTGATCATTAAAACCCCTAATGGCGACGTTGAGTACGAAGTTATCGACGTTGAGTACGTTTAAATACTTTCCTGACTTAGTGTTTAATACCAAACTATCTCAAGTTTAGGTATATAAAAACCGCTGCATTTTCGCAGCGGTTTTTTTATGTGTGAGCTAAATTAGACACAGCTTGATTATTTCGGTAGCTTAGAGCCTTGTACTAACCATCCCATTAAGTTTACATTTTTAGTGGCGCAGAAGTTTACCAAGGAGTTTTATGGAGCCAATTATTTTTCCTGTACCTTTGGAACAAGGTGATAAAATAGCGATTTGTGCATTTTCAAGCAGCGTAGATGCTGCATTTCAGCCACGTTTAGATAAAGTTTTGCAGGGACTTAAAACTCGAGGCTATGATGTTATTGAAGGAGAGTGTCTCAGAGAGCTCAAATCAGCGAAAGATCGCGCTGATGAGTTAATGGCTTTTCTCATGGATGATGAAATAGCAGCTGTCATGCCACCATGGGGTGGTGAGTTAGCGATGGAAATACTGCAATACATCGATTTTAATGCGCTTAAAAAATGTCGTCCAAAATGGGTTGTTGGTTTTTCAGATATCAGCACCTTTATGTGTGTTCTAACAGCTCGTTGTGGCTGGGCAACTTTACACACCGCAAATCTAATGCAGCTTCACCCAGACGAAAATGACAGTGCGTGTTTGCAAGTGTTTGATACTTTGAGCCTTTCTAAGGGTGAAGTGTTCGTTCAAGAACCCGCTAAGTTTTACCAAAGAAAGGATATAGATTACGCAAACGCCCCTGATACACTGTTTGATTTAACAGAGCCTAGCCAATGGCGGTGTTTGAATTACAAAGATAAGCGAGAGATAGAATTAACTGGGCGACTTTTTGGCGGCTGTTTAGATACTCTTAATGTATTACTTGCCACACCTTATCTAGACTTGCATGGCTTTAAACAAGAGTTTGCTCAAGAGGGGCTGGTACTTTATTTAGAAAATGCAGAATTGTCACCGAGCGCAGTTGCGCGCAGCTTAATGGCGTTGAAACTCAATGGTGTGTTTGCGGACATCAATGGTATTGTTTTGGGGCGAAGTGCCTTAGTAAAATCACCTTACCAAGATATTGATTATTATGATGCAATTGAGCTTGCGCTTGGTAAATGTATTTTCCCAGTAATCATTGATGCCGATATAGGCCATGTTGCACCTAATATGAGTCTAGTTAATGGCGCTTTTTGTACTTTGAAAGCGAAAATTAATAAAGGCTTAGCCAGTGAAGTGACAGTAACAACTTCATTAAAATAGGCCCATAAAAACCATGGGCCTTACAATTTATAAAACAGTGATAACGCGCTCTTTTGCTAAACGAGACTTAGGCAGTTTTGCGTTGTAGTCTTCTTCACTATCATGGTAGCCAATAACTAAGGCTACATCGCAAATATAACCACCCAGTTCTTGTTTAAACTCTTCACCGATCAGCTCTGCATCAACACCTTCCATTGGGGTAGAATCAATACCTAAACGTGCCGCTGCGTGCATAGTGTTGCCTAAAGCAATATAAGTTTGTGCTTTGGTCCACGAAGCATTATTGCCATTGTCATCTGTGTTTAAATCAACAAAAGCAAATGCGCCGAATGCTTGTTCGCGATTTTCTTTTGGTGTGCGACCATTTTTGATATCTGTATCGATGACTTGTGCATAATCATCGCGAGTATAGGTTGGGTTGTAAGCAAATAAAATGGTATGCGAAGCTGCTTTTATATGAGGTTGATTAAATTGAAATTTATTTTCAAAAGTACGGTGCATCCGTTCTTTTGCTTGATCAGATTTAATAACAATAAATTTCCATGGTTGAGAGTTTATAGATGAAGGAGAAAGACGCATAGCCTCAATTAGCACGGCTAAATCTTGCGCAGATACGCGCTTAGTTGCATCGTACTTTTTAGCCGTATAGCGTGATTCTAAGTCTGTAATAATAGGGTGTGTCATAATGCTTTCCTGGTTAAATCATTGTGATCGTCTGAAAAGGATAATAGCCCTTGCATTGTTTTTGATAAACAGCATAATTATTGAATCATTATCAAAATAAAATAGATAATATGCAGTTAGATGATTTAAAACTGATATTGAAAGTCGCTGAATTTAAAAGTATTACTTTAGCCGCTGCCAAACTAGATATGCGAACTGCCACAGCAAGTGCTGCTATCAAACGTGTAGAAGCAGCATTAGGTGTTGACCTTTTTGTACGTACAACACGCCACTTAAGACTCTCAGCAGCTGGAGAGCGATACATACCACAATGCGAGCAAGCTTTGGCTGTGCTTGAAAACGCACGGCAGAACTTAAAAGGCGAGCATGATGAAATTGAAGGTGAGCTAAGAGTCGCGCTATCGTCTGATTTAGGGCGCAACTTAGTGATCCCTTGGATTGATGAAATAATGGATACTTACCCTAAGGTCAGCTTACGTACCCACATAAGTGATAGTAATATAGACTTTTATCGTGATTCTGTAGACATCGCATTACGCTATGGCTCGCCTAGTGATGCAAACGTGTTTGGCTTTAAAATTTGCAATGCTCCGCGTTTATTATGTGCAACTAAAAGTTATGTCCTTGAGCATGGAAATCCGCAACATCCGGACGATTTACTGAGGCACGAAGGTCTTTTTTATCAATTACAAGACATAATTAATAATGTGTGGGAGTTCACTGACGGCCAAAATAAATACAAAGTGAAAATGCAAGGTAGGCGTGCATCTAACGATGGCGATTTAGTGAGGCGTTGGTGCGTTGCTAGCAAAGGACTTGCAGTTAAATCTGCATTAGATATTGCAGATGACCTCATCAATGACAGGGTAATAACATTAATGCCTAATTATCAACATACCTGTGGAGAGCTGTGGCTTATTTGCCCAACCAGACAATCAATCACACCTGCGGTGAGGTTGCTGCGCGATGCATGCCGCGAAAAAGCAAAAGCAAAACTTACAGCATTAATAGATAAAGGTATTCTCGATAAGAGTGTTTTGAAGGACTAAATTTAAACGCGCTTGAGTAAACACAAGCGCATTTTTTATATTTCAATAAGTTGTTATTGACTATGTTTTTTAATTCTACGCAGCTGATTAATAGCCTGTTGAGCGCTTTCACTGTTAGGGTCTAATTCAAGTGCTTGTTGGTAACTTTGTAAAGCAAGTGAATATTTTTTTGCTGCCATATATGCTTCACCTAAACTATCGTGGGTATTGGCTGAATCTGGGTATTTAGCAGCATTTAGCTCAAATATAGTAATTGCGGCCTCCAGTTTTTTCATAGCCATCAATTCATAGCCGAAATAATTAATGCTTCTTTCCTAAGGGCGATTTTTTGCACATCCAACTGGTTATATTTGCTCTTTAGTTTTGCAATGCCGCCAGTTTGCAAAGCATTATAAAGTTGGCTCTCGACATTTTCAGTTGCGCCTTTATGTGGCTTGTTATAAAAAATATCGGTCAAACCTCTGCTCATAGGTGTAAGTGGTGCACCGCCAGTATTATTAAGAATAACGACCAATAATTGATCTTCAATGATTCGACTGATAAATGCGTTGAATCCATCAATTCCTCCGCCATGCTGAATTTGTGTGAGAGGTTTACCATATTTATTAGACTCTAACTTATTTACTTCCCAGCCTAGAGCATAATTACGTTGTTCGGAAACCGTATACATTTGGCTTTTCAATTCTTCATTTAATAACGTGTTTGTGTAAAGAGCCTGATCCCATTTAACAAGATCCCGTGCAGTTGAGTACATGGAGCCCGCAGCGTAGGGGATTGACATATCTAAGTAATCAGCATTTTTATAACCATCTAAATTATTGCTATACCCTGATGCACGCTGTGGGATTATTTTTGTGTGTGAGTCATAACATGTATCATGCATATTTAGCGGCGTTAAAATACGCTGCTGGAGTACATCTTGATAGCGCTTTTGAGTTATCGCTTCAATAACCGCGCCTAAAATAAAGTAGCCTGAATTGCTATAACGAAATTGCGTGCTGGGTTCAAATAGTAGGTCTTCACTACACAATAATTCAATAAATTCATCAACAGTTTATGGATTACGGCTAATTCGTGTTCTAAAGTCTTTTGCTCGTGTGTAGTTATCAAGCCCTGATGTGTGATTTAGTATCTGCCTTATAGTAATTTTATTACCAATATCTTTACGGTAGTTGGGCAGGTATGTGCTTAAAGGCGCATCGAGTTGTATTTTACCTTGTTGTACTAATTGTAAAATAAGCAATGCGGTAAACTGTTTAGTAATCGAGCCTATTCGAAACTTTGTCTCAGCAGTATTTTTAATATCCCACTCGAAATTAGCGTGGCCATAGCTTTTTTCAAAAATCACGTTACCTTGCTTTGCCACTAACACATTGCCGTTGAATTGTTTTAGCTGATAAAACGAACTAACAAAATTATCCATTTCATTGGCAACTGATTTAGCCTTTACTACCTGTGCAGTGCTTAGCAATACAATCGCAAGCAAGGCAAAATAGAGAGTACAAACGGTGTTTTTCATCGTTATCCTGTAATAAAGTCGATTATTTAATGAACTATTCATATCGCGGATAGCAGACAAAGATAAATCTATATCGTGTTGATTTATTGTGATTAAATCACCGGTTGTTGCTTTTTAACATATAAAAAAGCCCGCGCTGTAAACAACGCGGGCTTGTTGGTTGGGATGTTAAATTTTATAACTGAGTAGGGTTAGCTTTGTTATCAATAACACCATTCTTTGTATAAACATCGATAACAGGGTTTTTACCGCGAACTTTACGAATCACACGTTTAAGATCCTCCAGTGCGACATATTGGCACGGAATTAAAATTAGAGTAATTACTGTGGCAAACAGTACACCAAACGCAAGCGATACAGCCATTGGAATAACTATTTTTGCTTGTAAGCTGGTTTCCATAATGATTGGAAGTACGCCAATAAACGTAGTAATTGAAGTCAGTAAAATAGCTCTAAAGCGACGTGCGCCTGCTTGCATAACCGCATCTTTTATTGAAACACCATCAGCGCGGGCTTTGTTAACAAAATCAACCATAACTAATGAATCGTTCACAACAACCCCCGCTACCGCGATGATGCCAAAGATTGATAAGCCGCTCATGGTCATTCCTAAAACCATATGACCAAACATAGCGCCAATGACACCGAATGGGATCACTGACATGATGATTAATGGTTGTGAATAAGAACGAAGTGGTATTGCTAGTAATGCGAATATAATCATCATTGAAAGTGCAAAATCGCGTACTTGCTCAGCCACACTGTCCATTTCTTCTTGAATACGTCCAGCAACACTACTTTGCACGCCTGGGTAATTCTTAAGTAGGGCAGGTAAGTATTCATCACGTATCTCTTGTGCTATTGCAAACGGTTCAACTTGCTCAGAATTAACCGCTGCCCAGACATTAATTGTACGTTTTGAGTTTTCGCGGCGAATACGGTTAACACCATCAACTAGATTTACTTGCGCAATTTCTGCCAGTGGCACTTCAGCACCGCTTGGCGTAATTATGCGAACGCTTTCAATATCACTGATTGAGTTACGTGCTTCTTCTGGATAACGGATCATCACCTTGATTTCTTCGCCGTTACGTAAAATACGTTGTGCTTCAAGCCCGTAATAGCTAAAACTAACTTGTGATGCAACATCTGACAGTGTCAGCCCCATGCTGTAAGCAAGTGGTTTAAGGTCAAGTTGTACTTCGTCAGTAGCGCTTTGCATTGAGTCATTTACATCACCCACACCTTCCATGCTATTTAGTTTTTCTTTCAGCTTGGCCGCAACCTCTTTAAGTTGCTTAGTGTCCTTACCTTCTAAACGGAAGCTAATATCGCCATCATCCCGACCACCATTCATTATGCTGTCTTGAATTGTTAGCGTTTTAACACCAGGAAGAGGTGGCATTTGTTCACGCCATAAGGCGCTAAGCGCAAACGTATCGATAGGGCGTAAATCAGGCTCAATCAATACCGCCATGATGCTCGCATTGGTGCGGCCACGCAGGCTCACTGATAAATCGCGTACCATCGCTGTGCCATACTGTTCTTTTAGTTGCTCATCAACATTTAAAATAACTTGTTCAATTTGTTGTGCAGTTGCCAAGGTGGCTTGCTCAGATGATGCTAAATTCATTTCCACAGAAATACGTGGAAAATCATGTGGGATCTTAGGGTTGGCAACAAATTTAACTAAACCACCGGCGAACATACCGCCACTCACAATCAGTACACACACAAATCCCATGATGACGGCATAACGATAATGAATACAGCGAGCAATAAACGGTGTGTAGTAACTGTCAACAAAGCGTTTTAACCCGCCATCCATCACTGTACGTAAGCGATAAAGTGGATTTTTAGGATTTGGCTTACGCACTTTCATTGCAGCTAAATGAGCAGGCAGAATCAGCTTGGACTCAATTAATGAGAAAATTAAGCAGAGAATAATAACCCCACCAATGGCTTTAGAAAACGCCGCCCCAGGGCCTGTCGCTAATGTTTGTGGTAAGAAGGCTGCAATGGTGGTTAACACCCCAAAGGTTGCAGGCATTGCGACACGTTTAACGCCACGCACGACGTTATCAAGAGAGTGGCCGTGTTTTTCAATCTCAGCACTAGCAGACTCGCCAACAACAATGGCGTCATCAACCACTATTCCCAGTACCAGTATGAATGCGAATAATGACGCTAAATTGATGGTGACATCTAAAAAGCCCATCGGCATCATTAAAAAAGCACCTAAGAATGATACAGGTAGCCCCATCATTACCCAAAACGCCAAGCGTAATGGTAAAAAGAGTGCTAGTACGACCATAACTAATATGCCGCCCCATACCATGTTGTCGATCATCATATCTAAACGCCCTTCAAGGTAGTACGTTAAATCAACAATGGGTGTTAATTTTACGCCAGCAGGAAGAGTGTCAGCTTTATCCGCTAAGTATTGTTTTAAAACTTTAGCGACTTTAGTTATGTCTTGATCTTTTGATGCATTTATTTCGAAAGAGAGGGAGTTCTTGCCGTTATATTTAGAGTATTGTAAACCTTCTTCAAAGCCGTCATTAATCGTGGCTACATCCCCTAAATAGACTTGTGCGCCGTCAGGTAATAATATCAGAGGCAGTTTTTCAAATTCATTACCACGGTAGGCTTGTTTTTCAACACGCATCGAAATATAGCCATTTTCAGAGCGTATTTGCCCCGCTGACATATTCGCTGAAAAGGCACGAACAGCGCTTGATATATCTCTGAAGGTTAAGCCATATTCACGCAGTTTATCTGGGCTTACTTCAATGCCTATTTCGTAGTCTAAGCCACCGTTAAAATTAACGAGGTTAATTTGTGGTAGTGCTTGCAGCTCATCTTTTATGTTGTTACCCAGCTCTTTAAGCTGATAATTACTCATATCACCGTATAGTGCGAGTATCATTACTTCTTGCTCGAACTTATTGTGACGAACAATAGGGCGTTCCATACCTGCAGGAAAGGTATTGATAGCGTCAACTTGCATTTTTATTTCGTCGAGTACTTCCTTAGTATCGTATTTTTCATCTACTTGAATCCATGCTTGTGAAAAGCCACGATTTGAATAGGTGATTTTACGTTTTAAGCCTTCTAGCCCTTCGAGGCCTTCCTCAACTTTAATTGTTATACCTTCTTCGACCTCTTGAGGCGCTGCGCCAGGGTAGACTGCTTGTACGCTGATCCAGTTATTTTCAAACTGTGGAAACATTTGTTTGCGTATTGAAAAGGCCGTTAAGATACCGCCTACTAAGATAAAAATCATAAGTAAGTTTGCAGCAACGGGGTTGCGTGCAAACCAGGCTATTAAGCCTTTTTCACTGTGAATGGTCATGGCTTACTCCTCTTTTAACGCAAGCTGTGTTGCGCCTTTAGGAGATACTAAATCATTCAGCTTTACTTGCATCCCTTCGGTAGGGAACTCCAACGCGGAGGTAATTAATTGTTCACCTTGATTGAGTCCTTCATTGGCGATTACCATGCCATTTTGTTCGCGGACAATGTTGAGTGTTTTGAATGATAACGTTAAATCATCATTCAATACGGCAATTTTGCCGCCTTTTACAAGGTGATGTGGAACAACGATTGCGTTAGCTAATGTTTGCCCTGTAATAGTCGCGTTAATGTATGACCCAAAACGCAGTGGTTGTTTACTTTGATAAGGTGTATTTACTTGAGCAACCAGATAACTCATGCGACTTTTCTGGTCAATTACCCCTTCGCTGCGCACAATTTTAGCTTTCCATGTTGTTGGCTTTCCAGCATATTCAGCGGTTAGCGTTACAGTTGCGCCAATGCCTCCATTTTCTAAATATTGGAGCTCTTTGTCGGCAACAGGTAAACGGATTTCAGCAATTGATGTAGAGCTTAATGCGCCAAATTGGCTACCAGGATTAACAACACTACCAAGGCTGATATCACGCGCAGCAATAATGGCATCGTAAGGTGCTTTAATATAGGTGCGTTCTAAGTTTCTAACAGCACGCTTTTCAGCAGCTTGAGCAGCACGGTAACGTGCAAGCTTTTCAGCTAATTGAGGTTTACGTAAATAAAGATTAGAAGGGATTACTTGGTTAGAGTCATCTTTTATACGATCCCATTCAGCTTTTGCTACATGTGCTTGAGCACGTTCAATTTCTAAATCAGCGCTCGCTTGCGCTAAACCAGCTTGTGCTTCAATAAGTGCAGCTTCATAATCATTTGGGTCAATTCGTGCTAAAATGTCGCCTTGGCTAACAAATCCACCTTGTACAAATTGTTCTGATACATAGACAACTTGACCACTTACTTGGGCGACTAACTGTGTATGATCTTTAGCTTTAACGACACCATACGATTTTACATCTAAGCTAATGGCATCAAGGTTTACTGCATCAGTAGACACGAGCGGACGAGTATCTTGTTCTGGTTTTTCTTCTGGTGGCTGTTTCATTGATGAGAAACCAGCTGCCAGTGCTATGCCGCCGACCAGTACGGCAATAGGTAGAATTATTTGTTTTTTAGTAGCCACGGGGCTTTCCTCATAATTAGGTGACAGCCTAATGATAATGAATAAAGTATTTATATGTCGTGTGAAGATGTAACAAGTCATTACATCATTAACAAAGTAGTGGTATTGGGTAAAAAGGGGTTAATATGAAAACACAAGCTATGAGTTGTCGACTGGGGTGCGGAGCATGTTGTATTGCACCTAGTATTAGTTCTCCAATTCCTGGTATGCCAAATGGTAAAAAAGCCGGTGAACGATGTATTCAATTAGATAACAATAACTTATGTAAGTTATTTGGTGATGAAAGCAGGCCAAAAGTATGTAGTGATTTTACTGCTACTTTTGATGTATGTGGGCAAACGAATGAACAAGCGTTAACTTTAATTACAGAACTAGAGCAAATGACGTGATTTTTTGAGCTGTAAAAATAATAAAACCGCGTAAAAACGCGGTTTTTTTGACATATCTTTTTTGCTCTTTACCAACTGTATGTTGCACTGAGAGTGTATTGTTTACCGCGACCTGGTGTACCGGGTATTTCTTCAAATGACTCACCCCATAAGTTATCAGCAGCAAGCGTAATAAATAAATTATCAAACCCCGTAGGTGTCACTTTTAAGGTTAAGTGGGTAAAAAGCGCCGAGTCATCGCTGCTACGCAAAGCATTTTCATGCTGTTTACGCCATTCATTATCAATACGAAACTCTAACATATTCGTAGGCGCCCACACTGCGCCTAGGGTAATGCGGTGATCAGGAAAGTTTAATGCATAAAAACTGGCATCAATATTCTGTGCGCCATACGTTTCTGACTTGTGCAGATAGGCATAGCTGCTAACCAGTTCAACAGTATCAAACTGTTTAGTTACTAAAATCTCTAATCCAGAGGTGTCAATATCAACGGGGTTTGCGGCGCGGGCAAAGACAGAGTCAAAGCTGTAAGTCCAATCTGTTAAGTTTTCATCTTGGCGATAAAACAGCGCTGAGTTTAGTTGCCAAGTTTGCTGTTCAAGTAACAAACCAAGCTCTAAGTTTTGTGTGGTTTCTCGCTTAAGGTTGTAATTGCTTCTGAATAACCCACCAGAATCACTTCCGCCAATAGCTGTGTAGCCTGCAACTTGGCTTGCTTGTGCAAACGATAAATAAACAGTGCGCTCAGAGCCATCATTATTTACTGTGTTCCAGTTTATATCGCCTAATAGGGAAAATTCAGAATCATCTCTATTGGTATCATCATAGGCTGCCCCTAGACGAACTGTGAGTAATTGATTATTGGCAATAGCTGTTTGATATTCAGGCAACACACTTAATTTATAATAATTGCGCGAGGTAAAGTTATTCTCAAGCGTGGTTGATTCAATTGAATCCTCAATAAATTGAGCTGAGTAGTTTAAAGCAAATGATTGACTTTGGGCATGACGACCTGAAAAACCTATCGATTTAACCTCTGTTTCATGGAAAGCTTCGAAGGCACTTGGGTTTTCACGAGAATAAATATAATGATCGTTATTTTTACGATAATAAGCTGATACTTCAAATGAGCTATCAGCTGCATAGTTTTGCTGATGATTAACTAAAAATAGTTCAGTGTCTAAGTCTTCGGTTTCATTTACACCAAAAGGAGTATACATATTTGGCCAACCAAAAAACTTTTGCTGTGAGCCATAAAAAATATCAGTTTGTGATTGTGGCCCACTCAATTGCACGCGCCCTGAGACACGACTAAAGTCATGATCGCCATACTCTATGGTGCCGTCGCTTTGTGAGTGTGAATATTCACCTTGAAAGCCCAACTGCCAGTCTTTCATACCTTTAAGAGGCATGGTAACTCCCGCATTCACGCTTTGTAGATTAAAGTCATTTGAACCAACACCCAAGGAAACACTGCCACCGGTGTTGATTGGTGTCCAACCAAAGTCAACTGTTCCCACTGAGCTATTCATGCCATAAAGCGCATTATCAACACCAGTAAATATTGCTGGGCCACTGAGCATTTGTGGGGCAATTGGGATTTCAGCAAAATAATGTCCAGACTGCGGGTCGAATAAAGTCGCACTACCAACGCGAAAGCCCGTGTTTTCAAAAATACCACCACGTATTGTTACATCGGCTTGCGCTTCAGCCATATTACGAGATTGCAAATCAACGCGTGGATCATACTCTAAGTTAGACACAGGGGCATCGAATGTACCTACTGGTAATTTGTTTGCAGTTGGGGATGCACTAACGGTAATTTTTTCTATTTCTACTAACTCATTTGCATCAGTAGCAAGAGCATAGCCTGATAGTGAAGTCATTATTGCAGGGATTATAAAGTGCGGGGCACGTCTCATTTTTACTTATCTTCTTTTGTGTTTTAATGCTAACAATTAAATGCATATCACTTTTTTGTGCGTGATAATATAAGTGCATTGTAGGGGACTGCCGTATTGTACATTAATGCACAAAAACTGCATGCGAAAATAGCCAGTCCAGCGGGTGTGTCTATGGTTCAGTTTTGAGAATTTAGGTTATTTATCAATGAGCAAAAAACATAAAGTAGATAAAGGGATAAGCTATCAGCACAGTACGATTTATTTTGCTGGTGGTTGTTTATGGGGAGTGCAAGAGTTTATGAAGCATTTACCCGGCGTGGTAAACACACAAGCAGGGCGAGCAAACGGCACCAGCAATACAACAGACAGTGAATATGATGGGTATGCGGAATGTGTAAAAGTCACTTTTAACCCTGAAGCCGTCGAACTAGCACAGTTGTTTGATTATTTTTTTGAAATTATAGACCCTTACAGTGTCAATAAGCAGGGGGAAGATGAAGGACAAAAATACCGAACGGCTATTTATAGTCAACAGTCTGAGCACTTAACAGCAGCTAGTAATTACATTAATCAGCGTGACGATGCGAATAAGATTGTCGTTGAAGTAAAGCCGTTAACAAATTACGTAAAAAGTGATGAACAACACCAAGACAGATTGAGTCGTTTTCCAGGTGATTACTGCCACATTCCGCAGGTTTTACTGCATAAATATAAAACGAATTAGTTTGCTTTCAAACACAAAAAAGCTCACCAAAAGTGAGCTTTTAAAAACCTTGTATAACGGCTTATTTATTTAGCTTTTCAGGCGGGAAACCACTTAAAATACTCGCAACTGCTTTATTAACAGCTTCGGTACGTTGCTCAGGCGACTGTTTTTTGATTAAACGACCTTCGCGAGCACCTCGCCACACAAGCTGATTAGATTGACGGTCAATAACATCTAAAATTAGCGTACCCACATCGTACTCTCGAGTTGTCGTTTGCGTATTATACCCCATGCCCCAGTAATTCCAGCGAGCAGAGTAGCCAACATTCACCGTGTCTACGTCAATTTTAGTATCAACTGATGCATGGTAATTAAGTAACACATCGGCTGTAGATGTATCGACCATAGCCATACCTTGCGCCTGTAGCTGGGTGTTCACAGCCTCTCGAACTCGTTGTTCCATTAGAGGGCTAATTTGGTAATTACCAGCATTCTTTAAGGTTGCCTGTGGCATCCAAGCAAATGTTTTATAGTTGCTAAAATCAACTGATTTATCATAATCAACATCAGGGGTTTTAGCACATGCAGCAAGCAATAATACAGCTACAGCAATTAATAGGTTTTTCATGGCGTTTGCTCCTTGGCAAAAGTTTTTCCAGTCGTTTGATAACATAACATAAAAATAATTTTACGGAATGTGTTTTTGTTACTTTCTAAGTACATACAATTAAGTAACGTGAACTGTAACGTCGATTTATCGTCCTTCATAATTTAGTCTGAAAAGTTAAATCATAGCTATCATTTTAAAATAATATGGCATGAGGTATTTAAACCTTTTTTCAGGTTGAGTAATAACAATGCAACAATTCTAGTTGTTATTTACTGAACGATAAATTAACCCTAATACCTCACGCCTATATATTAGGTATGTTCTACTTCAATCCAGTCTTTTTCATCTACCCAGTTTTGTGCGCCATCTTTGACCGAACGAATTGGCACAATATAATCGCAACTGATTTGCGGTTTAACTGAGGCAAAAATGGGCACAAAGCCAAAGCTTAGCGCGGTTTCAATAATCGCTTTTTGGTTTTGCGGATCGATATCAGCCGCTTCATCAATATAGATGGGAATACGGTATAGGTTTTGTTCTTGGTCGCTTAATAAGTAACGAATAAACAACATGCCACATAATAATTTAATGGTAATTCGTGTGCCGTTTGAACCCGCAGAATCAATTTTATCAAAGTGCTCTGTCTCACCAGCGCGGTTAACCACTTCAAAACGAATATCAAATAAGTCGGTCAGTGTTAGCCCTGCTTTTTCTGAAGCGAATTGAATTAAGTGATCTTTAGCTGCGTTTACTGCGCTTTCGTTGTTAGGTTCTTGGCTCAGTAAATCAAGGGTATCGCCTTGCTCAAATTGATTGGAAGTGCTGATGATCGTATCAATACTGTCAACCAACATTTTTCGCGGTATGACGTTAATTTTGAACGCCTGTAAGTTTGAAATACGGTGCTGGCTGATACCTTTATTAAAACTATTCATTTCACGGCGCAGGCGGTCTAAGTCTTCGCGCAGGCCTTTAATGGTTGCGGCTACTTCGGTTAGTGCCACGCGCGCTTGGCGCTCAACGGCGTCACGCTCGTTATCAATATTATGAAATGCACTAATTAATTTTTGGTATTTAGTAAACTCGTCGTTTTCGTTATCAAATTTAGTGATACCGGCATTATAAATATGCAAATAGGTATTACGTATGTTGATATCAAAATTACGCAGCTCTTGGCAGTCTTTATTAAAGTGATGGACTAAATCGCTTAAGTTATCAAAGTCGATTTGAATATCAATCATGTAAGGAGTGACTTTACCGCTGTATAAATCAAGGGTATGGTCAATTCGCTCAGATTTAACTTGGCGCAGACGATCGGCTTGGCGCGAAATAAGCTCTTTTTTAGATTTTATTATCGAACGTCTATCAGCAATTGAACCACTGTTTTTTTGAATATCTTGTAAGTAGTCGTCAACCTGATCGCGCTCGGCTAATAACTGCTCTTTTAACAGGGCTTGGGCGTCAATTGATTGCAACATGATTTCAAATTGTTCAAAGCGTTTTAATGCACTTTCACAGCTCATTAGTTCATCGTACAGCGCGTCTTTTTCTTTTTGTTTATCAGCGACATTTGCGGCCACTTCACGCTGTTGCTTAAACTCTTTGAGTGAATGTTCAAGTGCTGTTAACTGAGCCGTTAATTGCTCTTTGTTCTCACCGGTTTGCATTTGTACAGGTGATAGCTTTTTAAGCTTAATGGTCGCGCCGGGCAGGGTAAGTACGCCGCCTTTTACGTTATCAGACAATTTCGCTAAAAATTCGCCGAATGCATCTTCATCAGTTATATCAATGTCGCCATTGCTAGTGGTTGCAAAGGATAAAATATCAGGATTTAAGATACGTGAAACTTCTTCCACTTCTTTTAATGATAAGTCCTCACGCATGCGTGTGAACAAATTAAACTCAAGGTTTTTTAGCTGTAATTTTAAGCTCTTAATTTGTTTCTGCGTTTCACTAATCCTGAAATCAAGCGTGTGCAAGCTTTGCCCTTGTGCACTATTAATAGAATGCGATAAAGACTCGTAATCTTGTTTTAGTTGGCTTAGGCTGACTTTTAAGGTTGCCATGTTGACCAATTCAAACTCTGCTTTTAGTGCATTAAAGTCTAAAAACCATTGCTCAATTTGGGTTTGTTTGCGTTCAATATCACGCGACTGCTGCACATAGAGCTGCTGCTTTTGTTCAAACTCGTGTTTTTCATGCTCAATGTCCTCAAGGGCAACATTAAGCTCGCTGAGTTGCGCTTCTTGGTAAGTATCAAAGTCTATTAAAGCCTGGTCTATTTTTGGCGCATACGCAGCGAGTTTACCTTTGAGTACAGTTTGGTTTTCAAGCATAGATTCAAGCGCATTAATCGGCTCTTGCATTGATTCAAGGGCTTTCAACTCACGCTTTGCGCGGTTTACTTTATCAAATGAACGGCGCCAAACTTCATAAAAATCAACTTTTGAGTTAGACATATGGCGCTCAAACACACGCAGCATAAAGCGTTTTACATCGGCAGCACCGAGCTTGTGTAGATTTAGAATCCGACGGAAAATTTCTTTATAAATAGCCGAGTCTTGCACATTATTAAGCGGGATCATTTTTAAGTTAATGTCGCCATCAAACGGCGTTGCGCCGCCAGTAAGTAGGGCGTTTAGCTCTTGAGCTTTAAGCTCAATTGGATTAAAACCTTGCTCCTTTAAGTGGTTAAAGAGCTTAGTGAACTTAATGATGGTTTTACCTTGGGTGTAGTGCTCAAGATCAAGTTTGCCTTGATAGCAAAAAAACTGATGCGCGTAGCCGGCTATTTTACCTAGGCCTGCAACACCAATAACGACCGGGCCTTGTGGTAGGTTTGCCTCAAGTAAAATGTATGACTGATCAGATGAAAAATAAAACTTACGGGTTTCATCTAAGTCATGGCCATCCCACTCAGTCAGGCGTAAATCGTTAATAAGCGGAAATTGCAAAGCGTTTATAACTGAGCTTTTACCGGTGTTGTTTGGGGCACAAATAGAGCTGCTTTTATCAAGGGGGATAACACACTTGGCGTAACCTGCAGTGTTTAAAAGCGCCAGTTTACTAAGGCCGTATAGATTTTTCATTATTCGTCCTCGCCTAGGTAGGTTTCTTCGTTCACTTCCATTAACGCATCAATATAGCGATAAACCGGGGCTTGCAGCATAAAACCGCCTTCAACTTCACGGGCAAGGCCAAGTCGGATCATCCGTAAATATACATCTTTACGTAAATCAGAACCTGAGAAAATTTCGAGCTGGTCAAATAAATGTTTGTTCATCTGCACTAAGGTTTGCATGAGCTCTAAATCGTTTACTTCATCAAATAAGGCACGCATGGGGTCTTTACCGGTGTTAGCGAAGTGCTCAATTAATATGTAAACGGTGAGTGCGATTGCACGAGAGATTTTGCCCATGTTTGGCGTGCTTTCATCGCTCGCAAAGTAATAGAAGCCACGACTATCATGCTTTAACTCATGGCCGAGAGAGCAAAATAATGCACTGTATTGCTCAATGTGTTGATCAAGTTCTTGCCACATCAAGGTGTCTTGCTCGCTAATGTGGTAACCCGTTACCAGCTTTTTATTGATAGCTTGTAGATGGGTTAATTCATGTAAATTAATTTGGGTCATAATAGTTACTCATTCCCTGTTTGGTTTTGTTCTGCGTCAACAGGTTTGGTATTAGAAGGCTTAGTATTAAACGGAAAGAGTGAAAAGTGCTGTCCGGCGATTTTAACCCGCATTTTTTCATCGCTTTGACTGATTTCAATATCAGTATCGCTAACGAGTTTTTGATATAAAAACAGCATTTCGTCGGCTTCAAGTTCAGGGTAGCTCTCACCCAGAAACGTTAATAAAGGCTCTGGCTTTTTACGCTTAGCATTAAAACGCTTTTTAAAGCTGGTTTTAACATTGTTATAATCTGGAATATTGGGTGTTACATATGCTGGTACATTTTGTTGGTCAGGCAATTCATATTCACTGTGTTCAAATTCTACCAGGCCTGCCATGTAAGCGACCATATGGCGTTGCTGACCCAATGAAAAACGTTGTGCGTCAGAAACAAAATGCGGTTGCACGCTACTTAGCATGTTATCCACGCCATTTTTACGAATTAAACCAAGTACCTTCGCAGCTTGGCGAGTGATCATATTATTACGGCGTAATTCTTCACGCAGGGGCATCAGCATATCGGCACTTTTACGTAAGCTTATCCGACCAACAAGGTGCATTTCTAAAATTCGCGTACGTAATTGCTCTAGCATGCGTTTATCTTGGTACGCTTTGCCTGAGCGTTCGATATGCGCTATTTGGGCACTTATTTGTTCTTCAATGGTGTTAAAACAGGCGTGGAAATCGCCGCGAATATCTACCATTTCAAGCATAGGTTCAATGTATTCATCAAAGGCTTCAATCACGGCTTTGTAACGCTTTTGAAGCGATTGCACTGCATTGTTAGCTTTAGCTTGCTCAACAATATTTAAAATGGCATTTTCGTTATGTGCAAACAGCTTCATTATTTTACGCACCCGATCATCCATAATACGGCTAAAGCGGCGTAACTCGTCGTAATCTTCAATTTCTCCCGCATTAGCAAGGCGGTTACCCAACCGGGCTAAGTCATCTACTAAAACACTAATTTCCTGTGCTAACCCTAAATGTTCTTCTTGTAATAAAAAGGTCGCAAAATCGGCAATTGCACGATTAATTTCAAGTTGTGACGATTTCGCCAAAGGAATAATAATGTCTTGATTTAAAAGTCGGTTAGTTTCTTTATAAATACGCTCATTTGACCAAGTTGGTTGTTTTTGTTTTATCGCATTTTGTACGTCTTTTAAGCTAAAATCAGCCATCTTAAAACGTTTAAAAAGTAGTTCCAACATCCCCCAATGCTCTGTGAGAGTATTTAGTAACTTTTTGGCTGGGATCATAACGCTCCAGTAAATCTAATATAGGCTGTATCAGCGATTAGTTAAAAATAGGTAAATGGCAATAGTTTTACAAAGCCTTTGGTGCTAGACTGCGCGCCGTGTCACACAGGTGACATAAGAATGCAATTTTTACATTTTTCTAAAGGTTGTTCAAACACCATGGTAACGTCAATTATCCTAACCCTGATAGCGGTCGCATTTGTGCTCATCGTTATAGAGGATATTATCCATGTAAACAAGGCCAAAACTACGCTTTTCTTTGGTACTTTATGCTGGATTATCTTATTTATCTCGCCGCTAAACGGGCAAAGCCCCGAAACTATACAACATCAACTTGATCACAATATTTTAGAGATTGCCACACTCTGGTTGTTTTTAATGGCTGCAATGACTTTTGTTGCCTATTTGAACTCCAAAGGTTTTATCCAAAATATTGTGCACAGAGTTATGCCAAGCGCAATCAGCGAACGAAGGCTGATGTTTTTAATAGGTGGGTTTTCTTTCTTATTTTCGTCGATTTCAGACAATATTACCGCTACGCTAATTTCTCTTGCTGTGGTGATGTCGTTAAAACTCGATCCGAAAAAGTTGATTAAATACGCTACGTTAATCGTTTTTAGTGTGAACTCTGGTGGGGTGTCACTGATAACTGGTGATGTAACTACCTTAATGATTTTCCTCGATGGCAAAGTAAGCATTGCTAACTTGCTATTGCTTATTGTGCCTGCACTGACAAGTGTGGCACTGTTGGCCATTATGTTGTCGTTTGGCTTAAATGGTGCTGTTGAGTTTACTAAACAACAAGAGCGCCGCATTGAAAAAACTGATATCACCATCGCGGTTATTTTCTTATCAACCATTATGGCTACATTAACACTGAGCGTGCTTTACCATGTACCGCCGTTATTGACCTTTTTGTTTGGTTTGTCACTGATGTTTTTAACTGCACAGTTTTTAATGCGCAAAAAAGACGTAAACAAAAAAATCATCGATTACATTCGCGAAATAGAATACGACACTTTGCTATTTTTTGTTGGTGTGTTGTTACTTGTTGGTGCATTAAAAGAAGTGGGTATGCTAAGTAAGTTCACGCATCTTTATGAACTAATGCCAGCGCAATATGCAAATTACCTAATGGGTATTTTGTCAGCTGCTGTTGATAACGTGCCACTGACAGCTGCACTACTTAAAGCCGACATTATGATGAGCCCACAGCAGTGGCTATCGTTTACATATGCCACAGGCGTGGGTGGCTCTATGCTTATTATTGGCTCAGCCGCGGGTATTATCGCTATGAGTAAAGTAAAAGCGTTGACGTTTATGAGCTATTTACGTATGTCGGTTTATTTATTGATTGCTTATACAGTAGGTTATGTTGGCTCTTATGTTGCGGGGAGTTTTATTTAATCGAGGGAGATTTAATAAAACAACTTGACAGCTAGACGTCTAAACGATAACTTTCAAAGCCCACTTTACAGTGGGCTTTGTTATTTTGGCTGTTTTTTAAAGCGGTTAACCTAACATTCAGAAGAGGTGCGATATTTAGGTACTTAATGTGAAGCGACGTCTGCTTTTGATCATTAAGGAGGGAAATACTCGCCGAGAAGAACAACTGACGTCACAGTGGTTTTTCGGTTTATGGGGCTGAATCCTCAAAACTGTCACCAATTTAGGTGGAGAGCTTCTGGCAGTGGACTTTTCTTATCAAGCACCCCCTTGCCAAGTTCTTCTTGTATTATCGTGGTAAAACGCCACAACAGGAGACGACATGAATACCCAAGTAGTTACAAATAACTCGCAACAATTAAGCAATACAAAATCAGATTACGTTGTCGCTAAGTTTGGTGGCACTAGCGTAGCTAATTTTGACGCTATGAGCCGTTGCAGTGAAATTATTGTAGCTGATAACACAGTGCGCGTTGTAGCGGTAAGTGCCAGCGCCGGTGTAACAAACCACCTTGTTGCTTTATGCCAAAAAGACTTAACTGCCCAAGAGCGCAGCGAACACATTGATGGTGTGATTGCTATTCAAGACGCCATTTTAAATGAACTGTCGCTTGATGCTGATTTAGCTCATGGTTTTGACGAGACAATTAAAGCGTTTAAATCGCTTGCCAGCGAAACGCTTAAATCTAAGCAACAACACGATGAGTTGCTTAGTTTTGGTGAGCGTTTGTCGTCGTATTTATTTACCCAAGTACTGCGCCTAAATGGTTTAGATGCGGTGCGTTTTGATGTACGCCAAGTGCTAAAAACAGATAGCCAGTTCTCAAAAGCAACGCCAGATGTACAAGCGACTGCAATGGCGGCAAAAGCGCATTTAATCCCATTATTAAAAGAACAGGTTGTGGTTACTCAAGGTTTTATTGGTAGTGATGCCCATGGGCAAACAACCACCCTTGGTCGTGGTGGTTCAGATTACAGTGCGGCGTTATTAGCAGAGGCTGTTAACGCGAAGAGTGTACACATTTGGACAGACGTTGTGGGTATATTTAGCACCGATCCGCGTTTGTGTGTCAAAGCCACGCCAATTGCCCGTTTAAGCTTTGATGAAGCGGCAGAAATGGCGACCTTTGGCGCAAAGGTGCTGCACCCTGCAACAATTTTACCAGCGAGCCGCAGCCACATTAGCGTATTTGTAGGTTCTAGCCGTGAACCGGAGCGTGGTGGTACCTGGATTGAACGTGAAAAGTCACAAGTACCCGGTATTCGTGCTGTAACCCAGCGTAAAAACCAAATTTTGTTAACTCTTAAAAGCCCAGAAATGCTGTTAGCCAGCGGCTTCTTAGCCCGTGTATTTACGATATTAAGTGAGTTTAATATCTCAGTTGATTTAGTGACAACCTCTGAAATCAGTGTTGCAATTACCCTTGATAACGCGCCAAATGCCTCTCGCCCTGAGCTTGATCAAGAGTGCTTAGATAAACTCGCTGAGTTTTGTCATGTGTCGGTTGAAAACAACCTAACCCTGGTGGCACTCATTGGCTCTGAAATTCAGCTGCGCCAACAAGAAGTAAACTTAATGAATGTGCTTAGCGACTTTAACATTCGTTTAATTTGCCACGGTGCTAGCAAACACAATTTATGCTTTTTAGTTGAACAAGCAGAATCAGATTTAGTCGTGCAAGCTATTCACAGCCGTTTACTTGAGCTCGAACATGCCGCTTAACTGATTTAAATTATCAATATAAAAGCACTGCCAGTCAGTGCTTTTTTTATTCACGATCGATATATCAAAGCCTTTAAACTCACAACTTTTAGCATTTAAATTAGCCGTTGTAAGCTCGGTGAAAACATGTGGGCTGAGCAGCTGAGCAATAGGGCGGCTAGTCGCTTTTGCTAATGCTTCTTTTAAGGTCCAAATCCTAAAAAAACGCTGGGCAGCACATTGCTCGGTTTGGGTAATTAAGTCGACTTCTTGCTGGTGATAAAAATGCTTAGCCAGTTTTTCAAACGGGCGTTTTAAGCTTACCTTCTCAATATCAAAACCAAATTCGACCTGCTCAATATTCAGCGCTGCACCCACAAAACCATTCGAATGAGACAAACAACTACTTAAAACGGTATTGGTATTTTTGATGTGTAATAAAAGTTTGCTGCTTTGCTCGTCAAATTCAGAGCTAATGTGATGAGCGGGTGTATCGGCAAATTCAGTAAAACAGTGTTTCACTAAAAACTTAAGCAGTAAACGCGTGGCGAGGTACTCTTGCTTTGCTTTACTGCTTTTTCTGCGTTCAATAACAGCTTGCTCAAACGGGCTTAGTAAATCAGCTAATGGGAAATCAGCAAGGTCAATAGATTCTGCGCTGAGTAGCACAACACACTGCGTATTAATATCAGACACACTAAATGGGTTTACAGTAAGGTGCTGCTCAAAGTATTGGTTAGGCATAAAGTCCAGCTGGCTAGCAATGAAAATATAAAAACTGGGTATAAAATGCGCATTTAGCGATGGTCTGTCCCAGCATTAGCAAATTTATTACTCAGTCGTGGTGAAATATGGTTTAATTCACCTTAATGAAAAATAATAACAGATAGTAGATGTATGGCACAATTGCGTGATGGTTTTCAAAGCCGCCTTGGCTTTGTTTTAGCGGCGTCTGGCGCTGCGGTTGGTTTAGGCAATATTTGGGGTTTTCCGACCCAAGCGGCTAATCACGGCGGTGGTGCGTTTTTACTGGTTTATTTTATTGTTATATTTTTACTGGCAGTGCCTGCTTTATATACCGAGCTTTACTTAGGGCACCAAGCGCAAGCTAATCCAGTTAAAGCACTTAAAAACGCATGGCAAGATCAAGCACCAAAAGTAGGTGCGGCAGCGGGTTATTTAGGCCTAGCGGGCGCTATAGTTATGCTAAGCTTTTATTCGATAGTAGCAGGGTGGATGCTTGCCTATGCGCTTGAGCCCATTACTACCTTCTTCGGTTTTACCGATATAAGTAATTTTTTACAAACAGACTCTATGGCGCGTAACTTTGTATTTACGCCGCTAATGCTTATTTTAACTGCTAGCATCATTTTAAAAGGGGTGAAATCAGGGATTGAGACTTGGTCTCGCCGTTTGATGCCAATGCTACTAGTTTTATTAGTTGGGCTGATTGCCTACATTGCCACTCTTGATGGAGCCAATGAAGGGTTTGCAGCCTATTTAGTGCCTAATTTTAGCCATATACTCGACCCAAACTTGATAATAGCCGCCATGGGGCAGGCGTTCTTTTCATTGTCGCTTGGTGTAGGTTGTATGATGATATACGGCTCTTACTTACAACCCGATGCCAATTTACCGCGCTTAACTGCCTCGGTAGCGTTGCTTGATACTGGCGTTGCATTCTTAGCAGGGTTGTTAATTATCCCTGCTATTTATGTGGCGCAACACAACGGTGTACAAGTGTTTAATGATGGTAAACTCATTGGTGAAGGGCAGCTTATTTTTGCAATTTTACCAGAGTTGTTTAATACCATGGGTGAAATAGGTTTAGTGGTAGGCTTATTGTTTTTTGTTTTAATGTCGATAGCGTCATTGACTTCAACCATTTCATCGACCGAAATCCCCGTTGCATTTTTAGTTGAAAATCATCAAGTAGAACGTAAATCAGCGACCTTTATTGTGAGCCTCACTGTGCTTGCAGCCTCTTCATTAATTATATTTAATTTTGATTGGCTATTTGGTTTAGTGATTATGGTGTTAACGCAATACCAACTGCCATTAATGGGCTTGTTTTATTTTGTTACAGTAGGGTGGTTGTGGCGCCGTGGTAACCAACTGCATCAAGCAAGCAGTGGTTTTAAGTTTTGGTTTGCCCAGTATATCCGTTTTGTATGCCCAATTTTAATGACCGCTGTGTTTGCTAATGTAGCGTTTGGGTAATAGTTTAGCCGTCAGTTTTAGCGGTATTACATCCAAGGAGGGATTATGAACAAAGAAATTAAAATACCGACTTTGCCTGACTCGGTAGCAACAGCAAAAATTACTAATCTCTATGTTAATGAAGGTCAAGTAGTCTATGCAGACGATGTACTGTTTGATGTTGAAACAGATAAAGTCGTGTTAGAAGTGATGGCAGATTGTAATGGCATTATTGAAAATATAACGATTGAAAATGGTAACCATGTTGATGCAGACCAAGTTGTGATGACTGTTAAACAGCTTACTGACAGTGAACTGCCAGCACGACCCACAGTTGAGCAAGCTCACAACAGTAAACAGTTAAGAAACGACTCAGAAGAAGAATGGGCTGTTTCTCCTTGGTTGAGTAAATTAAATATTGTGTTCTGGGTAGTTGGTTTTATTATAGGTGTGGCTGCAGGCGCTTTAGGCACTCTTATAATGCTGGGTAAATAGGTTAAGTATGACCAATTATGTAAACCACCCACTATATGGCAGCGAGCCAATTTCTTCTGGTAATAGCTATATTAAGCAAGAAATCGATAATGCCCATTGGCGCTATAAAAGTGTTCGCTACTTTCCAGAAACTGCAATCCCCGCAGTTATCGAAACACAAAGTTACAGTGTATACCCAAGGCAACTCTACATTGATATAGCAGAGCAATGTGTCGATTGTCACAGAACTTTTATATTTTTTGCGAAAGAGCAGCAATACTGGTTTGAAGAATTAAAGTTTTGGATTGATGCACATGCAATCAAGTGCTGTGAATGCCGAAAGAAAACCCGTGCAATAAACCGGCTGCAAATTAGCTATGCAAACTTAATCATTAAAGAACACAGAACGTTTGACGAAACGCAATTGCTCAAGTCCAGCGCACAGCAACTGTTTGATTTAGGTTTGATCAACAAGGTAAATAAACTAAACGCTATTCGTAAAATGTAAGTATTAGTAGTTAAGCTTTAACTTGAACTGTCAGATTTGATCAGCAGAAATCAATCAAATCTGACAGTCGCATTTATGCCAATTTCCGGACGTTCGTAACGGCAAAATCAGGTGCGAGCGCCGCAGGCGGGAGTCCCTTGGTTTTTTTATTATGTTGCGGGTTTATCAAACTTAACAATTAAAGTTTCTCACAAAAGTTAGTTTTGACTTTAATTCATCTAGCGTTTCCAAACCTATCGATTCAACAAAATCTTTTTCTTCATTAAATTCTGAATTAAATTTCTCAAATAATTTACATATAGACCAATAAGCAACGATTTCAAATCTTCTGTAAGCAATATTTTTTGAAAGTTCGTCGTCATCATAATAATAATTTTCATACAAAACTTCAGGTGTATTGGCATCAGATAAATTAGCGTAATGACTAAAGCGATAAATTCTATTATCTACTGCAAATTGGATATTATATTCAAGTTCAATAAAAGAAATACCATCATCAATATTTAATGAAACACCATCATTACTAAAGTCCAAAAATGCTACAGAATCAGAGCTTAATTCATAAGACTTAAAATCAACTGCTTCATCATATAGATAAAAATTGAACTGACTAATATCTGAGTATTCCATCAACTCGCTAATTCTATTCTCACTAGTTAAGCCAGATTTTCCAAAATAATAAGCGAAGGCGAACATCAATAAAACTATAAAAATAATAAAAACAACAATCATTAAAATCCTTCAATAAAAAATATCTTAGTAAAAATATAGTTTTAACAAATTGCCTAAGGTATTACTATAACTAAGTTTTCTAAAACTTTTAGGTAGAGTTAATTGTACCAATATGCGCGCGCCGCTCATTTTCATGAAAATATGCGAAAAGAGTAGTTTAACCAATCAACTAACTCTATATATTTACCAATCTAAATGACCGGTTATCGCTCATAACAGCCTGCCAGCTAAACTCTAAATAGTGTTAGAACAGATATGAGCTACTTAAACTTACAGGCTTAAACAAAGCTAACTTAGTTGATTTTTCTGCCTTGTTTTTAAACTTTGACCTAGCACCTAGCACCTAGCACCTAGCACCTAGCACCTAGCCTTATTTAACCTCATTACTCAGCGGCTGGTTATTGGCAAATTCAATTGCGTTATTAATGGTGGTTTGGGCTATTTCAGTCAGTGCTTCTTTGGTGAAAAAACCTTGATGCCCGGTCACTAACACATTAGGAAAGCTCACTAAACGTGAAAATATATCGTCTTGCATGATTTCGTCGCGGCGGTCTTTAAAAAAGAGCTCTGATTCTTGCTCGTAAACATCGAGGCCTAAGTAGCCTAGTTTCTTGCTTTTGAGTGCGCTAATACAGGCTTTACTATCGACTAACGCACCGCGTGAGGTATTAATAAGCATTACACTTTGCTTCATTTTACTAAAGGCGTGCTCATCAATTAAATGGTGTGTTTGCTCATTAAGCGGGCAGTGTAAAGAGATTACATCACTTTGGTTAAGTAATGTATCAAGGTCGCAAAGCGTATAATCCCCTTGCTCAGCGTAGGGGTCACACACTAAAACATGGGCACCAAAGCCGTTAAGAATTTTGACTAGTGCTTTACCTATTTTACCACAGCCTAAAATGCCAATGGTTTTTTTAAACAGGTTAAACCCGAGTAGGCCGTTTAAATCAAAGTTGTCTTCACGTATGCGGTTGTATGCTTTATGTGTTTTACGATTTAAAGTTAGCATTAATGCGATACAATGCTCTGCCACTGCTTCAGGGCTGTATGCGGGAACACGACACACTTTGATCCCATGGTGTTGTGCAGCCGCTAAATCAACATTATTAAACCCAGCACAACGAAGTAAAATGCATTTTACCCCGTGTTCAGCTAACTGTTTAATCACTGCTTCGTTGACTACATCGTTAACAAACACACAAACCGCATCAAATCCTTTGCATAAAACAGCGCTTTGCTCTGTTAGCGATTGCTCAATATACGATAGAGCAATACTAGGTTGATTTTCTATGCAGGCATCAAAAAATGGGTGCTCATATTTTTGCGAACTGAAAAGCGCTATTGTTGTTTGCGTCATCAAGGGTACTCTCTATCACCATTTTTAAGGTTTCGGGCTTTGTGCGCGGTGCATAGCGCACAGATAACTGACCCTGAGAGTTTATTAGAAACTTTGTAAAATTCCATTTTATTGCACGATTTTGCGCAATACCTCGGGTCTGTGCTTTTAGGTAACTAAATAAAGGGTGGGTGTCTGGACCATTTACCATTACCTTACTAAACACAGGAAAACTAACATTGAATTGCTCGTGATAAAAGCGCTTTAGGTCGGCATTTTCAATTGGTTCATTGTGGTCAAATTGATCACATGGAAATGCCAATATAGTAAATCCACGGTGTTTGTATTGCTGATATAGTTTTTCTAAAGCCATCAATTGTATTGAAAAACTACATTTACTGGCTGTGTTAACGATTAATACTGTTTTGCCCTTTAACTGACTCAGTGAAAAATCTTCGCTGTTATTAAGAGGGGCGCTGAATTGATATATGCTATCCATAGTGAACCTATTGTTTGCCGTCCATGAAGAAATTTAATGAAGTCTTTTTCATTCGCTTTTTGTCTGTTCGGTTGAGATAATCAAAGTATCTTTTTAAGTTACCACTGAAATAGGTCAATTTTATGTCAATGAATGTTTCGTTTATCGGGTTAGGTGTAATGGGCTACCCAATGGCTGGGCACCTTGTTAGTGCTGGGCACACAGTGACGGTTTATAATCGCACTACAGCCAAAGCGCAGCAATGGGCTGAGCAATACAATGGCGAATTTGCGCTCACTCCGGCGCTTGCTGCGCAAGGTGCTGATATTGTGTTTATGTGTGTAGGTAATGACGATGACTTACGTTCGGTGGTTTATGGTGACGAGGGTGTGCTTGCTGGCATGGCTGCGGGCACAATTTTAGTGGACCACACAACAACTTCAGCAGAGGTGGCGCGTGAAGTATCAGCAAAAGCTGCACTTAAAAATATTGCGTTTATTGATGCGCCCGTATCAGGCGGTCAAGCAGGGGCTGAAAATGGCGTATTGACGGTAATGGCTGGTGGCGATGAAGCCGTATTTGCCAAAGTACAACCTGTGATGGCTGCGTTTAGCAAGTTTAGCCAGCTACTAGGTAAAGCGGGCTCTGGGCAACTTTGTAAAATGGTTAACCAAATATGTATTGCTGGCGTGGTGCAAGGTTTAGCTGAAGGCCTTCACTTTGCTAAACAAGCAGGGCTTGATGGTGAAAAAGTAATCGAGACTATCGCAAAAGGTGCAGCAGGCTCTTGGCAGATGGAAAACCGCCATAAAACAATGCTGGCGGGTGAATATGAGTTTGGATTTGCTGTGGATTGGATGCGAAAAGACTTAGGTATCGCACTCGATGAAGCAAAAAACAATGGCGCTACCTTACCCATGACCGCAACGGTAGATCAATACTACGCTGATGTGCAAGCGCTTGGTGGCGGCCGCTATGATACATCGAGCTTGTTAGCACGTATTGAAGCGCTACATAAAAAATAGATAATTAGATTGCCGGATAACAAATCTACCTTCAGTAATTGACTAGCGGGTAGATGTGCTTTGTTATCTCTGAAATCTTCGCTTAAGTAATCACTGACCCAAACATTGTTTGGTTTTTTTATAAAAATTAATTTTTCTTAAGGTTTATTTAAGTTTTGCTCGTTAGATTTTAACCATAGTCTAAAAAGAGCGAACACTATGCAATCACTTCAAGTTACTAACTTGCCTGTTACGAACACAAACGATTATGTGTGTGCAAATGCAAACATGCCATTGCGTTTGCAATTAGAGCACGTCGTTAAAGCGAGTTTTGCCAGAGCCTACGGCGCTAATATTAAGCAGTTTATGCCGGTATTATGCCAATTAAGTATTGCCGCTGATTCTTGCACATTAGGACTTAGAGCTTCTACTGAAACACTATTTATTGAGCAATACTTACCAGAGCCGATTGAAACCTTTGTTGATGTACCGAGGGAAGAGATTTACGAGCTTGGTAATTTATGTTCAACCAATCGCAAAGCAACTCTCACTCATTTTGTACTAACGACTGAAGCACTTTACCAAATTGGCGCAAAACGCTTAGTATTTTGTGCCACTGCAAAGGTGAGAGCATTACTAAAAATGCTCTCAGTTAATTGCACTGAGATTGCATTAGCCAATAGTCGGGCAATTGATAACCCAGCTGATTGGGGCACTTATTATGAAAATAAACCAACACTGTGTGTGGTCGATTTAGCGGCTGCTCATGAGTGCGTAATAAATACACCTCATTTATTTAATATTAAACAGCATTATCAACAAGCGAGTTGCCAATTAGCATCTCAATTGGAGGCCTAATGGGGTTTTTATCGCAACTACCACACGCTGAGCTTGATACTGTGATTGTTGATCATCATGATCAACAGATGCGCCCAATTAGTAAACAGACGCTGATGCAAGCAGTGGCTGAGTTAATTATCGATTTTAAAGCGCTTGATATGTCAGCCGTGGCGTTTGTAATGGACAATACGCCTGCTTGGTTAATTGTTGACTTTGCATTGATTGAGTTACAACACTTAAGCATTCCGCTGCCAACCTTTTTTAGCTCACAACAGCTAACTAATAGCGTGAATAAAAGCGGCGTCTCACATTTTATCAGCGACACCCATTGTGAACTTGATGGCTTAGAATGTATTGCGACTTTAAGCGTGTTAACTCGCTATCCGCTGTATATCTATAAAGTATGCGCTCCGGGCCCCATAGCATTTTTTACAGGTACCCAAAAAGTGACGTTTACTTCAGGCTCTACCGGTGAGCCAAAGGGAGTGTGTTTATCTTTACAAAGCCAATTACAAGTGGCGACCTCATTACACAAAAAAATAGCGTTAAAACAGCCCAAGCACCTGTGTTTATTACCATTGCCAGTATTACTTGAAAATATTGCAGGGGTTTTTGCACCGTTATTAGCCGCGGGTGAAGTGCATGTTATGACACTGCCAGAATTAGGCTTCTCAGGGGCAAAATTAAATGATGCCAGTCAATTGATCAATGCCATTGATCGTGTGCAACCGAATACGCTAATTTTGGTGCCGGAGTTATTGACCTGTTTAGTTTGGTTTACCAAGCAGGGATGGACAGTACCAAAGAGTTTGAAGTTTATTGCCGTTGGTGGCGCTGTACTCAGCAGTGAATTGATCACTGAAGCGCGTAGTTTAGGGTTACCAGTTTATCAAGGTTATGGCTTATCTGAAGCTTCATCAGTTGTGAGCTTAAACACGCCAAATGATGATGACATAGAGTGTGCAGGGCGGGTATTAAATCACTTGCAAAGCAAACTGGTAGACGGGCAGCTATTTATTAAAGGCCCCTTATTTTTAGGCTATTTAGGTCAACAGCCCCATGATCAAACAAGTTGGTATGCAACCGGTGATTTGGTTGATCAACAAGACGGTCGCTTAACTATTAAGGGGCGTTTAAAAAACCAAATTATTACTAGTTTTGGACGCAACATCAGCGCTGAGTGGCCTGAATCTTTGCTACTTAGTAGCAGTGAAGTACAACAAGCTGTTGTTTTTGGCGAAGGTAAGGCGCATTTAGTGGCACTTATTTATGCATCAGTAAATATGACTGATGCGGTGTTAGCCGAGCATTGTCGAGGCATTAACGCACAATTACCTGAGTATGCCCAAATTAAAACATTTCATCGTTTAGCTGAACCACTTAGTACAAAGCGGGGGTTATTAACCAGTAATAACCGGCCTAAACGCCAAGCAATAGCAAACTATTACCATACACAATTAACAGCACTGTACAGTGAGGCAATATTATGAGCAATTTTTTCGAGACATTAAAATCACAAACCCAAGCAGAGCGCGAGTATTTACTGGCTGCTCCGATCATTACTCGCGTATTTAACGGACAAGTAAGCATAACTGAGTATGCTTCATTTTTAGCACAAGCCTATCATCATGTTAAACATACGGTGCCATTAATGATGGCCGTGGGGGCGAAATTATCGACTGAACAAGAGTGGATCCGCGAGGCTGTTGCAGAATATATAGAAGAAGAAATAGGTCATCAAGAATGGGTGCTCAATGATATTGCAGCCTGTGGTTTTGATAAACAACAAGTACGTCAAAGTGCTCCCAAATTTGCCACAGAGTTAATGGTTGCTTATGCCTACGATACAATTAATCGGGGTAATCCTTTGGCATTTTTTGGCATGGTGCATGTGCTCGAAGGCACGTCAATTGCGTTAGCCGATAATGCGGCAAGTAACATAGCCAATATGACCGGATTACCTAAAAAGGCATTTAGCTATTTAACATCTCATGGCGCTTTGGATATTGAACATGTGAAGTTTTTTGAAGATTTGATGAATAAAATAGAGTCACCTGCAGATCAACAAGCAATTGTTTATGCCGCTAAATGTTTTTATAAGTTATATGGCAATATTTTTCGTGAATTAGATACAGATCCACAATTTGTAAGTAGCGACTTGGAGCAAATTGCATGAACCGTCCACTTTGCGTGTTAACAGGTGCGACAGGCGGAATTGGTCAAGCAGTGGCATTAAAGTTGAATCAGCATGGCTGGCGTTTACTGTTAGTGGGTCGTCAGCAAGCACAGCTTGAGGCATTACAGGTTAAGTGTGGCGAAGGCTGTGAGATATTCATTGGTGATTTAACATCCGCACAGACTCGCCAAAATTTACTCGAACATGCTAAATCACTTGGCAGTGCAACAATGCTTATCAATAGCGCTGGCATTAATGTGATGCAAGGTTTTAGTGAAATGACGGAGCAGCAAATAGATGACTTACTGATAGTTAATTTGTCGGTGCCAATTAAGCTATGCCAACTATTTTTACCACAAATTTTGGCTAAAAAAGGCTCAATAGTTAATGTGGGATCATCATTTGGCAGTATTGGTTACCCTTATCAAACCTTATATTGCGCAAGTAAATTTGGGTTACGAGGAATGACCGAAGCGCTGGCCCGCGAACTCAGTCACTGTGATGTAAAAATACTATATTTAGCACCTAGAGCTACTGATACAACTATCAACTCAGTGCAAGTACGGGCGATGAATAAAGCGTTAGGCAATACAATGGATCCACCTGATAAAGTGGCAGATGCGCTTATTTCATTATTGAAATCTGGTAATTCACGCAGTTACGTTGGTTTTCCAGAGCGCTTATTTGTCAGACTAAATGGGGCATTTCCATCCATAGTGGATAACGCAATTGCAAAGCAACTTCCTAAAATTAAAAGTTTTTTTGCAGATTAAATTGATAAAGGTGAATGATTATGACTAAACTACTTTATACTAGCTGCTTGTTATCTGGGATATTTTTAACTGGTACTGCGCATGCTGATCTTGCTAGCGAATTAGCTCAAGTGCAAACCAGTTGGGCGACTGTTAATTATGAGTTAGTAGATAAAGCGCAGCTCAATGCATTCGAAAAGTTATCAGAGCAGGCCGCCGGGTTTGCAAAAACCTACCATGACAAGGCTCAAAGCCATATTTGGTATGGTATTGTGCTATCAAGTTACGCTGGAGCAAAAGGGGGCTTAGGTGCGTTAGGATTTGCAAAAGATGCTAAAGCACAGTTAGAGCAAGCCATAGAAATTGATGGCAATGCGTTATCAGGCTCTGCTTACACCAGTTTAGCGACTCTTTACAGTAAAGTACCGGGTTGGCCAATTGGGTTTGGTGATGATGAAAAAGCGAATGAATTATTCAACCAAGCGCTTGCTCTTAATCCAAACGGCATAGATAGTAATTATTTATACGCGGCATTTTTGTATGACGAAAGAGAGTACAAAAAAGCCAAAAAACATTTACTTGCCGCCCGGCAAGCACCAGAACGCCCAGATAGGCCAAAAGCGGATTTATATCGCCAACAAGAAATAACTCAACTGTTGGCCAAAGTCGAGAAGAAACTAAAGAGATAATATGCATTTATTGCTTGTTGAAGATGATAAATTGGTGGCTGAAGGCTTATGTCGATCACTTCGCCAACAAGGCTACAGTGTTGAGCATTGTGCGAGTATAAGTTCAGCCTTGCAATGGTTACAAAACGACGAAATCGAACTGCTAGTATTGGATTTAGGCCTACCTGATGGCGATGGTATTGATGTTTTAAAACACGCCAAAAAGCATCGCCCTAATTTACCTGTAGTAATCTTAACGGCACGCGGTAGTATTGACGACAAAGTACAAGGATTAGATTTAGGTGCTGATGATTATTTAGCTAAGCCATTCGACCCTGCTGAATTATTTGCCCGTTTAAGAGTCGCTAGTCGACGCGTAACTCAAACGCAATCAAGTAAAATTACAGTGGCTAACATTGTGATGGATACTTCAGCATTCACTGTGTCAGTCGATCAGCAAGCTATTAATTTACCACGTAAAGAGTTCATGCTTCTTAAAGCATTGTTCGAAAACCAAGGACGCGTGTTATCTAAACAGCAATTAGAAAGCAAATTGTATGAATGGGGAGAAGAGGTAGGGTCAAATACTATTGAGGTGCATATTCATCATTTACGTAAAAAGCTCCCGAAAGATCTCATTAAAACCTTACGTGGTATCGGTTATGTTGTAGGCAAACGCTAGTGTCTATCAAACGCAGACTCACGCTGATTATTTTATCGACAGTGATTTTGACTTGTTTTTTAGCCTTTAGTAAAGGTTACCGTGAAAGCATGATGCAAGCTGAGCAGTTACTTGATAATGAATTAAAGACTATTGCTCATGTACTAATCGAACAACCTATTCACACAAATGCGCCGATGCTACGCAGTGATCTCACCCAATTATTGTTTCAAATCTGGCATGATAACAATTTACTCAGTGCGTCTAAATCAATAGCCGAGCTTGCGCAAAAACCAAGCCTGAATGGATTAAGTGTTGAAAACTTAGCTGGGCAGCGTATGCGAGTATTCAGATTAACCGTAAACTCAAAGCAGGTATTAGTCGCAGAGCCATTAAGCAAACGCTATGCATTAAGTGAGCGAATGATTTTGTCGGCGATGACGCCATTGCTTTGGAGTGTGCCATTACTTGCGATATTAATTAGTTTATTTGTTAAACAAGGTCTAAGCCCATTAACTCGTCTTTCAAAGCTGTTAAAGACTAGACAAGCTGATGATTTCACTGCGATTGATTGGCAAGTAAACGCGCATGAAATCAAACCGGTGATCTCACGTTTAAATGACCTGTTTAAACGTGTAGAAAGTGCTTACTTAAGAGAGCGCTTTTTTGCCTCAGATGCAGCCCATGAGTTACGCACGCCATTGAGTAGTTTAAAAATTAATGTACATAACTTACGCACCCAAGGTAATAATAGTTTAGAGCTTGATGCAATGGCACAAGGTATCGATAAACTAAGTAATATTGTTGAACAAATGCTGATTTTAGGGCGCACCTATCCAGAGCAATGGCAGGCACAATTTAGTCCAGTATCGGTGCTTGAGATCAGCCAGCAAGTAGTTGCACAACTATATGAACGACTTGATTCAAAACAACACATGATCAGTATTGAGGGTGATGATTATGTTATTAATGGTGACCAATTTACCTTGGCAACCTTATTTAGTAATTTATTAAGTAACGCCATAAAGTATACGCCAAGTGGTGGCAACATAGTGATCCGCTTAAACAATAACCACGGTGTGGTAGGTTGGCAGATTGATGATTCAGGCCCAGGCATTGATGATGCCCATAAAGCACGAATTTTTAACCGTTTTTACCGTGTTGGAGGTGATAAACACCCCTCTGGTGAGCAAGGTGCCGGATTAGGTATGGCAATAGTTGAACATATAGTAACAATTTATGGTGCAAGTATTTCTTTAGCCGACAGTGAATTAGGCGGCTTACAAGTACAAGTTGAATTTATGCAAGGAGCAGGGAGTGAATAACTGCTTAGGGTTTATCAGCCTACTGCTATGTAGCATATTACCGTTTTCGTGTGTTGCTAAAGAATATAAATTAATTTTAAAAGACCACCTTTTTTATCCTGCGGAGATCATCGTACCGGCCAATACTAAACTAAAACTTTTAATTGAAAATCAAGATAGTACGCCAGAAGAGTTTGACAGTTTTGATTTAAATCGTGAGAAAGTGCTGTATCCAAATCGTCGTAGTGTGATTTACATTGGGCCACTAAGCCCTGGGCGTTATGAGTTTTTTGGTGAGTTTTCACCTAACACGGCCCGTGGCGCAGTATTAGTAGAAGGAAAGACTGATGCTGATAACTAGTTTATTGATGAGTATTAATCAGCTTTTACCAGTCGTAATTTTACTCGTGCTGTTACAGTCATTACTAAAAATAAACCCACGCGTGTTAATAGCAACCGCTTTTGTTGGGCTGCTGTGTAGTATTATTTATGTTCAAAGTGCAGCCTGGTTAAGCCAGTTATTTAATTATCGCGGCCTAGAGTTTAGCCAAATGCTATTGTGCGTTATTGTGTATTTTGCGTCACTTGTAAGTTGTAAGCAGCAGCGTTTATTCGCATTACTTGCAATAGTTGCGGTTATGGCGTTGTATTTGAGTCACTATTTTATTTATCTGGTTGGTTTTTGGCATAACACTGACACGGCAAAACCTTTGCTCATAGGAACATTTTTGGGAGTAGGGATCTGCGGTAGTTTTGGTGTGTTGCTATTATTTTTACTGCACAGTGTTAGAGCACGATTTGGTGTATATCCACTGATGTTATTTTTGGCTTTTAACGCCTCGGCAAAACTACTTATCGCATTAGATTTAGCCAGCCAAATTGATTTGATCAATATTACCTCCAATTACTTTGATTGGCGTGCAGTGCTAGTCGAAAACTCAGAGTTAGGCCGTGCACTAAAGGCCTTAGTTGGCTATGAAGCAACGCCAAGCAAAATTGCATTATGGTTGTATTTAGCAGCGGTTTTAGCCTTTATTGGCACCAGTATGGTATTTAATCGGCAATTTTCTCAAAAGGAGCAATCATGAGATTTACTCTCGCGTGGTGCTTAACTTTACTTTTGTTTATAACATCGTTTAATGTGCGAGCCGATGGAATAGTTGTAGACAAAGTTTACCATCCTTACGTTTTACCATTTGAACGCGAATTTGAATGGCGTCTGATCTCTCATCAAACCGATAAAGGCAATATTTTAGCCCAACGAGTTGGCTTAGGTGGCTCATTTAATGACACTATGAGTTTGGAAGGCTATGCGGTAGGAGAGCGCGATGATAACGGTAACTTTGGCTTTTCAGCCTACGAGCTAGAACTGCGTTGGCAGTTGGTTGAGCAAGGGCGCTTTTGGGCTGACTGGGGCGCTTTATTTGAACTTGAAATGCAAGAAGGCAAAGACAGTTATGAAGCCACAACGGGCTTTTTATGGGAAAAAGAGTTTGGTCGTACTAGCCTTACCATGAATGCATTTTTAGTGTATGAATGGGGCGGTGATATTAAAAACGAATGGGAAACTGAGTTTCGCGCACAGTATCGCTATCGTTTTCGCTCTGAGTTCCAGCCTGCTTTAGAGCTATACGCCGGAGAAGACTTCTTGGGGATTGGCCCTGGATTTATTGGCCTGCATCGATTTTCTCCAAAGCGACAACTCAAGTGGGAAGCAGGGTTTGTCACCGAGCTTAGCCAACAAGGAAAAGATCACAGTTTTCGTCTTGCCCTAGAGTTTGAATTTTAAATTAAAAAGCCGCGATTAGTCGCGGCCTTAAATCTCGTCGCTAGTTTTGCAAACTAGCGCTGTTTGTTTATAAGCAATAGGCAAACTACATACTTTGTGCGTAGTTATACAGCGCTTTTAAAATCGTTAAATTCTTTTCGTTATCATCGTGTTCATGAGCCAGGTTCTCAAGCGTGATCATAAAATCTTGCGCGATGATCGAGGGTTGATCTTCCCCATGCATTAGCTTGTTTTGGCAGTACTGTCGCCATTGATCCAGTTCATCTTGGCTTAGTGATTGCGGCCAGTTACGAGCGCGGTACTTAAATAATAAGTTATCAAACTTCTTATCTTCAAAATCAAGCTGCATACCTGCTAATTGCTCAGGGCTTGCATCACGGATAATAGCAAACTTGGCTTTATCTGCGTTGCTGGTAAACCCATCATAGAGCATGTAATCTGTGTTAGTGGTTTTGCCGTAATCAGGGCTGTCGTTAAATACCTCAGTGACTTTGTCGCGAAGTGCAGGGTTCGCTTTTAAAACAGCAAGGTTTTTTAAACATTGCTCGCGGTCAATACCTAAACGCGCGGCATTTTCGGGTAATAATGTTTTAGCAGGCGCTAAAATAGGGCATTTATTTAAATGTACCAGTTTTAAACCAACTGGAAGTTCATCTTCGCCAAGTTCGCTGCGTTTTGTATAAAGACGAGTGCGAAGTTCTTCTACCGATAAATCCAGTAATACTTGTGGATCTTCAGTTAAATTAAAACACACAACTGCATTTTTATTAACCGGATGAAAGCTCATTGGCGCAATCCAACTGGTGCAACCTTGGGTTGCAGGAATGCGTGATGAGGTATGCACCAGAGGCGTCATGTTAAATACATCGACAAGTTCTGCTAATGCTTTTTTACCGCGTAAACTAAAAAAGAATTGGTAAAGCTTAGGTTGCTTTTCTTTTATAAGCTTTGCTAGGGCAATAGTGGCCGTTACATCGCTTAGTGCATCATGCGCAGCGGCGTGTTCAATGCCGTTAGCTACCGTTAAATGCTCTAGCTTAAAGCTTGGGCTACCATCTTCTTTGAGCGGCCACTCAATGCCTTCAGGGCGAAGGGCATAACACGCTCGTACTAAATCAATAATATCCCAGCGGCTGTTATTATTTTTGTATTCACGTTCGTACGGGTCATAAAAGTTACGGTAAAAGCTATAACGGCTTACTTCGTCATCAAAGCGGATACTGTTATAACCGGCCACACAGGTATTTGGCACACTAAATTCAGCATGAATTTTGGCAATAAAGTCTGCCTCAACTACCCCTTTTTGCATCGCCACTTGCGGAGTAATTCCGGTGATCAAACAGGCCTCAGGGTGGGGCAAGTAATCAGCCACCGGCTTGCAATATTCAATCAGCGGCTCACCAATAATGTTTAAATCAAGATCGGTACGAATACCCGCAAACTGGCTTGGCTTATCCTTTTGCGGGCTCGCCCCCCACGTCTCGTAATCGTGCCAATAAATAGTTGCTTGATTTTGCTCTTGATAAGCCATTTAAAAACCCTTTAAGTTAGCTTGCAACGGTTGCAATACCGCCAAGTTACTAAATTTATTAATTACTTAGATTATGGCATATGGGTAGGGCAGTTTATAGTGGCTTTGCCACAACTTTGCTTTTTCTTAATTTCACAATAGATTTTTCAAAAACAGCGATGTGGCCAACTAAGTGAAAAGCTATTTTTCTGGATTGTTTTTCAAAGTAAGTAGTGTTTGATAGTTAAATTCTAGCATTTATATAAAAATATCTGCCTTAAAATAAATCCTTCATAAACAGAAATTTTATAGCTTGAAGACTTCAACCTCTATGATTAGTTAACCATTTAAACGCGTATTCTTAGCATAGACTGCTCTGGGGTCACCTCTTTGGGTTAGACTAAAGTCTATAAGTTAATTTTCTTCATCTATTAGGTTTGTTTTTATCGTTTGTCGCAATTGCACGAACAGCTTAAAGTTCAGTTGTCGGCAACAAAGACGACGTAACTTAATAGGAATGTAATCATGAAATTTTCACTTATCAAATCTATCGCACTTGGCTCACTTTTAACTTGTTCAGCAGCTGCTATGGCTGGTGGTAGTGACTATAAATTAATGGTTATTGAGCAAGCAACCGCTTCACAGCCACTAGAAGCGTCATTTAATAGCTGCGTATCAAATGTTAAGTTAAAAAATTACGCGCAAGCAGAGGCAATTTGTACACAAGCAATTGCATTATTAAAAGACAGTGACGGTCCAAAATTTAAAGTACGTCAGTTAACTTCTTTTGCATTAAGTAACCGTGGCGTGTCACGCATTATGGCTAAAAATGACACTGCTGGTTTATCTGATTTATATGAAGCTGCACAAATCTCTAATAGTAAATTGGTATCGCATAACCTAAATCGCGCTAAAGAGAATTTATCTTTGTAATAGTTTTAAAGTAACTAGTTGAAAACCACGTCTTGTACGTGGTTTTTTGCTTTATGAGAGATAAATGAGCAACGTTTAAATTAGGTTACTCGATCTAAATGTGTGTTCACTTAATGGTACACTTGCATTGGTTAATTATACTGAGCTTGTGAAACTTGGGTAGGTGAGTTTTAGTTTACTTGGTTGTTGAATGCTAGATTTTGTTTTTTTTGTCTTGCATGTTCATCCGTTGCAACAACTTGATTCCTACCCTGAGATTTTGCAATGTACAATCGTTTATCAGCCACATCGAGTAACCCTTTGATTGATTGGGTGTTAGCATCTTTACAGGCTACACCAATACTCACTGATAAATTAATTGTGTTGCCTTTATATTTTAAGGTGTGTTCGCGTATTACGTCGCACAGCTTTTGTGCCGTATAAGATGCTTGAGATAATGACTGCTCTGGTAGTACTAATGCAAACTCTTCTCCGCCGATCCTTGCGGCAATATCATAGTCATTTAGTTGACTGAGGATATGTTGCGCTATCCATTTGATTGCCATATCACCTGTGCTGTGACCAAACTGGTCATTAACATTTTTGAAGTGGTCAATATCTATCATTACAACAGCTAAATTTTGGTTATGCGTTTTAACATACCGGCTTACTTTCTCTCCATCTAATAAAAAACCTCTGCGATTGAGTAATCCTGTTAGCGTATCTCGATTGACTAAACGCTGTAACTTAGCTTCTATTTCAGCAAACAGCACAAACGGCATGACTAACGCAGTTGCAGTTGCTAAAAATAAGTGGTTAATTAAAATTACTTGTAATGGTTGGGTAAAGTTTAGGGCTGTTGTGGTCATTAGTTGCATGGCGAGCAATACAACCTGAATGAACATGATTACACTGTGCAGCACAAAAAATACAAGGAGCATATTTTTTTGCGCTGTTGCATTAGTGTGCATTTTATATACTGTATTAGCAGCAACTAAGAATAAGCATGCAATGATAAAACTTGTTAGTAATTGTCCTCCACTGACATCATAAATTGGCATCAGTACGAGTGCACTGCCACCTAGTACAATTTTGAAGGAGGCAAGCGAATTACTTTGCATTGAGGTGACTTGTTTTAAACCTATAATAGCAAATAAAGGGCTAGCTATAATAAATAAATCAGCGAGGTAGTGTGTAATAAATGGGTTTTCAATGACCACTCTTAAACAGGCAAGTACTTCAGCTGTAGCAAAAGCACCACACGCGAGTGAAAAGTACATATAACAGGTTTGTTTTTTGCATAGGTACACAGACAAGAAAAAGCAGCTTATAAGAATATTTAAAAATAAAGATATGCCAATTACTGTAGGTAAGTGAAGCATTTTAAGCTGCTCTATGGTTATGTTTAGTACGTAATGTAAGTATTATGGATTAGTCTTGTTATGGCAAGTTAATACCAAATGATTAATGTAAAATACTAATATAGTCTTGCTTTTATTAGGATAAGAGTAAGTTATTGTTTTTTTAAACACAGAGACTATTGATGGTTATATGGTGAAAGCGCGGCACATTCACCATAAAGACTCATAACACATTAAATTTATTAGGCTTAGTTATCCAGTAATGATTCAAATGCATAGTGTAAATTAGGGTATTGAAACTCAAAACCAGCATCCAATAGCTTACTAGGTATAACGTATTGACCAAAAATAAGTAAGTCAGCCATTTCACCCATTGCTAAATTAAGGACCCATGCTGGCATTGGAAAAATTGCAGGCCGGTGTAATACTTTCGCCAGTGTTTTACTAAAAGCACGATTACTGTGAGGTGTAGGGGCAGTTGCATTTATAGCACCGGTTATGTGCTGATTATCCATAACAAATTCAATAAGCGATACCATATCATCAATGTGTATCCACGACATTCCTTGGTTACCACTTGCTACTGGACCACCTAAACCAAGTTTAAATGGAGGCAGCATCTTTTGCAGCGCGCCACCATTAGTAGACAAAACAATCCCCGTTCGTATTAAACAAACCCGAGTTGAGTCTGTCTTGGCATTACGTGCAGCGTTTTCCCAATCGTTGCATAGCGTGTGACTAAATTCTTGATGTACTTGAGTAAACTCTTCGTCAATTTGTTGCGTTCCCTGACGACCGTAAAAACCAATAGCACTTCCAGAGATAAAAGTGTGGGGTGGATTGGAACTTGATTTTATCGCTGCTGTTATCTCCTGAGTCAATTCGATACGACTGTTTCTGATAATTTCTTTTTGTTTATCGCTCCAGCGCTTGTTAACAATTGGCTCGCCCGCAAGGTTAATTACACAGTCAAGGGTATTAAAATCGATATCGCAAAGTGCATTTATAAAATCTATTTGTCCGCCAAGTTTTTGTTTTGCTTTATCACTGTCTCGCGTTAAGACAGTGAGAGAATGGGTTTTGACTAATTGTGCGCATAGTTGTGTGCCAATTAATCCGGTAGCCCCTGTTATCAATATTTTCATCAATACGTCTCAACATTTGGTTATTTGTACTTAATACGAAGTAAAGCGCCTATTGATCACTTTGCAAATATTTCATTTACTTAACTTTTCAAATACACTAGTGATAATTCCCATTTTAAAGGATTGTCACTTGACTGGACTGACAGGCGCTAATAAAAGCTTAGTGGTATTTGCTGCTTTGGTAATTGGACTTGCAGGTATTAAAGCTGCAAGTGTTATTGTGATCCCATTTGTTTTAGCTGTTTTTATTGCAATTATTTGTAATCCATTATTGTGTTTCTTTGCTCGTTATAAGATCCCTAAAGGGATTGCTATCATGCTTATAATGCTGATGGTAGTCGGTATTGGAATGAGCCTAGCTGGTTTAGTAGGACAGTCCTTAACTGATTTTTCAAAGGATTTACCGGAATATAAATCGAAGTTACAAACGGAGTTTATTTGGTTGGTAGACTTGGCTGGCCGATACAATATATTGATAAATAAAGAACAATTAATCTCAATGTTTGATCCAGGTAAAATGATTGATGTTGCTACAAACATGCTAGCTGGCCTTGGTGGCGTTATGGCTAATTTGTTTTTAATTATTCTTACAGTTGTATTTATGTTATTTGAAGCGCCACTGCTTGGTCAAAAAATACATATGGCGTTAGATGATCCTGATATGAAAATTAAGCAGATTGACCGTTTCCTTAATTCAATTAACTCTTATTTAGCAATCAAAACACTCGTCAGTTTGGGCACCGGTGTTCTCGCATCAGTATTACTTTGGGTATTAAATGTTGATTACTTTGTGCTTTGGGGTGTGATGGCATTTATGTTTAATTATATTCCAAATATTGGGTCGATCATCGCTGCTTTGCCAGCCGTGTTACTCGCATTAATTACCCAAGGCCCACTTGTTGCGGGTATAGTTGGTGCAGGGTATCTTACGATAAATACTGTGATGGGTAATATTGTTGAGCCCAGATACATGGGGAAGGGCTTAGGCTTATCGACACTAGTTGTATTCTTGTCGTTAATATTTTGGGGATGGCTACTAGGCACTGTTGGTATGTTGTTGTCAGTTCCTTTGACAATGATCGTTAAAATTGCTCTTGAGACGAGTGATGAAGGTCGTTGGTTAGCCACGCTATTAGGTAATGGCGAAAAGCTAGAAGAGCAAGGCTAACTGCTTATTTCAGTAAAAAATTTGACAGCCATGTTATTAACAACATGGCTTTTTTATTTTAAGGGCTGCTTTAGAACGTCTATATATTGTTCGAGTATCCGTATTTCACACAGTTTATAGACAATGGCAGCATTGGTTGCATTGGGCATTTTATGAAGGTAGCGCCAGCGGCAACTGTCTTCTAAAAAGCGGTTTTGGCTTTTTACACTGCGATTAAAAATGGGTAATAACTGAGTGTTTCCCGTGTCTTCTTGAATTTTACTTAAGTCTAGCCTTAATTTGTTTAACCAAATTTGTTGGTTGCGTTGTAATAACTCAATTTCTTTATCTAAGCATTGTATATACTTTTTTGAATCACTCGGTGTAGGTCTTTCAACGAGTGTGCATTCATTTGCTACTGTTGATGTACTTAAAAATATACTTAGCGCAGTTATATGAATATTTAAGCGTTTATTTTTTGCCATTGTAGTTAAACTCTAATGTGAATTTTGCGCCACCAAGTAGCTCTGAGTCAGAAATAGTAAGTAAACCATGATACGACTTTACAAGGTCTGAGACGATAGCCATACCCACACCATGACCACTTTCATATGTATCTAAACGCGTACCTCTAGTGAGTAATGATTCTCTTTTATTCTCTGGCACACCAGGGCCGTCATCGCTAATAGTGATGCATAATGATTTGCTTTGTATTACCTGAATATCAACTTGGGAGCGACAGGCTTTACAGGCATTATCAATCAAATTACCCAATAATTCGAGTAAGTCAGTTTTATCACCTAAAAAGTAATCCTTGTCTGATACCGCGCTATTAAAAATAATATCTTTTTCACGGTATACTTTGCTCATAGCACTTAAGATTGAATCAAGAACAGGTTTAATGGCTGTTTGTTTTTTCCAAGTGTCTGATGCACCAGTTGCGGCACGTTTTAATTGGTGCTCGATCATCACATTTATACGATCCAGCTGCTCTTGGGCATCTGCATCATTGGCCAAAGGGCTAGATTTTAAAACAGCTAACGGTGTTTTAAGGGCGTGCGCTAAATCGCTTAAAGAGGCGCGATAACGCTCTTTTTGCCGTTGTTGTGATTCAAGTAGTAAGTTCAAATCTGATTTTATAGTTTGTAATTCAATAGGGTAGAGGCCTTTTATTTGTTGAATATCACCAGATTCTACCGCCTTAATTTCTTTGTCCAAACGTTGTAATGGTCGTGCGCTCCAAACAAAACCAATAGCCATTAATCCAGCAATTGCCACTCCCATTACATACATCCAATTAACCAAGGTTTGCTTAAAACCATCCATTAAGCGCAGCAATGCGTCATTTCGCTTCAACAAAATAAAGCGGGCATGTTCAGATTGATCTATGTTATTTAGGATAACAGTTAAACTTAATTGCCAATAAACGGTGCTTTTATATTCAACACGCCTAAAATCAGCGGCGCCCGCTTTGGTTTCAATATAGTGAGGGACAATGTTTACATTAACAGCTGATTCAGAGTGCCAAACGGGTTGGTCATCACGGTAAATCATTGCGTAAGTGTCGGAATTTAGCCTGTTGAGCTCAGGTGCCAGAATAGTGCTTGGCATAATAATGCCGCGCTCAGTAAAATCGACTTCAGAGATCAGGGAGTATAGGTGTGCCTCAAGCGTTTTTTCTGTTGCCTCAACCAGTGAAGCGTAATAGGCCTTGCCTATTGAGAAAAACAAAATTGGTAACGCAACTAATAAAACAAAGACAAGGATAAATCCTTGCCTTACCTTTAATGGGATTTGTGACGCTACCACTGACTTTTAAGCCTATAGCCACGCCCTCGTAGCGTTTCTACAGGATTAAGGGTGCCATCTGGGTCAAGTTTCTTACGAAGTCTTAATACAAATACTTCGATAACATTTGAATCTAAATCAAAATCTTGATCATAAATATGCTCAGTTAACTCAGATTTAGAAATTACCTTTTGTGGGTTAACCATTAAATATTCAAGAACTTTATATTCGTAGGCTGTAAGGCTTAGCTCTTTATCATCAACCCACACTTGTTGTGAACGTGTGTGAATCTTAATCGGGCCAGCAGTCATTTCTGGATTTGCTTTACCTGCACTTCTACGGATCAGCGCGTTACAGCGAGCTATTAATTCTTCAACATGAAAAGGTTTGGTAAGATAATCATCAGCACCAGCGTCCAAACCTTCTACTTTATCTTGCCAACGATCACGCGCGGTTAAGATTAAAATAGGGATGGTAACACCTTGGGCTCGTGCTTTGTTTATGAGCTCAATACCATCGATTTTAGGTAACCCTAAATCAACAACAGCCATATCAAGAGGGTACTCTGTAATATGAAACAAACCAGCTTCACCATCATGGCAAAGATCAACACTATAACGTTCTTTTTCTAAGGCATTACGTAAGTTGTCTGCTAAGTGTAAATCATCTTCTATTACTAAAATTCTCATCAATTTAATCCTTTTTCACTTCGCCGGTTTTTTTATTAACGTGTATATCGACAACATGGCCATTACTTTTAAGTATTCTTACGGTATAAATGTCATTCTGGTCAGTGATTTTTAGGGTCTTACCATCTTCGAGGCTTTTTGCAATATCGACAGCTTGTTTCTTAGTAATCGCGACTTTTTTTATAGTATCTTGTGCATAGCTATTGTTTGAATAAACAAAACACAGCAATGAAAGAGAAACTATACTGAAAGCCAAAAATACAGTGCGCATGACGGGAACTCCTAAACCAGACCCTAGTAGTTTAATGAACCAAGCAACTAAAACTCAAGTAAAACTATAAAATAGTGTGATTCTTTGAGCTCATAGTAGTTAATTATCAGTGAACCAACACTGAACTTATCTAGTATGCTTTATTTGGGAAACACTTTTTTAAAAGGTTTCACTACAGAGTTATCATATACGCCGCCAGTCACATATGGATCAGTTGCAGCCCATTCACGAGCAGCTTCAAGAGAGCTAAATTCAGCTACTACAAGAGAGCCTGTAAAGCCAGCATCTGCTGGATCATTACTATCGATAGCAGGTAATGGACCTGCACTGAACAATCGACCTTGTTCATCAAGCTCTTCTAATCGTGCTAGATGAGCTGGCCTTGCCGCTTTTCTTAATTCCAGACTATTTTCAACGTCTGTTGAGTAAATCATGTACAACATGTTGTGTACTCTATATTTTTTGTAGATAGATATTTTTTATATTAGCACAGAGAATTTAATGGGCGAAGGATTTAGGTTTACAGTAATAGATCACTTTTGATCTTAATCTGCTTGAAAAGCCCAGTACAACACTGGTAGAGTCGATGGGATAGCACACAATAATAATAAGGTTTTTTAATGAGCGATAATCGCGAGCATTTTAGCTCTCGCCTCGGTTTTATATTAGCGGCTGCAGGCTCTGCAGTGGGTATTGGCAATTTAGTTGGTTTTCCTGTCTCAGCAACAAAAAATGGGGGAGGTGCGTTTTTACTTATTTATGCACTGTTTGTCATTTTTATTTGTTTGCCAGTGATGATGGCTGAAATGGCAATGGGCCGAAAAGCGCAAAAAGATCCCCTTCATGCGTATAAATTTCTTTCAGATAATGATAAAAAATGGACCTTTGCGGGTTTCTTAGCCGTTTTAACGCCTTTCATGATAGCTGTTTTTTATATGGTGATTACAGTATGGATATTTGGCTACTTGAGTCAGGTCGCCATAGGTAATTTAGATAAATTAGCAGACCCGACAAGTTTTGGTGTTTTTATAAACAGCAGCAGTGTATTTGGCTATATGGCAGTTGTTGCAATCATCGTTAACTTAATACTGGTTGGTGGTGTAAAGCAAGGTATTGAAAAAGCAGCGAAATTTCTGATGCCGGCACTTTTTGTACTGTTAACAGCACTGGTCGTGTATGTATTGACACTAGATAATGCAATGGCGGGTGTTAAATATTATATTATTCCAGACTTTTCTAAGATGGATGCCAGTGTTTTAAACGGTGCCTTAGCGCAGGCGTTTTTCTCATTATCACTTGGTATGGGTATATTGATGACATACGCATCTTATATCTCTAAAAAAGATGACATCGTTGGCAGTGCGAAAATGGTCGCAATTACGGACTCTCTCGTGGCCTTTATTGCGGGTCTGATGGTGTTGCCTGCAATATTTAGTTTTAATCCTAATACAGATCCGACAAAACTTTCAGATTCGTCAGTTTCGATGATTTTTGAGTTCTTACCTAAAATATTGTTAGCGCTTCAGTCTGATATTGGCTATGTAGGTGCGTCAATTGTTGCGTTCATCTTCTTTTTACTGGTATTTTTTGCTGCAATCACCTCTTTAGTGTCAATCGTTGAAGTACCGACTGCGACATTATGTGAGAAAAAGGGCATCAGCCGAAAGGTAGCGCTGTTAATTTTATCTGGCACCGTGGGTGTTTTAACGGTGTTATGTACCATGTCTTTTGGCATGGTTGATTGGCTGACTTCATTTGTCACCTATGGAGAAAGCTCAAAGAGTATGTTTGATGTTGTATATGATGTGTTTTATGACACTATTTTACCGCTAAACGGTTTGATGGTTTGTTTGTTTGTTATGTATCGCTGGAAAAAAGCAGGGTTGAGTGAGGAGTTAAGCCAAGGTTGCCCGGCCTATGAAGGTAGCTTTACACAGAAATATGTTAACTTTTCGCTTTCAACATTTATCCCAGTGATTTTAGTACTTATATTTGTAAACACGGTTGCTACAAAGTTTTTCGCAATCAGTATTTTTGGCTTTTAATAGTTCAAAGTTACAATGTATAAATGCGCTTTGATGACGTTACTCCACTTCATTAAAGCGCGTTTTACAATGCCCCTGAATCTAAGTATTGACCTACCCCAAGAGTAAACATCCATAATCCCCATAAACTATGTTCTATTACGCACACAAATGTGGAGCGGCTCTGTGCGTAGGTATAAGAAAATAAAAGCCCCCCCAAAAAAGCGAGCAGCACTGCAACCCAATTAGCATAAACAACATGCGCAAGTGCAAATACAAAGGCACTGGTGAAAATACGAACTGTTTTATGGGGCATGATTCGTTTGTAGCGGTGAAAAAAGTAAGTTCGAAAAATCAATTCTTGCGGTAACACTGATAACAAAGGATAAAGGACGAGTAATAACAACCAATCATTTAATGATGTTCTGGGCATAACAAACCAATTACCTTGATTCATTATCGAATAGAATACCCCAGAAAATAATGCGCCGATAAAAAAAAAGCTAAATAAGCGCCGTTTAACTGCACTGAACTGACCTAAGCTCGTGAGCCTAAAGCGTTTAAATTGAGGGTCGCCGAGTAACAACATACAGCACACACTCATTAAAATGATAAGTGCAGGAATAAGCCAGTTTGCTAAATAAGCTCTAAGTGTAAACCCTATTAAAGGTAATACGATAAAGATTAGGGTAAATTCAAACCATCGGTATTGAGTGGCGTTCAAGGTCGTCTCTGCTCTGGGTTTGCAGATAAGGCTAACAAGCTAAAACGACATTTTTATTACATCATTGGTGCTTTTTATCATTTAGTGTTGGCTTGTCATCTTCGTCAGGTAAGTATTTATAAACCATGATGATGCTGGCCAAAATACTCGAAAATGTAATTCCCATAAGGCCAAATACTTTAAAATTGACCCAAAAATTTAACGAGCAATAATAGGCAATATAGAGGTTTAGTACTGCAATGCATGCTGTGACAAAAGCCCAAAAGAGATTAAGTACATCCCATCGAGTATTAGGAATGCTCAATGATTGTTTACTAGCATAGGCTGTTTGTAATACGGGTCCTAGCGACTTCTTAACGATGTTTTTGCCTAAAATATATCGGCTAAATACCAAAGCGACCGATATAGCCGCATAGATCACGGTGGCTTTTAGCTTAACAAATTGTTCATCGTGAAAGAGTAAGGTGAGTGTGCCAAGTACGAAGGCAAGGGTGAACACAAGCCATTGGCGTGTTGGTATTTTACGGTATACATAATAACTATGAATAATTTGAATAAATGTTGCGGCCATTAAAACGCCGGTAGCCCAGTAAATATCGACTAATTTGAAAACAATAAAAAATAATATAAGGGGAATGTACTCGCTTAATACGCGCATAATATACTTTGATTTCTGGAAAAAGGGATGTTTTACCAATATATGTGAGGATATACAAGGTTGACTTACTCCCCAACAAGCCTTAGCCTGCCTGCTTTTGATTTTTATACCATTTGAACCGCGCTTTTGAATCGCGGGGATTTAGGAGCATTTATGAATAAAGCAGAGTTAATTGCGGCGATGTCTACGCACAGTGAACTGAGTAAAAAAGACTCAAAAGCAGCGCTTGCAAGTTTACTAACCGCAATCACAAAATCACTATCAGAAGGTGATCAAGTACAAGTGAATGGGTTTGGTACATTTGCGTTGAGTTATTATCCTGCACGCTCAGGGCGAAACCCGCAAACAGGGGCTGCAATTGAAATTGAAGGTGCTAACAAACCCATATTTAAGGCTGCTAAAGCACTAAAAGACGTGTTGTAATGTAGATTCTTCTCACCCTGTTACGCAATTACAGGGTGTTACTCCTTTCTTTTAAATATATTCAATATTTTCAATGTATTAAATTTGGCATGGTGTCTGCTTTTTATTTTAAAAGATTTTTAAAATAAGGAGATAATATGTCTACATTACAAACGGGTACTCAATTAAATGGTAAAAAAATTGCTATTCTAGCTGCAGATGGCTTTGAGCAAAGTGAGCTATTTTCACCACGCGATGCGTTGTTAGATGCTGGTGCAACAGTTGAAGTTGTATCAATTAAAGAAGGTGAAATAACTGGCTGGGATGAAGATGTCTGGGGCGACAAAATTGCCGTTGATAAGCTTGCTAGCAATGCAAGCAGTGATGATTATGATGCGTTGCTACTACCCGGTGGGTTATTTAACCCAGATAGCCTTCGCCAAGATAAAGATGCAAAAGCATTTATTGATGGCTTTTTTGGCGCAAAAACAAATAAACCAGTTGCTGCGATATGTCATGCACCTTGGTTGCTAGCAGAGATAAACAAATTGCGCGATCGCACTGTAACCTCGTTTGCTAGTATTAAAACCGATTTAATGAATGCAGGTGCAAATTGGGTTGATCAAGAAGTGAGCGTGGATAAAGGTTTAGTGACAAGTCGAAGCCCAGCAGATTTAGCGGCGTTTAATCGAAAATTTATTGAAGAAATAATAGAGGGTAAGCACGCAGCCCATTAAGGCTTGGTTAGGGGCGCGCTTATGCGCCCCAATATCGGCGTTAAAGCTGGGTTGCAGCTTTCATACTGGCTACAAATTCTTTTAAGCCATTAAGCATGGCTTTTGGGTCATCAAGATTTGTTTCAATAATTTTCACAACCGCAGAGCCTGATATAGCACCAGCAGCCCCAGCGGCTAGGGCTGACTTAACATCATCAGGTGTTGAAATGCCAAACCCAAGCAGTGCAGGCGCACTGTGATATTCTTTAAGTTTGGTTACAATTGGCGATGCAGGCATTTGCGCTTTAGTCTCAGTGCCTGTCACACCAGCACGAGACAGCAGGTACGTGTAGCCTCTACCGTAAGATGCGCACTGGCGTAAAGTGTCATCAGATGCATTGGGTGTGGCAATAAAAATTGGGTCAATACCATTATTTATAGCGGCTTGGCGGAACATTTTAGATTCATGCAGAGGCACATCGGCAACTAAAATAGAATCAACCCCTGCGGCTTTGGCATCTTCATAGAATGCTTCTAATCCACGTTTAAACACTAAGTTAGAATATAAAAGTAAACCAATCGGAATATCTTGGTTGTACTCACGTACTTGTTTAATAATATCAAAACAGTCTTGGGTATTAATATTTACATCTAAAGCGCGGATGTTTGCCGCCTGTATTACAGGGCCATCTGCAATTGGGTCTGAAAATGGAATACCGAGCTCTAGGGCATCTGCGCCACCATCAATTAAACTTTTGATAATATCAACGCTTAATGACTTGTTAGGATCGCCAATAGTTACAAAAGGGACAAATGCACCTTGGTTTTGTTCTTTTAAAGCCGCAAATGTTTGCCCATAACGGTCTGTTTTTTGATTAGTCTGGCTCATGAATTATCTCCTTTAGACAGTACATCCATAACGTGTGATAAATCTTTATCACCGCGGCCACTTAAATTAACCACTAAAATGGTGTCTTCTGTTTGTTGCTCTGCATATTTTAACGCATAGGCAATGGCATGGCTTGATTCAAGGGCAGGAATAATTCCTTCGTTTTTAGCCAGTAGCTGAAAAGCTTCAAGCGCTTCTTCATCAGTAATACCCACATATTGAGCACGGCCTGTTTCATGTAAAAAGGCATGTTGAGGGCCAACCGCAGGGTAATCTAAGCCTGCTGAAACAGAATATGACTCTTCAATTTGGCCATCATTATTTTGCATAATGTAGGTGTAAGTACCATGCAGGATGCCTTTGGTTCCTTTACATATTGTTGCACCATGCTCATGGGTATCTAACCCTTTACCGGCAGGTTCTACACCAATTAGTTTTACATCAGGCTCACCAATAAAGTCTGTGAACATGCCAATCGCATTTGATCCACCACCAACACAGGCAAGTACAGCATCAGGTAAGCGGCCTTCAGCTTTTAAAATTTGCTGTTTAGCTTCTTCACCAATCATTTTTTGAAATTCACGCACAATAGTAGGGAAGGGGTGAGGACCCGCAGCTGTACCTAGTAAGTAATGTGCCTCTTTATAATTTGCAGACCAATCACGTAGTGCTTCATTTACTGCATCTTTTAACGTGCCAGAACCCGCAGTAACGGGGATCACTTCTGCACCCATCAATTTCATTCTAAAAACGTTTGGTTGCTGGCGCTCAACATCTTTTGCACCCATATAGATACGACATTTTAAGCCAAGCAATGCACAGGCTAATGCAGTTGCAACACCATGTTGGCCTGCGCCTGTTTCTGCAATAACCTCTTTTTTGCCCATTCGCTTGGTTAATAACGCTTGGCCCAATACTTGGTTGGTTTTATGTGCGCCACCATGTAATAAATCTTCGCGTTTTAAATATAATTTTACTTTTGGGTTTTTAATTAAATTACGGGTCAATGTTAATGGTGTAGGGCGACCTGCATATTCATTGAGTAATTTTTCAAACTCAGCTTTAAAAGCTGCATCAGTTTGTGATTTATTAAATTCATTTTCTAACTGCTTGAGTGCAGGAACAAGGAGCTCAGGCACAAACATGCCGCCAAACTCGCCGAAATAAGCTGGATTATTCATATTTACCTCAATATTTGCGGATGCTGTTGAATGCATCATTTAATTTTTGTTGGCACTTTTTGCCTGCGCTTAACTCAACCCCAGAATTTAAATCTAAGCCTTGAGCACCCTGATAAAGCGCGTCTTGAATGTTGTCTGCGTTGAGCCCACCGGCTAACATAAAGGGTTGCTCTGCATCTTTTAAAACAGACCAATCAAATGTTTTACCCGTTCCACCCACTTGTTTGTCACTGTGTGTATCATATAAGTGACGGTCAACACCGATAACGCGAGCGGGTAGGCTATCTTTGATAGCTTGCGCTTTCCATATTTGGCAATTAGATGGTAATTTTGTACGAAGCTCATCTATATAGGCTTCATCTTCATCTCCATGTAATTGCACTGCGGCTAATTTCAATGTGTTAGCATGTTCAACAACTTCCTTGATTGTTGAATTTACAAATACCCCAACGTAAGCGAGCGGGGCGCTTTGCGTAATTTGCAATGCACAATCTAAATCTACGAAGCGCGGCGATTTAGTTGCAAAAATAAGTCCGCCATAAACAGCACCGCTGTTATAAGCATTTATGGCGTCTTGACTACGCGTTAAACCACATACTTTATTTTCGCCTAAAATAACGCGACGACACGCACGCTCTAAATCATGCTCAGCCATTAAAGAGCTACCAATTAAAAAGCCATTACACAATGGCGCTAGGCGTTTCACATCGTGATGGGTGTAGATACCTGACTCTGAAATAACGACTTTGTCATCAGGAATAAGTTTACGAAGTCGCTCAGTTGTAGCTAGGTCTGTACTCAAATCACGTAAATCACGGTTATTTATGCCAATGATTTGTGCATCAAGCGCTAATGCGCGAGTGACTTCTTCTTCATTACTGACCTCAGTTAACACCGCCATTTTCAGGCTTTGGGCAACCTCAGCAAGGGCTTTATACTGATTATCGTCAAGCACTGAAAGCATCAATAAAATAGCATCACCACCATAAATGCGTGCCATGTAGATTTGATATTCATCAATGAAGAAGTCTTTGCATATTAGCGGCTGCTCGACTTGGCTTCGCACAAACTCTAAATAATCAAAGCTGCCTTGAAAATATTTTTCGTCAGTAAGCACGCTTATACACGTTGCGTGTTTTTTGTAAACGCTCGTTATTTCTGCTAAGTCAAAAGGCTCGCGGATTAACCCTTTTGAAGGAGATGCTTTTTTGCACTCCAAAATAAATTGGGTTCCTGGGGCTGCCAAGGCTTTATAAAAGTCACGGTGCGTTGGAACGGCCTGTGATTTGAAAGTTTCAAGCGGACGCTTAGCTTTTCGCTCAGCAAGTTCTATTTTTTTATCCGCTACAATTGTATCTAATACATTAGCCATTGGTTACCTCTGCATTTACGGCTTTATTACTGTGTTCAATGATGGCATTTAGCGTACTTAAGGCTCGGCCTGACTTTAAAACATCGCTGACATACTGTGCGCCAGCTTTAAGACTTTCCACTTTTTCTGTCATGTAGAGCAATGCAGCAACGTTGACTATTATTGCTGCATTGTGTGCGTTTGAGCCTTTTCCTGCGAGTATAGCAAGGCTGGCATTAGCATTATATTGTGGGCCTTCCCCTGCAAGTTGTTCAAGTGAATAGTTTGCAAGACCAAAATCTTCAGCTGTTAACGTATATTGTTTAAGCTCACCATTATTAAGCTCAACAACCGTTGTCGTACCATGTAATGCTATTTCATCTGTACCCGCACCATGAACAACCATGGCTCGTTGTGTGCCTAATGTTTTGAGCGTTTGTGCCATTGGCAGGCATAAACTTTCATCATAAACACCAAGTAATTGAACTTGCGGAGCCGCAGGGTTTGCTAATGGCCCTAAGATATTAAAAATAGTCCGTGTTTTTAATGTCGTACGAACGCCCATCGCATGGCGAACACCACTGTGATAATGCGGGGCAAATAAAAATGTAAACCCTGTTTGTTCTAAACATGCAACAGCTTGCGCTGGACTCATATCAATATTAATACCCAGTGCTTTGAGTAAATCCGCAGAGCCTGAGTTACTCGATACACTGCGGTTGCCATGTTTAACCATGTTTATGCCACAAGCTGCGGCTACAATTGCGGCAGTGGTACTGATATTAATGGTGTTTGAGCCATCGCCACCGGTTCCACAGCTATCTGTAAGCTGAGTTAATTGTGTTTCAAATTGCACTGCATTGGCACGCATAGACGCAGCGGCACCAGCTATCTCGTCGCTGACTTCGCCTTTAATTTTTAATGCGACTAGTAGAGCAGATAGCTCAATCTCACTGACTTCGCCTTGCATGATTGCATTAAACAACTGTTGGCTTTGGCTAAAACTTAATGATGTTTGTGCGAGTAATTTATCAATTAGAGCGCGGGTGTTATGCGTTGTTGACTGTTGTTTTACTGACATAAAATCCTCTACTGCTTTGTGTTAGCTAAAAACTGCATACTTTGTTGCAGTAGTGCTGCGCCATTGGGCGTTAAAATAGACTCAGGATGAAACTGATACCCAAGCGCACTGTCTTCTTTATGATAAATCGCCATCGGGATCGAACCGAAGTTAGCTATCACGTCTAATGTTTTAGGAACGACGGTAGCCATGAGTGAGTGATAACGAGCAACGGGCATGCGTTCACCCATCCCATCAAACACTGGGTGCTGAGCTAATTCAATAACTGAAGATTTACCATGAACAGTTTCACCAGCATGACCAATGACACCACCATAACTCTGGGTAAGTGCTTGTTGGCCTAAGCAAATACCTAACATCGGAAATTTGCCTTTACATAGCTCAATCAACGCCATTAAACAGCCTGCATCAGACGGCGTTCCCGGGCCCGGCGACAATACCAAAATAACGGGCTTGGTTTCATTGCACATTTTTTCAAAAATGAGTGTCGCCTCTATATTGTTACGATATACCACTAAATCACTGCCCAACATAGAAAGTTCATCGACTAAGTTATAACTAAATGAATCAAAGTTATCTAAAAAATATATTTTTACGCTCGAGAGGCTTAAATTACGTTCGCTCATTGTTATTATCCTTGGTACGTCGATTGAATGGCTGTAATAACCGCTTGGGCCTTAGCGCGTGTTTCATTTGCCTCAGACTGCGGATCTGAATCGTGAACTACACCTGCGCCAGCTTGTACGTAAGCGATGCTATTTTTTACAAAGGCTGAGCGAATGACAATGCAGCTATCCATTGCACCGTCACCTGTTAAATAACCGACAGCACCGCCATAGCTACCTCTGCGTTTGCCCTCTGTTTTTCGAACAAGTTCAGCGGCACTTACTTTAGGTGCGCCTACTAAAGTGCCCATATTCATGCATGCCTGATAGGCGTGAAGTGCATCAAGCTCTGGCTTTAATGTGCCTACAACACGAGAGACCAAATGCATAACTTGTGAGTAGCGATCAACTTTTAAAAGCTCTTTTGCATGGCGGGTACCTGGTACGCTTATACGTGCTACGTCATTACGAGCTAAATCGACCAGCATTAAATGCTCAGCGCGTTCTTTTTGGTCGTTACGTAGTTCGAGTTCGATTCGGCTGTCGAGATCGGGGTTAATTTGTCCATTGGCAAACTTACCGCGAGGGCGAGTGCCTGCAATTGGGTAAACTTCTACTTGTTGGCTGATAGGGCAAAACTTTAAGGCTGATTCAGGGGATGCCCCAAACAACGCAAACTCACTGTCTTGCATATAAAACATATAGGGGCTTGGATTTTGCTGCTTTAGCTTGCTATAAGCATGAAGCGGGTTAGCACAAGGTAATGAAAAAGTACGCGATGGTACGACTTGAAAGATGTCGCCATCAACGATATGTTTTTTTAAGCTTTTCACTTGCTCACAATATTGCTCGTCACTTATGTCTACACTAACCTCGCTGTTACCTGCTGTTTGTTTGGCACTGAAATTACTTGCTTGGTCGCATACCTTATTTAAACGCTCAAGCTTTTTACCTACTTCAAAGCAGTTCGCATGCACATCGGGGCCATTAAAAACATTACCAATAAGCTCGGTTGTTTTAGCTTGATGATCAATGACCACGAGGGTTTCTGCTAAATAAAAAACATAATCTGGGCAACTATTCTCGCCGTCGGGTACATCAGTAAGCTGTTCAAAATTTGCGACCATGTCATAAGCAAACACACCACCTAGAAATAACGAAAATGGGTTCTTTGTGGTGCTACTGATATTATTAATACAGTTTCTTAAAGCACTGAATGCGTTATCAGCAATTAATTTACTGCCTTCATCAATATCTTTAGCCGTGCTTTTATACTCAATGGTTAATGTGTCTTCATTTAGAGTTGTTGAGCAGTTTTGTAGTGTATCTTTCAAATAGGGTAATAGCTGCATACCGTTGTTTGATTGCGCAACAACAGTGACGACTTTGCCTGTACACGTTATTTTTAGCGCACAATCAACTAATATTAAGCTTTTAACACTGTCTTTAGAATCAATCTCTGCTGATTCTAATAATAATGAATTATCTTTGTCTAAGAGTGCATACAAAGCCAATGGACTGTGAATGTATTCTCTGACTTCGGTGATACTTGTGACCTCACCCGGTGCTGTTGTTATGTGACTAAAAATCAAACCTCATTCCCTCAAAAAAATAAACCCCGCAAGCTATGCTGTGCGGGGTTAAATAACGACATCTATATTTTAGATAAACCATTACTGTCCCGCTAAGCCAGGCGCCACCACCAATGATGTGTAAGAGTTAAATCGTTATTCATATTTGTTACCCTAAAATTTATGTATAAAAAAACCCGCTATAAGCGGGTTTAGAATGTGTTAGACACGACAATTCGTCACCCGATAATTTACGAGTGCCACCACCAGATTGTGTTTTGGATTGAATTAGTCATTATATTTCTTATTAGTTTGTGTCTTAAGTGGCTACAGTAAAGCGTACCTGTGGCATTTATGTCAAGTGTTTATTTAAAACAATTTATTTAAAAAATTTGTTATACTTTATAACAATTAAGCAATTATAACTTTAGCAGTTCTCACTTTTGATAAAATACGACTTACATAGCCATACCACACATTCGGACGGACAATTGAGTGTTGAGCAATTATTACTTCGTGCAGTAGATAAAAACATTGATGTTTTTGCAATTACTGATCACGACACTGTGGCTGCGATTGAACCTGCACAAGCGTTCATTAAAAGCGAACAATTACCTTTGAGTTTAATTACGGGTGTTGAAATTTCAACAAAGTGGGAAAGTTTTGAAATACATATTGTTGCGTTGAATGTCGATGTGCACAACGAGGCTTTAAATACGTTACTTTTGCAGCAGCAAGAAAAACGTGCAGAGCGTGCAAAAGAGATTGGTCGGCGTCTTGAAAAAAATGGCTTTGATGGCATTTATGAACAAGCAAAAAAGCTTGCTAAAGATGCACAAATTACCCGTGCTCACTATGCCAGAGCATTGATTGAGCGTGGTGTTGCTAAAACGATTCCGGGTGTGTTTAAAAAGTATTTGGGCCGCGCTAAAACGGGTTATGTACCAAGTACGTGGTGCGATATGCACACTGCAATAACTGCAATTCATGCTGCTGGTGGTGTAGCGGTTATCGCGCATCCTGGGCGTTATCAAATGTCTAATAAATGGCTACGTAAATTATTACTACAATTTAAAGAAGAAGGTGGTGATGCAATGGAAGTTGCGCAACCACAACAGGCGCCAAGTGAAAGACAATTTTTGGGTGAGTTAAGCCGTGAATACGGTTTATTATGCTCACAAGGTTCAGATTTTCATTTTCCAACCAGTTGGTTAGAATTAGGGAAAAACTTATATTTGCCGAAAGATTGTCAAGGTGTTTGGCAGTTTTGGGAAGGTAAAGAAGGAGACGCACATGAGTGATTTTTTTCATATTCATCCAGATAATCCGCAGCCACGATTGATAAAGCAAGCGGTTGATATTATTAAAAAAGGTGGCGTTGTTGTCTATCCAACAGATTCCGGTTATGCAATCGGTTGTAATTTAGGTAATAAGCAAGCAAAAGAACGTATTGAACGTATTCGTGGTATTGAAAAACACCATAATTTTACCTTGGTTTGCCGTGACTTATCTGAATTGTCGACTTATGCCAGAGTAGATAACCAATTATTTAGGTTGATAAAAAATAACACGCCAGGGCCTTATACCTTTATTTTTAAAGGTACAAAAGAGGTGCCTAAACGCTTACTTAATGATAAGAAAAAAACGATAGGTATCAGGGTTATAGAGCATCCGATAACGTGCGCGTTATTGGCAGAGCTGGGTGAACCATTAATGTCGTGCTCACTTATTTTACCGGATGAACAGTTTACAGAATCAGACCCTGATGAAATTCGTGATCGCATTGGCCCATTGGTTGATTTAATTATTCACGGCGGCTATTTAGCAGAGCAGGCGACCACAGTGATTGATTTATCGGAAGATGATGTTGAAGTGCTACGAGTTGGGTGTGGTGACACAGCACCGTTTGAATAGCACACTGTGACAGATGTAAATAACTCAAGTTCTGTTGAGCCTCAGGAGCCAGTACAGCAAAAGCTGCCACTGGCTTTTTTGCATGGCAAAGCGGTTATTGATACCCCAGACGATTTATACATTCCCCCTGATGCGCTTGAAGTAATTTTAGAGACGTTTGAAGGTCCACTGGATTTACTGCTTTATCTCATAAAAAAACACAAACTAGATATTCTCGAACTATCAATCTTCAGCATTACAGAGCAGTATGTGAAGTATGTAGAGATGATGAGTGAGTTTCAACTAGAGCTTGCTGGTGAGTATTTAGTTATGGCTGCTTTGCTCGCGCAAATAAAGTCGCGATTATTGTTACCAAAACACGAAGAACTTGAAGAAGAAGAAGATCCTCGAGCTGAGCTGATTCGCCGACTTCAGGAATATGAACAATTTAAAAAAGCGGCTGAAAATTTAGATGACATTCCCCGTGTTGGCCGTGATATATATACTGCACACGCATTAATGCCAACCCAAGATGACAATCATCAACAACTTCCAGATGTAGAAATCAAAGACTTATCGTTAGCCCTAAGCGAAGTCATGGCAAGAGCTAAAACCTTTGAAAGTCACCATATTACTGCGGAGACTCTTTCTACACGTGAACGGATGAGTTTAATTTTATCTAAACTATCCAAAGCGGGTACGCAATTACCTTTCTCTATCTTGTTTACAGTAGAAGAGGGTCGAAGTGGTGTTGTGGTCAGTTTTATTGCAATGCTCGAACTAATAAAGGAAGGGCTGATCACGTGCCTTCAGGTTGAGCCCCACAGTCAAATCTATGTTGGTTTGAAGGAAAGTGATTAATCAATAAACAAGCTAATAAATTTTAGTTAACCTCTATTCTTACCTGTGCATTTACGCACATAACTTGTTTGTTATCCGCTATTTTCTTTTGTTTCGGGACGGGCTATTCTTGTTTTATTAACTCAAGGAGCCGTTAAATATGTTTAAAAATACTCAATCAAGTTATGGCTTAGTGGCAATTTTTCTTCACTGGCTTATGGCATTAATGGTCTTAGGGTTATTTGGTTTAGGGCTATATATGGTTGAATTAACCTACTACGATAGCTGGTATAAAGGGTCAATGGATTTACACAAAAGTGTGGGTATTACATTGGCATCTTTACTTATATTTAGGTTTGCATGGCGGGCATTGGGTACACAGCCAGCTCCTGTTGCAAGCTCAAGCACTCTAGTTAATAAAATAGCGCACAGCGCACACTTAGTGATCTATATGTTACTGGTTTGCATCGTGATTTCAGGGTTTTTGATTTCAACTGCAGATGGTCGTTCAATTGAGGTATTTACTTTATATAGTATTCCCGCTATTGAGTTCTCAGTCGAAAATCAGGCAGATATTGCAGGAAAAATTCACTATTGGGCAGCATGTAGCTTAATAGGCCTTATAATTTTGCATGCACTTGGGGCATTAAAACATCACTTTATCGATAAAGATAAAACTTTAATTAGAATGATCAAACCACAAAAGGATGATTAGAATGAAAAAATTACTTGTTAGCGCAGCTGTTGCTGCAACACTTTTTGGTGCCACAGCCGCACAAGCAGCAGATTACGTTATTGATACAAAAGGTGCTCATGCGTTCGTTAATTTTAAAATTAAGCATTTAGGATACAGCTGGCTACATGGTCGTTTTAATACATTTGACGGTGAATTTAGTTATGACGCTAAAAACCCAAATACATCAACGATCATGGTAAATATTGATACTAAGAGTATTGATTCGAATCATGCAGAGCGCGACAAACATTTGCGTGGCAAAGATTTTTTAAATGTTGATAAATTCCCCAATGCGAGCTTTAAAAGCACATCAATAAAGTTTGATGAGGATGGCGATGAAGCGAATGTAACCGGTGAATTTACTCTACACGGCGTTACGAAAACTATTACATTTGAAATTGATAAAATTGGTGAAGGTAAAGACCCTTGGGGTGGCTATCGCGTTGGGTTTGAAGGCGAAACAAGCCTGAAGTTAGCAGACTATGGAATAGACTATAATTTAGGCCCTGCATCAACACACGTTGATATCGGTTTATATATTGAAGGTATTAGAAAGTAACTTTATCTTTAATTAAAAATTCAAAGAAGCGCCTCATTTTCGTGAGGCGCTTCTGCTTAGGTGATGAGCTAAAATAGGCCTTAAATGATCAGGTAGCCATCGAAGTAAAATATCATTATATGCGTTAGTTTGTTTTATCTTCCTAAGGGCTTCATTAAGTACTGCTATATGTTCCTTACCTTGGTCAGTATTGGTGCATCCAATATATCCCAAGCTAAAATCTGATGCCTCTTGCAGTTGTAATTGAGTTAATTCTTTATCGAAGCCCATCTTTTTAGCCATATAAAAGTGCTCACTCGGATAGCCTAACAATATATCTATTCTCTGCTTGTTTAACATATAAGTAAGACTTGAAAGTGTATCTCTACCTGGGCGAATAATAATAGATGCATCGGCACTATTATTAATTACTTTATCAATTTCAAGACCATATGAACGACTCATTGAAATACCCAAAGTGAGCTTTTTACTGTTTAGCAATGAATTAAAAGACTGGGGTATTTGTTGATCTAACTTAAGTTTATCGATTAAGTTTTCATGTATTGCAACAGATGGTGATAAACCGATCGTAGAGCTTTCTTCACTAAATGTAATGTGTTGACGACGGTGATCACTTTGGTAAAGGGAAAGCATACAATAGGTTTTATTAGGATTGGAGACTTCGAGCAGTGCTCGGCTGGAGGGGAAGATAACACGATTGAAAGTATAGCTGGGTAATTCTTGCTCTAATAATGAAATGATACTTTCATCTCTGCCCGTGCCGATGAATTGATCAGATAAAATGTAATATGGGGCAAAGTCAACGACAACCCAATTGATAGTATTACTTGTGGCCGACACTGGCAGCGCGTAAAGAAACATGGAAAGTAAAATGCTACGAAACATATAAGTACTACTAAATTACAGGCTCATTTAATTAGTGTAGCAGGATAATTTTAGCTTGATAAAGTAAAACGCCAGCAGATGCTGGCGAATATCGTATTTGAATACATATCAATATTGATTAGTTAGCTTTTAACCACTTAACAAATTGACGTGCATCGCTTGCTTTGGTGAATAAGGCATTTTTAAGACCTTGTGTGTCTGAAAAAATAACACGTTGTTTATTCACTGAAATTGATTGCACCGGATGGGCAATTTGGATCATAGATCCGTTATAACTATAAGACATAATAAAACTCACTTTTTTCTTGTTATCTTTGTGCTGCTAATCATTTATTAGCTCAAAAGCACAATTAGACGACCATGTTGTGTTTAGCTTCATTACAGTGTTGACGATCTTTATGACATTTATGCGAACATATCTAAAAATATGACGTATTCTGAATTAGGGTTCTCGCCGTACGATAACTTAGCTTTATAATATACGTATTTGCGGGCTTACTGGATCAGGGTAAAGGGGTTAACCGCGAGGGCTCTTTTACAGCCAAGGAATAATCATACATTTTAATTTTTAGCTTTACAAGCTAAATTTAAATTTATCTGGAGTTTATATGGTTTTCATTGTATCTTTATTGGGTAAGTATAGTTATTTAGCGGTAGTTGTTAGAAATGAAATATATTTTTATCAGTGATATTTTTGGGAAAACAGCCCACCTTTCTCATTTTGCTAAGCAGTTTAACACTGACCACGTCATTGTTGACCCTTATAATGGTGAACTACAAAAAGTCACTGATGATATACAGCAGTACGAGCATTTTATAATCAAATGTAATCACGAGGGGTATGTTAATAAGCTTAATTCAATTTTCGCGAATATTGCAGATACAACGACCGTGATTGCCTTTAGTGCAGGCGGAGCAGCGGCTTGGCGAAGTATAGCGCACGTAAATAATCCATATATTAAAAAGCTTATTGCATTCTACCCAAGTCAAGTTCGTCATCATCTTGATATTATTTCTCCTATTCCATGTGAATTTATATTTGCGAATGAGCAACATTTTGATATTCAGCACGTGATAAATAACTTGAGTGCGCAAAAACAGATAATATGCACGGTGACTGATTATAAACATGGGTTTATGAATCCACTGTCTAAAGGGTTTAATAGTGCTGGTTATCAACAACTTTGCCGATATTTATTATCTTAAAACATCACAAATTATTTATTACAGCTATACTTAAATTTTACATGGAATTTAAGTATCATGATTGAATCAACAGTGCCTTATCAACACTTTTTATCGAATCCCATAGCCAAACCACCATGTAGAATGACCAACGCAAATATGTATGGTTTTTTTGCCGAAATTGAAATAGAAAAAGTACAACAATACATTGATGCCACACTCAACAAGGCTGCCCCAGATGCGACGAGTTTTAATGCTTTAGGAGAGTTTGTACTCATTACCTTCACCGATATTGAAAAAATAGCGTCGGTTACCCCTCCTTTTGATAATCAAGGGTGGATGCAAGAGACCGACATCATTATCTGGTTGCCTGTTGTCAAAGTTGAACACGGTGATATAAGTCACCTATATTGGTATCCTGCTTTTATATGCGTTAACAATATTTACGCACTGATTAATGGCCGAGAAACATGGGGTTACAATAAGTATTTGTGCGAATATGAAATGCCAAACTCAGTATCAGCACTTTCGCCATTTTCGATTTCTTTAGCGTGTTTCAAACAATTCTCACCAAATTCAAAATTACAAATGCATGAATTGTTCTCTATTAAGCAAACGGTTAATAAAGAAGATAACTCATTCTTATCTGCACTTGATGACTTTGGAGATCAGGTAGCGAACCTTTTCGAAGGTGGTCATTTTGGTATTGATCTATCTTTAATTAAACAGTTGTTTAAAGGCTTTATTAACCCACAAATGGATCAAATTCTATTCAAGCAATTTCCAGATGGGGAAGGCGAGAATGCAGTTTACCAGTCAGTAATGCATTCACCATCTGAGATAAAAAAGGTACATCACTTAAAACTTTTAAAGTCAGACTTCACCTTAAATCTCAATCAGTTGGACAGTTTTCCTCTTGCCGATATGTTTGGTTTAAAACTAGGGAGTCAGCCTCTACACTTACCATTTTATATTCAAATGGACTTTGATCAGCTACCGGCAAGCCAACTTTAAAGCGACCTATTAAAGGAAATAATATGACCCAAGAAAGAATAGTTATCATAGGTGGCGGTGTGTCGGCTATGACTGCTGCGCTCTATCTGACAGAGCAAGACGATTGGCAGCAACACAGGAGTATTACGGTATATCAACAAGGTTGGCGTTTAGGCGGTAAAGGAGCCAGCGGACGAAATGCAAAGTATGGGCAACGGATAGAGGAACATGGTTTGCACGTTTGGTTTGGGGCTTATGTTAATAGCTTTAAAACCATCGAAACTGTATATGATAAATTGCAAAGACCAGAAAGTTGCTCATTATCAACCTGGCAACAGGCTTTGAAGCCACACAGTTTTGTTGCGCTTGAAGAATACATTGACTCAACATGGCAAACTTGGCCTCTAGACTTTCCTTTACTTCCAGGCAACCCAGCACAAGGTAGCCTTAATGTTACAGCGTGGGACTTTGTAAAAATGACGCTGGCGTGGCTAAAAAAATGGATAGCTGACATACAAACTACCGCAGTAAATGCTAATAAAACTACGCTACTAAAAACGAAAAAAACTCGTGATAAATCTTTATTACGTCACTTGCAACAGCAGTTAGGAGATTTAGTCGATGATACGGAGCAGTTGTGGCAGGAATTTGCAAATGACATAGAGCAGCAAGCTAATGAGATAAGCTCAACTCCGAGCTTGTTAATTACTAAACTCAATCACTTTGTTCATGGCCAGCAAACGTTAAACCCACAAGGGGATGAAAAAAAAGACGGCCTTGTTATCTGGTACGTGGTTAGAAAGCTAAAGCGATGGTTAAACAGCGAAATTAGTGATTTATTAGATAACAACTCTGATCTGAGACGATTATATATTTGTGCAGATTTGGCGATAGCTATGTTGGTTGGTCTTGTAAAAGATAAAGTATACCGTGATGGCTTTGGTGTAATTAATAAATACGATTTTAGGCAGTGGCTAACAAAAAACGGCGCAAATGTGCAATACAGTGTAAATTCTGCACCGGTGCGTGGTTTTTACGATCTCGTATTTGCTTATCCAAAGGGCGACTTTAGTAAGCCTAATGTGGAGGCGGGTGTTGCTGCACTTGCTATGTTGCGTATAGCCTTGTGTTACCGAGGTGGCGTAATGTGGAAGATGCAAGCAGGAATGGGGGATGTGATTTTTGCGCCTATTTATGAATTGCTACAAAAAAGAGGCGTTAAGTTTGAATTTTTTCATCAACTACAAAACCTCACTCCAAGTCTTGATGCTCAAGGCGAGTACATTGTAAATACAATTGAATTACAACAACAAGTATCATTAAATTCAACAGCGCAATACCAACCCCTGGTGAATATAAAAAATTTGCCATGTTGGCCAAGTGAACCACTTTACGGTCAATTAGATTCAGAGCAAGCTGCTTTATTACAGCAAAATAATATTAATTTAGAATCATTTTGGAGTGACTGGCCGGCAAAGTACCAGGCCTATTATGGTAGGCCTCTACCATGTAAAACCTTAAGAGTTACTGATGACTTTGACAAAGTTATTTTGGGTGTTTCTGTAGCATCACTTGAACATATTTGCCCTAAACTATTAGAAATAGATAGTTCATTTCTTGCTCAAGCTAATAATGTTAAAACCGTGGCAACGCAAGCAGCACAGTTATGGCTGACAAAAACAGATCAACAGTTAGGTTGGCAATATATGCCAGCCAGTGAAGAGGGGCCTATATTAAGTGGTTTTAGCGAGCCTTTTGATACATGGGCTGCAATGTCAAACTTAATTGACAAAGAGCAATGGCCGCTGAACTCTTCACCTGTAAATATTGCTTATTTTTGCAGTGCTTTTCCGTGTGATGACTACCCACCTCAGAGCGATCATGAATTCGTAGTAAGTGCAAAAGCACAGGTTAAAGAAAACCTTGAAAGCATGCTACAAAATAATATGCAGCCCTTATGGCCATTGGCTTATCAGCACAAAAAATTCGATTGGTCAGTACTATTTGGATCAGGGCAAGTTGATAAATCATCTATTGATGAGCAATATTGGCGTGTCAACGTCGATCCGAGTGAACGCTATGTTTTGTCTGTGACAGGTTCAAGTAAATATAGGCTGGCAACCAATGAAACTAAATTTACTAACCTATTTATTACCGGGGACTGGATCAAAACGGGCGTAAATGCGGGCTGTGTTGAAGCTGCGGTTATGGCAGGAATGCAAACTTCTCGGGCAATATGTAACTATCCTGAAAACATAAGTGGGGAAAATGCCTTTGAACCCAGTAATAATTAATTAATCTTTCTTATCACAGCGGTTTTAGTCGATGGATTAGTCTATAATTGGCCATATAACAGTATGTTTACATACATATTTGAATATGGTCTTTGCACATTTATACCCAAGGTTACTTTATGACAAAAAACATATGGTTGATATGCTCATCAGGTTTGATTCTTCCGCTTTATACTCAAGCTATTGAAAATGATGATATTCTGCATAAAAGTGATATGGAAGTTATCGAGGTTTATGCGCAAAAGAGAGCGCAAAAAATTGAAGACGTTGGTATCGCAATAAGTACTGTGAAAGGCGATGCGCTTAAAACACAGCATTTTAAAGATTCTACAGAGCTGTCTGTGTTTGCGCCAAATTTAAAAATTAGCCAAAATGCAGCAGAAGGTACGCCACCGGCTGTTAATATTCGTGGTGTAGGCTTGGTTGATTATAATACGGCAAATACATCGCCAGTGGCTATGTATGTCGATGACATTGCTTTAGGTTCTGCAAGTAATCAAATAGTTAACCTATTCGATATTGAGCAAGTTGATATTTTACGTGGTCCACAAGGAACATTATTTGGGCGTAACTCTACCGGGGGAGCTATCCTTATCCGTTCTAAACGTCCTGAGTTCGAACAAAGTGGTTACATCACAGCCGGTACCGCTAATAATAATGCATCAAGCCTCGATGCTATGCTTAATTTACCTATCAGTGAGAACACAGCTGTTCGAGTCGCACTTAATCACCAAGACTATGATTATTCGACCGATAACATCTATTTTGATGCCCCGACAGCTGGGATGGAGCAAATAAATGGTCGTGTTTCTTTTTTAGCTGATTTTGATAATGTGCAAGTATTAGTCAAAGGCCACATTTCAAATTGGGATGGCATTGTTCAGCCTGTTGGAAGCATTGGTATAATTGCAAATCCACTTACAGGAGAGCGATGTACTCCTGCGCAAGCGGGCTCAACGACTTGTTTCGATAACTTTGGTTTTAATGATGGGAGTGATGACTTTTATACTGTGAATGTTAATAACAATTCACCTCATAAAACCGATGGTAAAGGAGTGAGTGCGCATTTAAATTGGCAGCTAGACTCTCACAATGAATTTATCTCTTTGACCAGCTACAACACCCTTGAACGCTTTCATGCATTTAATTGCGACGGATCACCCGCTCGATTATGTGAAGGAAGCTTAGGTTTAGACACTGATCTTGTAACTCAAGAACTGCGTTTACAGTCAAAACTCGGTGAACACTTTTTAACAACAGGGCTTTATTTTTCTGATGAGTCTATAGGGCAGAATAATGTTAATGATATTTTGCGTGATTACCGTGGTATTTTGCCAACAAATGTAACTGCTACATTTTTCTATGATAATGAAATACAAACTCAGAGCATCGCCGCATTTAGCCAGATTGACTATCAGTTAAACGAAAAATGGTTAATGACGGCTGGTCTTCGTTATTCTTATGAATCACTCGATTATGACTCAGTTTCAACTTTAAATGTGGTGGTTGACCCTACTGATTTAAAAGGGGTTGAAATTCCTTTTTACCATGTTAAAGGCAGTCAATCAGATAATGGCTTTTCTGGACAATTGGGTGTTAATTATAAGATAGATGATTTTACATCCGGTTATTATCGTTTTGCCAATGGCGCAAAAAGTGGTGGTTATAATGGTGGGTTTTTATCATCCGTTGAACAAGCTCAACTTGCAGATTACCAGAAGGAGCGATTAAACGCTCACGAAGTTGGGAGCAAATCATGGTGGCCACAACAAGGTGTTCGTTTTAATTGGGCAGCTTTTTACTATGATTATAATGATCAGCAAGTGTTTATGAATCAACCTTCAGCCTTTGAACAAAGTCCACCCGTTCAATTATTAGAAAATGTTGCAGACTCTGTTATTTACGGCGTTGAGGCTGAATTAGATTATTGGATAACCGACGCGCTTAATATTAAATTTGCACTGGGTTACATTCCTCACGCTGAATTTGAGGAATATGTTGACCCCTTAGGCAATGTACTTACAGATAACCGCTTGCCGTTTACCTCTGAATGGAATCTCAGTGCAGGTGTTGAATATAGTACAGATGTAGCAAGTAATCCTTTAAAAGCTCAATTAATCGTGGACTATCAATCAGATTATTATTTTGACCAAAATCAAAACCCTTATGCGATGCAAGATGGCTATAGCATTGTGAATGCAAATTTGCAGTATCAAATAGATAACTGGGGATTTGCTTTATGGGGTAAAAACTTGTTTGATACACAATATAGTCATTTAAAATTTGATTTAAGCTCTTTCCTTGGCATGCTTGAAGATTTTAAGGGTGAAGGCCGACGTTACGGGCTGGATATTAGTTATCAGTTTTAACTGCGCGTTTATAATTTAAGGTGTAAGTATGCCAAGACAGGCAATGCTAAAAATATTACTGTGTATTTTTTTATTTTTTAGTAACTTAGTTGTTGCCATTGCGCCTGAGCGATTCAATTACACTGAACAAGGAAGTGAAACTAATTTATTGCAAAAAGGGCAAGTGCTTGAAGTAGTTAATGGCTCATTTCCTCGTAATAGCTTTGAAGTTGATGCGTGGTTGCAAGGTAAACAGCCGCAAATAAGAACCACTTTTTTTGGTGGTAGTTTTTGGTTTGTTATTCACTTAGAGAATAAAACTGATTTAAATGAGCTTGTGCTATACCCATACAACACGTTGCTTTCAAAAATTGAAACACGTATTTATGATATGTCGGATGCCGAGCAGCCAGTAAAGCGCTATGAAACAGGTGGTTTATCACCTAACGAATTTGCATTTCACTATGGCAATAAAGTGCAATTAACGCCAGGTACACCTTACATATTAATTGCGAAATTCCAAAGTGATTACTTTTATACGCCACCTAAACTAGTACTTGAGCCTTACGACGCATTCTTTAAAAAAATTACTTCTGACAATATGATCATGCTGCTTTGTTTTGGCGTTGGTATTGCATTAGGATTATATAATTTACTTATCTATTTTGGTGCACGCGATGTTACGCACCTTTACTATGCGCTATTTACAGCGTGCTGGGTTTTCGCATGGAGTCAGTTTTTTCATATCCCGGATCAAATATTTGGCTTTTATAGTGCCCATCTTCACTGGGTTGGTTTTACTTTAATCCCACTAACAAATATTTTATTTTTTAATAGCCTACTTAAGTTAAGAGAAACTTCTCCAAAGCTTTCAAGTTTATCAATTGGCTTAGGTATCTTTGCAACAGCAGGGGTTCCTTTTGCAGTGGTGTGGCCTGGTTTTGGTTTTATTTGGGCGACTTTAGTCACTGGTGCAACACTGTGCTTGGGGATGGTTGTTGGTATAAGAAGTTGGATGAGTGGGTTTAAACCAGCGCGATACTTTGTGCTCGCGTATTTGGCTATGGCCATTCCCAATATGATTGGTAATTTAACGAATTTAGGTTTAATTGAACCTGTTTCGATTGATCTGTATTTACTGGGTTTGATTGGCACTTCACTGGACGCTATGTTGCTTGCTTTTGCAGTAGCAAACAAATTCAGCTTGCTACATGAGAGTAACGTTGAATTGACCAAAAACCTAGAGCAAAAAGTACAACTTCGCACCCAAGAATTACAACAATTAGCTGAAGAACTACGTGACGCCAGTGAGGCTAAAAGTCGCTTCTTAGCTAATATGAGCCACGAAATACGCACTCCTATGACGTCGATCATTGGTTATGCTGATGGCATAATTTTGGGTGATATAAAGCCGCACGAACGTAATCATGGAATACGCGTTATTTTACAAAATAGTCGCCATGTACTTGGTTTAATCAATGACATACTTGATATGTCGAAGATAGAAGCAAACCGATTAGAAATCGAACTTGTTGAATCTGATTTGTTTGCAACTATCGCTGAAATAGAGTCGTTGTTAGGTAAGCAAATTCGCGATAAGGGCTTAAAATTTAAAGTTGATTATGAATTTCCTTTACCTGATTGGATTGTGTGTGATCCAACTAGATTAAGGCAGATACTGCTCAACCTAGCAACTAATGCGCTTAAATTCACAACAGTTGGCCATATTCAATTACTTGTTAGCTGCTCGAAAAATAAACTCAAAATAAAAGTGAAAGATACAGGTATTGGTATGACAGATAAAGAGCAAAAGGAGTTGTTCACGCCTTTTTATCAAGCTGATTCATCCATTTCTCGCAAGTACGGTGGCACCGGCTTAGGGTTAAATATTTCTAAAAATTTAGCGACAAAGCTAGATGGAGAAATAACAGTTCATTCAGAAGTCGGCAGCGGCAGTGAGTTTTGTTTGACGTTGGGATTATACGTAACTGAGCGGACCCACTGGGTTAATTCATTTGATGATATACGCAAAGAGGAAGTAAAAAATACTGCGCCTGATAATTTACAGCGAAATTTGGTGGGTGAAGTTCTAGTGGCAGAAGACCACCCAGAAAACCGACAACTGATAAAACGAATCTTAGAACGAATGGGTTTAACTGTCACTGCTGTAGAGAATGGCCAAGATGCCGTACAAGCGACTCTGGATGAGCATTTTGACTTGATATTGCTCGATATTCAAATGCCAATTATGGACGGTGAGCAAGCTATTCATATTATGCAAGCGACAGGATTGACTACCCCTATAGTTGCATTAACTGCAAACACCATGAAAAACGAAGTGGACCGTTACTTAAAGCAAGGCTTTGTTGATCACATTGCTAAACCAATAGATAGAACAAAATTCAGTCATAAAATTGCCAGTTACCTTGATATTGATATTGCTGATGACGTAAAACTGCCAGAGCACGAATTTGAGTTACTTAAAAAAGATTATATCTGTGGTCTAAAAGCGCAGCGAGATACCTTACTTGATCAGTTTCAAAATGCAGATATGAAAGGGTTTGCACAAAGTGTCCATATGATCAAAGGGACAGCAGGCATGTTTGATTGTAAGCTGCTTTACCAACAAGCTGTTGAACTTGATAGATTACTTAAATCTGATTCGGTTACTTTTGATAGTCAACGTGTTCAGGCTTTACTCACCGCTATTGATGAAATCCTAGTTGAAGAAACACCTAACTGACTATTTAGCCGTTGAATAATCAGTATTCTTCTTTTGTTAAAGACAATGAACAACGCCCATGCTTAAATATATTTTCTTGCAGGGGGGCGTATGCAATATCAACATATATCAGTGCCTAAAAATGGCGAGCAAATTACTATTAATGAGCAGGGGCAGTGGCTCATTCCTGATAATCCTATTATAACGTTTATCGATGGTGATGGCGTCGGTCAAGACATTTCCCCAGTCATGCGCGATTTGGTAAATCATGCAGTTGCCCATTGTTATAAAAACAGACGAAAAATTCATTGGCTCGAAGTTTATAATGGTGAAAAAGCAGCAAAGCTATACGACGGTGATTGGTTTCCTCAAGAAACAATTCATGCTGTAAGGCAGTTTAAGTTGGCAATAAAAGGGCCGCTCACAACACCGCTTGGTGGTGGTTTTAGGTCTCTCAATGTTGCACTTCGACAAGAAATGGATTTATTCGTTAATATTCGTCCAGTTAAAGGTTATAGCGCATTACCTTCACCTTTAAAGCATCCAGAAAAAACAAACATCGTGGTGATCCGTGACAGTTCTGAAGATGTTTATTCGGGGATTGAGTGGCAAGCGGGCAGTGTGGAGGCTGAGAAAGTCTTGGATTTTTTATGCCAAGAAATGGGCGTCACTCGGTTACGGTTTGACCAACAATGCGGCATCGGAATTAAAAATATATCTAAAGATGGTTCTCAGAGAGTCATGCGCTATGCACTTGAGTATGCATTAGAGCAAAAAAGTAAGTCGCTTACAGTGGTTCACAAGGGAAATGTTTTAAAATTTACAGACGGTGCATTTAAGCGTTGGGGCTATGAGTTAGCAAAGCGTGAATTTGGTGCTACCCCACATGAAAATGGCCGTTGGTTAATTATTAAAAGGGAGAATGAGCCATCGCTAATTATTAAAGAGGTTATTGCTGATAACATGTTACAGCAAGCGCTAATGCAGCCAGAGCAATTTGATGTGGTTGTAACAACCAATCAAAATGGTGACTATTTAGCTGATATGTTAACCGCTCAAGTAGGGGGAATTGGAGTTATGCCCGCTGCAAATTTGAATGGTCAAGTGGCTTTTTTTGAACCAACTCATGGCCCATTCGAACGCATTGCAGGAACAGATAAAGCAAATCCTACAAGCAGTATTTTAAGTGCGGTTATGATGTTGCGGTTTATGAATTGGCATGAAGCTGCACAAGCGATTGAAAATGCATTATCAGCAACATTTGAAGCAAATGAGATAACGTTTGACTTAGAAAAACAAGGTCATAGCGCGATAATCCTCAGTTGTAGCGAGTTTGCAAAGAGGATTATCGAGCGTATTGAGCAATCATAATTTAAGCTGCATTTTCGTTTTTAAATGCAGCGCGGTACATGCACGGACGATTTGTTAATTGAGCGGCACGTTGATAAATCTCTTGTGCATCATCTTCATTACTTGGTGTACCACTGAGTGTATCCATTAATGCAACAACAATAATTGCAGGCACTTGACAACAATACTCATCGAGCACAGCTGTTGTTGTTTGTGCGTCTACGTGGCAATGAGGGTGTGCGTGTTCAACTTGGTACGCGTGTAATAAAGTTTGGGCATCAAGAGTATCATCATCCTGATGTTTGTTTTTACGGCATTGACAACCAAATTCATCTACTAATGTTGCTAACGCTTGGTATACATATTCACTTGTTAATGTTGCTTTTTCGCAAAGTTGTTGTTCGATAAAAGTATGTAAATTACCATCAATGAATAAACCATCTTGTTGGGTGAAGCTTGCTGTAGTTTGCATCATAATCATGTCTCTTTGTTAGGTGAGTGAATCATTTTGTATGAATTTACTCTAGCCCCTAAAACACTATTAATGAAATTGTTGTTTTCAATAACTGATATTGATTTAATCAATAAAAATGATGTTGAGTGTAGCTTATCTATCTGCAATGGTGCTCGCAAACTCTATTAATTCGCGGCGTAACCATTGGTGAGGGCTTGCATGATGCAGTAAAGGGCTCCATAACATCTTTACTTCAATTGGCACCACTTGGAACGGCACACGACTAATGACTAGATCGGTGTGTTTGGCCAGCAGCATTGCTTGTCTTCGTGGGAGTGTTGCAATGAGCTTTTCTGATTGGCAGAGTAAGCTTGCGACCATGTAATGGCGAGTAAATACACGAATATGACGGGTTTGCTCTAATTGCCAAAGTGCTTCATCGACCCAGCCAAGCTTCTGACTGCCTGATTTATTTGTTACAGCGGCTTCAGCGCCCCAACCAGCACGATTGACCCAAATATGTTCAGCAGCTAAATATTGTTCTAAATCAGGTGAGTTTAAATATTTATTGGCAGGGTGTGTGAGGCAGCAGTAGTTATCACGCCATACAGTTGCCTGATGAAAAGAGCGGGGCATACCATTAAAACGATTAATGGCTAAATCTATTGTCCCTTTTTCCATATCTTGTAAGTTGACATCACTGGGGCTAAGTACATCAAAATTGAGTCCGGGGTGTTTTTCAAGTTGAGATGTAATAAAAGGCGCGATTAGTGTAGATTCTAAATAATCATTCGCCATTATTCTAAATGTAAGTTCAGCACTAGTAGGATTAAATAATTCGCTGGGTTGAGTGATTGCCTCCGCCATTTTTAATAAGGCTTCTATTTCAGGTTTAAGGCTCAGCGCTTTTGCTGTTGGGGTCATATTACCTGCTGCTCTAACTAAGAGCGGGTCCTCAAATAAATCACGCAGCCGTTTAAGTGCGTTACTCATCGCAGGCTGTGTTAGCGCAAGTTTATTTGCTGCTTTTGAAACATTCTGCTCATCAATAAGCACATTCAGGTAGACAAGTAAGTTTAGATCGACATTCCTAATATTCATTTGATCAATCTTATTCATTCGCTTTATTAATTATCTAAATTTAAGCCTGCTTGCTATGGTATGTAAACCGCTAAAGTAAAATAATCGTTATAAGCTATAAAAATATGCCTAACTTCAAACCAGAAAGTTTTAATAATCAGTCCAATGATTGTAATCTCGAAGACGTTATTGCAACTAAGCTTGCGCGAGCTGTATTTGCTGGATTTGAGGCGATGTTTGCTGAGTTTTTGAATATAACTTTAGGCGCTCAAAGCCGCTTTGAGCAAAGGCAGTGGCTTGATGTCCAAGCTGCTATGCGTGCCCGACTACAAGTGTATGAGCGTCAAGTTGCTAATGTTAGTAGCGCGGTTAAGTTAATAGCATATAAAGAATACGATGATGCACGTATCTGGCAACAGGCAAAAAACATCTATGCGAGTATGGTAAATAATCATGAAAATCAACCAATAGCACATACCTTTTTTAACTCTACATTTGGTGCGTTATGGCATGATAGAAAAATCCGTACTGTGCACTTATTTGTTTTAAAGGCTAAATATCGCACAGCCCCTCGACCATTTGATAACTTAGTAAAGCGTATTTCTCTTAAAAGTGGTTTTGCTAATGCCGTTACTGAACTGATATTAGCGCAAGCGTTTCGAACCCCATTTGATAATTTCTCACAAGATGTATCTGTTTTGCAAAAGACGTTGATGGTAGGCGCGAAACAACAATGTCCTCAAGTGTATGAATTAATAAATTTGAACGACGGGTATATAGAATATGCAAACTCATTGTTTTTTCGAAATAAAGCATGCTATTTGATCGGTCGCTGCATTGCTAAAAATGGTGATAACATGCCCTTTGCTGTAGCCATTTTAAATACCGACGAAGGCCTAAAGTTAGACGCAGTGATGATGGGGGCAGATCAGTTAAGTTTACTATTTGGTTTTGCTCGTACCTATTTTATGGTTGATACTGATCAGCCTGCTCGCTATGTCGATTACCTAAGTGTACTCATGCCTCACAAACAACGATTTGAGTTATTTAATGCTATTGGCTTCATAAAGCATGCTAAAACAGAATTTTACCGCTACAAAGTTGACACAACAAAGAACAGCCCACCGACAGATAAATACATTGCAGCGCCAGGTACACCGGGTATGGTTATGCTGGTTTTCACTACGCCTAGTTCTGAATATGTGTATAAAGTTATTAAAGATAAGTTTAACGCACCAAAAACAGCCACAAAAGCACAGGTAATGGCGAAGTATGACTTTGTAAAACAAGCCGACAGAGTTGGTAGGCTGGTAGATACCCATGAGTTTAGGTATTTAGCGTTCGACAAAAACCGTTTTAGTGATGAGTTGCTGGCTGAGATGCAAAAGGTGGTTGGCAGTAGTTTGATTATTTCAAATAAAGCGGTGATTTTAAGACATGTGTATGTTGAGAGAAAAATGACGCCGCTCAATCTGTATCTAAATCAATGTGATAATCAACAACTTGAAAACGTGATGATTGACTACGGTAAAGCAATAAAAGAGCTGGCTGGTGCAAATATATTTCCAGGTGACATGTTAATGAAAAACTTTGGTGTAACCCGTTGGGGGCGCGTCGTTTTTTATGATTATGATGAAATCTGCCCATTAATTGAATGTAATTTCAGAGACATGCCAAACAGTGATAACCCATTGGATGAACTTAGCGCACAAAGCTATTTTGATATAGCACAAAACGATGTTTTCCCTAGTCAGTTTACTGTTTTTTTTAGCGCAAATACGGCTGCTTACGCGGTATTTATCCGACACCACAGTGATTTGTTTGCAGCCAGTTTTTGGCAGAGTTGCCAAACAAAAATTCAAGCAGGTGAAGTGTACGATGTATACCCATATAAACAAAGCTGGCGATTTAAATAAGAGTAAGTTAGCCACAAGTCTGATAGTCAATCATTTATAAAAAGGTACACTTATATTTTTAGTTGCAGATAAAGGGTAAATTATGAAATTTATAGGTGTATGTTTGTTAGCGTTTTCTTCTTTTTCGATGGCTAATCCACTACTAGGTAGCTGGGAGTTTGTTGAAGGGAAATATGCCGTAGACGGTGGCTTTGTTAATGCCAAGGCTCCACAATTAACTTCAGTGAAACTAATAACCCCCACGCACTTTAACTACATTACACAAAAAAATGGTAAATTCCATTATGCTGGTGGGGGTAAATATGTGTTAAAAAATCAACAATTCGTTGAAACTTTTTCTTATGGCAATATTCCTTCGTTACTTGGTAAAACCATGGCTTTCGACTACAAAGTAGAGGGCGATCTGTGGCATCATTCACTAACTGAAAATGGTAAATTAGTTGAAGCCGAGGTATGGCGTAAAATTAATTAAAGAGAGGGCTTTGTGCAGTATATTTCTCACGATGATGAAAACTTAACAATATGTAGAATAGAAAAACCACAAATTAAACCGCATGAGGTATTAGTTAAGGTCGCTGCAATTGGTGTAAATCGCGCCGATAGCATGCAACGTCAAGGGAAGTATCCTGCCCCAAAAGGCGACAGCCTTATTTTAGGCTTAGAATGTGCTGGACATGTAGTTGAAATAGGCAGTGACGTAGATAAAAAGTGGCTTGAAAAGCCTGTATTCTCATTGTGCGCAGGTGGGGCTTACAGTGAATACGTTGCATTAGATGCTAAACAACTTATGCGTCTACCTCAGGGTATATCTATGGCTGAAGGGGCGGCTATTAGTGAAGTCTATTTAACTGCATTCGGTGCGCTTTTTCAATTAGGTAACTTACAACAAGGACAAACTGCCCTGATTCATGCTGGCGCAAGTGGTGTGGGAGGTGCAGCTATTCAAATGGCGAAGCGTGTTGGAGCAACGGTTGTAATAACCGCGGGCAGTGAGGAGAAATGCCAGCATGCCAAAAAACTGGGTGCAGATCATGTAATAAATTACAAACAAGTCGATTTTGTAGAATATATGAAAGATCATAAATTATCGGCAAATGTCATCGTTGATCCTGTCTCAGGACGCTATTTAAATAAAAATGCTGCCATTGCCGCATTGGATTGCCAAATCATAATGCTGGCATTTTTAGACGGGCGTTTTGCTGAAGTAGATTTCGCGCGATTACTACAAAAGCGTATCTCACTCCATGCTTCAACGCTTCGCAACAGAAGTTTAGAGTTTAAACGCCAATTACGTAACGGGTTTGTTGATAAGTTTTACGCTGATATTGTTAGTAAAAAATTCGATTTCAACATTTATAAAACGTTACCTTGGCAACAAGCTAATGAGGCACATCGTATATTAGAAAATAATGAGAATGCAGGTAAAGTGGTATTACTCGTAGAGTAATTACATTGTGCAGCTTTAAAACGAATGATCTGCCCATATAACAGTGGGTATCTAGAAAGCGAACTAAGGCAAAAACATGAACCCAATTATAGCAACACTAAAAGAGCATGATGTAAGTGACGATAAAGTACGTGAGCTTTTCCAAGCATTTACACAAAACCCAATGATGGCCATGGCGCTTATACAGCAGTTGGGCATTCCACCAGAGAAACTTCAAGCCTTGATGGGCTTGGTAATGACGCAACCAGGACTGATTAAAGAAGCTGCAGAATCTCTGGGTATTAGCGATGGTGAATTAGAAAAAGCGAAAGAACAGTATAAAAACCAGTAATCATTTACTGTTATTCGATTAGCTTTAATTATGCATTTATTAAAGCTAATTAACTTGTGTTTACATAACCTGTCTGTGCGTTCGTTTATAAAAATTGTTTAATAACTTTCTATTAAATGAAAACTTAAATTTCTGTTAAGCCCCAAATAATTGCCGCGATCGTGGTGAGTGCCATTAACACAAAATATATTGTACCAACAAACCCATAAGTCAGTAATGCGATTATAAACCCTTGGCTATAAATACGTTTTTGCATGATGAATAAATACACTGGTATCCAGAGTAGTAACCCAAAACTAATGAACGCCAATAAACCTGCGATGGTTGAAGCCAGATCACTGCCGATAGCAAGAAGGTGATCGTGGGATACATCAAAGAGATCAATTAACAACAAGCTCATGAAAATAAAACTATGGCTGTGCAGTGCTATCGTTAAATGCTCCATATAAAGGCGTTTTGAAAATATGAAAACAATTTTAAGCAACAAAGCAAAAAGTGGTAAAAGCACAAACATTAACTGTGGTAGCTTCCCCAGCACTTCATCAATTAAACGATTGGTATCAGATGTAAACGTTCTTTTTGCTTTTTCTGTTAATTTAGTTGCGAACTCGCCGAGTTTTTTATTATTTTGTTCTGATATAAAGTCAAAAGATACGTTAATGTTATCTTGGTTATTGCTTACGTTACTCGTTGGCTGATTTAATTTAACTCGTTCAAGTTCTAACGTAATCAGTTTTCGTGTTGTTGTAATTATGTTTGAGTTTTCTTCAACCGTGCCATCGAGGTTTAACTCTTCTAAGTAGCGATTGAATCGCGTTAATTCAGCGTCAATTTGCGCTATTTCGTCACTGTTTTGTAATGCATCCAAGGTTAGCTTTTTCTCTTTGAGACCTTCTATGTGCTTGGTAACTTGGCTTATCGCAGCTTTATTACTATTGAGGTCAAGCTCTGGTTTGTCTTCTGCGGCAACTGTTAGCTTTAACACGAGGAAAAAAACAATACTAATAAATAAGTATAACCTCAGAGGGGGGACATAATGGACCCGCCTACCAGCAAAGTACTCACAAGTTAAAAAGCCAGGGCGAAACATTAAAGGCCAAACGGTACGGCTTGCCCGAGAATCAAAACTAAAAATATCATCGAGTAAGTGTAAAATGACAGCCCAAAAATACTTTAATGTCGAATCGAGAGATTGTCCGCAGTGAGAGCAAAATTCACCAGTCACTGTTTGGTGACAGTTATCACATTTTTTAGAAGGTGTTAGTTGGGGCACTTCGTCTTTTTCAATAATTTTGGGCTGATCGTGTGAAGATGAAGGGGTATTATGCTTTATAAGCTGACTCTCTAGCGACATAAGAACACTAATAAGTTTAAATCCATTTAACGAATGCACAAAATAATAACACTTTGTTACACTAAAACCACAGGTGTTTTATAAAAATTTAATTTTAAAGGTGATGACTTCAGCAGTATCTGCTAAATTCAACAATGACAACAAGGTATTTCATAGTTGTTAGTCATGGTGATAAATTACTGTGACCAAATAGCCAAAACAGGAGAATTATAATGGCGTTTGAAGTTAAGTTTGAATTATCTGATACTGATTTAGAGCACTTTCGTGATGTGATGCGCAAAGCGCAACAAGGCGCTAAACTACTGAGCGAAGATGTAATAATAAACAATGCTAAAAAAATCAGCTCAAATATTAAGGAAAATGTTCCAGAGTTTGTGCGTCTTCGTATTAAAAAATTAGAAACATTTGTTGCCATGATTGAAGATAGTGAATGGCAAATCCCTGAAGAAGAGCGTGTGGAAATTTTAAGTGCGTTAGCTTATTTTAGCGATCCTGAAGATTTAGTGCCTGATCATATCCCTGTTCTAGGATTTTTAGATGATGCAATTATGATAGAACTAGTTGCAGGTGAATTTAATGATGATGTTGACGCGTTCGAAGAATTTTGTGCTTATCGTAGCCGTGAAGAAGCACGTAACTCTGATGCATCAGTTACGCGTGATGAGTGGTTAGATTCAAAACGCCGTGAACTTCATAGTCGTATGCGCAGCCGTCGTAATGAACGTCGTAATGCTGGGCGTTCTTCATTTCGCTCAGTATTTTAAGCTAATTTAGACTGTATTTAAAAACTAACTAAACTCCATTTTTATAACCGCATGGTATTAAAGATGGAGTATTTAGTTGCGCTTATTTGAATCAAAAATCACGTTATAATTCGTATTCTTACCCAATATCTATTGCGTACATATCTAGTAGCGTTTGCATTTGAGTGTGTTCTTTTTCTGCAAACTCAATGCCCACATTTAGCCTATTACCTTGCATTTGGTTATTTCGAATATGCGCATTAATGATAACGGGTGAGTTATCGATAGGAGACAGTAAATGCACAAACACTTGTCGTTTTTTAAGCGCTAAGAACCCAGAGCTTACATGGACAGTAAAACGACAACCTGTAACAGATATATCAATGATGATTCCTTGAAGTAAGTTATCGTTATCAAAGGTCTGATCTTTACTCACACTTATTTTGGCTGGGATATGTGTTTTTAGCCTATCAACTTTTCTTAATTGACGACTTTCAATTTGTTTCGGATAAGCAAAGTAGATCAATTTTTCTGGTCTGAATGCGATAGCTAATATAGTGGTTGCAAAGCCCACACATTCTCCTCGCTCTCCTTCAATAATATAGCGTATAACAGCGCCGTTCCCTTCTTTTAGAATATCACTGTACTCGTTAACTTTGGCTTGTTTTGGGTACTTTAAAATTAAATACTTCCCGGCTTCATAACCAATAAGATTAAGCTTAAATCGCATTGCTAGCGGGTTAGTAAATTGTACATCGATTAATTTACCCGGTAATAAGTCTAAAAAAAATTTAGCTTTATCTTGTTTACAAGGGAGAGTCTGAACTGTTGCCATAGTTTTATTTTTATTATTTTGTTTCCAATAAGTATTATTTAAATCTGGTTAAAAATCACTACTACAAATGGCTGGTATTAAGTGTTAGTTATTATTCATGAATTGTTACAAAAACAGATGAACTTACTATGGTGGCGTTAGTCCATATCATGAATTAAAACGAGGTTTAAACAATGAAATCATTTTACAAATTATGGAAAAACAACCGCTCTCTCATAGTGTTTATTTGTCTTATGAGTGTGTTTAGAAGTGCGGTTGCTGATTGGTATGAAGTACCAACAGGGTCGATGCAACCTACTATTGTTGAGGGCGATCGTATCCTTACAGATAAAATGGCTTATGACTTTAAACTACCTTTTACTAAGGTATCGCTACTTAAAATTTCGCGGCCTAAAAGAGGGGGTATTATTGTTTTTGATTCAATAGCGGCAAATAATCGACTGATCAAGCGGGTTGTAGGCATTCCAGGAGACACTGTTGAGTTTAATAATAATGAATTGATAATCAATGGGCAGCAATTAACTTACATTCAACTCGATGAGTCACTTAAAAGTGCTAATAAAATTGAAGACTTACTCGGTGTAAAGCATCAAATTAGAGTCTCAAAGCGCTTGTCACCAGTTCAATCTTTTGATGTTATTACGATTCCTAATGGTTACTACCTTGCGATGGGTGATAATAGAGACAATAGTGCTGATTCCCGTGTCATAGGGCTTGTTCCACATA
>NZ_JBHNYL010000013.1:0-96136 GCF_054960735.1 Pseudoalteromonas sp. RWi3
ATGATGTTTTAAAAAAAGCGAGCTTGATAATGACCTTAACAGCATGGGAAACCTATGTTGAAGATGTGGTAACTGAAATTTTTGATGCCAAGTTTAGCTTAATTAAAGGCTCTCAATTTGGCGACTTTGCAGAAAAACAATTACATGAGCGTTTGAAGTTTTTTCATAATCCAAATTCAAATAAAACCAAAAAGCTTTTTGAAGAGTTTTTTGGTGTAGATATTACCGAGCAGTGGATATGGCCAAACGTGTTACCGAAAGATGCCAGGGAGCAGCTGAATAAATGGATTTTTAAACGGGGTGAGGCCGTACACCGTGCACAGCTTGATACTACTCAACCACAAATAATTAAAAAAGATGAGCTTGAAAAGTGTTTGCGTTTTTTTAAAGCGCTTGCACAAGCAACGGACAAAGCATTAGCAGTAATGTAAAGGAATAAGTAATATGTTTACAAACAAGAATAAAAAATATTTTTTATATGACATTTTTCTTAAGTACTTATTATAATTAAATTAAATATTGAATAGTTATAAAGAATTTAGTATTTTTTCTGAAAGGCCAAATGGAAATAGGAATATTACTTGGCTATAAAACTTATCTTTTTATGTTGTATGGATAGCTATGGATTTCAAAAAACAAATAACACTTGCTGTGAAAGCCGGTGCACCCCTTATACAAATTATTAGTCATGATACCCTTCGAATTAGGGCCGCAGTTAACTCAATTGCTGATATTTTGAGCTGTGAAGCTTTCATTTGGGATAGCTGTAAAGGTTTAAGAAAAGGGGTTAGTCAACAAGAACTAATGGAAGATGTAGATACCCCCTCCGAAGTACTTGAGTGGGTAATTGGAGATAATGATGATTTGCCCACTCCAGTTAACTGTATTTTACTCCTTGAGGACTTTCATCCCCATATAGGCACTCACGATCATAAAAATATTTCACGTTTACGAAGTTTTGCTGTAGCGGTTGCTGGCCGTCGAATTGAGAACGTAACAATAATCATGTCACAACCTGTTTTTGATTTACCTGCAGAGTTGGTAAAAGATACCCAAGTTTTTGAAATGCCTTTACCTAACCAGTCAGAACTAAAAAAGCTGGCTGAGCAGGCAAAACAAAAGTTTGAGTTAGATGAGCGAGATTGCTCTTTCAGTACTGAGTTTCTTAATTCAGCATTGGGGTTATCTACAAGTGAAGCGCAGTTAGCATTTGCTAAGATTGCTTGCGAAAATCAGCGATTAAATGAACTTGATATTTCGACTATTGTTCGAGAAAAAGAACAAGTCATAAGAAAGCAAGGACACTTAGAGTACTTTCATCCAAGTGCCACGTTGGATGATATAGGTGGTCTTGACAACTTAAAAAAATGGCTTAAACGAAGAAAGCTTGCTTTTGGCGAAAGCGCAAAAGAGTTTGGTTTAGAGGAGCCAAGAGGTTTACTTTTATTAGGTTTGCCTGGTACAGGTAAAAGCTTAGCAGCTAAAGCGATAGCGAATGCTTGGCAATTACCTTTACTACGATTAGATATAGGCAAAATATTTGGTGGTATTGTAGGTCAATCAGAATCGAATATGCGAGAGGCACTTCAGTTAGCAGAAACATTATCCCCGAGCATTTTATGGATAGATGAAATTGAAAAAGGATTATCAGGGATTCAAAATTCTGGTTCATCAGATGGAGGTACTTCAGCGCGAGTGCTTGGCAGCTTTTTGACTTGGATGCAAGAAAAGAAAAAGCCTGTATTTGTTGTTGCAACAGCTAACAATATTGCGCAGTTGCCCCCAGAGTTACTTAGAAAAGGCCGTGTTGATGAGATTTTCTTTGTCGATTTACCCACTGAACAAGAGCGCGAAGATGTTCTCAATGTCCATTTAAAAAAGAGAAATAGAGAAGATAATTTAACTCCAGTTGAGATAAAAGAAGTTGCTCAACTCACACTCGGCTTTACTGGAGCTGAGTTAGAGGAAGTAATCAAAGAGGCTTTGTTTATGGCCTTTGACGATGGCATCGATATTAACTTTGAACATATCAAATCAGCGATTGAAGTAACTACGCCCATATCAATGACTATGCACGAACTGATCGATAAAACTCGTTCTTGGGTCAAAGGGCGAGCAGTGCGCGCAAGCTCACAAACACCTGAAGTAATCACTGATAAATCAAAATCAATGACTCGCTTAAAATCTGAAATAGAAAATCCTTTCGAGTAATCTGTTATGAATCCATTTTATCTATCACTTTGCGGTGATGAGTCAGAGTCGTCGAAATTTCAAGACAAAGTGCGCGATGGTCTAACCCCTTTTCGTAATTATTTATCTAACAGTATTTCAGCGTTTAAAGATAAAGAAGTCACATGTGAATGGGAAGCGCTTGCCCAACAGCAATTTATTATTAAGCCAAAGCAAAAAATATATCAAATAGTACCCCTTACTCGAATTCGCTTAATCAACCCAGATAAAGATTGGTATCGATTAAACAGCGCTGACTTGGATGATGACTTTGAAGTTGACCTTGATGAGCCCGTAACAGTGGGCAAAGGTAAAAAAAGCCAAAAAATTAAAGTAACTGATTCCAGAGTGCGTAATACTTTTTGTGAAATTAAAATAGAACACAGTGAAGTTATTACTTCAATAGTTTGGCTAGGTTATACAATTTCATTAGTACCCTTGAGCCTTACTGTTATAACCACGGACAAAGTAATAGTGGATGAAAAAAGTTACAGTATCGATACTTGTAATGATTTAGTTGTAAATCTGTTTGGGCAGTTAAATGAAAAAGAAGGAATAGCCAAGCTCAATGATTTAACCGTAAAGTTTGAGACCATAAAAGCTTTTTCGGATGCCGAATTGGCAACACATGTAAAAAAGGAAGCTACTAACTGGTTAGTTATTTCAGCGAAGAAACCTAATTATGATTGCGCTAAAATTGAAGATATCACCGCACGTGAGCTTAAAAACTTAACGTTTGAGAGCTTGTTTGATAGTAAAGGAAAATCATTAAAACAATGTGATTGGGAGCTCTCTTTAAACAGTACTAACGTCACTATTACCGCACAACGAAGCAATCTAACAAAATTAAGTCATTGTAGTTTAGGTACTCATCCAGATCTTGAATTTGATATTAAAGAAGAAAATACAAAAGAGCAGTGGATACAGTTAATTGAACCAAAAAATAGCGATGATAGTGGTCTATCTGCACTCGATTATTTTTTTAGTGAGAACGCGATTATTTTGGAATCTAACCAGAATAATAATCGCGAATCATTTCACGTAATAAAAAGTAATAGTGAAGAGAAACAGTTATTACTGGCTAAATCAAAACAAACTAAGCAGCAAAGCATTTTGCCTAGGCATAAAACGATAAAGGCCAAAGCTGATATTTCTCAACTACGTAAGCAACAAGATGCATTAGTTGCTCTAACGTCTGCTCCTCACTCAAAACAGCATGGATTACTTAATTTATTTAAAGACCAAACGAGTAAACCTTGGCAGCATATAGAGCCGGAGCCTCTTCAAGAGAACGAATGGAAGATTTTGACGGATATTCGCTTTAAAGGCTGTCAAGAACAGCGTGAGTTCGTTGAAAAAGCATTAGCTACCCCTGATTTTGCAATTCTTGATGGCCCTCCCGGTACAGGGAAAACGACGTCTATTTTAGAGCTTATTGTTCAGTTAGTTCGCCAAGGTAAAAAAATACTATTAACAGCATCAACTCATGCTGCAATAAATAATGTTCTAGAGCGGATAGACAGTAAACAACTTACTAATGAAGTGTTTGCACTTAGAATAGGAGATACTCATAACGCTCAAGGACTTGAACATTACCAATTTGATAGTTTGGTTCAAAGTGAAAATACTAGTAAACAGATATTAGTCGAAAGTGCGAACCTCATATGTGGAACCACCATAGGTATAATGAGATTATTTAACGATAAAGAGGTCAATTTACCTCTTTATGAACCAGCTTTCGATGTGATGATTATAGACGAGTGTAGTAAAACCCCTTTTCAGGAATTTTTGGTACCCGCCCGCTATGCGGCTAAACATATATTAGTTGGAGATATCCGCCAACTCTCCCCATTTACTGATAGAGAGCAAATAGTCGCAAACCTCGAAAACCTTATATTAAACCCTGGAAGAAAAGGGCACGCTTCGCAAACGTTAGATAAAAACTTGCAAACAGCATGCTTTTTACTGGAAACGTTAAGAGCAGGGCAGAAAAGCCATCATGCATATTCAAATCAATTAATTAAAACTGTTTCACCACAAGAAGCTAGAGCCTTAAAGGTCGAGCTTGCGCAAAGAATAAAAATAGACGAAGAATATAAATGTATCCTAGTGATCGACACATCAAATATAGAGAAATACGCTTCGAATCCAATTTTACTTTGGGTGTATAACCTGTGTTTTGTTGCGGATAATTGCTTGCAAAAAATTAATGGCTTTGTACCCGCTGATAGCATTTGGCTATCAGATGATTGGCATTCGAGTGCTCACGCATTTTCACATAAGGCATTATTTGATAACGTTCAAAGGCTTCATAGTCGTGGCGCTAATATCAACGGAATGTCAGAGGTGGCAGAGCACTTTAATAAACAATTAAAAGAAAAATCTTGGGCTGAGGAGGTCTGTTGGCGATTAGAAAGATTATATTGGCTACGTTTATCACACAATTTTGATAACAAAACTAAAAATTATAAGGAAACTATAGAGCGCCTTTTGCCGAAAAGTGAAACTTGCGAAGGGCGAGTTTTTCAGCTGCAACAAGTGGCATTTCCCTCTGTACTAGAAGCGTTATCAGGTAATGGATTACAAAAACGAAAACAAGATATCTCGCATACGCTTAACTCAGGTTTTACCCCGAGTATTAAGCAGCAACGTCATACAACGCTAAGCTACCAACATCGAATGCATCCAGCTATTTCTAAATTCCCGGGGCTGCAATTCTATCGTGGTGAGTCACTTAAAAACGGTGATAGTGTTGCTATTGATAGAGAGTGGGAATATCAGGGGTTTGAATCACATGCGACTTGGCTGGATATTCCTAAACATAGTAAGCATGCACAAGTAAGTCATAACAAAAATAAAGCAGAAGTTGATAAGATCCTTAAAGAATTAAAACAGTTCTGTGATTGGGGGGAAGGTCGTGTAAATGACGAAGGGCAGCTTTATAGTATTGCTATTCTAACCTTTTACAAGGGGCAAGAAGCAGCGTTAAGAAAAGAGTTACAAAAACTCCCGGGGAATAATAAAAAATATAGTCAATTTGAGTATAAAGGACAGCCTATTAAATTAGCTACGGTTGATTATTTTCAAGGGCAAGAAGCTGATTTGGTTTTTTTATCTATGGTGAATAATTATCGCGATGGTTTTTTAGACTCACCTAATCGTCTTAATGTTGCGATTACACGTGCTCGTTATCAGCTAGCGATTGTTGGTTGTTATGATTATTTTGCGAATAATAGCCGAACTACTGAGCTTAAGAATCTGGCTAAAGCGCTCTTACCAAGGAAAGTAAAATGAATTCGTCACTGCAAGAACAATTACAGAAAATAAAACCAGATATTGCCAAGGATAGATCTAGAACAGGTCATCCTGAAAACATGCGACACCCTTCTAAAAAAACACGTAGTAAATCTAATGGTCCTTTGTTTACATTAAGCCGAAAGGTTAATTTAGTATGCCTCCCTTTGTTGGGAACGATAGAGGTTTACGTTAAGCGACAGGATATTGCTGATGCGCTTGAAAAAGTAGAAGAACTGCCTATTAGATTAGTTGAGTACTTAAAAAAATTAGCTTTAATCGATCGCAATAATGAGTTAACGGCCAAGGGCCAAGAATTTATGAATACAGCATTGTTACCAACATTGGAGCGGGGCTTGTATCACATTTGGTTTGCAGAAAATGACCAATTATTGTTTAAAGCCCCAATTTTAATACAACGTATTGATGCTTTTGCCACGAAAGAGCTTAATAAATATCGACGTTATCGCGGCGATATCAATCGATATTTATCTGAGCAGGCTATTACTACCAACCTAGCGATAGAAAATAATAAATCGATCTCAATTGAGTCGGTTAAGGTTGCAATTAAAAGCATTGAAGTGCTATGTGATACGCAAGGGAATTCAAGCTTGCCTTTAAAGTGGCAGTTACAAGATCACAGTAAAGCTACTCTTAGTGGTAAATTAAATATTGAGATACCAAATAATGGAAAAGGAGGCAAAACGACTATTGTTGAAAAAGAAGTTTCTTTTAATTTACCAACCAGCCACAACCAGTATATGGAAGTAATGGACAGTATAGGTAAGCAGCTAAATGGCAAGTGGGATAATCAGAAGCAGTTTTTTGTTATTCCTTTTAATGAAACTATTGATGAGAAAAATACGCTTAACGACTTATCGTTAAAAAAACTCCCTTTTAAAACAGTTAATTCAACTAGTTTTGGCTCATTTGAGATAGAAGAGCATCAGCCATTGTCAATTTCACCCATGAATTCAGGTGATGGAGAAAAATGGTTAGAAGCATGGTGCAAACATTATTATCAGCAAAAACATAAAGCGTTGATACATGCAGAAAAATCGCAATTGGAGTGGCTTTCTCAACCAGAACTAATAGCACATGATATTACACCTATTCAGGTTGATAAGATGCTAGCAATATTAGGAGCTGAAGGTAAAACCACTGCCTATTGGCAAGCAGCAGCAGGCTTCGATTTAATGCCACACATAGCAGCTGATTATGGCGTTGCTTTAACATTAGATGATAACGCCGAGTTCGAATTGACAAAACTCATCAACCATTTAACCAATGATAGAACCATAGAAAATATTATTATTTCAGATCGCTATTTCACAACCGCTCATCAACAAGCCCTTTTAACAAGCATAGCGAAAAAAACAGGTGTATCTGATGGGGTGTTTGTAACACTTGAGCAAATGTACAAAAAGGAATTGCCTGAAAGTTGGCAGCCTAAATTTATTAATAAATCTCCAGATAACCATGATCGCTACTGGTTATTTTTCACATTGGCAGGTTTAAAGTGCTGGAAGGTCAGTGCAAGTTTAGACTTTGCTCGCGAGCAACATGGGCAGTGGGTCGTGCATGGCACACCGACTTTCACTCCCTTAGACAAGAGGGATTTACCACAATATCTTCAAGACATTGTTGAAGAATATAACAGGGAATGTGTGGAATGATAACATTAGCACCAAAAGAAATTCAATTTGAAAAAGATTTCAGTGAACAAAAGCTTAGCAGTAAATTCGTAGCTAAAAATACTAATACCGAATCGGTTTATGATTGTGATGTTGTTACTGTATTTAACAAAGCTAAATTGATACAGCAGATAGAAGAGACAAAGCATACTTTAATTATTTCTGCAGATGTCCTGTTTGATAGTGAGATTATCAAAACGATACAGTTACTCGTTGATAATCAACCTGCCATACGCGTGTACTTATGTTTAGGTGATGATGCACAAAACAAAACAGCGATCGATCGGCTAAAATCGCGTTGTTTAGTTCGAACCGGGGTTGCTCAGGCAGGGGCAATATTTTTAAGTGATCATCAGTACTTTAATAAACGCGGTGTAGTTATCACAGAGTTAAATGACAATGGCTATTGTGTGGCTCTTTCACTAGATCAAATTGATGATAGTTACCGCAGTTTCTGCAAACACTTTTGGGATAATGCACAGCATGAATACCTAGGTGAGTCAAAGTGTCAGGCTCAACGAGCAGATGTCAAAATTGTCTTAAACGATGAATATCAATTAGATAGTTATTTCGATAAGAAATCATTTATAACAGCGATATCGACAGTTAACGCATTAGCTTTATCAAATAAAATTGAGCTTGAAGAGTACGCTACCTTGATTTCAAATCGGCAATTTTCTGTTCTAAATTGTATCGCAAAAGAAAATTCAGTAAATATAGTTTTAACTGACTTTAACTACCCTAATATTGTTTATGAAGCTAAAGATGATGAAAGAAGTGAAGAAGTCGTTTGGTTACTCCCTAACGAATTTTCTGCAGATAAAGTAAATTGGGCGATTCAGCTTGATGAACCTCAAAAAAATAATGTGACTAAATCAATTAATAAAGCTACTGAGCTGGCTTGTTGGGAGCTGGCGTTAAAACCAAAAGTATCTGAGCTTGTTGATGTTAACTTTGTGTCTGCTAATAATTCAAATGAAGAGCTTATGACCATAGATGAACGTAAAGCTATCACTTTGGAAGAAAAATATTGCCAATCAATCGAAGAGTTTTTGAGTGAAACTCCAGAAACTTTGTTTGCGAATCAAACTAATTGGTCTGATAAGTTTGCTGCACAACATATTATGTTCACAGGAGTTATTCATCCTCCTTATTGCCCTAAAAACGCAACTGATGATGAATTGGTAGGTAAGTGGGATAAAGTAAATAATCATTGGCATCAATCATTGTCCGAAGTAGAAAGCATGCTAAATAACTTAAGTAAACAACTTACTGAAAGTAGCGACCGCTCATTTGCAAGTTTATTGGAGCAATTTATTTTGGGGCAAGATCAGAAGCGTAAAAAACTGATTGGAAGAATAGATGAGCTCAAAAATTTTAACCTTTTACATTCAACACCTGCTGAGAGAAAAAAGGCAGAAGATGACTTTTCTCAAATATCATTAGAAATAAATCAGAATAAAATGCAAATAGCTCAGCAGATCGATTTGGCTGAAAAAGAACATATGTGGGATAAACAAAATAAGCAGTTATCGGCGAATAAACAACAAGCACGTGAGGACGTGAGCAAAGCGAAAGAACGTATTAACAATAAGCGACCAGAGCTAGAAACATTACTCAGAGAAATAGAAAGCAAGTACCGTGAGGAAGTTAAAACTTACAGAAGTGAGGAAATAGAAGGCAATACAGCGACATTGCCAAAAGAGGCCGAAGAGTTAAAAAGCGCCAAACAATTCTTTGCTAATAAAGAAAATCGAAAGAAGCACGCTAAATTATACCAAGTCCACAACCATCTATTTACTAAACACAGCAAAGTTTATAAAGAGCTGCTAGATATTGAGAAAAATACCGATAATCTTGAAAAACGTTTAGCAACGGTTATTGATGAACTTGAGCGTCATGAGCAAAACAAACCAAAAGTACAAAGCTTAAATGAATCTTTTGATAAACAACTCGGGCTAAAAGATAAAAAACAGTTAAAAATTACTTGGCCTTCAGAAGATTTACCAGTTGATGATTTTTCATTAATGCAAGATAAAGGTAAACGCTACTTAGTGATTAAATCATTAGATAAATATGAGGTTGCGCTCAAAGAGGCATCTCGATTAGAAGCAACAATTTGCATATTAAAAAATGGTGATATTCATGCCTGAGCAACAAATTATTATAACGATTGATGAGCAAGGCCAAATCAATGCCAAAACTGAAGGGTTTCAAGGTGACTCTTGTATAGCTGCAGTTGTTGAGCTTCTTGGTGAACAGATTAATATTACTAATTTAAAAAAGACTGATGAATATCACCAATCACAAACGGTTAAAGCACTTAATATTGTCGAAAATAAGCGAGGTGACTAATGAGTGCTGTTATTAAAACCACCACGCCTTTTGTACTAGATACTGCACTTTTTCAGGCACTAATTAAGTTGGGGTGTGAGCCCCAATATGTTTGTCAAAATAACGTAAACGATTTTATGGGGTTTAATAATATCGAGTGTGGTGACATAGCTACTAATAGGGTTGATTACAATGGACATCAGCACTTTAGAAAGCAAGGCGAACTTTGGGTATTGAGGCATGATTCTGATCAATATAATGCACGAGTTCTAGGTTCGAAGCATTATAAAAAAGTTGCTGAATTCTTATCAGAGCTGGAGCAAGAATATTTGTGTGAATATGAGCGTCACTTAGAAGAACTTGCCGAATTAGAAAGAAAAGAAATTGAAGAGCAAAGAAAGGCTAGGGTAGAAGCAACTCGGCAACAAGCAATAGCAAAAGCTCAAGCTCAGGGTTTTAGCGTAAAAGAAAAGCACATTAATGGCAAAGTTCAGCTTGTTTGTATTAGGCACATTTAATTTATGCTTAATACACCCAAGTTTAAAAGTTCATTTAATCTAAGCCATATAGAGCCACACACGCATATATATGGGCCAGGTACTCGTTTTACTATTTGGCTTCAAGGCTGCAGCTTAGGATGCAAAGGCTGCTGGAATACTCAAATGTGGCCACATAGAGAAAATAGCCTTGTACATAGGGAAAAGTTATATCAACAAATTTTAAATACGCCTGAAATCAGTGGTGTTACCTTTTTGGGAGGTGAACCGCTTGAACAAGCTGATAACACACTTTGGTTAATTAAAAGGATAAAGGAAAAAACGGATTTAACAAGCGTTGTTTATACCGGCTTTGAACAAAGAGAACTCGAGCTTAAAGGTTATTGGACAACTTTATATGAAAATAGCGACTTAATTATATCAGGGCGCTATCAACAAGCATTACGAAACACATATTTAAGGCTTCGAGGTTCAACAAATCAAAGGCTTATTTATCCAGTGGGCTCTAGGCTTATGAAGGAAAGTGATGAAGGTAATGAAGTTGAAATAATTATTGATGAATTGGGTTCTATGACAACTCTTGGCTATCCGGAGATAAACGAAACATAATATGTACTAGCTCAGACTTTACCCATTCAATTATGGTGTCTTTAAGAGGGTGTTCAGAATTCTGTGTCAGGCTCGTGTCTACTCAAATAGCTTTTCTATCTGTTATTGTTTAAGTGTTAATAAGATTAAGCGACCTTAGGTCGCTTTTTTGCTTTTTACATTAGGAAAATTAAAAGCGTTTCTTTTTCGCTCTTAATTGTGAGTCAAATTCATCAGGAAACAAGACAGTGCCGTCATCTTCTTCTGTAGGGAATACGGCAATCAGTAACTCATCTTGCTCTAGGCCCGGGGTCCATCGGCTTTGCCAGTCTTTAATGCTAATTGCTTTTGCTGTGCAGCCTTCCCACTCCCCAGTTGCCCATGCTTCTGCGTAAATTCGTTCTGGCCATACTGGAACGCAGTCGTCATCTTCGTTTGCGAGCATTACACATCCATCATCGTCGTTTAATATCCAAACTTGTTTAAACTCTTGTACGGTTTCAAACATAAATGCCAGTCTTTTTTTTGCTCCTAAACCCAAGATAGTTTCAAACTTTTCGGTTGCGCTCGCTGTTGCGTTATTCATATAAAGGCTCACTTTTGTTTGGCTGTCGTCTTAATTAGTATATTGAAAAATATGACAGCTTGTCGATTGCTTAAAAATTAATTGCTAATGGCGTTGAATAAATCATCAGCTAGCTGGTTAATGTCTTTGGGGTTATTATTTGTTAAGGCGTAAGTTCTAAGTCCGTATAAACTCATTGCAAAAAAGCGAGCAAGTTGCTCAGCTGAACGCTTTGTACTTATTTCTTGCTGCTCTATTGCACGGTTAAGTTGAAAAGCGAGGGCTTGTTCATAGACATTTAAGTTATCGCTTAAAACTTTGCTAATCTGGCTATCTTGTCCTTCTACCTCTGTAATGCTTTTAGTGAGTAAGCATACTTTCATGCTATCACCCCCTAAACACTCCGCTACTACTAATTCTAAGTATGCGCGTAAGCTTGGTAAAACGAGTGTGTTTGCACAAAATAAAGCATTGAATTGCTGATTTTTGTCGGTTTGATATTGTTCTATAGCTGCTAAGAATACGCCTTTTTTATTTTTAAAAGCCGCATATAAAGAACCCGGATGCAACCCAGTTACTTGGGTTAACTTTTGCATGCTTGTTTTTGCATACCCGCATTGTGTAAATGCAAGCATAGCTTGTCGTAACACAAACTCGCGGTCAAACTCGGCTACCCTCATAAATTCTCGCTACTATTAATATGTTTACTTAATAAAAGGTATCAGTTTACTTAATCTTGAACAAATATTCAAAATAGACTTGAATAATTGCTTTAACGACCTTATCTTGAATGTACACTCAAGATAAGGAACACAAGAATGACTACCGATTTGCTAACTCCCTACAAGTTAAATAACAGCATTGAACTACAAAACCGCGTGATGATGGCGCCACTCACCCGCTGCATGAGCGATGATAATTTAGTGCCAACACAGGCTATGGTAGATTATTATGCGCGCCGTGCAGATGCCGGTCTTATAATTGGCGAAGCTACAATTATTCGTCCAGATGCCCAAGGTTATCCAAATACGCCGGGGTTATTTACCAGTGAACAAATACAAGGCTGGAAAAAGGTAACCGATGCAGTCCATGCGAAAGGCGGTAAGATGTTTGCTCAGCTGTGGCATGTTGGCCGTGTAGCACACCCTTACTTTTTTGACGGTGGTGATGTGTTAGCTCCTTCGGCTATCGGTGTTGAAGGCTCTGTGCCAAGAATGCGCGAGTTAACTTACCAAACGCCTAAAGCCGCGACCGTTGATGAGATAAAGCAATTGGTAGAAGATTATGCAAAAGCAGCAGAAAACGCGCTTGAAGCAGGCTTTGATGGTGTGGAAATTCATGGAGCCAATGGCTATTTAATTGATCAATTTTTACATTATACAGCAAACACTCGTGAAGATGAGTACGGACAAACGCCAGAAAATATGTCGCGTTTTGCGCTTGAAGTAGTTGATGCTGTTATCTCGACTATCGGTGAAGACAAAACAGCGCTAAGACTTTCTCCTGGTGCTTATTTTAACATGGAAGAAGATAGCCGTGACAAAGCGGTATTTGACTATTTATTGGCAGCCCTTAATGAACGTGAACTAGCGTACGTACACGGCGGTATTTTTGACGACAGCATGCGTTTTGCAAGCTTAGATAATCAAACGACTTCAGAATACTTAAGAGCCCATTATACTGGTAATCTTGTTGGCGTTGGTAGTTACAGTTTTGATTCAGCAAAGCAGGCAATTAGCGACAATAAATTTGACTTGATTGCAATTGGACGTCCATTTATTGCAAACCCTGATTACATCAGCAAAGTGACTAATGATGAAGAGTTAGTGGCTTATGATGATTCTATGTTGAGTGAATTAGTGTAAATAGCGAGAATTAATCACTAAGTGCAGTACAAAAATACTGCACTTGATTGATACTAAAAGGGGATTTTTATTTACTGCCAAGCTATTAACTAACTTTTTAGAGATAATTAACTTATAATCTAATAAAACATTCCAATGAGAATAAAAGTTGGCGGCTATTACGTACATAAATAATGGTTTTACACGCTTTGCGCATTCGCGATTTGTTCTATCTTTACGTGAATCTTTTATCGCTTTATTACCTTATTTTGTTTGCTCTGCATTAGCTATTCTCGCTCTCAATGTTGCCCTTAATTTTTCTTTTTTGTCATCAGCAGATTCAACTTATGGAATAGTCCAAAAGAGCTCCCGTGCAATTTTATTGTTGTTTCCGGTTATGGTGGTGTTATCTGTTGGTTATCATTTATCAAAAAATTTAGGGCACAGTGCTGTTGTTGGCAGCATGTTGGCAATAATCTCTTTTACTATTCATAGTAACTTTCTCGTTTTTAGTACTGATGGCGTCTATGTTGATGCTGCTGGTGCATCAGCATACGCCATTTTAATCCCTTCATTGACGAGTTACTTGTTAATGCTATCTTATCGGCTCCTGCCACAAAAGTATTTTGATTCAAGCCTTATTAGTGGTTTTTTGAAAGAAAAGTTAATGCTGATCATGCCGTTTACAGTCGCATTTTTTGCTCTGTTTGTAATAGTGCCGATCATTGAACAGGTAATGCAGACATTACTAGTTTACTTAGTTCCTATGGAAAGTGGCAGCTCTGTTTCTGAGCAACTATTTAAACGTATGGTGATGATACATGGCTTTTGGTTTTTCGGTGTACATGGCGACAACGTTTACTCAATGATGTTTAACCAAGCATTTTTAGATGCTGATATATTTCCCGGTTTAACAGCAAAAACTTTTTACGACACATTTGTACTAATAGGGGGAACTGGTTGTTTTATTGGTTTGATCCTTGCCGCATTTTTTATGTCAAATGCCAGTCATGAGAAAAATATAGCGCGTTTATCTTTGCCTTTTTCGGTGTTTAATTTTTGTGAGATCATTCTTTTTGCATTGCCTGTATTTTTAAATCCGCTTTTATTAGTCCCTTTTATACTGGCACCCTGTTTTAACTTTATTGTGAGTTATTTTTTAATTTCAGTTGGCGCTGTAGGTTATCAAGAAGTGTCTATAAGCTGGATGACCCCTACAATTATAAACGGCAGCCTGGTTGGCACCGATCTTGTTGCGCCGATATTGCAGATTTTTTTAATAATCTGTAATGCATGTATTTACTATCCATTTTTAAAGTTAAGCAGTGAACGCAATGACTTTCAGCTAGCATTTAATAAACTCAGTGGCCAATTGAACGTAAGCGAGCGGTTCGCTGCAAAATCTGAACAGCGGTTTATTCAACAGCAACGAGAAACAAATAACTCAATGGGTCGCCTTACCGATGTGCTTAATACAATTTCTAAATCTCGCTTGGCGCTCTATTATCAGCCACAAATAGATATCAATACAGGCCAAGTGAATGGGTTTGAAGCGCTGCTACGGTTAGTAAAAAGAGATGGTACAATAACGGGGCCTTACTTTTTAGACACCTTAATCGCCCATAAGCAAACAGCAATTATAGATCACTGGGTTATCGAACAAGCTCAGCGAGATCTTCGGCAATGGCAGAATATAGGTTTTGAGCCAGTGATCAGTATCAACGTTAATCCTGATGTATTAACCAGTGAATCAATGATCAATAAAATATGTGATTTATTCACTGATTTTCCTGATCAAGTTAAAATTGAAATTGTTGAATCAAGCTATTTAACGCAACAATCTTTAGTGACTAAACACATTGAAAAACTGCGCGATAGTAAAATAGAAACTGTACTTGATGACTTTGGTACAGGCTATTCAAGCTTATCAATGTTGGCTAACTTCCCAGTAAAACATGTCAAACTAGATCGCCAGTTTTTGTTGCAATGTGAACAACCCGCTGGCAAGGTGCTTTACCAGCAAGTTGCAGAGATCTTTGCACAGCTTGGTTTTTCGGTTGTAGCTGAAGGTATTGAAACTGAAGAGGAGCTTGCTTGGGTAAAATGTTTAGGTATTCAAACAGCACAAGGTTGGCTTTATGCACCTGCACTACCAAAGAGTGAGATTCATGATTTTGCGTCAAAACTGAATAAATAACTCTTTATGCCATAAATAGTACATATTTTGGTAACTGTTACGTAAATAAAAACACGTTTTTCTGTCACTTATTATCACCATAATGTTCCCGTTTACAACACTATAATTGCAAATGGGACAATGATGTACACTCTTAAAAATAAAAGCACACTGAGCTTAGCAATCGCATTAGCTTTTTCTTCAAATAGCTTTGCCACTAATAATGAAATAGAAGAAGTAACGGTGGTAGCAAAACCCACCAGCTATGCAAATAACGTTATTGAGCCTGCAATGCTTGAGCAGCAAAGTTCGGTGTCTAGTGTGTTATCGGTGATCGATAATTTACCTGGGATCAGCATAAACGAAGGTGACGCCTTTGGCGGTGATGATTGGTCAACAACGATTACCATGCGTGGTTTTAGTATTGACGCGAACCAACAACAACTGGGTATGACCATTGATGGTATACCTAATGGTGGCTCAAATTACGGTGGCGGTGCAAAAGCGAACCGTTACCTAGACAGTGAGAACCTTGCCACTGTAGAAGTAGGTCAAGGAACCTCTGATATCGCCTCTGCATCGCTTGAAGCACTGGGCGGTACTTTCAACTTTGTGAGTAAAGACCCAAGTCTTGATAAAAGCACCACATTTGCTTACACCAATGGCGATCACGACGCCACGCGTTATTACTTTAAGCATGAAACCGGTACTATTTTTGATAACACCCAAGCTTATGTGAGTTATTCACAAACAGACACCAGCCGCTGGATTGGCGATGGCAGTAATGGCGGTAAAGACAATCAACACGCTGAAGCTAAGTTTGTTTCTAACTTTGATGCATTAACGGTTACTGGCCGTTTATCGTATGATGATGTTAGCGAAACTAACTACAACAGTGTCAGTCTTGAGCAATTTGCCCAAACACCCGATTGGGATCAATTAACTTGGAATTGGACGGGCACTCCTCATTTTGACCAAATGTTTGCCGAAGGCTGGGGAACACTGCGTGAAAATACGCTTGGTTACGTAAAGTTTGAGTATTCGATTTCACCTTCATCATTACTGACAATTAGCCCTTATTATCATAAAAATTCGGGCCGAGGAGATTGGATCCCGCCGTATTTAACATCTCCAGTTGATGGTGAAGGAAACCCTACAACAGAAGGCGGCTCGAATGCAGGTTCATACGGGTTTGCAGACAGTGACGGTAACCCACTTGCAGCTGATGCTAACTGCACGCAGAGCCTAAGTTGGCCGTGGGAGTCAGGCCCTGGTTTAAACCCAGCGTGTTATGACGATTCAGCAACCCCGGTTATGTCGTATCGCCATACTCATTATGATAAAAACCGTTTAGGTTTAACTGCAGACTATAGCGTAACGTTTGGTATGCATGACATTGAAGCGGGTATTTGGTATGAGCAATCAGAGCGTGATGAATCGCGTGATTGGCACAAGGTCATTGATGCTCGGGTATATCATCACTTTGATAGCACGCCATACTGGACACAATACAAAAACACCTTTGATACTGATACATTTAAATGGTATATCCAAGACTCAATGGCATTAGGGGATTTCACCCTAAACCTAGGTGCTAAGCAATATTTGGTTGAATTACAAAAATACGATCACTTTAACGATATAACCTCGGATAAAATCAATAGTGATTCAGACGTATTATTTAGCGCCGGTGTGCTTTATCAACTTAATAGCAGCACTGAGTTATTTACCAGCTACAGCGAAAACTTTGCTGCAATTAAAGACGGTGTTTTAGAACGGGATAGCTCAGCACTAACAGACATAGAGCCAGAAACGGCTGAAAATATTGATTTTGGTGTACGTTACAAAGTTGACCGCTTAAGTTTAACAGCCACTGCTTATTCAATTGAATTTGAAAATCGTATTACTTTTATTGCCCCAGGCAGTGACACCAGCGGTATTGATTACACTATTGGTACTAATGGTTCATACATAAATGTGGGTGGTATTGAATCTCAAGGCTTTGAGTTATCCGCGAGTTATATGCTAACTAACGAGTGGAATATCTATACATCGTATACTAATAATAGCTCTGAATATGCATCAGATGACCCAAGCTCATACGCTAATGGCGAACTCATTGATGGTGCAGGCCCAAGCTTTAGAGCCGGTGATGATGTAATTGACTCACCCAGTGACATGTTTGTGCTCTCTACTGATTACTACAGTGGTGATTTTCGTTTTGGTATTTCGGCTAAATACACTGGTGAGCGCTTAGGCTCATGGACTGACGAGCAAACTCGCGCTCGTAACGAAGTTGATGGTTACACAGTGATTGATTTTAACGCAGGCTACTACGCAGAAGTAAATGCAGGCGCATTTACCTCAATTGATATTGCCTTTGCAGTAACTAACGTTACAGACAAACAATACCTAAGCGGCGGTACTGGTAATGGCTCTACCTACTTTATTGGTGCGCCACGTACTGCAGCACTGACATTTACTGCTAACTTTTAAAGATTAGTTATAAATCATGAAGCCCATCAATGATGGGCTTTTTACTTTTCAAGGTAATAACATGAACACATTAATAAAAATAACAGTGCTAGGGCTACTTACTATAACGAGTACATTGGCAAATGCCGCACAAAATGTGGTGTTAGTAACACTCGATGGCGTACGTTGGCAAGAAGTGTTTACTGGCGCTGACATAGCATTAATAAACAACGTGGATTTTGTAAAAAATAAAGAACAATTAAACAATGAGTTTTGGCATAACAACCCTAAACAACGCCAGCAATTATTGCTGCCATTTATAACTCAAACAATGGCAAATAAGGGCGTTATTATAGGCGATAGAGAAAATAGCTCGCGTGTGTCGGTGAGTAACCCATGGTATTTTTCATACCCAGGGTATAACGAAATTTTAACCGGTACTGTTGATGAGAGCATTAACAGTAACGATAAAAACTATAACCCAAATAAAACCATTTTGGAGCTTTTACACGAGCAGCCTGCATACAAAAATAAAACGGCATTATTTGGTAGCTGGGATGTGTTTCCTTATATCGTTAATGATAAGCGCAGCGGCGTGTACGTAAACGCGGGTTTTATGCCTATCGACGATGAATTATCAGATGATGCGCACTTACTCAATGCCATGCAAAATGAGATCCCCAGTCCATGGCATAATGTACGTTTAGACAGTTTTACTTATCGCTTTGCTAAAGCCTATTTACTTGCTAAAAAGCCCAAGTTATTAGTCATAAGTCTTGGTGAAACCGATGATTTTGCCCATGACGGCCACTACGATCACTATTTAAAATCGGCTAAGCAAAGCGATGCGTTTATTAAGGACTTATGGCAAACGCTACAAACAACCGATGGCTATAAGAATAACACTACCTTGATTGTTACTACAGATCATGGCCGTGGCAGTCATGCCAATAATTGGCAGCACCATAGCTCAAAACGTGCACTGGCTAAATCAGAACAAGGTCGTAAAACGTTTCCTGACGGGATTGTTGGCTCTGAGCACATATGGCTGGCAGCAATGGGGCCGGCTATAAAGCAAGCTGGTTTAGTGAGAGCAGAGCAAGAATTTAAACAAGCACAAGTTGCAGCTACTGTATTAAAAGCCTTAGGGCAAAACCCAGAGCAACTTAACCCAAATATGGCACCTGCGATTAACGAGATTTTAAAATGATAAAACTTAAAACAGCCCTCTTAACCTGTGTATTTTTCAGTTTTAGCGCAGCTGCTGCAATAGCTCCGCACAAAATTCTGTTTGGCTCGTGTGGCCATCAAGATAAAGCAATTCCAATATTTGATGCGATCAATAAAGAAAATGCCGATTTGTTTATCTTTTTAGGGGATAACATTTACGGTGATACCAATGATATGACCGTGCTTGCTAATAAATATCGAAAGTTGGGTGCAAAGCCAGGGTTTAAAACGTTAAAAGCGAACACACCGATTATTGCCATGTGGGATGATCATGATTTTGGTCAAAACGATGCCGGGAAAGAGTACCCACACAAAGAGCAGTCACGTCAAATCATGCTCGACTTTTTTGATGAACCAAAAGATTCAATACGGCGCACCCGTCCTGATGGTATTTATACCTCGTACACGTATGGCGAGGGAGAGCAAACAGTGCAGGTGATAATGCCTGATTTACGCTGGAACCGGGACGAACTTAATCACGTGAGTGAAACGCAGTACTACACTCAGCGCAAAGCGAATAATCAAGGACCGTATAGCTCAACAGAGGTTAAGGGTGCATCAATGTTGGGAGAGGCCCAGTGGCTCTGGCTTGAACAAGAGCTTAAAAAGCCAGCAACAATAAAGTTGATTAGCTCGAGTTTACAATTACTACCAGACTTTACGGGCTGGGAATCTTGGGCTAATTTTCCAGAGGATAGAAATCGTTTATTTACTCTGATCAAAAAACATAAAGTGAATGGAGTCATTATTGTAAGTGGTGATACACACTGGGGTGAAATATCAAAGTATAGTGAGGACCTAGATTATCCACTAGTTGAAATGACCAGCTCTGGCCTAACAGAGAAATGGAAAGACGTTAGCCCAAATAAACATCGTGTCGGCGATTTTACGCATCAAGTGAACTATGGTGATTTAAGCATTGATTGGCAAAAGCCTGATCCTGCGATTTCACTTAAATTAAAAGGGCTTGATGGTAAAACAATAATGCAAACTAATTTTTCATTATCAAATATAAGTCCATACAAATAAACTGCTACGCACAGGGTAAATGTTGCTCTGTGCGATTAACTTTAAAGCTAACCACCTGATTTATTTGAGCCATTAACCGTTAATGGCTACCCCTGTAATTGAAAATATCTTACACTGTTTTTATCTCATGCAAGGACAGTGTCGCAATGCTCAATATTATTCAATCTAACCGAATGGAAACCCTGCAAGCGCAGTTTCATCATTTATTAACCGTTGACCCACTCACCAGCGCGTTTGAAAAAGAAGTAGTACTTGTGCAATCGCCAGGTATGTCGCAGTGGCTAAAAATAGGCTTAAGTGAAAACCTCGGTATTGCAGCGCAGGTGGACTTTCCTTTACCCTCAAGTTTTATTTGGCAGCTTTATCAGCAATTATTGCCAAACGTGCCCAAAGAGTCTGCGTTTAATAAACCAAATCTTGCATGGAAAATATTTACGATTTTACCAAATTGCATTGATGAACCATTATATTTACCCCTTAAAACGTATCTTGAAGGTGATTTAGACGGGCAAAAAACCTTTGCTCTGTGTGAAAAAATAGCCGATGTGTACGACCAATATTTAATGTATCGGCCACACTGGATTGCAACGTGGGATAGCGGTAAAGATGCCCTTGATGACGTAGATATTAGTATTTCTCCTTGGCAGCCCGATTTATGGCGGCGCATTGTTGCTTTAAGTGTGGAGCTTGGCCAAAGCCAGTTTCATCGTGCCAATATGCAAGGTAAATTACTAGCAGCACTTGAGACTATGGACGAGAGCTTATTGCCAAAACGCATTAGCCTATTTGGTATATCGGCCATAGCCAGCTCTCAACTGGAAATTTTTGATGCATTAAGTAAAAAAACACAGGTGTTTTTATTCTTTTTTAATCCCAGTGAACATTATTGGGGTGATGTGGTTGATGAAAAAACCGCAGCAAAAATTGCCGCTAAATACGCTAAAACCCCGTTAATTGATGCTGCTCAGCATACGCCGAGTAAACCAGACGATGAATATTACTTTATTGGTAATCCGCTATTATCGTCATGGGGTAAATTAGGCCGTGACTATTTTGAGCAACTAGTACAATTAGATGCCCGTTGGATTGACGGTTTCACTGACAGTTTTGATGATTCACTACTGGGTAAAATACAAAGCGAAATATACCAACTCGCATTTAAAGGTGAATCATTAACGCTAGATAAAGAGTGGTTTATCAATGATGAAGGCAAACTGCCAGTACGCGTAGGTGACACCAGCATTATCGTAAGCGATTGTTATACGCCACTTCGTGAAGTAGAGCGCCTGCATGATTATTTACTTAACTTATTTCATCAAAACCCAGAGCTCACCCCAAAAGACATTATCGTGATGATGCCCGATGTGGGCACCTACAGCCCCTATATTGAGGCGGTATTTGGTGGTGCTCATGGTAAACGCCATATTCCGTATGCGTTAGCCGATTTAGCCATAGAACAAGAAAAGCCAGTACTAAGCTCGTTTGCCAGTTTAGCCAATTTACCGTTTTCGCGCTTTGGCGTGTCTGACATTTTAGACTTACTGCAAGTTACACAAATTGCCGAAAGATTTAGTTTAGAGCCTCATGAGTACGAGCAAATTCAATACTGGCTTGAGCGAGTAGGGGTGAAATGGGGTATTAATGCCGAGCATAAAAGTGGTTTTGACTTACCGGCAATAGATTTAAACACTTGGCAACATGGCTTAAACCGTTTATTGCTCGGTATTGCACAGCGTGATGAGCAAATCCCGTTTGAGGGCATTTACAGCGCCGATGAAGTTGAAGGCATGGCACTCGATACGCTCAATAAACTGGTGCATTTTATTGATGTGCTGCAAACATTCAAAGAGCGTTTGAGCCCAGATGACACCCTGATTAATAAAGCCGATATTTTAGATGAGCTACTTGAAGCCATTTATGAAAGTGAAAGCGATGACAGCTGGGATCTTTTAGTACTGAAAAAAGTGCTTGATGATCTGAAAAAACACCATGAAAACGGTGATTACACTCAGGTCGTTTCGCAGCGTATAGTCAGCTATTTAATCAAACAAGGCATTCAAGAAAAAGGCGTTGGCCAACGCTTTTTAGTTGGCCAAGTTAATTTTTGTACTCTGATGCCAATGCGCGCCGTGCCATTCAAAGTGGTGTGTATGTTAGGGTTAAATGATGCCGATTACCCACGTACAGTACAACCCATAGGTTTTGATTTAGTGCCGTACTCTAAAAAGCAAAAAGGTGACCGATCACGAAAACTAGACGATCGATATCTATTTTTAGAAGCGCTCCTCAGTGCTCGTGATAACTTATACATGAGCTATATTGGCCGTTCGTGTTTTGACAACCAACCCCGCATGCCATCAACGCTGGTGAGTGAGTTGTTAGAATACATTGGCCGAAGCTTTACTTTTGCTGAGCAAAGTGAACAAACCTTGCCAGATTGTTTAGTAAAAGCGCAGCGGCTACAGCCATTTAATCACCATTATTATATGCCCAGCGAGCAAACACCTACGCAATTGGCGTTTAATGAGCACAGCTATAATCCAGTGTGGTTGCCGGCAGAGGCTATAACCCCAGAGCCACTTAGCAAACTTGATGTGGCAATGCCTGAAAGCCTCGACCTTGATGTGTTTATTCGCAGTGTGTGTAACCCCCATGAAAGCTTTTATCAGCAAACATTGGGCCTGCGTTTACCTGAGTTTAACGATGTGGCCAAAGATGAAGAGCCGTTTAGTGTTGATGCACTGAAACGTTATTTTTATTTAGATGAAATACTCGAAGCGGCCATTTTTGATATACCCCTGAGTCGTGAACAAATATTGCAACGAGGCGAGTTACCTCAAGCGAATGTAGGTGACTTGATTTTTGAAAGTATGGAGCACCGGGTTGACGCGCTTGCAGGGCAAGTAAAAGCACATATTGCGAATGGCAAACATGAGCCCGTTGAAGTGTCTTTAACACTCAACTGTGAGGATGCTGATGGTAAAACGCAAAGCAGCCAACTTGAAGGTTGGCTCAATCATATTTATTTACAAAAACAAGTGTTTTACAGAAGTGCCAGTATTAAAGCTAAAGACCTTATTAAAGGTTTTATTTATCATTTAACGGCTCAAGTGATGGGTCATCCTGTTGAAACCTTGATTTTAGGGTTAGATAAACAAATCGCTTTTGCACCATTAAGTGCAAAATACGCACAGCAACAATTAAACCAGTGGTTTGGTTTATACGCGGCACTGAGGCAATCGCCGGTGGTGTTTTTTCCGGCCAGTAGTTATGAATACGTAAAATCCGAGGGTGATATTAATAAAGCGATTAATAAATTTAGCCCGCAATATATTGGCCGCGGTGAGGGAGAAAACCCTTATATTCGCCTAACCACACAGTCATTATTAGATTGCCAAGATGAATTTACCCAGTGGAGTAATACACTCCTTACGTCATTAATCGACAACGCTAAGGAGAGCGATTATGCAAGCGCTTAACCCGCTCACAATGCCACTTACGGGGCAAAGTTTAATTGAGGCCAGTGCTGGCACAGGTAAAACCTATACGATTACTGGCTTGTATTTACGTTACTTGCTCGGCATGCAAATAGCGGATGAACCGCTTTGTCAGGTAAATAAACCACTAAGCGTGGAGCAAATTTTAGTTGTAACTTTTACTGAGGCTGCAACGCAAGAAATAAAAGACCGAGTACGCGCTCGTATAATTGCTGCGCGCGATGCACTACTTGGCTTAAAAACCAAAGATGATTTGGTAAGCGAGCTCATCCAAAACATCGACGATAAACACCGCGCCTTTGACTTACTCGATGCCGCGGCAAAATCGATGGATGAAGCGGCTATTTTTACCATTCATGGATTTTGTCAGCGCATGCTAAAGCAACATGCGTTTGAGTCTGGCGTGGCGTTTAATTTAGAATTTATACTTGATGAGCGCGAAATATTACTTGAGACCATTAAAGATTTTTGGCGTACTTTTGTCTACCCGCTAAATAAAGAAAAAACTGATGCCATTTTGGAAGTATTCCCTACACCTGAATCTTTATTTAGTCAGGTATCGAGCTTGCTTAATAAAGGCAATGCGCTCATTACACCTACGATCAAACTTGATGATGTATGGCAAGCACGTGAAGAGTACCTAGCTAAAGTACCTACCTTTAAAGAAGTGTGCTTAAATAGCGAGTTTATTGCAGCAGTAAAAGCGTCTGGGCTCAGTGGCTCTAAAACACCAGGGCGCAAAGGCAGCTTACAAGCGCTTGAGGATTTTTGCCGTGGCGATGAACTATTTTTTAAATTTGGCACAAGTAAGTATTCGTTTGAGGTTTGGAGTAGCGATAACTTAAGTGACGCGGGTAACTATAAAAAAAATCAGCCTTTATTTAGCCATGAATTACTGCCTCAATTTGATGAACTTGCAAAGCTCAGTAGTACCATTAATCAAGGGCTCAGTATAGCGATTGTTCAACATGCTGCGAGCTGGGTTAAAACAGCCATCGTCAAACGTAAAACTGAGCAAAGCGTGATCACTCCGGATGACTTATTAAGTAATTTACATAATGCGCTTAACAGTGAACAAGGCGATACGCTTTCGCAAAAAATAGCCCAGTTATTCCCCGTGGCGATGATTGATGAATTTCAAGATACCGACCCAATTCAATACGGTATTTTTAGTAAAATTTATGACCAAGAAAATACAACACTTGCGATGATTGGTGACCCTAAACAAGCCATTTACGGCTTTAGGGGCGCGGATATTTTTACCTATATTGGCGCAAAGCATGCAGTTGCGCAGGAGCAACAATTTACCTTAGGCACTAATTTTCGTTCAAGTAGTGATGTGGTAAGCAGTGTAAATAAGCTATTTGCTAAGCACAACAACAGCTTTATTTATAATGAGGCTATTCCATTTAATCCGGTTGAAGCCAAAGGTAAAAAGGCTGATGAATCATTTTTAATCGACGGTAAACCCGCCAAGGCTTTTGAGTTTTGTGTTTTTGCTGACACAGCGGCCGATGATAGTAAAAAGCCCACCAGCAAAGGGGTTGGGCAACATCATTTAGCAAGCCATTTTGCCAACAAAGTTGTCACCTTACTCAACCAAGCGCAGGAAGGCCGTGCCTGCATTGGTGAAACACCGGTAACCGCTGCTGATATTTGCATTTTGGTACGCGACCGATTAGAGGCGCAAATTATTAAAAAAGCACTGAGCGACGCTAAAATTGCCAGTGTGTATTTATCCCGCGACAGCGTATTTAGCCAAGAGCTTAGCCATCATCTACTTAACTTTTTAACCGCGCTACATGGTCAATACAATGAATCATTATTACGCGGTGTATTGGCAGGTCCCTTGTTTTGTTTAAGTTATAACGAGATTTACGCGCTAGCTGATGATGAAGAGCAATGGCAATCGTACCTTAACTTTTTTGCCTACTTAACGGCACTGTGGCATAAACAAGGTGCCATGGCGATGCTAGAGCACCTATTAAGCCACAATCAATTAAGCGCGAAATGGCAAGGTTTAGGCTATAACGTAGAGCGTTGGCTCACCGATTACCGCCATTTAAGTGAAATACTCCAGCAAAAGCAAATCGAGCTTGAAGGTACATTAAGGCTATTACGTTGGTTTGCACAAAAGGTTAGCCAGCAAGATGGTGAGGCGGTGCAAGTACGCCTTGAAAGTGACGCAAACCTAGTGCGCATTGTGACCATGCACGCTTCAAAAGGGCTTGAGTTCCCGCTGGTGTTCATGCCATTTGCCAGTGGTTACCGTGAAACTAAAGAAGCTTTGTATCATCAAGATGGGCAACTTATTTACGATTTAAGTAAAGCGGATGATGCCCTGCAAAAATCTGAGCAAGAGCGCCTAGCTGAAGATTTACGCTTATTGTATGTGGCACTCACACGAGCCATTCATTTTTGCGCCATTGGCATGTATAACTTAGGGCAAGGGCAGAGCAAGCGATTGGCTATTCAAAGTAGCTCGCTGGGTCATGTTTTATTTGCAGGGCTTGATATTACCAGTAGCGAAGTATGGAGAAATCATCTAAAAGCATTCTGTGATGAAAGCAAAGCGATGCAATACACTGAATTTACCAGTGATGAATTGCAACAGCAGGGCACGTTGCAATTGGCATCAATGCAAAGCTCAGATTACAATCTCAGCGTTAATAATGTGACCGTAGACATTGAGAAAGATTGGCGCGCGACTAGCTTTAGTGCCCTGAGCTTTAAAAAACACACTGATCATATACAACCAGGTCGCAGTGACGAAGATCACGAAAAAGACGAGTTTGCCGCAGAGCAAGAAGACGTTAAATCGCCATACAGTTTCCCTAAAGGTGCTAAGCCCGGTAGTTGCTTACATGAAATTTTTGAGCAAATTGATTTTACCAGCCCCATCACGCACCCGACAAACAGTGAGCAAAACCTCGCGTGTGTGGTAGAAAAGAGCTTAAAAAAATACCACATAGATAGCAGCTGGCAAGAAACCACAGAGCAGTGGATACTCAGCGCCCTGCAATGCCCACTCAATAACGAAGGGTTAAGCTTAAGTGTACTGCCACCGGCTGATTGCTTAGTGGAGATGGAGTTTAATTTACCTCTTGAGAGCCTAAACGCCAAACAGCTTAATGCTGTGCTTATAAAGTATTTTGGTTTTAACCAAAGTAACTTAGAGTTTTTTGATGTTAAAGGCTTATTAAAAGGCTTTGTCGATTTAATATTTTGCTTTGAAGGGCAATATTATATTTTGGACTATAAATCGAATTACTTAGGGAACAAGTCAAGCGACTACGAGCAAGATTCCCTTGAGCAAGCCATGAGCAGCCATCAATACCATCTACAGTATTTAATTTACACTGTGGCGCTGCATCGATTGTTAAAACAGCGCATTGCAAACTACAGCCCAGAGCAGCACTTAGGCGGCGTGTACTACACCTTTTTAAGGGGTATGGGTGAAGGGAAAGGCATCTTCTTTAATAAACTCACCACAGATCAAGTGGCCATTTTAGATGGCTTATTTACTCAACCCGCGGTTATAAAAGGAGAGGCATCATGAGCGAAGTCGATGCAATAAATGATTTGCCATTAATGGCCGCTGAGCCTGATAACACAGGAGATACTGTACCGTTAATTGATTACTTAGTGAGTGAAGGGCGCCTACGAGTGGTTGATGTAAAGCTCGCTGAACTTTTAACTGGGGATGTAGTTAGCAGTGCTGATAATAGCGATGTATTTAATTTAATTTTACTGCTGTGCGTAGCAGGGCAAAGCCAACACAGCTGTTTAAATTTAGATGATGTAAATTGGCAAAATCCTTTTAACTTACGAAAGTCTGACTTTAATAAAGCACAAGGCTCATCACCCGAGAGAGTTAGCCCATTTAGTGATGAGTTTGATATTCTTCAAGCAGTTCGCTGTTTAGAGTCGCACCCAAGTGTGGGTGAGCAACAACCATTGTGTTTATTTGGTAATAGGCTCTACTTTGCCCGCCTTGCAGGGTACGAACAAACGCTAGCTTCACGCTTATTAGCTATGAGCAAGCGTGAAATAAAAATAGATAAAGCAGCGCTTGCTAAGCTACTAAATGACTATTTCCCTGAAGCTAAAGCCCCCAAAGAAGGGCTCGATTGGCAAAAAGTAGCCTGTGCTATGGCAGCCACAAAAGGTTTTAGTGTTATCACGGGTGGCCCAGGCACAGGTAAAACCACTACAGTGACCAAGCTATTAGCCATATTACAATCACTGTATCAAAGTGCGCCGTTAAGCATAAAGCTGGTGGCACCAACAGGCAAAGCCGCTGCGCGGTTAAGTGAATCTATTTTAGGGGCTAAGCAGCAATTAAAAGCGTTGATCCCAAGTGATGTTGAGCCAAATATTGTGCAAACGGCGCAAACTATTCACCGTTTGCTAGGGGTTAAACCTTTTACCAATAAGTTCAAACATAACAGCAGTAACCCATTGCATGTTGATGTATTGATCATCGATGAAGCGTCGATGGTAGATTTATCACTGATGGCTAAACTAATCGAGGCATTACCCGCTCACGCAAGATTAATATTACTCGGCGATAAAGACCAACTAGCATCGGTAGATACCGGTAGTGTGATGAGCGACTTATGCCAAGGCTTGGCTCTTGGGCACACGCCGAGTTATTCTGATGCGCGCTGCACCGAGCTTAATCAGCTGTGTTTTAATGGCGAGCAAAAACTACAATCACAGCAAAGCCCATTTGCACTGGCCGATTGCATCGCGTTTTTACAACACAGTTATCGTTTTGATGCTAAAAGCGGCATTGGCGAGCTGGCTTTTGCGGTGAACACCAACAATACGGGTAAGCTCAATTATGTTGAGCAGGAAATCTATTCCGGTAAATTTAATGACGTTGTTTTAGATTATGATATTGTCACTAAGCCAATTGAAAAGCTGGTGCAAAGCTGTGCTCGCCATTACAGTGAGTATTTAAACCTCATTAAACAAGGTGCGCCGAGTGCGGACATTCATCACGCATTTACTCAATACCAATTACTCGCCGCCGTGCGTGAAGGTGATTACGGCGTAAACAGCTTAAACCTTCGGATTGAAAAGCAATTACATAACCTTGGCCTGATTAACACCCATGCAAATAACCGCCATTATTTAGGCTTGCCTATTATGATTGCGCAAAACGACTATCAATTAAAACTGTTCAACGGTGATATTGGCATTTTACTGCACGATGAAAATAATCAACTCAAAGCAGTATTTATAGATGAGCAGGGCAATGAACGGGCATTTTCACCCGCACGGTTGCCTGCTCATGACAAAGTGTATGTAATGACTATACATAAATCACAAGGCTCAGAATTTGCCTACACCGCCATGATTTTACCGCCTGTAAACCAAGCAACCGCAGGTATAAATCGGCAATTGGTTTACACGGGTATTACTCGGGCAAAACAAACCTTTGAGCTGGTGGCTGACAAAAAAGTATTACTCATGGCGATGAATAAATCAGTCAGCCGCGCATCAGGGTTGTATGAGCGTTTAGCGTAAATGCATAGAACCAGAACAAGCAATACTTTTTTACTTGTACTAGCTTTTTCACGTTTGCGGCAAAGTTAGTATCGAATTGCAATATTTATAAAGCCTGAGCTTAGGCTCGGCTCTTTAGTGTATAGGGCATTATTATGTATAAAGAAATTATTGATTTTTGGTTTACTGAACTTGAACCTAAACAATGGTGGCAAAAAGGTACTGAGTTTGATCAAATGATTAAAACCCGATTTGGTAAACTTCATAATCAAGCGGTTGCATGTGAGTTGGCACATTGGCGTGAAACTGAGCTAGGTAGTTTGGCTGAAGTTATTGTGTTGGATCAGTTTTCACGTAACATTTACCGCGATACTCCCACCTCTTTTGCTTCAGATTCACTGTCACTAGCATTGGCGCAATGCGCCATTGAAAAAGGGTTTGACACGCAACTTTCTGCGCAGCACCGTGTATTTTTGTATATGCCATTTATGCACAGCGAATCAATGGCAATACATCAAGAAGCCGTTAAGTTATTTAATCGTCTTGGTATTCAAAGTAATATTGACTTTGAATATAAACATAAAGCAATTATTGATAAATTTGGCCGCTATCCGCATCGAAACAACATATTAAAGCGAAGTTCTACAGCTGCTGAAATCGAATTTTTGAAACAACCCAATTCAGGTTTTTAACATGGGAAATCTTTTGCTAGTTTGGTTATAAAAAGAGAAATTAGTATGGCTATCGAGTTTAAAACAAGCAGATTGATTGTTACAGAAATTGATCACGACCAACCTTTGCTAGAGTGCAATGAGTTGCTAGAGCGGGTACCTCATATTTTAACCCCTGCTGTCGTAAAATGTTTACCACCACATTTTCAAGGTGTTAATTGTGTTAATTCAGCTAATATTTGGTTGAAAAACATGCTCTCACAAAGCCGCTTTTTGGTAGTCAGGACAACACCTGAGCATATAATTGGTTTTTTATTTATTTCTACGGGTATTGAACAGTGTGTGCATATTGGTTACTTACTTGCCCAAGAGGAGTGGGGAGTAGGCTTTGCTAGTGAACTATTAAATGGCTTTGTCGCTGAAGCAGAGGTTATAAAAACATGGTCATCGCTTATCGCATGCGTTGACCAGGGTAATAATGGTTCGATAAAACTACTAGAAAAATGCGGATTTTCGCAACAGCCAATAAGTAAGCAAGGCGTTATCTTTTATCGATACCTTTTACGTTAATTAGAATTTAAAAACACAGTACTTGCTTAATCACCTCAGCGCATATTTATAATTAGTTTATTCAGGTTTTATGAGTATTAATTTGGCGTTTTTTCCGTCGGTTAGTATGGCAATGTTGCCTTGGGGGGTGAGATAAACATCTCTCAAACGCCCAGATACTTCAGGAAATACAGCCGATTGTTCAAACTGGCCTGTAGTTAAATCAACGACGTAGAGTTTTTTATCGACTAATGTGGTGATCAGTGCATGCTTGTGTAATGAAGGGAATGCCGAGTGTTTTGAGCCGTAATAAACCATACCTGAAGGCGCAATTGAAGGTGTCCAGTCGACTAATGGTTTTTTCATCCCTGGATAGTCTTGAAAGGGAGATATGCGTGCTTGTGAGTAATCTTTACCATAGGTTATAACCGGCCAGCCATAATTGGTGCCTGCGCTTAAGTAATTTAGTTCGTCGCCACCTGCAGGTCCGTGTTCATGACTAATAATGTGATTAGCGTCGTAGTCATAAACAAGTCCTTGTGTATTTCTATGGCCAAGTGAGAAAACAGCATGAGCACGGCGATTTTCATGATCAATGAACGGGTTATCTTTAGGTATAGTCCCATCTAAATTTATGCGTAATATTTTGCCAAGTTGACTCGTTATTACTTGTGCTTGTTCGCGAAAGTCAAAGCCATCACCACTTGAAATCAATAATGTATTATCAGGTAAAACAAGTGCACGGCCAGCGTAGTGTTGCGGTGTATTTTTATCTGTCGCGACTTTATAAATAATCACTGGCTTTGAAAATTGAATGCCATCAAATACAGCTTTAGCGATAACTAAGCGATTTGTATCAAGTTCACCTTGAGCATAAGTAAATATAATTTCTTTAGAACGTTTATAGTCTGGCGATAGTACTATATCGAGTAAGCCGCCTTGTCCGCCAACATATAGCCCCGGTAAGTCTAATTTACTATGTAACTGCTGGCCTTCTTTTACAACAACTATGTGGCCATCGCGCTGGGTAACTAACCACGTGCCATCAGGAAGCTTTACCATACTCCATGGAGACTTTAACTCACTTGCAATTGTTGTAATGGTGTACTTTTTTGTGGGTAATATAGAAGCTGCGTTTACTGAGGCTGTAAAGAGGCCAAAGAGCAATAACAAACTGATACATTGTTTAGTGTTTAAGCCTTTGGTAATGTGAATAAGATGATACATTTTAAGTTGAGAAAACCATGCCATTTTTAACACGTTTGTTGCCTTCATTTTTAGCTTCCTGGTTACTTACATTCACGCTTGCTAGCTTGTTTCATAGTCAATACGTTGTCAATCAATTAGTTAATGTAGATGTTGTAATTAGTTTAAGTGATCGGGGCAATCTAGTGTTGGCTGATTGGTTAGGGTTGCTACCGACTTATGGCGCGATCATCGCCATTGCACTAGCTATAGCGTTTACTGTTGCACAATGGTTTGCGAAAAAAAATAATAATTTTAGATTTCCATTATTTATAGTGGCAGGAATAGTCGCTTTTGCAACCGTCCTCATTGCCATAGAATCAATTATGAATATACATATTATTGCTGGCGCAAGAGGTTGGGGGTTTTATACTCAACTGTTAGCAGGTGCTGTGGGCGGTTCTGCTTTTTCATTGTTAACTCAGCGCCCTCTAAAAAAGGCGCTGACTATTTATAACCAGTAGTGTGTAGCCAAGTCTAATTAGTCCATAAAGCTAAATAAGGGCCTCATGTTGGCCCTAATTTATTATTGTTAAACAATTATATTTATAAGTTTGTAGCTACTTAACCCCAGTATGAGTAATAACATTGGCAATGTTAGTAGGTTAACAAGTAGTGAGTTCGTGTATTTTCCCATTACCGCCTTTTGGTTTACCAGCCAAACAAGGTAAAAAGTAACAATAGGTAAAAGCAAGCCATTAGCAGCTTGAGCAAATATGATGACTGCAATAGGATCTATGCCAAGAGAAGCGACTGTTGCCCCAAATACTAATATAACCAGCGCCACCCACTTAAACTGACGGCTCTTCATATCATTTGACCACCCAAGCATGCCACAAACGGCATACGCACCCGCTAATGGTGCTGTGATTGCGCTTGTTAAGCCTGCGGCAAATAAACCAACCGCAAAAAAGTACTGCGCAGCATTACCAAGTAATGGCTCTAATTGTGTAGCCATATTGGCTGCGCTTACCTTACCAGCATCGGTACCATAAAATGCTACCGACGCTGTAGATAATATTGCTAGCGTAATAACCCCACCTAAAGTAATTGATATACCTGTATCGAGATTGGTCTGTTTTATGACTTTGTCAGTATCGTTGTTTCCGTTGTGTTTTGCAGCAAGAATACCCGAATGCAAAAATAAGTTATAAGGCACAATGGTGGTCCCTATTAATGCAAGTACGGTGGTCATTGAGCCTTCAGGAATACTCGGTATAAACCCTTTCAATAATTGTTCAATAGGGGGCGCTGCGATAATCAATGTTGAGATAAATACTAAGCTCATCAAAAGTACGAGTATTATGAGAGCAGACTCCACCACTTTGTGTTTTCCGCTATAAAGAAGCAAAGCGCTAAAAATGGCAATCAAGGGTGTCCAGATTTGTGAGTTAACCTGCGGGAAAATACCTATCAAGCCTAAACTTGCACCGCTAAGGTTGCCGGCTTCATAAGCAGCACTCCCAACACCAATGGCACTGATCACTAATATAGCTGCAATTACTTTAAATATCGGTGTGTGTATATGAGCACGTAATGCTTGTGCTAAGTCTTGTCCTGTTGCAACACCTAATCGTGCCGCCATTGATTGCAATGAGATGGTTACTATTACTGAAAATAATAAAGTCCATGCTAAAGTAAAACCAAAGTTTGCTCCTGCAATACTTGCGCTAGTAATTGTGCCTGGTCCGATAAAGGCGGCAGTGACTAAGAGGCCTGGTCCAAATCGCATACAATACCCTAAAGTTGTTATTTACATTGAGTTTATCCTGCAGAGCATACATATATACCCAGACCACCTCAAGGTGCGAGTTTCATTTGGAATTAAAAGCGATTTAGGCAAGGCATTGATTGCAAATAATAGTGGTTCTATTGTTAAAAGCAATAACGCAGTATATATCGCTTTTTAACCAACCCGTTGGGCGCTTCACAGGCACTTACTCTCATCGTTGTTACTTCTTAAAAGGGATGGCCATTGTTGCAAAGTAACGCCTTGATATTAAGCCCCTGAGAAACGCTGACTTCTGCATCTTGAAGTGGTTTGGGTATATTCATTGTATTTATCGCAAACATAGCAGTTAACTATGAATATTTAGACTTGAGTATAATTGCCTTAACGTTAAATCATGGTAACTTACAGCAACTTTTTTATAACAACTCATCATTCATAAGAATTAATAATAAAAATAGTTATAAAAATACCGTTTTTGAAATTAAAACAGGACGTACCGTGTGAAAAACTTACTACGAGGCTTTAATTTATTTAGCTTAGTGTTACTTTTATTTTGCTCCCCAGCGTGGGCGAGTGAGGGACAATTAGATCTAACCAGCTCAACCATCGGCATACTGTGCATTTTTATATTTTGTATTGCTTATGCTGTAGTCATGCTTGAAGAAAAACTCCACTTACGTAAATCAAAGCCAGTGCTCGTTGCCGCAGGTCTTATTTGGATTTTAATTGGCGCTTATTATGTAAAAAATGATATACCCGCTATAACCGAATCTGCATTTAGGCATAATTTGTTAGAATTTGCAGAGCTGATGTTATTTTTGTTAGTGGCCATGACCTACATTAATGCATTAGAAGAGCGACGAGTCTTTGATGCTTTACGTTCTTGGATGATTCAAAAAGGGTTCAATTATAAAAATCTGTTTTGGATCACAGGTTTTTTAGCTTTCTTCATTTCACCGATTGCTGACAATTTAACCACGGCACTGCTGATGTGTGCTGTGGTTATGAAGGTTGCTGAGGGTGATAAGCCATTTATAAATCTAAGTTGTATTAATATCGTTATTGCTGCTAATGCTGGTGGTGCGTTTAGTCCATTTGGCGATATTACTACATTAATGGTTTGGCAAGCAGGACTTGTTCATTTTAATGAGTTTTTAGTGCTATTTATCCCTTCATTAGCAAACTACCTGGTACCCGCTGCAATTATGAGTTTTTACGTTGCTGATAAGCAGCCTTCAGCGCAGTACGAAGAAATAGAGCTAAAACGAGGAGCACTTCGCATTTTAACTTTATTCTTATTAACAATTGCAACAGCCGTTGCATGTCATAGCTTTTTACACCTACCGCCGGTACTAGGTATGATGATGGGATTAGGTTATTTGCAATTTTTTGGTTATTTTTTAAGAATGACGTTGCCTGGTTCATTAGCACGTAAAAAGGCACACGCTGAACAAATTGGTGATAATGATCGTTTAGCTAAACTGGGAAGTGTTGTACCGTTTGACGTATTTAGTAAGGTGTCACGTGCTGAGTGGGATACGCTATTATTCTTTTACGGTATTGTTATGTGCGTAGGCGGGCTCGGCTTTTTAGGGTATTTAAACCTGATGTCTGAAATGCTTTACGGTAACTGGTCTGCGACATCTGCTAATATATTTTTAGGTGTTATTTCGGCTGTGATAGACAATATTCCTGTTATGTTTGCTGTGCTCTCAATGCAACCTGATATGTCTCACGGGCAGTGGCTTTTAATCACCCTGACCGCAGGTGTTGGCGGCAGTTTACTCTCGATAGGTTCAGCGGCTGGGGTGGCATTGATGGGTCAAGCGCGCGGTTATTATACCTTCTTTGGTCATTTAAAGTGGGCTCCAGTTATTGCACTTGGTTACGCTGCAAGTATCGCACTACATTTATGGTTAAATGCATCACTTTTTTAAAATTGATAAAGTACTAAAACAAAGCAATGAAGCAGAGTGCTTCATTGCTTAATTCTCTTTCTGGCGAAGGTACATGTTTGCTTACACTTTTATAAAACACTTCTATTCACATGATTAAGTTATTGTTTTAAATTAATTAATATAAAATTTAAAATAGAACTTAACATGGCGCTTAAACACAAAATATTTTTTATAACCCTTGGGTGCATCGTTGTGATTGCATTGGGTCTAACTACCCGTGCTTATTTAAAAAAATAGCGCATCTGAGTTTGAAGATCATACCTTATATTCTGCGCTGCTAGATGAACACAGAACGTTTTTCATTCGACTACCAGCCAATTATGATCCTAGTAAAACTTACCCATTAATTATAAAAACGGACGGTAACTTCAACCTTAGCCGTTGGCATAACACGTTAACTATATATGCCGAGCAAGGTATAGCCGAGGGGGTCAATCTTAGTTGCATTGCCAAATCAATTTTGGACAGATACCCGTAATCGCGATTTGGTTCCGCCATATGCCCGTAAAGAGGTTAGTATTGGAGCTCGACCAGCGTTTGAAAATGACCCTGCGATATTTGGTCGAGCCGATGTATTTCTATCATTTATTGAAAAAGAGTTACTGCCTTTTTTAGAGGCTAATTACAGCTTAAATGATAATCGTATTTTAACTGGGTTTTCAGCAGGCGGTAGTTTTGTGTTATACACATTGAGTACAAAGCCTGCGCTGTTTGATGGTTATTTTGCCTTTAGCCCGGCGGCGTGGTACGACGACAGCGTTGTGGTAAATGAGTTTGCTAAAAGTCTATCTGCGCTCAATGAGGCCGATAATTTTTTATATTTAAGTCTAGGTGCAGATGAAAACCCAATCATCACAGGATCATTTAAAGGCTTAATAGCCGCACTAGAGCAAAATAAAGAGCACACTATAACGTGGAAATTTAGTTATAGTGAAGGCGCTGGCCACAATAAAAACCCTTACGTATCTGTCCCCAAAGCATTACATGAGTATTATCAGTTTAGAGATGCAAATTTCAGTGATTAAATAATGCTTAACCTTATGTAGATTTTATAGGTTGACGGTAACTATTTACATTAAAAAGATTTTCAAAATTTAAAGTTGCTACTATTCAATGGGTTATGTTTGGCTTGTTTTTTGCTCATATTGTTTACCTCAAAAATAATAGGAATGACAATGACTGAACTTGCTCTATCTGCATATTTTGCACTTTACATCTATTTGATTATGATTTTCGTACAATGGGCTGTTGCTACTTTTAGTAAGGCAAGTCAAGACAATGCAGTGCCTGGTAAACTTGATGCTGATTTAAGCCATGAAAGCTTTGTTTTTAGAGCGCACAGAACGTTCCATAATACTCTCGAAAACAGTGCTTTGTTTTTAGGCTGTGTATTGTTTGCTTTCACAATGGGTTATCACAGTGGAATATTTGCTATGTGTATGTGGGTTTATGTAATCTCACGCTTAATTCATATGACGCTTTATTATGTTATTGCCACAGAAAAGAACCCAAGTCCACGAAGTTACTTTTTTTTAGTGGGTGTAGTCGCTAATTTTGTCATGTTGGTACTAATAGGGTTGCGGTTAATTGCTTACTAAGGCTACGTAGTTTTTAAGCAGCAAGTTTACCTTGCTGCTTTTTGTATTTAGTGTCTAAAACTACTTAAAAGAGCAGGAATACCAGGTAGCATACCTACCATGGCCATGACACTCGTTAAAAGTACAAACATTAATAATGGAATTTTCCAGCGGCTCATAGGTGTTAAATCTGCACTTCGCTCTTTACAGCCTATAAGGCCTAAGTTATCAAGTAACATGGTAAGTGACCAACCAAATGCAGGGTTTACTAAGGAAGATGCAAATACCACAATAGCTGCTGATTGGGTTGTCTTACCTTCTCGGGTCATTTCCATTCCAGCCTCGAGCAGTGGAATAAATACGCCAACAATTAAAGCAACGCACAACACGGGTTGCCAAATAGCCAAATCCATCGGATAACCCCATACGCCAGCTATAATACAAAATAAAGCTGTTAAAATTGCCCCGGCGGGGATTGGGCGTTTAGCAATAGCGGCAGGAACAATATAAGTCCCCCATGATGAGGTAAAGTTAGAGCCGCCTAAAATAGAGCCAAATGTTTGTCTAACGGAAGCACTGAGCATTGTATCATCAATATTCATTTGTACTTTTTCAGTGCGTTGAGGGTAGCTTATTTTTTGAAAAACTTGGTGTCCTAAAAAATCCGGTGACCACATTGCAACAGCTAAAATTGCAAAAGGTAGCACAACTACAAAACTTTCCAGTGTCGGTAAACCAAGCATCCAACCTGTGTTTTCGCCCCACCAATACATTGGGTTCATATTAGGTAAGCCTGGTGCGGTTTTAAATTCAAATGGCGCGCCTAAGGCAAATGCAGTGACTCCGCCAATAATGCAACTCAATGGCACTGCTAACCAACGCTTTTTAAAATGTTCTAAAAGTGCATAAAGTAATATGGTGGTAAGGATAACAATAAATGCAATATGGCTCATGTTGATGCTTTCAGCCCATGCAAATAACTTTTTGACTTGGGATAATGTGCCGATGAAGCCAAGATAAAGCAGCAACCCGCCACATACGCCTTTACTGGTTAAACGTGCGAGTAAACTACCGCCTTTACTGATCGCAAGAATAAAACCAAAAGCACCTATTAATAGACCAAATGCCATAGGGTGGCCACCTGCAGCAACTACAATCGGAATAAGTGGAATTAATGGGCCATGTGTACCAGCCAAGTTGGCTGTAGGTAATATAAAGCCAGAAAATAAAATAATAAATAGCGCGACAATCAACAATTCATAGCGGACATTTTCAAGTACAAATGCATCACTTAAACCTAAAGGCGCAGCAAATGTTGCGGCAATAGCGCCCACCATGACGACTTTACCAATAGTGCCTGCCATTGCGGGAATGGTGTCTTCAAATTCAAAACGATAATCTCTAAATGGAAGATTAGGCCGCCAGCGTTTTGGCTGCATTATTTGCAGTTCGTGTTCAAGGTACTCGTCGCGAGTGGGAAATTGTGAACTGGGCTTATGCAAGCTTTGGTAGCTAGCAGACACGTTATCTTGTGTGCCCTCAAGGTTTTCTTTTTTTAAAATAGTATTTTGCTTTGACGTTGTCATAACTTCTCCGGCAACATAAACATTGCGCTTGTTCAAACTTAAATACGGCTTTTTGCAAAGCACTAAATATTGAGTGCTTAGAGTAAAGCAAGCGTGAACAAGTTGGGATTAGTCAAAGGTCTAGGTTATTAAAAAACTTAAATACAACACCCTTTCTAGGCATTAGCTATAGATGGTATGCTATATTTTTTTATACGAGAAAAATTATGGATGCTATCGAGCTTTTATTAACAAGGCAATCTGACCCACGTCTAGTTGAACCTGCGCCAACTAGCGAGCAGCTTGAAATTATTAAGCAAGCTGCATTAAGAGTACCTGATCATGGATGCATCGCTCCATGGCAGTTCATTGTTGTGACTGGAGACGGACGAAGCCGTTTAGGTGAAATCTATTATCAAAGTGCTATTTCTGAGCAACAAGAAGAGAAAGTAATTAACAGAGCAAAAGAGTTACCTTTAAGAGCGCCAATGTTAATTATTGCTATCGCAAAATATAAACAGCACCCTAAAGTTCCTCGTATTGAACAAGTTCAAAGTGCAGGGTGTGCAGTACTTGCAATGCAACAAGCAGCTTTTGCACAAGGATTAGGTGGTGTATGGCGTACAGGTTACTTTGCACAAAGCAAAAGCGTCAAAGAAGCGTTAGGGCTGACAGAACAAGACGAAATAGTTGGGTATTTATACTTGGGTACGCCCGCTGTAGAGTGTAAAAAATCAGCCAAACATAAGCCAGAACAGTTTTTTACATATTTATAATAGACAAATTGAACTTTACCTTCTTTGTTTAGTCAGATTAGATTAAGGTCGCAGTTATTAAGCTACTTATTACTGCTCACTGTAAGAAATGTAAGGACACTTAAAGTATTTTTCTTCACAGTCTGTTTTTTAATCTGTTGGTTTTTGCTACTGTATGGAACGTCTTAACAAAAACAACAAAGAAGACGAGAACAATGGGAAATTTATTTTTACGTGAAAAAGAACAATGGCTAACGTGGTCACTCTGGGGTGTAGTGGGAGCGGTGCTGACTTTATATACTGCTTTTAACACTCAAACACCTCATTTAGTCGCAATTGCGTCTGTATCAATTCTTGTGGTTCTTACTTGGTGGATGCAGCGAAGCAAGCGATTTGACTTTGGCCGCGCTTTTAAGGTGTGTTGCTACGTTTTAATGTTAAGTATTTTGCCTGCGTTTGTGCTTGTTATAATGCCTAGCGATGATTTAAGTCGCTTTGATTTAATATTTCAGTGCTTAAGTTTTGCAACACTGAGTCTATTAGTGTGTTTAGTATGTTCGTGGATAGCTAAACGCCCTAAGCAATATTATTGATTGAATTTTATTCGCAACCTGTTTAATTGTTATTTATTTTACTTTTAGGGGTTTACAACTGTTCTGCTTCGGCCTATTATTCGCGCCGTACGGAGAGATGGCAGAGTGGTCGAATGCACCGGTCTTGAAAACCGGCAGGGGTTTGTAGCCCCTCTAGGGTTCAAATCCCTATCTCTCCACCATATTTGAAAAGCCGCCTTTTGGGCGGCTTTTTGCTATCTGGAGTTTAGTATGTCAGAGCCTCGTCAATTAAATACATTTCAGCGGATCTTAAAACACAGTTTATTGTGGGTTGTGTTTGCATATTGTTATCACAGTGCAATTAATTTACTGGTCAAAATGGCATTGGATGCGCAGCCTGATCAACCTTTAATCACATCTTTACTTTATTGCTTGGGTTTTAATTTATTAAGTGCCCACTTAATTACAAAATATGATGCTTATTGGCCCGTTATTGCTGCTTTAATAATCGGTGTTGTTGGTTTGATTGTTGTGCCAATCCTGTTTGTAGGTACGCATGCTTTATTAAGTCAAGAACTGCTTGGGGGAATATTAATCAGCTTGCCAGTCTTTACCTTTGGAATGACCCTAATAAAGCGAAAACTCAATAAAAACTAGGCCCAAAAGCGTTTTTATTTATGTTAGCATAGACGCGTCTTTTAACTGGTATCAGTGCACACTAAGCTGGTACATAAAAACGTGAAACACATTATGTCAGATAATTTTACTACAGATGCTGAAAAAGCAAGTTACGGTATTGGTTTACAAATGGGCGAGCAACTTAAAGCGAACCCTTTTGAAGGCCTAAACTTAAATTCAGTATTTGAAGGCATGAAAGATGCTTACTCAGGCGGTGATTTTCAAGTTGAGATCCCTGAGATCCAAGCTGCATTCGAAAAAATCAATGCTGAAATCCAAGCTCGTCGTGAAGAAGAGTCAAAAGTACTTTCTGCTGAAGGTATCGCATTCTTAGAAGAAAATGCAAAGCGCCCTGAAATCACTGTAACTGAGTCTGGTCTTCAATATGAAGTTCTAGCAACGGGTGAAGGCGAAAAGCCAACAGCTGAATCAACAGTACGTGTTGATTACCACGGTACTCTTATCAATGGTACCGTTTTTGATAGCTCTTACGAGCGCGGTCAACCTGCTGAATTCCCAGTTGGTGGTGTAATCAAAGGTTGGACTGAAGCGCTACAAATGATGCCTGTTGGCACTAAATGGCGTATCTATGTTCCTCATGAGCTTGCTTATGGCGAACGTGGTGCTGGTGCTGCAATCGCACCTTTCTCAACTCTTGTATTTGATGTTGAGTTACACGCTATTCTTTAATAGCTTTTTTATGAGCGTTTAATGCTCATAATAAAAAACCACTCTTAATTATTTAAGAGTGGTTTTTTTATGCTTAATTTTTGATTAACCCAGTCATTATACACACTGGGTTAACAGTGTTTTGGTTAGAAGTAACCGCGTACACCAATACTAAAGTTACGACCTGGTAACGGCGCTTTTTCTTTAATAAATGAGCTATGAACAAAACCAAGTTCATCGGTGATGTTATCAACGTTAATATAAAGCTGTGTATCTATTTGCCCAACACTTAGTTGATAGTTAGCTTGCGCATCAAAGAGCGAGTAGCTTTCAGTTTTTGTTTCATACTGAGTAATATCATTTTGCTCAAAGTAATGAGTGCCTGTTAGTGTGAATTGCCAATCATTAAGTGTATATTGCAACTCAGAGCCTAACTTATTTGCAGGTATACGAGGTAAGTTCTCGTCTTTGAGCTTAGCAGTTGTTGAATCACCAAATACCTTTACCATGGCATTGCTGTTAACTTGATAATGAGCGTCAAACTCAACACCGTATAGTTCAGCATCTTTACTAACAAATTGGTAAACAGCAAGCGCATCTTCGTGCTCGTGATCTGTTTGGACTTCTTCAAAGCCATGATCTTCGTCGTAGATCAAACCAGTACTTTTTTGATAGTAAAAGTTTTTAATATCATTGTAGAAAAAGTTTACTGTATAGCCAAAGTCACCGCTAAACTGCCTAAAGCTTAAATCAAAGTTGTTGGCTGTCTCTTGCTTAATATCTTCTGGTTCAAAATGTGCTTCTCCATCCTCAATTACATAGCCTAAACCAAGCTCGTAAGTACCTGTTGCAATATGAAGTCCATTTGAGAGTAGTTCAGCCGATAGTGGTGCTCGCTGTGAGTGTGAAACACTCAAAGAAACACTTTGACCTGGTGTGTATTGCCAAATTGCACCAACAGAGGCACTTAAGTTAGTAAAGCTTTTGCTGTATGCATTTACTTCATCATGATCTTCTTCAATTTCATCATGGTGGTCTTCACCTTCATCATGGTCATGGTCATGGTCACGGGAAATAATATTACTATCAATAGTATAATCTTCTACACGGGCGCCTAATTCAACGGTGACATCGCCAATCATTTGTTCTTCAAGAATGAATAGGGCATTGGTTGTTGTTTTACTCGCTGGGGTGAACGCTTCTTCACCATTGGCATCATAGTCAGACTCACTGAAGTGGTAGCCAGCGATACCGTGCCAATTACCAAGTTTATGTTCGACATTAAAGCGTGCTTCCGTAGTTTCATTACTAAAGATAGTACCAATCTTGCCATCTTCGATTTCGGCATGACTATAATCTGTATAGCCTAGACGAAGGTTTATAGTTTCAATCCAGTTATTATGAAGTGCGTAACTGATTAGTGCTTGCCAGCGGTCTTGTTCAACGCGTGCATAAACGGCTTCTTCATCATGCTCATCATGTTCATCATGTTCATCATGCTCATCATGTTCATCATGCTCATCATGCTCATCATGACCATGATGCTCATGTGCAGGTATACCATAATCTGTTTCAATACGACCATATGCGACGCCCATTGTTAAATGTTCACTTACATAGCTGGTACCAAAGTTAACTGTTTGACTATCAATAAAGGTATTTGCAACAGATGTAGCTGTTTCATGGGCTTCTTCTTCATGTTCTTTATGCTCATGGTGCTCTTCATGGCCTTCTTCTGGAAGCTCAAAGCGAGGTGTTTGGTAATCATCCCCCATTCTTTTTGTGCCATCAAAGTGGAAGTTAAAGTTTTCATGGCCAGTTTCTAGCTTTGCTACATATGTATTAGCATTTGAAACTGTGTCGTGGTTGTATTGCACAGCACCTGTTAATTGGTCAATATTATCTGTAGGTATTCTGTTATCAACTACATTTACGACACCACCTATTGCACCTGAGCCATATAAAAGGGTAGCAGGTCCTCTAAGTACTTCGATTTGTTCTGCCGATAGGCTGTCGTTTGATGTAGCGTGATCAGGGCCAATTCGAGAAGCATCGCTGCTGTCTAAACCATTTTGTGTGATCTTAACGCGCGGTCCATCTAATCCACGAATAATAGGGCTTGATGAAACAGGTCCAAAGTAGCTTGCATTAACACCCGGTAAACCTTTAAGTGTTTCGCCTAAAGTAGGTTTAGCTTTGTTTTTTAGTTCATCACCGGCTAATACATTGACAGGTGAAATCATTTCAAGACTATTTTTGTGTAAAGCAGAGGCATACACAACAACGGTTTCTACAGAAGTAGGGGCTAATGTAACATTGATTGATTCGCTATCTTCATCGACAGCAAGGCGTGCATCAACAAAGTTATTTTTACTGATATGCAGTTGGCTTTTTGCATCAATATCTATACTAAATTTACCATTTGAATCAGTTTTTATTGATTGTGTTTTGCCGTGAATATGCACATCTGCATTAGCAATCGGCTGGTTATTAGGGTCAACGACGTGACCATTAACGATAGCCGCTTGAGCTGAATACGAGCTAAGAGCTGAAATTATTGCGCCTGAGAGAATAGAGTATCGGTTCATAGTTACTACATTTATTGGTTTCGATGTTGTGATATAATATAACACACACCGTGTTGTCATATCAATAATGTTATACCATAGCTTTATAGTTCTATTTTTGAATAAGTAAACTACACTGTAGTAAAGACGCTCAATTTTTGGTGATACTATGAGTGATAAGAATCAAATATTCAAAGCTCGTTTCACAATTGCTGATTTGCGCCAACAATGTAATCACAGTGAAGTCTTTACAACTTCGTTGACTAAGGGTGAAACGTTAGAGCACTTTATATTAAAGCTATTAGGTTACAGTTTTTTGTCATACGATGATGCTGCTCGCCTGAATAATCAGTTTAATAAATTTATGCCTGATGTCAGCATCAAGGCACTTGATGAGCATTATAAAAAATGGATGTGTGTAGATAGTGCTGATTTACACCGCTTATTAAAAGTAGCAAAAACTGTTGATGAGCTAATTATCTTAACGATTGCTCAAAGTCCATGGCTTTCGGAGGTCAAACCACGTTTATCTTTATTACCCAATAGCCACTTTATAGAAATTGATAAGCAGTTCATTGATAAACTAGAGTCTAATTTAACCCGAAATTTGTATTGGAATATCACTATTGATCAACACAGTGTCAGTATTAGTGATGAAGCGCATTACTATCAGACTACTGAATTTGTTTGGAATTAACCTAATCGGTTTGAGTTTATTTACCAAAAATTATTCTAACGTTAATGTTATATCACCATCTGGTTTGCAACAGCACAATAATATCTCGCCTTCTCGGACGAACGCTAAAGGCTCTTGATTATAAACCACTTGGCCTTCTTTGAGCTTTACACGACATGCACCGCAGTATCCTTCTCGACACTGATATGACACGGCAAATTTGTGGTTTTCTAGACAAGCTAAGAGGGAAGGGCAGCCAGAATCAAAGTTAATATTCTGGCTGTGCTCTGCAAGGTCAAGCCTGACAGTGTTACTGTCAGACATTACAGATCAAAATCACCAAAGTCAGAGGCATCGACTTGAGAGTCAATTTGACCAACAAGGTATGAGCTAATCTCAGCTTCTTGCGGGGCTACTTGTACGTTATCTGATACTAACCAAGAGCTTATCCATGGAATTGGGTTACTATTATTTTCAAACTGGGTAGGAAGTCCTACTGCACTCATGCGTGCATTTGTAATGTATTCAACATATTGACAAAGGATGTCTTTATTAAGGCCAATCATTGAACCATCTTTAAATAAATACTCAGCCCATTCCTTTTCTTGCTCTGCTGCATCAACGAACATTTTAATCGCTTCGTCTTTGCACTGCGCTGCAACAATAGCCATCTCAGGGTCATCTTTGCCATCTTGCATAATATTTAAAATATGCTGAGTACCTGATAAGTGAAGCGCTTCATCACGGGCAATGAGTTTGATGATTTTTGCGTTACCTTCCATAAGCTCACGCTCTGCAAAAGCAAAAGAACATGCGAAACTAACATAAAAGCGAATTGCTTCTAGGATATTTACAGACATCATGGCTAGATAAAGTAATTTTTTAAGTTCAAATAAGCTAATATTAACGGTCTCACCGTTAAGCTCATGTTTACCTTCACCATATAAATTGTAGATAGCTACTTTATTGATCAGCTCATCGTAATATTTAGTCACGGCATCAGCTCGTTCACTGATTTTGTCGTTACTTACAATATCGTCAAATATCAGTTCTGGTGACTGAGTCACGTTACGGATAATGTGTGTGTATGAGCGACTGTGAATAGTTTCACTGAATGCCCACGTTTCAATCCACGTTTCAAGCTCTGGGATTGAGACAATTGGCAGCAAAGCAACATTTGGTGAACGACCCTGAACACTATCGAGCAGTGTTTGGTACTTAAGGTTACTTAAAAATATATGTTTTTCATGCTCTGGTAGTGCTTGGAAATCTAAGCGGTCTTTACTAACATCTACTTCTTCTGGGCGCCAAAAGAAAGAAAGTTGTTTTTCAATTAATTTTTCAAAAATAGGGTATTTTTGTTGGTCATAACGAGAAACGTTTACTGTTTGGCCGAAAAACATCGGTTCTTGTAATTGGTTATTATGGTTTCGACTAAAAGTAGTATAAGACATAGGATCACTCAAAAAACTAACAGGGCAAAGCGGGCAAAACCCGCTATGAATATATTTAAAAACAGTGCTTAAATTTTACATGCGCCGCCTGCGCAATCATCATCTTCCGCTTGAACAGCTGTATCATCTTGTGAATCTGATGCGCCATCGCGGGTATTATGATAATACAAGGTTTTAACACCCAGCTTGTAAGCAGCAAGCAAGTCTTGCAGTAACACCTTCATAGGTACTTTACCGCCTTCGAACTTGTTTGGATCATAATTAGTGTTAGCAGAGATCGTTTGATCAACAAACTTTTGCATAATACCCACTAATTGCAAATAACCTTGGTTCGATGGGATATCCCATAACAACTCATAGCTATCTTTAAGACGGTCATACTCAGGAACGACCTGTTTTAAGATACCATCTTTACTAGCTTTAACGCTGATATGACCGCGAGGTGGTTCAATACCATTTGTTGCATTTGAAATCTGTGACGATGTTTCTGATGGCATCAGTGCTGATAATGTTGAGTTACGCATACCATGCTCTTTAATGCTGGCACGTAGTGCATCCCAATCTAAATGCAGTGGTTCATCACAAATCTTATCAAGGTCAGTTTTGTATGTATCTGTTGGCATTATGCCTTGAGAATACGTTGTTTCATTGAACTTAGGGCAAGCACCGCGCTCTTTTGCTAGTTCATTTGATGCTTTCATAAGGTAATACTGAATAGCTTCAAACGTTTTATGGGTCAGAGCATTCGCGCTGCCGTCAGAATAGCGCTTACCATTTTTAGCTAGGTAGTATGCGTAGTTGATAACACCTATACCAAGCGTTCGACGTCCCATAGTTGCATTTTTAGCTGCTGGAACAGGGTAGTCTTGGAAATCAAGTAAGTTATCTAAAGCACGGACTGCAAGTTCAGCAAGTTCTTCTAATTCATCAAGTGACTCAATTGCACCTAAGTTAAACGCTGATAATGTACATAAAGCGATTTCGCCTTCTTCATCATTTACGTTATTCAATGGCTTAGTTGGTAATGCAATTTCTAAACACAAGTTTGATTGACGAATTGGCGCAACTTTTGAAATAAACGGGCTGTGAGTATTACAGTGATCAACATTCTGCAGGTAAATACGGCCTGTGCTTGCACGCTCTTGTGCAAACATAGAAAACAACTCAATGGCTTTGATACGCTTTTTACGAATTGATTCGTCTTGTTCATATTGAACATACAATTTATCAAATTCATCTTGGTCTTCAAAGAAAGCATCGTATAGACCAGGCACGTCTGATGGACTAAATAATGTAATGTAATCGTCTTTTATTAAACGTGAATACATTAACTTATTAAATTGCACACCATAATCTAAGTGACGAACACGGTTGTCATCAACACCACGGTTATTTTTAAGCACCAGTAGGTTTTCAACTTCTAAATGCCATAGTGGGTAGAATAACGTTGCTGCGCCACCACGGACACCGCCTTGTGAACAACTTTTAACCGCTGTTTGGAAGTGTTTATAAAACGGGATACATCCTGTGTGATATGCTTCGCCATTGCGAATAGGGCTTCCCAATGCGCGGATACGACCGGCATTAATACCAATACCAGCACGTTGTGAAACGTACTTAACAATAGCAGAAGATGTTGCATTGATTGAATCAAGGCTATCGCCACATTCAATTAACACGCACGAGCTAAACTGACGTGTTGGTGTACGCACACCTGCCATAATAGGTGTAGGCAAAGAAATTTTAAATTGCGATACCGCGTCATAAAAGCGTTTAACGTAATCTAAACGCGTTTCTTTAGGGTAATCTGAGAACAAGCTTGCAGCCACAAGGATATATAAAAACTGTGCACTTTCATAGATTTCACCTGTTACACGGTTTTGTACTAAATACTTACCTTCAAGCTGCTTTACAGCAGCATAGCTGAAGTTTAGGTCTCGGCTATGATCAAGGTAGTTGTCAAGCTCATCAATTTCTTGTTCAGTGTAGTCGACTAGTAGGTGTGCGTCATAACGTTTGTCTTCTACTAGTCTTGTTATTTGGTCATAAAGGCGAGGTGGCTCAAATTGACCATACGCTTTTTTACGTAGATGGAATACAGCTAAACGAGCCGCTAAGTATTGATAATCAGGACTGTCTTTAGAAATTTGGTCTGCGGCTGCTTTGATGATTGTTTCGTGAATATCTTCAGTACGAATACCATCATAAAATTGAATGTGAGATTTCAATTCAACTTGCGAGACAGACACATTATTCAGACCTTCGGCGGCCCAAGCAATGACGCGATGGATTTTATCTAAATCAAGTGACTCTTTACGGCCGTCACGTTTGCTTACAGATAGCTGTTGGTTCATAGTTTTGCCTGTATTCCTTGGGAAATATAGTCTTAGAAAATTATTATTCTATTTATTAAGGTTAAAATCGAATTTAATTGAATAACATTTAGCCACAATATCTGGTGCTCTTCAAATTCTAGATCACAAGATAGTGTGGTCTGCGATCATTTGCAAGAGGCATAAAGGGGCCCCTTTGTGGATAAGTTTGGGATAACATGATTGTGTTAGTAGCCATTAACCTTTGACCTTTTGATTAAAATGAAATTTATAAAAAGCAACTCAAGATCTACTAAATTTAGTCATTTCAAAAATAAATTTAGGCTGCTTTTTTTATCATCATAGTTTGAGTTAAAATTAGCCTAATCACAATATATAGTGTTTTAATGCTAATAATACACTATATGTGGTTAAATCCATCAATTGGACTTTGCCAATTAAAATCAGCATTCCAATCTAATGCGTCTGATTCACTAGGTACATAACCCCACAGTGCTGTCGCGCTGCTCATACCTGCGGCTTTTGCAGCTTGAATATCACGCTCGGCATCACCTATATATAAACAACGCCTTGGATCTACTGCTAATAGTTCGGCTGTGTGTAACAAAGGTAAAGGTGAGGGTTTTGCTACCTCAAGCGTGTCACCACTGACAACTGCTTGTGCATTTTGAAGCGCTTTAATCTCTGCAATCAGTGGGATCGTTAAAAAGCTGGGTTTGTTAGTCATTATCCCCCATTTTATGTTTTTCTTTTCAAGTGCCAATAATAGTTGCGCAACACCATCAAAGCAGCGGCTGTGAACAGCAATATTATCACTGTAAGCGCTAAGTAGTTGCTGGCGAAGCGCATTTTGGTCTTCTTGATTAAGCCAACGCTCACCAAAGCCTGCTTGCAATAACGCAACCGCGCCGTTAGAAGCTGCAGGACGATATATATCAGCGCTGACTTTGGGTAAGTTATGCGACACTAATACTGTGTTTAGTGCTGCTCCTAAATCGTCGGCGGTATCAAGTAACGTGCCATCTAAGTCAAAAATAAAGGCTTCATAATCTATATCGTGGATCTGCTTGTTTGAAATAACCATTATGCAAGCTTCTCAAAATGGAGAATATAGTTAACGCTTACATCGTTATTGAGCGTGTATTGTTTAGATAATGGATTATAGTTGAGACCAGTACTGGCTCTTACTTTTAAACCTGCTTGCTCAGCCCAAGCAATCAATTGTGCCGGTTTAATAAACTTCTTATGGTCATGCGTGCCCTCAGGCACCATTTTTAGTAGTTTTTCAGCCCCTACAATGGCAAATAAATACGCTTTTGGTGTTTTGTTTAAAGTTGAGAAAAACACATCTGCGCCAGGTTTAGCAAGCGCAGCTACCGCATGAATAATAGAAGCTGGGTCGGGTACGTGCTCTAACATTTCCATGCAGGTAATTAAGTCAAAGCGAGCAGGGTTTGCTTGGGCATACTCTTCTGCAGGTACTTTTATGTAATCTACATCTACACCCGTTTCTAAACTATGAAGTTTTGCCACTGTCAGAGGCTCTTGACCCATATCAATGCCTGTTGCCTTGGCACCCATTCGTGCCATACTCTCGGTTAAAATGCCGCCACCGCAGCCCACATCAAGCACTTCCTTATCAAATAAGCCTTGTGTTTTGTTGGTGATAAAATCTAACCGTAACGGGTTAATCTCGTGAAGAGGCTTAAATTCACCCTCTAAATCCCACCACCTTTCGGCAATGGCTTCAAACTTTGCAATTTCTGCACTATCTACATTTTGATGTTCGGTCATAAAATACTTCCTCGTCAATCTGAGGCCATTATATAGGGCTAAATTAATAAATCGCAAAGATTTAGCGCCTGTAAATCTAAATTAATTGTGATAGCATGGTCTATTAGAATACGTTTAATAACAACAAATACTCTGAAGACCGTTAAAATGGTACGTTAAGAGTTAATACTGAAGGAATGTGATATCAAATGACTGATCTCGCCAATGAAATTCTGCCAGTCAATATTGAAGACGAGTTAAAAACGTCCTACCTAGATTACGCGATGAGCGTAATTGTTGGGCGTGCATTACCAGACGTGCGTGATGGTTTAAAACCAGTTCACCGCCGCGTTTTGTTTGCAATGAACGAGCTTAGTAATGATTGGAATAAACCATATAAAAAATCGGCACGTGTTGTCGGTGACGTAATTGGTAAATACCATCCCCATGGCGACAGTGCGGTTTATGACACCATAGTTCGTATGGCCCAGCCATTTTCTTTACGTTACATGTTAGTAGACGGCCAAGGTAACTTTGGTTCTGTTGATGGTGACTCTGCGGCAGCTATGCGTTATACCGAAGTACGTATGGCAAAAATGTCGCATGAATTACTAGCCGACCTTGAGAAAGAGACGGTGGATTTTGTACCTAACTATGATGGTACTGAGCAAATCCCAGACGTGTTACCAACAAAAGTTCCTAACTTGTTAGTGAATGGCTCGTCAGGTATTGCGGTTGGTATGGCGACAAATATACCGCCACACAATTTATCTGAGGTAATTAATGGCTGTTTGGCTTTAATTCAAAACCCAGATTTAACTATTCATGAGCTCATTGAATACATTCCTGGCCCTGATTTCCCAACTGCGGCAATTATTAACGGTAAAAAAGGCATTGAACAAGCCTATTTAACTGGCCGTGGTAAAGTGTATATCCGTGCTCGTGCTGAAATTGAAGTGGACGAAAAATCAGGTCGAGAGACTATCATCGTTCATGAAATTCCTTATCAAGTAAACAAAGCGCGTTTGATTGAAAAAATCGCTGAACTTGTAAAAGATAAGAAAATTGAAGGTATTAGCGCATTACGTGATGAATCTGATAAAGACGGTATGCGTATCGTTATTGAGATCAAACGTGGTGATGTAGGCGAAGTTATTCTTAATAACTTGTATGCACAAACACAGCTTCAAACCGTGTTTGGTATGAATATGGTTGCTTTGATCAATAACCAACCTAAATGCTTCAACCTAAAAGAAATGCTTGAAGAGTTTATCATTCACCGCCGTGAAGTAGTCACTCGTCGTACTGTGTTTGATTTACGTAAAGCACGTGATCGCGCACATACGCTTGAAGGTTTAGCTATCGCGCTTGCGAATATTGACCCAATCATTGAGCTTATTCGTAAATCACCAACACCAGCTGAAGCGAAAGCGGCGTTAACAGCCCGTCCTTGGGAATTGGGTAATGTTAAGTCGATGCTTGAAAAAGCGGGTGAAGCGAATGTTGCACGCCCTGATTGGTTAGCGGACGACTTAGGTATTCGTGATGGCCAATATTATATTTCAGAGCAGCAAGCCCAAGCAATTCTTGACCTACGCTTACACAAGCTAACTGGCCTTGAACATGAAAAAATCTTAAACGAATACCAAACGTTATTAGATTTAATTGCTGAGTTATTACATATCTTGGCATCGCCTGAGCGTTTAATGGAAGTTATTCGTGATGAGTTGGTTGAAATTAAAGACCAATACGGTGATGAGCGTCGTACAGAAATTAACGCTGCAGCACATGATATTAGCCTTGAAGATTTGATCAACGAAGAAGATGTTGTTGTAACCTTATCTCATGAAGGGTATGTGAAGTATCAACCATTATCAGATTACGAAGCCCAGCGACGTGGTGGTAAAGGTAAATCAGCAACGAAAATGAAAGATGAAGATTTCATTGAACGTTTACTGGTTGCAAATACTCACGATACTATATTGTGTTTCTCAACAGCAGGGCGTTTATACTGGCTTAAAGTGTATCAATTACCACTAGCTAGCCGTGCGGCACGTGGTAAGCCAATTGTAAACTTGTTACCACTTGAAGCAGATGAGCGTATTACCGCTATCCTACCGGTACGTGAATACGAAGAAGATAAATACATCTTCATGGCAACTGCATTTGGTACAGTGAAGAAAACCCCACTGACTGCATACAGTCGCCAACGTGCGAGCGGTATCATTGCGGTAAACCTGAATGAAGGTGATAGCCTTATCGGTGTAGATATCACTGATGGTAGCAATGAGATCATGCTCTTCACTGACGCAGGTAAAGTGGTACGCTTTAAAGAAGCCGAAGAGACAGCGGTTGTTGATGAAAATGGTAACCCTGTACTTGATGAAGATGGTAACCCTGAAGTCCGCTTTAAAGGTGTTCGCCCAATGGGTCGTACCGCAACAGGTGTTCGTGGTATCAAGATGGCCGATGAGCAACGTGTTGTATCCTTGATTGTGCCTAAGACTGATGGCGCTATTTTAACAGTGACCGAAAATGGTTACGGTAAGCGTACATTACTTGAAGATTACCCATCTAAGAGTCGTGCAACACAAGGTGTTGTATCGATTAAGGTGAGTGAACGTAACGGTGCTGTTGTCGGTGCTGTACAAGTTGACGACAATGACGAAATCATGATTATCTCTAATCGTGGTACGCTTGTTCGAACACGTGTAAACGAGGTTTCTACTGTTGGGCGTAATACCCAAGGTGTTATTTTGATAAGAACTATTGACGAAGAGCAAGTAGTTGGTTTACAACGTATCGAAGAGATCGAAATCGATGAGCTTATAGCTATCGAGGGCGAAAGCGAAGAAGTTGTCGAAACAGTTAATGATGACGCTGGTGATAACCCACCAGAAGAATAATTTTAACTTTTAAAAAGCGGCTTTGGCCGCTTTTTTTATGGCTGTATTGAAAATAAAAAAGTAATTACTGGAATGAGGAAAGGTAATGAGTATATATAATTTTTGTGCGGGTCCAGCAATGCTACCGCCAGCTGTGATGGAAAAAGCACAAAAAGAATTTGTTGATTGGCAAAATCTAGGTGTGTCGGTGATGGAAATAAGTCACCGAAGTAAAGAGTTTTTAGCACTAACTGAAAAATGTGAAGCAAGCCTTCGCCGATTAATGAATATAAGCGACGAGTTTGAAGTACTATTTATGCACGGTGGTGGTCGAGGTCAATTTGCCGCTGTCCCTTTAAACTTACACTTAGATGACAAAGCCGCTGTTTATTGTGAAAACGGTGTGTGGTCTAAAGGGGCTGTAGCTGAGGCTGTAAAGTTTACCCAAGTTAATGAGCTTGATGTACGTAATGATACGAGTGAGCAGTTTTCAATAAAACCAGTCAGTGAATGGTTATTCCCGAAGGATGCTTCATATATTCATTATTGTCCTAATGAAACCATTGACGGTATTGAAGTCTTTGATGTGCCAAGTCATCCAACTGCGCCTATTGTTGCTGATATGTCATCAACTATATTGTCTCGCGAATTTGATGTTAACCAGTTTGATTTAATTTATGCCGGTGCACAAAAGAATATAGGTCCTTCAGGGCTTGCCATTGTTATAGTTCGCAAAACCCTACTTGAACGCCAAGGACTCCCTAAGCCAGGTGTATTTGATTATGCGCTTGAAGTTAAACAAGGCAGCATGTACAACACGCCACCAACATTTGCATGGTACTTAGCCGCTGAAGTATTCGAATGGCTTGAGCAAAACGGTGGGGTGAAAGCGATGGAGCAGCAAAATATTGCGAAAGCAGAGCTGCTATATGGATTTATTGATGAGTCACCCTTTTACACTAATAAAGTCGCTAAACATTGTCGTTCTCGTATGAATGTACCGTTTTGGCTAAATGACGAAAGCTTAAATGAGCAGTTTTTAAGTCAGGCTAAAGCAGCAGGTTTAGTTGCGCTTGAAGGTCACCGAATTGTAGGTGGGATGCGTGCAAGTATTTATAATGCAATGCCGCTTGCAGGGGTTCAAGCCTTGGTGGACTTTATGGCTAAATTTGCGAAGGAGAACAGTTAATGGAACAACTTCGTTTAGAGCCTATTTCACGCGTTAATGGCAGTGTTACATTACCAGGGTCAAAAAGTTTATCTAATAGAATACTTTTATTAGCTGCTCTTGCCAAAGGGACTACCGTTGTTGAAAACTTACTTGATAGCGATGACATTCGCCATATGCTTGGTGCCCTAAAGCTATTAGGCGTTAATGTCGAACTTAATGAAGATAAAACAATAGCAACGGTACAAGGTGTTGGTGGAGAGTTTTTAACGCCGTCAGAGCCTTTATTTTTGGGTAACGCAGGAACGGCATATCGACCTTTAACTGCAGTACTTGCAGCGGTAAAGGGCGAGTATGAGTTAATTGGCGAGCCGCGTATGGAAGAGCGCCCAATTGGTCATTTAGTTGATGCATTACAATCGCTAGGCGGCAATGTTAATTATTTAAAAAGCAAAGATTATCCACCACTGAAAATTTGTGGTGGTGAAATAGCTGGCGGCCAAGTAGAAATTGATGGCAGTATTTCGAGCCAGTTTCTAACCGCGCTATTAATGGCTGCACCTTTATTTAACGGTGATACCACAATCTCTATAAAAGGCACTCTAGTATCAAAGCCTTATATCGATATTACATTAGATGTTATGGCACGTTTTGGTGTACAGGTTAGCCATGATGATTATCAGACATTCAAAGTAAAAGGTTCACAGCAGTATCAAGCTTTAGAACGGATTATGGTAGAGGGAGATGCGTCATCTGCTTCCTATTTTGTTGCAGCCGCCGCAATAGCGGGCGGTGAAATTGAAATAAAAGGTGTCGGTGCTAAGTCTGTTCAAGGTGATATTGGTTTTGCCAAAGTGATGGAGCAGGTAGGTGCTAAAATTGATTGGTATGACGAGCGCTTAGTTGTTCGTAAAGGGCAGCTAAATGGGGTTGATATCGATGCTAACGCAATTCCAGATGCTGCAATGACCCTTGCGACGGTAGCTTTATTCGCAAAAGGACCAACGGCCATTCGCAATATTTACAATTGGCGCGTTAAAGAAACAGATAGATTACATGCTATGGCAACAGAGCTTCGCAAAGTAGGAGCAGATGTTGTTGAAGGTGAAGATTATATTGAAATTACACCGCCTAAACAGTTCAATGATGTAGCAATAGATACCTATGACGACCATCGAATTGCGATGTGTTTTTCAATGGTTGCGGTAGGTGGTAAAGCTATAACAATTAACGATCCTAAGTGCACATATAAAACGTTTCCTACCTTTTTCAAGGTATTAGAAAGTGTAAGTGAATAGATTCAAATCAATAAACATAAAAACTTACATACAAAAAGCGGATCTATTTTAATATCTGGCGTATAATACGGCGGTTTTATTTTGGTGTGCATTGCAGGAGGTTTAAATGCAGGCGTTATTAATGCCCGTAATCACCGTTGATGGCCCAAGTGGTTCAGGTAAAGGAACTGTTTGTCGCTTGTTAGCCGATAAATTAGGATGGGATGTACTAGACAGTGGCGCGATATATCGTGTGTTGTCTTTAGCGGCACTTCATCATCAAATTGCTTTGAATAATGAAGAGGCTTTAGTGCCTTTAGCTGCCAACTTAGATGTACAGTTTTTAGTTGATAGTGATACGAACGCCGGTAAAGTTATTCTTGAAGGCGAAGATGTTACAACAACGATCCGTAACGAAGATGTTGGTGCAGCGGCATCAAAAGTAGCTGCTTTACCTCGAGTGAGAGAAGCGCTACTTCGTCGCCAACGTGCGTTTCGCACAGAAAATGGCTTGATTGCGGATGGACGTGATATGGGGACTGTAGTGTTTCCAGACGCGCCGCTAAAAATATATTTAACCGCTAGTGCACAAGAACGAGCTCGCAGGCGTTATGTTGAGTTGAATGAACGTGGTCTTGATGTTACACTAAGTGGTCTATTAGAAGACATTCAAGCACGTGATGATCGCGATATGAATCGTGAAGTTGCGCCGCTTGTGCCTGCAGAAGATGCTCTTGAGCTTGATACTAGTGAGCTTAATGCTCAGCAAGTATTTGATAAAGTTATGACTTTGTTAGATTCTGCTATTTCTGAGGGTAAACTTCCGAAAAGAAGTTAAACACATTTTACATGCACCAGCAGGATGCCAGTGCTATTTTAACAACCCCATGCAGCATGGTTGCTTATTGGTATTAAATATATGAGACGTATATTCGTATGTCAGAAAATTTTGCGCAGTTATTTGAAGAAAGCCTAAAGGGTTTTGAAGCAGAGCAAGGCTCTATCGTTAAAGGTACAGTAATCTCAATCGAGAACAACATTGTACTTGTAGATGCTGGTCTTAAATCAGAAAGTGCTATCCCTGCAGAGCAATTCAAAAATGCTGCTGGTGAACTAGAAGTTGCTGTTGGCGACGAAGTAGATGTTGCACTAGATGCAATCGAAGACGGTTTCGGTGAAACTATCCTTTCTCGTGAGAAAGCGAAGCGTCACGAAGCGTGGATCCGTCTTGAGAAAGCATGTGAAGAGCAAGAGACTGTTACTGGTGTTATCAACGGTAAAGTTAAAGGCGGTTTCACAGTTGAAGTTGATTCAATCCGTGCTTTCCTACCTGGTTCACTTGTTGATGTTCGTCCAGTACGTGACACAACTCACCTTGAAGGCAAAGAGCTTGAATTTAAAGTAATCAAGCTTGACCAAAAACGTAACAACGTTGTTGTTTCACGTCGTGCAGTTATCGAATCAGAAAACTCACAAGAACGTGAAGAGCTTCTTGCTAACCTTGTTGAAGGCCAAGAAGTTAAAGGTATCGTTAAGAACCTTACTGACTACGGTGCATTCGTTGACCTTGGCGGTGTTGATGGTCTACTACACATCACTGATATGGCGTGGAAGCGTGTTAAGCACCCTTCAGAAATCGTTAATGTTGGCGACGAAATCGCAGTTAAAGTTCTTAAATTCGACAAAGATAAAACTCGTGTATCTCTAGGCCTTAAACAGCTTGGCGAAGATCCATGGGCAGCTATCGCTGGTCGTTACCCAGAAGGTTCTAAACTTTCTGGTCGTGTAACTAACCTTACTGATTACGGTTGCTTCGTAGAAATCGAAGAAGGCGTTGAAGGTCTAGTACACGTTTCTGAAATGGATTGGACTAACAAGAACATCCACCCTTCAAAAGTTGTTTCACTAGGTGACACTGTTGAAGTTATGGTTCTTGAAATCGACGAAGAACGTCGTCGTATTTCTCTTGGTCTTAAGCAATGTATTGCTAATCCTTGGCAGGAATTTGCTCGTCTACAAAACAAAGGCGACCAAGTTACTGGTAAGATCAAATCAATCACTGACTTCGGTATCTTTATCGGTCTTGACGGTGGTATTGATGGTCTTGTACACCTTTCAGACATTTCTTGGAATACACCTGGCGAAGACGCTGTTCGTGAATTCAAGAAAGGCGACGAAATCACTGCTATCGTATTGCAAGTTGACCCAGAGCGCGAACGTATCTCTCTAGGTGTTAAGCAAATCGAAGCTGACCCATTCAATAACTACCTTGATGCAAACAAAAAAGGTGCTATTGTTAAAGGTAAAGTGACTGAAGTTGATGCGAAAGGCGCAACTGTTGAACTTATCGAAGGCGTTGAAGGTTACATCCGTGTAGCTGATATCGCTCAAGAGCGCGTTGAAGATGCAACTTCTGTTGTTTCTGTAGGCGACGAAATCGAAGTGAAATATGTTGGTGTTGATCGTAAGAACCGCACTTTAAGCTTATCTGTTAAAGCTCTTTTCGAAGCAGAAGAGAAAGAAGCATTAGAGAAGCTTAAGAAAGAAGAGCCAGTGTTCGAAAACGCAATGGCTGCTGCATTCGCAAATGCACAAAAAGACTAATAATTAGTCTTCATTGGAAGGGCAGTGTTGCCCTTCCTTTATCTCTTTTTAAGGAAACGTTATGACTAAGTCAGAATTGATAGAACAACTAGCCGAACAACATGCTCAGGTACCTGTGAAAGATGTTGAAAACGCCGTTAAAGAAATTCTTGAACAAATGGCCGGCTCATTAGCAAACTCAGATCGCATTGAGATCCGTGGTTTTGGTAGTTTCTCACTTCACTTTCGTTCACCACGTACTGGTCGTAACCCTAAAACAGGTGATACGGTTGAGTTAGATGGTAAACACGTACCTCATTTTAAGCCTGGTAAAGAGCTAAGAGATCGCGTTAATGCGAGCATCGCCTAGTTACCAGCAGGAGTAGTTACTTGTTTCGAGTATTAAAAATTATCCTCGTAGCAATATGCTTGATATTTGCATTTGTGCTTGGTTCTCAGAATCCGCAGTTAGTACAAATTAATTATATTATTGCCAGTAACACACTGCCTTTAGCTATGATTATAAGTATCTGCTTTGCTTTAGGTGTTGTCGTTGGTTGTTTTATTAGTTTTAAACTATTTTCACAATTAAAATGGCAAAATTACCGCTTAAAGAAAAAGTTAGCACCTGAAAAAAACAACACTAAGTTTGTTGCTAATAAAGACACTTAATTATGATTGAGCTTTTGTTTTTGCTGTTGCCTGTTGCGGCTGGTTATGGCTGGATTATGGGTAAAAACAGTGCGAAAAACCAAGCTCATCAATTAAACCGCCAAATTACCTCTGAATACAGTAAAGGCTTGAAGTTTTTACTTGATAGAGAGGAAGATCAAGGTTTAGAACACCTTATTAATCTACTTGAAGTTGCCGCTGATTCTGTTGAGCATTACTCAACGCTCGCCACTATGTTTCGTCGTCGAGGCGAACTCGACCGTGCTATAAAAATTCATGAACTACTTTTAAAACACCCAAGTTTGAATGAGCAGCAAGCTGCTGCAAGCCGTTTAGAACTTGCCGAAGATTATATTATGGCAGGTATGCTTGATGGCGCTGAAGAACATTTAGCCTGGTTAGTAAAAGCAAGTCATGAACAAGCCGTTGATCCACTCCTAACCTTATACGCTCAAACAAGAGAGTGGGAAAAGGGGATAAACATGTTTGAGGCACACAGCGACTTGTTTTCAAAGCCTCAACATTTCAAAGCTATAGCAAACTTTTATTGCGAAGCTGCTTTGCTTGAAAACGATCCGCAAATTATGCGAAAAGCAATCAGCTTAAACCAAAAAACAATAAGACCATTATTTGAGCTTGGTCAGTCAGCATTCGCAAAAGAAGATTATGTTAAAGCAATATATTATTGGCGTGAGTTAATCTGTAATTTTACTTTTTTTGCACCATTATTTATTGAAGATTTAGCACACAGCTACCACCAATTAAACTTAACACACCAATTTCATGAGTTGCTTTTACAATTAATAGATAAAGGCGGTGTGTTAATAAAAATAAAGCATTGCCAAGCCCTTATAGAGCAGGGGCATACAGAACAGGCCATTAAGTTTCTAACTGATAGTCTTAAGCGTCAGCCTACTATTCGTGGTTTTAGTTTTTTACTGCAATTATTAGCAAAGCAAAATCACAACATTAAAGATGTTCTCGATCAGATCGATAATCTAGTTACATCTTACATTGCCACAAAGCCTGCTTTTCAATGCCAGCATTGTGGATTTACAAGCCATACTATTTATTGGGTTTGCCCGTCGTGTAAACATTGGGAAACCATAGTGCCAAGCCGTGGCTTAGACGGTTTTTAATTTTACTTATTTTCAATTCGTTTTAGGAAAGTTATGTCTCTCGAACAATCAAAAAAAGTTCTTATAGCCCTTGATTATGATGATCAGCAAACAGCATTAAATTTTGTTAAACAACTTTCTCCTGACACCTGCCGCTTAAAAGTCGGCAAAGAAATGTTTACTTATTTTGGTCCTGCATTTGTTAAAGAGCTCATTGAGCTAGGTTTTGATGTTTTCCTTGATTTAAAATTTCATGATATTCCAAACACAGTAGCTAAAGCGGTAACAGCTGCAGCTAAGATGGGTGTATGGATGGTTAACGTTCATGCCAGTGGCGGTGTTGAAATGATGACTAAAGCCAAACAAGCTTTAGAGCAGTTTGGAGATGATGCACCACTTTTAATCGCTGTAACAGTGTTAACCAGTATGGATGCGGCAGAGCTTACTCGTTTAGGTGTTGATAAAACGCCAGAAGAGCAAGTAATCTATTTAGCAAAACTTGCAAAAGAATCTGGCCTTGACGGGGTAGTGTGTTCAGCACAAGAAGCGAAGAAATTGAAAGCAGAGCTAGGTGAAGAGTTTAAACTTGTGACCCCAGGCATTCGCCCAGCAGGCAGTGATGCAGGGGATCAAAAGCGCATTATGACGCCAAAACAAGCCATTGATGATGGCAGTGATTACCTAGTTGTTGGCCGCCCAATCACACAGTCCGCAGATCCTGTCGCGGTTCTTAATGAAATTAATGCCTCGTTAAAATAATCAAACGTTTATTAACGCGTACTTATGCTAAGAAAAAAGAGCAAAGTTTTTACTTTGTTCTTTGTTAGGTTACAAGCTGAACGCAATAAAAATAAATTGTTTTAGTTGAGCAATACCGCGTTTAAAAGATTTAGTGATAGATGTGGCTGATATTTACCGATAATACCTTGATTGGATTTCGAGATCAGTCTTGATCAAATAACGAGTTCTCCAATATTTCCACACAACTTATATTCATAGCCGAACAAGTGACCTAAAAAGGTTCCGCGTAAAACTTATAAATAATACCTTTAACACTTTCGATCAATCATACTGTTAAAACCCTGCGTTCTATAGCCGTCGTTCATTCTGCTGCCACAATACAAAAATGCACATATAGATGTAGCTTGCATACTCTACCTTTCTCCATTATTTGATTTAATAAATTTATCTATATTCAGCGTAAATAAACTATCCCTAGATTAAAATGCGAATGATTAAATCGGTAAGGAAGCCTAGATGACAGCTGAATATTTTAATGTTTTAAGTTTAATTGGTGTCGCATTTTTTGCTATTTCTGGCGCTCTGCTTGGGCATGATAAAGATATTGGCGGTTTTGGTGTGGTAGTTGTTGGTACTGTTACAGCACTTGGCGGCGGTACTTTACGGGATATATTACTGAATCAACCCGTTTTTTGGATTGCAGAACCTAGTTATTTATATGCAACTTATGGTTCTATATTTGTGGCTGTTATGTTTATTCGCTACCTCCCTGATGTATCAAATTATTATATGTTGTTGGTTGATGCAATTGGCATGGCTATATTTAATATAGTAGGCATTGAAAAGGCTTTATTAGAAGGCACGACTATGATGGTCGCTATCACTATGGGCATGACCACAGGGATCTTTGGTGGCTTAATGCGAGATGTCATTTGTCGTGAAGTGCCGCTAGTAATGCGTGATGAACTATATTCCACTACCTGTTTCTGTGGTGGACTTACTTACGCTGCATTGTTTTTACTCGAAGTAAACTACATATGGTGTATTTTAGGATCACTTTTGGTTACTGTGTTTTTAAGACTTGGTGCCTTACATTTTGGCTGGCAGCCTAATATTTTTAGAAAAAGAACGGTGAGGAAATAGGGAAGTATGTAGTAAAGGCAAAAAATACGCTCTAACATACAATTAGTTTATAATTATTCGCGCTTGTAGCAAGCATAAATAAACTAAGATGTTACTGAACATTAGCAGGCTTTGTTCGAATACACATAGCGGCTTAAATAGAAAATATAAGAAAATATAAAGGACAGGCACATTTTGTTGTTAAAAATTTAACGACTCTCACATCGTGGGTAACGTTGTTATTATTTTTACACTCTGTTTGTTGTAAAACGCAGAGTTGAGTAGCTTGGAAGAGGTTTAGGCAATAAATATGCTCTATAGGTTTAATTTTTATCAATACCTAATTGTATTTTTTGATAATTCACTTGAATAATCTCGCAGTCTCAACCTGCGCCTTTATACCATTTAACGTCATTGGTTGCAGCTTGTTGCTTTAACCGTTGTTTGCTGCCTGCAAAATTTGAGTATTGCCGTCTGAAACGTTGAATTGATTCAAGCCAGTGCGCTTCTTCTATATTCAAATTGAGCAGCACTTTTGGCACAGTCTTGTTGATATATCCTTTTTTCTTTGGATCTATGTGACGGCCACTCCAATCGACTAATTCAATGTAATCTAGTAAGGCAAAGGGGATCGTGCCTTTAATATGATTACCACCAAATGGCTTTAGCTGTGCTGGTTGACTTTCATGCTGAACAGTATCTCTTTGTTTGAAGGGTTTATTCGCTTTAACCGTGTCTGTGGTAAAGGCTTTGAAATGCGCTATACGTTCTTGAATTGAGGTGAAATCACTGCCTTCAAGCGTATCGGCTATGTTTGCTCTGATAGGATTCAAATCGACGTAGGCCATACAACTAAGCACTGCGGTTTCATCTAATAATGCTTGTGATTTATAGCGCCCTTCCCAGTATTTGCCCGTGCAGTTATCTTCTTTATTGGCTTCGCGGGCAATGTACTCATTGAGATTTTTCATATACCAGCTAATGTCATAGAGTCTTTCGCGCCATTTAGCGATGTTCTCATTAAAAAATATTAAACTTACCTTATCTAACTCACCTCCATTTAAGTAGCGATAAACCAGAACATGGCCATTGTAAAGCTGATACCAGCGGTTAATGACTTCATCATCTGACCAATCAAGTGCATGACGTCTATTGACGTTCACAACAAGGTGATAGTGATTGCTCATAACTGCATAAGCGGCAATTTCGATGGCAAATACACTACTTAATAACTTTATTCGATCTACTAGCCACTCCCGTCGATGATCAAAGTTTTTACCTGTATATTTATCATCTCCGCACAAAAACGCCCGCCTAACACAGCGTGAGATTAAGTGATAGTAAGATGTGGATGCTAAATCAATCAGCTTTTTTCTTGCGCGAGTCATAAAATATCAACTTTATTTAAACTGTATATAACAACAGTAGTTGATACATTGAATTATGCAAAAAAATGTGTCTGTCCTGTTATACTATTGTTCGTGTTAGATTATTAAGCATGCCAATACTGAGGGCTAAGTTTCCCTCATTTACTTCTCATTCCCTTCTCTTTGTGCAAAAAAACTTAGTAAATTATTCACAAAGAGGTTAAGAGGCGATGCGCTTTAGAGTAATACAGGTACTATAAACATTGCGCTAGGCAATGACTATTTAGCGTCATTGAGAGATATTTGGATCAATATTCATTACGGGAGATGAGCCGCCCATTGCACTTCCTATTAATAATCAGCGCATGATGGGTGGTGTGGGGGCTGGAGGAGACCTCCGGCTACCCGATTAAGTGTTTGATAACTCGAATTTAATATCAAAGCCACCTAGACGATGTTCTGGCCAGTAACTTTTGATTAGGCTAAGCTGCTTTCCTTTATATTGGATAGATATTTCATCTCCTTTTCCTATATCATGCAATATATTCTCTGGAATATTTTCACCTAAAGCTTTTTCAAATAATGTAGTCGATGTTTTTACAAGTTTTTCTAGCGCAATATCTATCATCGATTCATCATTAACGTTAATACTAATTTTCAATTTTTCAGCTTTCTTTTCAATACCTTTAACGTAATACGTAATATCACAAGGAATTATCCCGTCACCAAACTCCACCATTTCTGAACTTGCGAACCATTCTTCAAATGAACGATGATAGTAGCCAGTATTTAGGTCTTCTCCTTTTAAAAAGTCTTTTGCTGTGTATGGACACCAACCTTCACTTTTAGGGACATTATGAGTCGACTTTTCTGCTTTCCGTAATTTAAATACTTCATACATTGAATATAAAATTGAACGAAATGATTCAGTATTAACATGCACCAATGAAGATGCCCAACGCTCTAGCAAGTCAATACGGTAATTAAAAACTATAACAGCCAAAACTTTGAAAAAGCTCCTCATCAATTTACTTTTAATAAAATATTCAATTCTTACGAAAGTTACTTCATAAACAGAATATAGCAACATAAAGAAAAGAAACGGAGTATAAAGCACAGTTAAAATTACAGGTGTAAAAAAATCATATGGAGTCTTTTCCTTGGCAACTTCCCCAAAATTCGTAAATAAACCATAAATAAAATACGCGACCAGTAAAAGGCCAAAAAAAGACAAAATCCCATTTAACAGAGAGTGTACTCTTGCGTGCTCTTTATCACGCTCAGAAAAGGCTACAAGGATTGTTATAAAGAATAAAAAGGGTAGTAATATTAACTCTGCGAATATATGAAATGTGTATATTCCAACAAAAAATTGAATTACAGCTATTAATTTTAAATTATCAAGAATAGCTCTTTTAAAAAAGTTTCTATCTTCTTTTATCTTATTAATTTGGAATAGTGAAAACACACCGACAGTAGTAAGCCATACTATTGTGTTCTTTAATTGATGGCTCTCCCACAACCCCAAATCATTCAATAAATAAACTATGCCAAAAAGGTAAAAAAGAAGTAAACCATAAATAATCATTAAACTTTTAGCAAAAAATGCTTTAACTACTTCAATCATTGATTTTTTGATACCAACAGCTTTCGGTAAAAATGTGATGCATAAGATAGCTACACTAAACCAAATAACTAAAGCCCATTCTCTGCTATTTAATAAATCCACGAAACCTCTTCAAAACACTTAACAATCTTATTGAACACGATGATGGTGGTTTATAACACACCAAAGCGGCGTATATCACATACCCTGATAATTTCACCAATAATTACTTTTGTAAACAAGTAATTAAAATAGCATGAATTCAAAGCTTGTTATTTTTCACCAAACCGGCGGTTAATAATGTTATCGGACAAAGTTAGGCTTCAACTCACAAAGCAGAAATAAATTTAACTTTTTCAGTGTCCGGTTCTCGCTCATAGTTGCCATTGAGGCTTATAAAAACAAAAAAGAGCAAAGCTTTCACTTTACTCTTTTCATGATATAACAATATTTTGTTAGCCCGTAGCCCGTAGCCCGTAGCCCGTAGCTTACTTAAGCCTAATAGACTTAGCTTCAATATCAATTAAACCTTGCTTAAACAAACCGCCAATGGCTTTTTTGTAGTTTGCTTTGCTGGTTGAGAACACTTTTTTGATAAGTTCAGGATCTGATTTATCGCCAATTGCGAGTACACCACCTTCATGCTTTAACTTATCCATGATTTTTTCACCAAGCTCACTGACTTTTCCCATGCCTGGTTTCTCTAAAATGATGTCTATTTTGCCATCATCACGTACTTTTTGAACATAGCCTTTTAATTTTTGTCCTACAAATAAGTTTTTAAATACCATATTATAAAAAACCACACCAAAATGTGCTTCTTCAATCAATACTTTGTAGCCGATATCCGTTTTGCCAGCCACAATTAAATTAACTTCCTGTAGGGCTGTGTATTGTGGTTCATCTTTTGATAGAAAACGATTAAAGTTGCTAGAAGCACAAATACGTGAGCTGGCGTTATCTAAGTAAAGACGTACTAAGTAGGAGTGGCCTTCTTGCATACGAGGCTTTTGTTCATTAAACGGGGCAAGTACATCTTTGTCTAAACCCCAATCTAAGAAAGCGCCGATGCTATTAATTTCTTTAACACGCAGTAGGGCGTATTCACCCACTTGTGCGTGTGGTTTTTTAGTTGTTGCTGTCGGTAAATTAGCATTATCTAAAAAGATAAAAACACTGATGCTGTCACCGGCTTCAAGCTCATGTTTAATTTCATGGCTTGGTAGAAAGACTTCGCCTAAATCGTGGCCATCAAGGTAAGCACCTTCATTACTGACTTCATTTACAAATAAGGTTTGTGTTGTACCAAGGTAACTCATAATTATTCCTGCTCTGGCTTTTTACGACGACGCATAGGCGCATCACCATCAATATTTAATGGTGCTTTTATTGGGGCTTGTGGCTTCTTAGGCTTAGCTTTTCGCTTAGGTGCAGCTTTAGCTTTTGGCTTTACTTTATCATTAACTTTATTCTGTACTTGTGGTTTTTTATCCCGCAGACCTTTAAATTTACCGGTTAAACCTTCAACAGTGTGGAACTCTAATTCATCATTTAAAAATGATTTAATAGCCTTATAACTAGGCCAGTCTTTTGGTCCTACCAATGAGATGGCTGTGCCTTTAAATCCTGCGCGACCTGTGCGACCAATACGGTGAACGTATTCTTCTGCATGTTTGGGTAAATCAAAATTAATTACATGGGTGACACTTAATAAGTCTAAACCGCGAGAGGCAACATCGGTGGTAATAAGTACTTTGAAGTTTTCTCGGCTGAAGGCATCCATGATTTCAAGGCGTTTACTTTGCGTTAAATCGCCAGCTAGGGCTTGTGCTTTTAGACCTTTACTATTTAAAAGCTCACTTAATCGTGCTGTGTCTGCGCGCGTTGCTGTAAAAATAATACATTGGCCAACGTCATCTTGTTTTACAAAGTGCGCTAATAGCGCTTCTTTGTGATCAAGGTGATCTGCTAAATATAAACTCTGTTTGATATCAGAGTGCTGCTCATTAGCAGCACTGAGCATGATTTGTTTTGGCTTTTTAAGTAAGTTACGCGATAGGGCATCAACTTGTGCATGATCAAGCGTTGCAGAAAACAATAATGTTTGACGCAAACGGTGATTGGCTAATTCATTGATCATTTTAAGTTGTTCTGTAAAACCAAGATCAAGGATACGGTCAGCTTCGTCAAAAATTAATAACTCTAAGCCACTTAATTGCAGCGAGCGTTGAGTGAGGTGATCCGCGAGTCTACCCGGCGTAGCTACCACAAAATGCGGGTCATTTCTCAGCGCTTTTATTTGATCATTAAAGTTTTCACCACCGAGTATTTTTAGCGCTTTTATATTTGTTCCTGCGATAAGTAATCTAAGTTGAGTAAAAACTTGAGTGGCAAGCTCCCTGGTTGGAGCGACAATTAAAACGCGCGGGTCACGTTTACTGAGCGCTTTTTGCTTCATTACACGTTGTACGGCTGGTAATAAAAATGCCAATGTTTTACCTGAGCCAGTTTTAGATTGAGCAAAAATATCATGGCCAGCCAAAGCTGTAGGCACAGCGTGTGCCTGAATATCAGTTGGCTGAGTAATGCCTTGATGCGCAAGTTGAGTTTCAAGGCGGTTATCAATGCCAAGATCAGTAAAGTGCAAAGTGTCTATCTCCAAATGAGTAATTTAAATCTTCATAAATCTGAACGCTATTATAGCTTAGTCCTATGCATCGCTGACAGTAAAAACCAGACAATCATAGGTTTTTTTGCATTTAAAAAGAAAAAGCGTAAAATATGCGCCCCAATGCGCCGGATTTACGATTCGGTAAACGCCCCTTGCGGGTTTTAAAGGCAAAATAGGAAAACCATGACTGCTATCCATAAAGATAATGTAACCAGTGAACACTTTGTTGTGTGCGCTATGTATAAATTTGTTTCGCTACCTGATTTTGAAGCACTTCGCCAACCTTTACTTAATGTAATGGAGCAAAACGACGTACGAGGCACTTTGTTAATTGCCGCAGAAGGCATCAACGGTACTGTTGCTGCAAAACGCCAAGGCATTGATAATTTACTGGCGTGGTTAGATACTCAACCAAATTTAGACAATATTGTTACTAAAGAATCATATGACGACGAATGTCCGTTTTACCGTACAAAAGTAAAACTTAAAAAAGAAATCGTGACTATGGGTGTTGAAGGTATTGATCCATTAAAGGTGGTTGGTAGTTACGTTAAACCAAAAGACTGGAATGCGCTAATTTCAGATCCTGAGGTTATCCTTGTTGATACACGTAACGACTATGAAATTGAAATCGGTACGTTTGAAAACGCAGTTGATCCTAATACAAAAACATTCCGTGAATTCCCACAGTGGGCAAAAGAAAACCTCGATCCAGAAAAGCATAAAAAAGTAGCTATGTTTTGTACTGGTGGTATTCGCTGCGAAAAATCAACAGCTTATATGAAAGAGCAAGGATTTGATGAGGTATACCACCTTGAAGGCGGCATATTAAAATATTTAGAAGAAGTACCAAAAGAAGATACCATGTGGGAAGGTGAGTGTTTTGTATTTGATAACCGAGTTGCGGTAAATCATGACTTACAAAAAGGCTCTTACGATCAATGCCATGCGTGTCGTATGCCAATTACCGAAGAAGAAAAGCAAAAGCCTGAATATATGGAAGGGGTGTCATGTCATCACTGTATTGATGATGTAACCGACGAGCAACGTGCTCGCTTTGCTGAGCGTCAAAAGCAAATAGAATTGGCGCAAGCACGCGGTGAAGGCCACATTGGTAATGAGGCTCAAGCTGTTTTACAACAACGCAAAGAAGCAAAAAAAGCGCAAAAAGAAGCGCAACGTAAACAGTAACAGCCTTTAGTATTGTTAATAAAAAAACCCCAGTTTTATGGGGTTTTTTATTGCCTGTTTATTCGAAATAACTAATGTGCTGAAAAAACCTGACAGTAAGATCTTGACGCTCTTTGTTTATAGCCAAAGGTTCAACCATTTCGCGGATCACACTTTCAACTTTGTTCATAAATCTGCCATGGCCAACTCCTTGTTCATCATTGTCGCTTGCAACAATTACAAAGTGCATCGTTTCAACAAGTTTGTCATCCAACCAATATTGACTATATTGCGGCACATTGTCTGTAGTAGAAAAACTCAGTTTTTGTAGTTCACTATTGCTATCATTTTTATCAATTTGACTGTTACGTATAATAGGCATACAGCCATTTGCAACCATTGCTGCTAAGTTCAGCTGCTTAGATTCACACTGTTGAACAAGTAACGTGTAAAAGTGATTATAAAAGTCAACGTAATTTGGTTTATTCATTAAATGTTGGAATTGTGTTTTGAGCATACGTGTCACTGGAATTCTAAATGTCACATAGGTCATCTCGTTATGTTCTTTAGGTAAAGAACAATGCCTGCTTTGATAACGTTGATATAAGCCGCGTAATTTATATCCGTAGCTCTCTTTACAGCCCTTTGCTTTAGCAAATAAATCATATGTTAGATGCTGATGGTCACGTACTTTGAACTGTTCTTCCCCTTCAAGAATGCTATTTTGTAGTGCTGAAAGAACTTTCACCACTTTAGCGTGAAAGATTGCACTGTTGGCACGAAGATCATCACCTGTTGCTAAAAAGAGTAATCTAATTTTTTTACTTTTGTGACCTTCGTTATAAAAGCATTTGTGTGCTTCGTGATAACGAGGGTTATAAAAAAATAAAATCTGTTTAGCTGTTTGTAGGTTATAAGACTCCTCATGAAACCTGACAACGGGCAACTTGTCATTTGCGATTAAATGTACATTATGCAGTTCATATTCGTCACATAATGCAAAAAGTTGACGTGATAAGCGCTCATAACATTGTTGAGGATCTGTAAAATTTGCGTAGAACTCATTGCTTGGGTTAAATTCAGCAAGAATGTATTGGTTTGCGCGTGCGGTGGTTGGAATATAAACACGATGCTGTGATAGTGAAGCCATTATTTGTCCCTAATTACGTTTCGATAATGGTGCTACTTTAACGTGTTTCAATGACTCTTTTATTGCGCTAGAACAAATTATCTACATTCCTAGCTTACAATTGAATAATCAATAATTACTGCTACTTCGAAGTTTTAATAATATGCAAGAAACCTTAATCTATTACTGTATGTTAAGGTTTGTTTTTGTAATAATGCATTAGTTTTATCACCATGCACTTATGTGAGGATTGTACTCCTATGGCGGAAATTGAGAATCGCCCAAGTAATTTTATTAGAACCCGTATTGATGAAGATTTAGCATCTGGGAAACATGCGACTACGCATACACGTTTCCCTCCAGAGCCTAATGGTTTCTTACATATTGGCCATGCAAAATCTATCTGTTTAAATTTTGGAATCGCTCAAGATTATAACGGTCTGTGTAATTTACGTTTTGATGATACTAACCCAGAAAAAGAAGACATCAACTATGTAAATTCTATAAAAGAAGATGTGCAGTGGTTAGGATTTAAGTGGGATGGTGAAATTAATTATTCATCTAACTATTTTGATGCCTTATATGGCTATGCTGTTGAGCTTATTGAAAAAGGCCTTGCTTATGTGTGCTTTTTGACAGCTGATCAAGCTCGTGAGTACCGTGGCACATTAAAAGAGCCGGGTAAAAATAGCCCAACACGTGATACTTCACCACAAGAGAACCTCGCTTTATTTGAAAAAATGCGTAATGGTGAGTTTAAAGAAGGTGAGTGTGTATTACGCGCTAAAATTGATATGGCAAGCTCATTTATGGTGCTTCGCGATCCAATTATTTATCGCGTGCGTTTTGCTCATCATCATCAAACTGCTGATAAGTGGTGCATTTACCCAATGTACGATTTCACGCACTGTATTTCAGATGCGCTTGAAGGTATTACTCATTCGTTATGTACACTCGAGTTCCAAGATAACCGTCGTTTATACGACTGGGTACTTGATAATATCAGCCTTGAATGTCATCCACAGCAAATTGAGTTTTCACGTTTAAACCTTGAATACACAATTATGTCAAAACGTAAGTTAAATGACTTAGTGGTAAATGGGCACGTAGAAGGGTGGGATGACCCACGTATGCCGACAATTGCTGGTCTTCGTCGTCGTGGCTATACACCTGCTTCTATCCGTGAGTTCTGTTTACGTATTGGTGTTACCAAGCAAGAAAATATGGTTGAAATGGGCATGCTTGAAGCATGTATCCGTGAAGACTTAAACGAAAATGCACCGCGTGCAATGGCTGTACTTGATCCTGTTAAAGTTGTAATTGAAAACTTTAATGATGAAGTTGAAACATTATCTGTTGCTAATCATCCTAATCAGGAAGAAATGGGCCGTCGCGATGTTCCTTTCACTCGTGAGCTTTATATTGAGCGTGAAGACTTCCGTGAAGAGGCCAATAATAAGTTTAAACGTTTAGTGCTTGATAAAGAAGTGCGCTTGCGCGGTGCTTATGTAATAAAGGCGAACCGTGTAGAAAAAGATGAAACTGGTGAAATTACAACTATATACTGTACTTATGATCCTGAGACGCTGGGTAAAAACCCATCTGACGGACGTAAAGTTAAAGGTGTAATTCATTGGGTAAGTGCGACTGAGTCAGTAACAGCTGAAGTGCGTTTATATGACCGTTTGTTTAGTGTACCAAATCCAGCTGCTGCTGAAGATTTTGCCACTACACTAAACCCAGAATCATTAGTAGTTCTAACCAACGCGAAGCTTGAACCATCACTTGAAAAAGCAACACCAGCTCAAGGTTTTCAGTTTGAAAGAACAGGCTACTTTAGCCGTGATACTAAATCAGAAACTTTAGTGTTTAATCAAACTGTGGGTCTTCGTGATTCATGGGCTAAAATAGAGCAGAAATAATTCTGCTCAATAAACACTGATACAAAAAAACCTGCATTAAGCAGGTTTTTTTATTACGTACTAATAACCGAATTATTGGTTATCAGAGAAAGCTTTACACGCTTGTGTATCAGTACACTCACCGTATAAATAAAGAGAGTGGTTAGTTAATTTGATACCATTCGCTTCAGAAATTTCAACCTGACGACGCTCGATTAGTTCATCTTCAAATTCAATAACTTTGCCACATTTTAAACACACAAGGTGATCGTGGTGAGTGCTACCAGATAATTCAAATACTGATTTTCCACCTTCAAAGTGATGGCGAGAAACAATACCCGCATCATCGAACTGGTTAAGCACGCGATAAACAGTTGCAAGGCCAATCTCTTCGCCTAAATCCAACAGAATTTTGTAAACATCTTCAGCGCTGATGTGTTGGTTATCTGGAGATTGTAAAATCTCTAAAATTTTAATACGCGGTAATGTTACTTTTAAACCGGCTTTTTTTAATTCCAAGTTGTGATCAGTCATTAAATCTGTCTCAATTTTTTATTGGTTACTCTGGTACACCTATAAAAGGTGTGCACGACACATTAGCAATAACTAGAATAACGTGCAAAACGATCAAGTGCAAAGGTCTATTTAAATAAACAGTCTGAAAGCTCAAATGCTAGCCAGCAAAGTGTATTTAAAAACCAATTGATTAATCAGCGAGTTCGCTTAAACACATTTCATCATATACTTGTGCAGACCAAGCTTTTACACGCTGTTCAGTAAGCTCTGGTTGACGATCTTCATCAATGCCTAAACCAACAAAGTGATTGTCATCAGCCATACCTTTAGATGCTTCAAAGTCGTAGCCTTCAGTTGACCAGTGACCAACAATAATTGCACCACGTTCAGTGACAATGTCGTTGATCATACCCATGGCATCTAAAAAGTATTCAGCGTAATCTTCTTGATCGCCACAACCAAAAATAGCAACAAGCTTACCTTCAAAATCAATTTCTTCAAGTTCAGGGAAGAAGTCATCCCAGTCACATTGTGCTTCACCATAGTACCAAGTAGGAATACCAAATAAGATTAAATCAAATTCTGCAATCTCTTCTTTAGAGCTTTTAGCAATATCATGAACAGCCACTAGCTTCTTACCCAATTCTTTTTGGATCATTTTAGCTACGTGCTCTGTGTTACCTGTATCGCTTCCGAAAAAAATACCTACACTTGCCATGAACTTAAAACCTTCTATCTATCAATAGCCAATCTTTCTTGTAAAATTGTTTCAATCAGTGCACTACGGCTAATATTCTGTGCATCGGCCATATCGCTTAACGCTTGATACAACTGCGATGAAACTTTAAATTCAACACGTTTTAAACCACGTGCTTTATCTCTTTTTATTTGATTACGTTTATTGACCTTTAACTGAATATCTCTAGGCAGAGGATTCGTTTTAGGGCGGCCTGGGCGCTTTTCGTATTCAAATAGATCGAGCGTTGTTCTGTCTGTTTCAGATTTAGCCATGGTAGATTACCCTACACCCGCACCTTGCCAAAAAACTTGTATAAGTCCTTTTGCAATAAACCCAGAACAGCCTAAAAAAAGTACAAGCCATACTATGTAGCGACCATATTTAGGAACGCTGCCACGTTTGAGTACGTCTTGAATAGCCATACCGATAAAAAAGAACACACCGGCTAAGCCAAAATACAACCCAAGGGTATCAAATTCGTTAATTAACTGACTGACCATCAACGTATAACCTTTAAATTAAACGGCGCGTACTATAGCACACTAAATAATAATAATTTAGTGTGCTTGTATAAAAACACACGATAAAATTTAAGCCTTAGTAGCGCGCAAAAAATCAAGTATTGATTTATTAACCGCATCAGGCTTTTGAGCATGTAACCAATGTCCAGCGCCGTGAATTATTTTTGCTTTTGCGTTCGTAAAACGAGACATAATTACATCTCTATACGTAGGCAAAATATAATCAGATTCATTACCCTTGATAAACAAAGTATCGCATAAACAAGAATCATTTGCTTTAATATCAGCTAAAATATTTTCATATTTTTCATCAAGTGTGGCTAGGTTAAACCGCCATTGAAAATCACCATGCTCATTTTTAGCTAAACTTTTTAATAAAAATTGTCGCACGCCTAGTTCTTCTATATCCATCTGCATTAACTTATCAGCGTGCTTACGGTCTGAAATATTTTGGCTTTCAACACTTTTTAATGCGTTGAAAATTTTTGTATGTCGAGGCTCATAAGCAACAGGAGCAATATCAAGCACAACTAAACGATTGACTCTGTCTTCGAATAAATGAGCCAGTTGCATGGCAACTTTCCCCCCCATAGAGTGGCCTACAATATGTGCTCGTTCGATGTTTAAGTTATCCATTAACTCTATAACATCTTGAGCCATGCTAGGGTAATCCATGGTCGCATCATGGGGGGAGCGGCCATGATTGCGTAAATCAATATTGGTTACTAAAAAATGATCACTCAATGCATTAGCGATTACATTGAGGTTTTCAAGTGAGCCAAACAAACCGTGAATAAGAATAACAGGTTCACCTTGGCCTGTTTGTTTATAATTAAGTCGCATTTAGGTCTCCAGTAAAAGTGTGCTTAGTTTGCCTAGTGAAATAACAAATTGCAAAGCATAGAGAATTAGATTTTGTTTGGGTATAATCAAATTGATAAAGAAATAATATGACCCGTAATGACAGGAATCACATGAAAAAAATTGACATAGACGACGAGCTGTATCAATACATTGCGAGTAACACGCAAAGTATTGGCGAAAGTGCATCAACTATTTTGCGTCGTTTATTAAACCTCAGCGGCGATATTGAACAAACAGCGTCAGATAATCATTTAACAAACGATACAAAAGAAAAGCTGGATGTGTCTGAACAACCTAATGAACAAACGCCTATAAAAGCTAAAAAAGAGCAAAGCGATGTATCGTCGGTCACGAAAATGCAGCAAAAAAGCGCTAGTGTCTTTAATGTATTAAATAAAGAAGAACTAGCGATGCAAAAAGGGGTAGTGGGACGCTTTTTATTTATACTTTCAGCACTACACCGCACCCATAAAGACGGTTTTTCTTCTGTACTTGATATACAAGGCCGTGACCGGGTTTATTTTGCGACGAGTAAAGAAGATCTTGTTAATAGTGGTAGTAGTATGAACCCAAAAAATATCACAGATAGTGAATATTGGGTGATGACAAATTCAAATACAACACGCAAAAAAATGATGTTACATGAGGTGGCGCTGGGTCTTGGTTACAGTGCCGAACAAGCAGAAAAAATTAGAGATTACTTATAAATATAAGGAAATGTAATGGCGATTCACCCAGGTGCAGGTAAACCTGCAACGCAATCAGATTTAGTTAATGTACCAAAACTAGTGTCAGCTTATTATTTAAATGAGCCTGATTTAGAACAAAACCCTGAGCAATGCGTTGCCTTTGGCACATCTGGCCATCGAGGGTGTTCATATGATGTTAAATTCAATGAATCACATATACTCGCCATTACTCAAGCTATTTGCGACTATCGTAAGCAAAACAACATATTTGGCCCGCTTTTCCTTGGTAAAGACACGCACGCATTGAGTGAAGCGGCTTATAATTCGGCAATAGAGGTACTTGTTGCGAATGAGGTTCAAGTAATAACTCAGCAAAACGATGATTTCACACCAACACCTGTGATCAGCCATGCTGTTGTTTGTCATAATAAAGCAAACCCACATGAACTTGCCGATGGTATTGTGGTAACGCCTTCGCACAATCCGCCCGAAGACGGTGGCTTTAAATATAACCCACCTAATGGCGGCCCAGCTGATACTGATGTAACAAAATGGGTTGAAGACCGTGCAAACCAACTACTACTTGAAGATTTAGTTGAGGTAGAGTTGTTTCCGTTTGCAAAAGCATCACGTTCTGGTTTTATCAAATATCAAGATTTAATGACACCTTACATTGATGATTTAATTAATGTAGTTGATGTTGAAGCTATTGCGAAGGCAAAAATTAAAGTGGGAATCGACCCATTAGGTGGTTCTGGTATTAATTTTTGGCCAATCATTGCTGAAAAGTTTAATTTAGACCTTACGGTCGTAAATGAAAGTGTTGATCCACGTTTCGGTTTTATGCCTTTAGATAAAGACGGTAAAATCCGCATGGATTGCTCATCTCCTTATGCAATGACAAATTTAATCGCATTAAAAGATGATTTCGATATTGGCATTGGTAATGATCCAGATTATGACCGCCATGGTATCGTCACACCTGATGGTTTAATGAATCCAAATCACTTTTTAGCAGTCGCTATAGATTACTTACTCAATCACCGTAATTGGTCAAATGATGTCGTAATAGGAAAGACACTGGTTTCTAGTGCGATGATTGACCGAGTTGTTTCTCGCAATAAGCATAAAGTTAAAGAAGTGCCTGTTGGGTTTAAATGGTTTGTAGAAGGACTTAATGAAGGCTCGTTGGCATTTGGTGGTGAAGAAAGCGCAGGCGCTTCGTTCCTTCGTTTTGACGGTACAGTTTGGAATACCGATAAAGATGGTTTTATTATGGGTTTACTTGCTGCAGAAATTCTAGCAGTAACGGGAAAAACACCGTCAACACTTTATAAAGAACTTGAACAAGAATTTGGTGCGCCATTGTATAAGCGTATTGATGCACCGGCTACTTCACAACAAAAGCAACGCCTTAAAGGGTTAAGTGCTCAGGATGTTAGCGCTGATACTTTAGCAGGCGAGCCAATTTTACAGAAGTTAACCCATGCGCCAGGTAACAACGCAGCTATTGGTGGGTTAAAAGTCGTTACAGAAAATGGTTGGTTTGCTGCGCGTCCGTCAGGTACTGAAGATATTTATAAAATTTATTTGGAATCTTTTAAAGGCGAAGAGCACTTAGCTTTACTAGAAAAAGAAGCCAAAAAGTTAGTTGATTCTGTAATCAGCTAACCTAAAAAATTGTTGTATAAACGGCTGATTCTTTCAGCCGTTTTTGTATTTACTCCACACAAAAGGCGATGAACATGTCAGCCACATCAGATTATATAGAAGAATTAAAAACCTCTGGGGATTTCCTTACATTAAGCCGCGAAAATGAATGGCACTTAGAGGCAGGTGAATTCTCTTTAAAAAACGGTACAAAAGTAAGCATCCATGATACGGGAGTTATTGAGTTTCAACCCCCGGGTTCAAGTACCAAAGATATAGTACTCTCTAGTGCAGTCCACGGAAACGAAACTGCTCCAATCGAAATATGTGATGAATTAATTAAACTTATCATTAGTGAAGAGTTAGTTTTAGCGCAAAGAGTCTTATTTATATACGGTAACCCTCAGTCAATAAATATTGGCAAGCGGTTTGTTGAAGAGAATTTAAATCGACTTTTTAACGGACACCATACAACCGACAATACACCAATGAATAACGAACGTATTCGCGCAGCAAAACTGGAGCAATACGTGAGTGATTTTTTTGCCAGAGGTGGTGAAGGGCGTTCGCGTTGCCATTACGATTTGCACACTGCAATTCGAGGTTCAAAAAATGATAAGTTTGCTGTTTACCCTTATCTTCATGGTAAACCGTGGAAAAAGTCACAACTGCAATTTCTATTAAGTTGCGGTGTGAATACGGTATTAATGATGAAGTCAGCGGCAACGACATTTAGTTATTATTCGTCGTACGTTCATGGTGCAGACTCATTCACTGTTGAACTTGGTCAAGTAAAGCCATTTGGTCAAAATGACATGAGTCGATTTTTACAAACTAAGCAAACGTTAACTGCATTAATTAGTCAAGAAAGTGTTAAATACAAGGAATTTGATGCAAATGACTTTGAGCTGTTTTCAGTGCATCGTTCTATTAATCGCACAGAAGAGGCGTTTTCATTTCCATTTTCTGACGATGCAGTTAATTTTACTGGCTTTGCTAAAGGCGAATTACTCGCAACTGATGGTCAGACCTGTTATTACGCTGACGTTGATGGGGAAGCAATCATCTTTCCTAACGCCGATGTAGCACTTGGACAACGGGCGTTGTTAACGGTTGTACCCCTTGAAATTAATAAGAATTTCATTTAGATACATCTCGCTATTTATAGTTAACTATATGATTTAGAATAACAGTTTATATTGTATAGTTAACTTTCCAGTCTTTATCTCGCCATTTACTCCGCATTTGTCTATGATTAGTTGAATAACACTTTACGTTAACGTAAAGTGATGGCAGCTTTAATTTAATTACAGTGCAGTTTTTGCAAACTTTAACCTAGCAAAAAACATCAATAATAATAACTAACCTTTAATGGTTAACCTAATTGGCACTGTAAATTCGACAACAAAAGAAGGTAGGTTATGAGCAACCCAAATAACGTATCGCAGAATATTAGTCATGAACTTGCTTTTATAGATGGTCATGCTTTAAATATTCCAACCTTGAGCATTTTAAACGAGGACGGCGATATTCTTAGCGGTGCAACAGCACCAGATATAATGAAAGAAACTGCTATTCGCTTATACGAAACGATGCGCTTTATTCGTGCTTTAGATGAACGAATGCAAGCTGCACAGCGTCAAGGCCGCGTTAGTTTTTATATGCAATGCTTAGGCGAAGAGGCCGCTGTTACTGCATCAGCTGCTGCGCTTGATCAAGATGACATGATTATGGCTCAATACCGTGAACAAGCTGCTTTGCATTACCGTGGTTTTACCCTTGACCAATTTATGAATCAGATGTTTTCTAATGAACTTGATTTGGGTAAAGGTCGCCAGATGCCAATACATTACGGCAGTGCTGAACTTAATTACATGACTATATCTTCACCATTAGGGACGCAAATTCCACAGGCAACAGGTTACGCATACGGTCAAAAAATAAAACATATTGATGCTAAAACCGGTGAGTTAAGTAGCAAGATAGACAACGTTACGATATGTTATTTTGGTGAAGGAGCTGCATCTGAAGGTGACTTCCATGCAGGCTTAAATATGGCGGCTGTTCATAAGTCTCCGGTTATCTTTTTTGCGCGTAATAACGGTTATGCTATTTCGACACCTGCGGATGAGCAATTCAAAGGGGATGGTATTGCATCTCGTGGTGTCGGTTACGGAATTAAAACCATTCGTGTTGATGGTGCGGATGCATTAGCGGTTTTCGCCGCAACACAAAAAGCACGTGAAATTGCTTCAACAACAGGTGAGCCCGTTTTAATCGAATCTATAGCTTATCGTTTGGGAGCACATTCAACATCGGATGATCCAAGTGGCTACCGCTCAAAAGCTGAAGAAGCAAATTATCAAGCTTGCCCAATAGAACGTTTTCGTAAATGGTTAATCAAAAAAGACTGGCTTAACGATGATGACGATGTAAAAGCGAAAGAGCAGATTCGTGAAGATATCTTAGCTGCATTGAAGCGAGCTGAAGTGGTCGAAAAACCAGACTTAGAAGAATTAATCTCTGATGTTTACGATACGCCAATCCCCTCATTGCAACGTCAATATGAGCAGCTTAAATCACATATAAAACAGCATCCAGACGCATACCCAGTTACTGCAGGGAGAATTAAGTAATGGCTAAAATGAATATGTTACATGCAATTAATTCAGCCCTTGATATTACCATGGCAGAACACCCTCAAGCCTGTATTTTTGGTGAAGATGTGGGTTATTTTGGTGGCGTTTTTCGTGCGACATCGGGTTTACAAGAAAAGTATGGCCAACATCGTGTTTTTAATACGCCATTAACTGAGCAGGGTATATTGGGTTTTGCTAATGGCCTTGCGGCATTTGGTGCGCCTGCACTGGCTGAGATACAGTTTGCGGATTATATTTTCCCTGCATTTGACCAAATAGTGAATGAATCAGCAAAATTCCGTTATCGTAGTGGTAATGAGTTTAATGTTGGTAATCTTACAATTCGTACACCTTACGGTGGTGGTATTGCAGGTGGGTTGTACCACTCGCAATCTCCAGAAGCATATTTTGCACATACCCCAGGGCTTAAAATTGTAGTACCACGTAACCCATACCAAGCAAAGGGGCTATTGCGTGCATCAATTAAAGACGATAACCCGGTTATATTCTTTGAGCCTAAACGTTTATATCGTGCCTCTACTGGTGAAGTTCCAGAAGAAGATTACAGTATTGAACTTGGAAAAGCTGAAGTTGTAGAGCAAGGAAGTGACGTAACATTACTTGCTTGGGGCGCACAGATGGAAATTATTGAAGATGCAGCTAAGCAAGCAGCTGAGCAAGGTATCAGCTGTGAAGTGATAGATTTACGTAGCATACTGCCTTGGGATCTTGACACCATTGCCAAGTCAGTTACGAAAACAGGGCGATTAGTAATAAGCCATGAGGCACCTATCACGAATGGTTTTGGTAGTGAGATAGCTGCAACTATTCAACAAGAATGCTTTTTACATTTAGAGTCTCCAATCTTGCGTGTATGTGGGCTTGATACACCTTACCCGCTGGCACTGGAGAAAGAATATGTGCCAGATGCATTAAAAGTACTTGCTGCCATTAAGCAATCGGTCGAATTTTAGGAGTTATCATGGCTAAAGATTTTATTTTACCGGATATTGGTGAAGGCATTGTTGAATGTGAAGTCGTTGAATGGCTAGTATCTGAAGGTGACACTGTTACTGAAGATCAACCGATTTGCGATGTAATGACAGATAAAGCATTGGTACAAATACCCGCTGTTCATGATGGTGTAATTTCAAAATTATATTATCAAAAAGGTGATATTGCGGCTGTTCATGCACCGTTATTTGCAATGGAAGTTGCTGGTGAAGAGACAAAAACGTCAGAGATTGAAAAACCAAGCGAGAGCACTGCAAATAATAGCTCGGCTGAGCAACTCGAAGATTTTATCTTACCCGATATTGGTGAGGGAATTGTTGAATGCGAAATCGTTGAATGGTTAGTGGCAGAAGGCGAACAGATTGAAGAAGATCAAGCTGTTTGTGATGTGATGACGGATAAAGCCTTGGTGCAAATACCAGCAAAGCACACTGGCACCGTTCATAAACTTTATTACGCAAAAGGCGAAGTAGCGCAAGTTCACAGCCCTTTGTTTAAAATGAGCATCGCGGGAACTCAGCAAGTCAATGTTGATGTTAACGAAGCCGTTGTAAAAGCACAGTCCAATGCAGTTGAACCAAAAGCGATGGTTGAAAAGAATCAGAGTGCTAAAGTGGTTAATAAAAAAGCGGTTGCATCTCCTGCTGTGCGTCGTAAAGCGCGTGAGATGGATGTTGACCTGACATGTGTGCCAGGCAGTGGCAAGAATGGACGGATTTACAAAGAAGATATTGAACAATTTGTCAATGGCCAAGTACCCAATACCATTGATACATCGCCGCTCAAGACAGATACAACCGAGCAAAGTGTTAATACGTCTTCATTAGGTGGAACCCGTGTTGAGTCAATAAAAGGCATTAAAGCTGCTATGGCTAAGCAAATGGTTGCTTCTGTGAGCACTATTCCTCATTTTACTTTTTGCGATGAAATCGATCTGACAGAATTAATTGCACTACGTAGTTCTTTAAAAGAGCAATATAAGCAGCAAGGTGTAAAGCTTACGATGATGCCGTTTTTCATTAAAGCACTATCACTTGCACTTAAAGAGTACCCAGTACTTAATACTAAGGTGAATGACGAGTGCACTGAACTTACCTATTTTGACGATCATAATATTGGTATGGCGGTTGATTCTAAGATTGGTCTCTTAGTGCCTAATATTAAACAGTGCCAATCTAAAAGCATTGTGGATGTGGCCAATGCGGTAACGCGTTTAACAGAGGCAGCAAGAGAAGGGCGCGTTAGTCCAGATGACTTAAAAGGCGGTACTATCAGCATTTCAAATATAGGTGCTATTGGCGGTACTATAGCCACGCCTATTATTAATAAGCCAGAGGTGGCAATTGTTGCGCTGGGCAAATTGCAGCATTTACCTCGGTTTGATTCAAAAGGAAACGTGGTTAGTAAAGCAATTATGCAAGTAAGTTGGTCAGGTGATCACCGAGTGATAGATGGCGGCACCATTGCTCGCTTTAATAACTTGTGGAAATCCTACCTTGAAGAGCCAGCCAAAATGATGATGGCTATGAGCTAGCAATATTAAAGAAACCAGCTAATGCTGGTTTTTTTATGCCTAAATTTTAACGCCCATAAAATATTGTTGTTTAGCGAATAATATGGAGGTTTATCTCAAATTAGTTCTAACATTATGTTTACTATCGTACTGTGTTGATACCTAATAAAAAAGATCATCAATCATATTCACTACAGGTAATAATAAAATGACGTCAATAAAATCAGTAATTACTTTAGGTAGCTTGCTTATGGCGGGTTCGCTATTTGCTGCTCAGCCTTTATATCAAGACCAACAAAAACTTCATGATATAGCACAGGCCGTATCAGCCTCACGAATTGAAAACGATATTCAAACCCTTGTTGATTTTGGCACACGGCATACCTTGTCTGAAACACAATCCGACACTCGTGGTATTGGTGCAGCGAGGCGCTGGATAAAAGCTGAGTTTGAGGCAATATCTAAACAATGTGGTGGCTGTTTAGAAGTCATTGAAGTGAAAGATACTATTTCTGGTGAAAAGCGTATTCCTAATCCTGTTGAAGTGGTAAATATTATTGCTATTCAGCGAGGCGTGGATGAGCCAAATCGTATGGTGATGATGTCGGGAGATATTGATTCACGAGTAAGTGATGTAATGGATTTTACTAGTGACTCACCGGGTGCAAATGATAATGCATCGGGTGTCGCAGGGGTGATTGAAGCCGCTCGTGTTTTATCAAACTATAAATTTAATGGCTCAATTGTTTATGCGGCGCTTTCAGGTGAAGAGCAAGGTTTGTTTGGTGGTAAAATACTAGCAAAACATGCCCAGAAGCAAGGTTGGCAAGTCCATGGCGTATTGAATAACGACATGATCGGCAATATTACCGGTATTAACGGTGTCACCGATAACACAACCGCACGTATATTCTCTGAAGGTACGCGAGTAGTTGAAACCAAAGAGCAGGCTCACAAACGTCGTTTTACCGGTGGTGAGGTAGACTCTGCAAGCCGTAACCTAGCCCGGTATATTGACACTATCGCAGACCGTTATATTCCAAATTTAGATACTATGTTGGTCTACAGGCTCGACCGTTTTGGCCGCGGCGGTCACCATCGTCCATTTAATGATATGGGGTATGCTGCTGTTCGAGTTATGGAAACCAATGAAAATTATAACCACCAACATCAAGATTTACGCACAGAGGACGGCATTGTTTATGGTGATACTATCGATGGTGTTGATTTTGATTATGCAGCTAAATTGACATCGCTTAATGCTGTAAGTCTTGCATCAATGGCATGGGCACCTGCACCACCAAAGGGTGTAGAAATTTCAGGTGCTGTGAAACCTAGTACACAGTTAAAATGGCAAAAAAACACAGATAAAACCACGGTTGGGTACCGTATTTATTGGCGTTATACCAGCGAGCCACAATGGCAGTTTAGCCGCTATGTAGGTGATGTAAGTGAAGCTACCTTGAAAAATGTGGTTATTGACAACTACTATTTTGGTGTTGCGTCCGTTAATGAAAACGGGATTGAGTCTCCGGTCGTTTTCCCAGGTGATGTCGGAGCATTTGAACACTGAATTAGTAAAAAATATTGTGATGGTATAGGCTCTCATGAATGGCGTCTATACCATCCGAAACTTGATTACTCTTTTTAAACTGCCTCCCTTCAATAATACTAAAATATTTTTTTGCTCTCAGCGATAGAGCATGTCTATTTTCATCCTTGTTTATATTCGAATATTTTCTATTACTAGTCTAAAATTAAGTCAGTTTTCACTCTAAGTATAAAATATGCAACTAAAGACACGATTAACAACAATATTGTTACTTACTTCACTATTACCATTAATGATTGTGTTCTTTTTAGTTATCACAAATGGAAGTGAACAAGCTAAGCGCTTAAGTGTTGTTGCTGCCCAAGCAAAGGTTGCAAATGCTGCGGGTGTTTTTGATCGTTATTTTATTGAAAGAAAAACTGAAATTGCGATGCTTGCAAAAGATCCCCGAATACGGTCAATGCAGTTTAGCCAAATGCGCGACTTTCTTTTGACAGAAAAAAAGCGTAAGACAGGTGATTATGAAAAGTTTATTTTAGGTGAGCTTGACGGCAGTTTTTACAATACTGAAGGGGGAAATATATCACAGAGTTTAAAGCGCACATTTAATGATAATGTGACGGATTCAAAACCTAGATCAATAAAAAAACGCGACTACTGGAAAGCAGCTATCGGAAATAACAGTGCAAATGACGAAATAGTATATGTTTCAGAGCCTATGATTTCTTATACTACAGGTGTTAGGCAGATTGTTATTAGTGCGAGTGTTTTGAACAACGATAAGGTGGTTGGCCTTATTGGTGGAAGTATAGGGTGGGATGAGGTACAACGCTTAATTGAATCGATTAAATCCTCAGTAATGAGCTCATTTGATGATAATTTGCAGTTTATGATTGTATCCAATAGTGGAATTTATATGTACCACTGGGATGCCGCAAAGGTTATTCAGCTTCTTAAGAAAAATGATGAATGGGTGAAAAATAGCATTGGTGAGAAAGTCAGTGTTAAGTTAAGAGTTACTGAAGAGGCCCAGGCAGAACTTAAACAAGTCGGTGTGCGTATGGTTGCAGGCCACACTGGTTTCGTAGAACTGCTTAATGAAAAAACAAATGAGCTAGAACATATCTTTTTTTCACCAATTAAATCGACTGGCTACAGCATTGCGATGGTGATACCTAACCATCTTATTTTTGAAAAAATAAATGAATTAAAAAATATCTTGTGGATAATATGTACGGTTGTTTTTGTAGTTACATTGTTTCTAGCGCTTAGGCTTTCTGCCTATATTTATGCACCCATCTTTAATTTAACTCAAGCGTCTCATGCATTATCAAATGGTGACTTTACTGCAAAAGTTATGTCTCAAGGGCATGACGAGTTAGGTGAATTATCAAAAGCATTTATTTTAATGAGAGATGAGTTATCGTTGAGAGAGAGCCAGTTAGAAAAAAGAGTCGTGGAACGTACAAAAGCTTTTGAAGAGGCTACAGAGCAAGCGAATGCAGCACTTGCAACAAAAAGCCGATTCTTAGCAAATATGAGTCATGAAATACGAACCCCTCTTAATGGAGTTTTAGGAACACTGCAATTGTTACAAAAGTCTACTAAATTAGATGTTGATGAAACGAAGTTAGTCAGTATAGGTATTTCCTCTGCGACGCATCTTCTCTCTGTTATTAATGACATATTAGATATATCTAAAATAGAGCAGGGTGAGCTAACATTAAATTATGACACCTTTTCTTTATCACAACTAAAAAATGAAGTGTTGGCTATTGTTCAGCCACTTGCCGCTAACAAGGATAACTCTATCAGATGGGTTAACGAATGTGATCCAGTCAATATACTTTCTGATAAAACTCGCTTAACACAAGTACTCGTAAACCTTGTTGGCAATAGCATTAAGTTTTCCGACAAAGGCGAGATAACAGTTAAAGTACATTATCAAGTGTGTGAATCAAACTTTAAAATATTTTTTGAAGTAAGCGATAAGGGTATTGGTATCAATGAACACAAAATAGCTGATATTTTTAAGCCGTTTAAACAATTAGATGAAAGTACAACACGGACCTATGGTGGTACAGGCTTGGGGTTAAGTTTGTGTAAGGAGTTGGTGGAAATGTTGGGCGGTGAAATTACGCTTCACTCTATTGAAGGGAAAGGAACACAGGTTGAGTTTTATATCAAAGCTGATAAAGCATTACCAATTAAAGCGCAAACTAACAAGACTGTACAGACCTTAAGTCAATTAGAGGGGGTTGCTTTATTGGTTGAAGATAATCCTATCAATCAGCTTGTATTAAAATCTATGCTAGAAAAGCTAAATCTAGATGTAGTCATTGCCGCTGATGGGATGATTGCCCTTGAAATACTTGAAAATACTTCGTTCGATATAGTACTAATGGATATGCATATGCCTAATCTAGATGGCGTTAGTACAACAAAAATAATACGAGAGCGTGCCCGTTGGAAGAAATTGCCTATTATCGCTATTACTGCAAATGTGATGGAAGAAGATGTCAATGCGTGTTTTAAAGCGGGAATGGATGATTATTTAAGTAAACCAATAGAGTTTGATTTATTGGAACAAGTATTGAGTCGCTGGCTGAAAGCTTAATCAACATACATTAATATTTTATTTAGCCACACTTCAATATCTGTTTTGAGGAAGGTCGCTTATTATCTTAATTTAATATTATTAACAACGTTTGAGTCACCTGATTAGATTCTGTTTGTAGTTTTATTCTATTGATTAGAAACTAAAAACGCGAGGGTAAACTTAATAAATACAGTTCACTCACTCGCGTTACATAATTTAAAAGGCTAACTGTATTTATTTACGCTTCATCGTGGCGGTATGTTTTACGCATTATGTAAACATAAGCATTGATAAATGCGGTTTCTTGGTATTTCTTTAGCCCAGTTTCTTCAAAATCAATTGGGACAGGGTTTCTTTTCAACTGTTCTTTTATGGTTGTTGGACTCAAAACTTGCACATCTAGGTTTTCAATCAATTGGATAGCTGTTTCCATTTTGAAGCCTTTCGCACTACCTGCAAATTTTCCTTTTGGCTGGCGTTCGCGAATAGCAACAGAATCAATTTGGTAATCTTGCATTAATTTTGCAAAATCAAATTGAAATTTACGCATCACTTCGGTGTCATTACCGTTTGCTAACGTAAAGCGGGTTTGACGGACATCACGAATATCAAATACATCGTTATCTTTACTTAAAATACACAACAGTACGTCACTGCCTGTTATTTCTACGCCGCATGTTCTCATTATTACTCTCTAAAAATCTAATTTTCGTTATTATATCAATTTACTTTATTAAAAGCAGTGTCTATTAAAACCCGATTTCAATCCCAACGCCACCATGATCACTGTAACAAATATCTTCATCATGCTGCTGAGGGTTAAGATGAGCATTAAAGCTTAAATAGTCTAGGGATTTAATTCTGCCAAGCGCGCACAGGGAATTAAAATGACCAGAGACTAAAATGTAATCTAAAACATTTCCATGGCCATTATAGTAGTGGCTAAAAGGTTTTTTTGTGCCGGCATTATATTGATTGCTCAAAGAAAATGCATCACTTAGGCCAACAATCGGTTGTGAAAATTCTTTACAAGGTTCACATCGAGTCGGGTGGAAACCTTGTGTCATAAAAGCAAGTGCTGGACTATCAATATTATCATTGAAGTCACCAAGCACAATCGTTGCACAGTCATGTTCTCGCTGTGTTTTCAATGCATCATAATAAACGATCGATGCCTCTAAAGAACGAGAAATTTGGGATTGCATCATGCCGACCGTTTGTTGAAGTAATACCAGCAATGGATCTTCTTGGTTATGGATATTAAGCATATGGGACATTGAATGTACACGTTGAGATTTAAAGTGGACGATATAGCAATACACTGCACCTAAATGTGGCAATTCAATCCGACACTTTATAGGTGTGCGATTAAACTTAAACTCACTTTGATTATTAAGATATTCGAGTAATTCTGGACAGGGACTAAGTGCTTGGGAGTCATGAATTGGTATTTTTGATGCAATAGCCACAACGGGGTTAAATAACACTTGAGGATAAAGGTTGTCACTTCTGGGTGTCGACACAGTTTCAAAATAATCATACCCGTGCTCTTTACATAATGTTTGCAAAGATTGAATACTAAATACCTCTTGAAAGGCCACAATATCAGCTCTACTCTCGATTAAAAAGTCTTCAATAAATGTTTGTTTCTGTCGCCATTGAGTGGCGTTATAACGCTCATGGAGCTGATAAAAAGAAAAGGGGGGAGCTGCATAATTAAGTAAGTTTAGGCTAGCGAATCTGATTGATTTACTGACGGACATAATTGTTTCTCGCAGCTGAAATTAGCTTAAGTATGAAATGAAGCGCTTATTTGTCAATTTGTCGCTGTAAATACTTGTATTTCGCAGTTTCAGACGCGACAATATAGCTGCACTTAGCAAGACTCAACAGGTGCATTAACCGTAAATGGTTAACGATAACAATGCTTATTCGTAAAAGCGTTGTGGAGTTACTTTTTTTAATTTATTTAAATACATGTGATGCATTGTAGGCGTCACCACTGTACAAAGGATTTATAATGCCAGTTATTACCCTCCCTGACGGCAGTCAGCGTAGTTTTGAAAACCCAGTTAGTACTCTTGATGTAGCCAACGATATTGGCCCAGGCCTTGCTAAAGCAACCATTGCTGGTCGTGTTAATGGCGATCGTGTTGATGCATGCGATTTAATTTCTGAAGATTCACGCTTAGAAATTATCACCGCGAAAGACGACGATGGGTTAGAGATCATTCGTCACTCATGTGCTCACTTAATAGGTCATGCTGTTAAACAGTTATTCCCTGAAGCAAAAATGGCCATCGGTCCAACTATTGATAACGGATTTTATTACGATATCGATATGGAACACTCACTAAGTCAAGAAGACTTAGATGCCATTGAAAAGCGCATGTTACAACTTGCAAAAACAAACTACGACGTAGTGAAAAAAACCGTCAGCTGGCAAGAAGCGCGCGATGCATTTGAAGCGCGCGGCGAAACATACAAGATTGAAATCTTAGACGAGAACATCGCTAAAGATGACCGCCCAGGTCTGTATCATCATGAAGAGTATGTTGATATGTGTCGTGGTCCTCACGTACCAAATATGAAGTTCTGCCAACATTTCAAAATTATGAAAGTGGCGGGTGCTTATTGGCGTGGTGATTCAGAAAACAAAATGCTACAACGTATTTACGGCACAGCTTGGGGCGATAAAAAGCAACTTAAAGCCTATTTAAAGCGCTTAGAAGAAGCTGAAAAACGCGACCACCGTCGTATTGGTAAAGCCCTTGATTTATGGCATTGGCAAGAAGAAGCGCCTGGTATGGTGTTTTGGCACAACGATGGTTGGAGCATTTACCGTGAACTTGAAGAGTTTGTACGTGAAAAACTACGTGAGTACCAATACGAAGAAGTAAAAGGTCCAATGATGATGGACCGTTCGTTATGGGAAAAATCGGGTCACTGGGATAAATATTCAGATGCGATGTTTACCACTGAGTCTGAAAAGCGTGAGTATGCAATTAAGCCTATGAATTGCCCGGGTCACGTACAGATTTTTAATCAAGGTTTAAAATCTTACCGTGACTTACCACTGCGTATGGCTGAGTTTGGTTGTTGTCACCGTAATGAACCGTCAGGCGCCTTACACGGGCTAATGCGTGTTCGTGGCTTTACTCAAGATGACGCTCACGTTTTCTGTACAGAAGACCAAGTGATGGATGAAGTATCATCATGTATCAAAATGGTTTACGACACGTACGAAACGTTTGGCTTTGAAAAAATAGTTGTTAAGCTTTCTACACGCCCTGAAAAGCGTATCGGTGAAGATGAAGTTTGGGATAAAGCCGAGCAAGCACTGGCCGATGCTCTCAAAGCAAATGACATAGAATTTGATTATTTACCGGGTGAAGGTGCCTTCTACGGTCCTAAAATTGAATTTACTTTGTACGATTGTTTAGACAGAGCGTGGCAGTGTGGTACAGTGCAACTAGATTTTGCATTACCTGGTCGTTTAGGTGCTACTTATGTTGCTGAAAACAACGAACGTCGTACACCGGTAATGATCCACCGTGCTATACTCGGTTCAATTGAACGTTTTATCGGTATTTTAACCGAAGAGTATGCAGGTTTATTCCCTACGTGGCTTGCACCTAAGCAAGTGGTGATTATGAATATTACCGATAAACAAGCGGATTATGTGCACGAAATTGTACAAAAATTAAATAAACTTGGAATTAGAGCCGCTGCTGACTTGAGAAATGAGAAGATTGGCTTTAAAATCCGAGAACATACATTAAAACGTATTCCTTACTTACTTGTTGTTGGCGATAAAGAAGTTGAACAACAAGAAGTGGCAGTACGTACCCGCACAGGTGAAGATCTGGGCAAATTTAACGTTGATGATTTCGTCGCTAAAATCAGTGAAGAAATTAAAAATCGACAATAAAAATCCGGTGTGCAGAGCATTAACACAACTGCTAACTGCACACTTATTATTTGATATTCTTGGAGGAACGTACCATTAGAGGCGGCAAGAAAGGGCAACAAACAGCTCAAAAAAATCGTATCAACGATGAAATTACAGCTAAAGAAGTTCGTTTAATCGACATCGAAGGCGAGCAAGCTGGCATTCAAACATTAAGAGATGCGCAAGCTATGGCTGATGAAGCAGGTGTTGATCTAGTAGAGATCAGCCCAAATGCTGAGCCGCCTGTGTGTAAAGTCATGGACTACGGTAAGTTCATCTTTGAAAAAAGCAAAGAACTAAAAGAGCAGAAGAAGAAGCAAAAGCAAATCCAGATAAAAGAAATCAAATTCCGTCCAGGTACGGATGAAGGTGATTATCAGGTTAAGCTTCGTAACTTACGTAAGTTCTTAGAAGCGGGTGATAAAGCTAAAATCACTATTCGTTTCCGTGGCCGTGAAATGGCGCACCAAGAAATTGGTATCGAACTACTAAACCGTATTAAAGCTGATTTAGAAGAACTTGCGCAAGTTGAGTCTTTCCCAAATCGTGTTGAGGGACGTCAAATGGTTATGATGATGTCTCCTATTGCTAAAAAGTAATAAACGAGCTAAGATACGCACCGAATTTAGCTCAGGTCTGCAAGTAATATGCGAATATTCACCTGAGTTAACCGGTTTTAAAGTAAAACTGCAGCATTTATGTTGAGTTTTCACCGGAATATGGCAGTAAGTTAGGCCTAAAAGTGGAGCTATAGCAATATATCTCACGCCTGCTTACTAATTTTAAAGCAATACATTTGGAGTTATTGCAATGGCTTATAAGCTAAAAAGTCACAGAGGCGCGGCTAAGCGTTTCAAGAAAACTGCTTCTGGCGGTTTCAAGCGTAAACAAGCGCATCTTCGTCATATTCTGACTAAGAAAACTTCTAAGCGTAAGTTACACCTACGTCCTAAGATGATGGTTCATAAGAATGACCATGGTCTAGTTTCACGTATGTTACCATTCGCTTAATAGGGGTTTTTAGAAATGGCAAGAGTTAAACGCGGCGTTGTCGCACGTGCACGTCACAAAAAAGTTTTAAAACAAGCAAAAGGTTACTACGGAGCACGTTCACGTGTTTACCGCGTAGCTTTCCAGGCTGTTACTAAAGCGGGTCAATACGCTTACCGTGACCGTCGTGCTAAGAAACGTACTTTCCGTCAATTATGGATTGCACGTATCAATGCTGCATCACGTCAAAATGGTCTGTCTTACAGCCGTTTTATCAATGGTCTTAAAAAGACATCTGTAGAAATCGATCGTAAGATCCTTGCAGATATCGCTGTTTATGACCAAGTTGCATTCGCAGCGCTTGTTGAAAAAGCAAAAGAAGGCCTAGCGGCTGCTTAAGCTTTTACATATAAGTATTGAAAAGGAGCCTTAGGCTCCTTTTTTTGTGGGCAAAATAAAATTTTTTGCGGTAAGCCTCTTAAAAAGCAAGATGGGAAGTAGTGATTTAACTTCTACTAAGCCGATATAATAATTACAAATAAATGAGGTAAAAATATATTTTGAATTGGCAATCTCTAGTTGATGACCGCCAACGCTTCTTCTGGGTCCTACAAGTTGCAGGTTGGATAGGTTACGCTCTCGTAAATTACATTGGCTCAAAAGTCTTTGAAATGCGTGATATTTACGTATTTGTCATTGTGCTTAACGCTTACGCCGGATGTTTAATGACGGTGCCACTTCGTTATATGTATCGAAAAGCATGGAATGCATCCCCTTGGATTCTCATGTTAGTGGTATTTAGTGCTTCGTATGTCACCGGCACATTATGGGCTGTTGTGCAAAAGTTCAACTTGTGGGAAATATATCGTCATGGCTATAGGCCTAATGAATGGTTTTATTATTTTCAGCAAGGTCTTGATTCGGTATATATTATTTTATGTTGGAGTGGCCTATATTTTGGTATCAAATACTACCAGCTACTCCAAAGCGAACGCCAAAAAGCGCTCAAAGCCACCACAATGGCTCATGAAGCACAGCTTAAAATGCTGCGCTACCAGCTTAATCCCCACTTTTTATTTAATACACTTAATGCAATTTCGACCTTAATATTGGTTAAAGAAAATAAAGACGCCAACTTGATGGTTTCAAAGTTAAGTGATTTCTTAAGGTATACATTAAATACCGATCCAATTAAAAAAGTACCACTAGAACAAGAAATACACGCATTAATGTTATACCTTGAGATAGAGCGTGTTAGGTTCGATGAGCGTTTAAAGGTTAATGTAGAAGTAAGTAATGAGGCAAAAAATGCCCTTGTACCGAGTTTGATATTACAACCTATTATTGAAAACGCGATTAAATACGCAATTGCCCACCTAGCACAGGGTGGTGAGATTGACATAAAAGCCCAAGTATTTGCTAATGAACTATTATTGGAAGTAGGCGATAATGGCCCTGGTACTGAGTTGTCGAATGGCCAGTTAGTTAATGCACAAGGAGTGGGTATTGCAAATACCAAAGATCGTTTAAAAACCTTGTATGAAAACAACTATTCGTTTGTATTGTCACATAATACGCCAAGTGGATTAAAAGTAAATCTGCGCGTTCCATTTGAGAAGGCTATGAAAAAATGAGCAAGATTAAAACCCTAATTGTCGATGACGAACCTTTAGCACGTAGAGGCTTAGCAGTAAGGTTGGAAGAGTTTGAGGAAATTGAGGTTATAAAACTGTGTAATTCAGGTCAAGAGGCTATAGATGCTTGTCATGCAGAGCAAATAGATTTAGTTTTTTTAGATATTCAAATGCCAGGAATGAACGGTTTTGAGGTAGCAAGAGCACTCAGTGAGAGTGTAAGAGCATTACCCGCTATTGTATTCGTAACGGCATTTGATCAGTTCGCGGTCAAAGCGTTTGAAATACATGCTTTAGATTACATTCTTAAACCAGTCGATGACAACAGACTAAAACAGGCGGTAGAAAAAGTGCATACTTATTTAAAAACTCAACAAGACAACGCCCATAAGAAGAAATTAGCTAGTTTTGTAGCAGGTATTACAGGAAATAATTGTGAAGAGATTTTAAAGAAGTTAGCCACTGGCGATACTTTATCAGATAAACGTTATCCCGAGTCTCTAGCTGTAAAAGAGCAGGGTGAAATTATCAGAGTGCCTGTTGCAACAATTCAGTGGGTTGATGCCGCTGGTGATTATATGTGTTTGCACTGCCAAGATGGCCAAACTCATATTTTACGTAAAACAATGAAAGAGCTTGAGCAAGAATTAGATCCTAAATTGTTTGTCAGGGTACATAGAAGTGCCATTGTAAATACGAAACAAATAAGCAAGCTCGTAACACAAGTAAGTGGTGAATATTTATTAGTTTTAGATAATGGCCAAGAGCTAAAGGTAAGCCGTAGCTATCGAGATAAAGTGAAGGCTGCACTTGCAAGTTAATTTCAATATAGATTAATTAGCTAACAATTTATCGATTAAAAACGCGAGCAATTATGCTCGCGTTTTTAATTTAACAATACTATTAGGCAACAGTTACAATTTTCATGGTATTTGTTGCACCGATTGTTTCCATTGCATCACCGTGAGTAATAATTACGGTATCGCCTGAGCTAAGTGAGCCGTCGGCAACGAGTGTACTGAGTGCATCTTTAACCATGTTATCTTTTTCACACTTAGTAGAGTCAAAGAACACAGGGTAAACACCGCGATAAAGCGCTGTCTGTCCTAGTGTACTTGCATGACGTGAAAGAGAGAAAATAGGTAAACCTGAGCTAATACGTGACATTAGTTTAGCTGTACTGCCTGATTCAGTCAGCGTTACGATGGCTTTGATTGAATCTAAGTGATTAGCTGCATACATTGCAGACAAGGCAATTGATTCAGCGTTTGAAGAAAAACGGCTATCTAAGCGGTGTTTAGAAACGTGGGTTTCTTTTTGTGACTCTGCCCCAAGACAAACACGCGCCATTGTGGCCACGGTTTCTTCAGGGTAATCACCCGCAGCAGTTTCTGCTGACAGCATCACAGCATCTGTGCCGTCTAGTACTGCGTTTGCAACATCCATAACTTCTGCACGCGTTGGCATAGGGTTATCGATCATTGATTCCATCATCTGTGTAGCAGTTACAACAGTACGATTAAGAGAACGGGCACGGCTTATAATGAGTTTTTGTTTTCCCATTAAAGCAGCATCACCTATTTCAACACCTAAATCACCACGGGCAACCATAACAGAGTCTGATGCAAGCACGATATCATCGATGGCTTCAACACTTTCAACAGCTTCGGCACGTTCAATTTTTGCTAAAAGTTGCGCTTTAGAACCAGCTGCTTCTGCAAGTGAGCGAACATAACGCATATCATCGCCACTACGAGGGAATGATACTGCAATATAATCAACATCGATTTCAGCGGCTGTTAGCAAATCTTCTTTATCTTTTTCGGTAAAGGCAGGTGCTGTTAAACCACCACCTAAACGGTTAATTCCTTTGTTATTTGATAAAATACCGCCAACAGTAACAGTGGTATGTACTAAGTGGCCTTCTACACTTTGTACTGTTAATTGAATTAATCCATCATTTAATAATAACAAGTCACCAGGTGCGACATCTTGTGGCAATTCTTTATAATCAATACCAACTGCGTTTACATCGCCTTGGCCTTTTTCCATTTGTGCATCAAGAATAAACTTAGCGCCTACTTCTAAAGTAACTTTACCTTCTTTAAATGTAGAAACACGAATTTTAGGTCCTTGTAAATCAGCCAAGATTGCAACGTGCTTGCCTAAGTTATTTGCGATATCACGAACAGCTTGTGCGCGGTCTTTATGATCTTGTGCTACGCCATGTGAGAAGTTCAAACGCACTACGTTTGCACCAGCACGGATTATTTTTTCTAGGTTGTTATCACGATCGGTTGCAGGTCCAAGGGTAGCGACTATTTTTGTGCGTCTAAGCATCAAATTCTCCTGTGGGCTTACTGAGTAAGCAGGTTGACGGTTATATTCGTTTTTAAATATTTATGTTTCATACACAAACATTGTGTTTTAAGGCAGTGAGAACACAATATATAAACAAAGTGTTATTTAATTGCTGCCAAAATTTATACAAAATTAATATTACGACATTATGACACCGGTGTCAGCCTCAGTCAATGTCCTATTTGATGTTAAATAATCCCTGTGGTGCTTGTTGTTTGATATAATACCCGTGCGTGTATTACAAGCGGTTGCTTTAACTCAGGCTCGCAATTTTAAGTGGCTTGGGTATAATGCGCGCGGTATTATTTTCATTTACTAACCAATAGTTGTTACCGAGGAGGACACTAAATGCAAGTTGCATTAGTAGGGTTAGGCGTTATGGGTAAAAATCTGGCTCTAAACCTGATAGAAAAAGGGCTGACACTCGTAGCTTATGATAAAAACCCCGATGCGGGCGAAGAATTATTAAGTTGTGCTAAATCCCAAGGCATGGCGGATCGTCTGCATATTGTGTCTGATTTAAATGACATGGTTAAAAGGTTAGCAGCACCTCGTTCAATTTTACTGTTAGTACCTGCTGGCGAACTGGTTGATAAAGTGTGTACTGAACTAGTAGAAGCTGGCGTTGAATGTGACGATATTATTGTTGATTGTGGTAACAGTAACTACAAAGACGGCATCACTCGTAAATTAAAGTACCAAAACAAATTTGAGTTTGCCACTATGGGGATTTCTGGTGGTGCCGAAGGTGCACGTCATGGTCCTGCTATGATGGCTAGTGGTTCAGAAGGCGGTTGGGAGCGTGTCGAGCCGTGGTTTGAAAAAGTAGCTGCCAGCTACAAAGGTGACTCATGTTTTGCCCGAGTCGGTCAATCAGCAAGCGGCCACTTTGTAAAAATGGTTCATAATGGTATTGAATATGCGTTGATGCAACTTATTGCTGAAATGTATCAGTTGCTTCGTTTAGGAACAAAGCGTTCTCCAAAAGAAGTAGCAGCTATTTTTGAACAGTGGTCAGAAGGTGACTTAAACAGCTATTTATTATCTATTTCTAGCCATATTTTATCTTTAGAAACGGATAGTGATGAGTCATTAGTCGATTTAATTGACAATAAAGTAGGCGCTAAAGGCACAGGTCTTTGGACTGCACAAAATGCTTTAGAGCTCGGTATTGCAGTGCCATCGCTAGTTGCGGCTGTGCAAGCTCGTCATTTAACAAATACATGTGATACTCATGCGGCAAAGGAAATGACTTACGCTGCAAAATCTACCACAGAGGTTGAACTTGATTTGGAAGAGCTTAAAGAAGCCTTTTTATTAGCTAGTTTACTTGCTTATCGTCAAGGTCTTGCGCTAATTAAAGGGGCATCACGGGCGCATCAGTGGAAAGTCGATTTATCTAAAACGCTCCAAACATGGCGTGCTGGTTGTATTATTCGTGCAGATTACTTAGATAATATCGCTGAGGGTGTTGAATTTATAGATACACTTGAGAAAGAAGCTATCTCTTTACGTAAAATTACCGGTCAAGCAATGATGACAGGTTTAGCATTCCCAGTGTTAAGTTCAACACAAACATATTTTGCAACGCTTACTACACCAAGTAATGGCCATTTGGTTCAAGCTCAACGTGATTACTTTGGTGAGCATGGTATTAAAACTCATGGTGGTGAAGTGTGCCATCTGACAGACTTAGTAGATATAGACGCTAAAGTGCGTTAACTACATATTAAAAAGCCAGCTAAATTAGCTGGCTTTTTTGATCTTGTTC
>NZ_JBHNYL010000014.1:0-94980 GCF_054960735.1 Pseudoalteromonas sp. RWi3
CCACATACAGAGTTATTAGGAAAAGCAACGAGAGTCATCATTTCGTTAGATTATGAAGATTATTATTTACCTCGGAAAAATAGATACCTTACTAAGCTATTGTGATCGGTGCTCGCCCCACCTGCTGAATTTGGATTGCTACGACGTTGTTCACCGGTAAAGACCATTAACGATGGGTAACGCGTTTATAATGCTTAAAGAGGTTATATTAGTTAATTTGGTTTATTTTTTTTCCAATACTTCTATTTCTTTTAAAATTTGCTCAGCTTCATGAGTGAGCATTGAGTAACTCTTAATATCACCATTTCGCTGAGCATGCATAGCTTGTTCTAGCTTTGCGCTGTAGTCTTTATTTAATTTCTTAAGAGGGTCTTTTTTGAAAAGCGAAAACATGCTTATTCCTTATGTTACGAAAAGTGTTAGAAAGTATGCATAAATTTTATATGCTAGTTTCTTATCTATACGTTTGGTAAATCTAATTCGATTAGTTTTTAATAAATGTAATTGCGTGCTGGGCATAAAAAAACCGCTGAGCGCAGCGGTTTTTGTTTTCGAATAAGGCTAATTACATAACACGCATACCTGGCTCTGAGCCATCGTCTGGGTTAAGAATATAGATTTCTTTACCACCAGGGCCTGCTGCTAACACCATACCTTCTGACATACCAAAACGCATTTTACGTGGCTTAAGGTTGGCTACCATCACGGTGAGTTTGCCTTCGATGTCTTCAGGTGCATAAGCTGACTTAATACCTGCGAAAACTTGGCGAGTTTCGCCACCTAAGTCGAGTGTTAGTTTTAATAGTTTATCAGCGCCTTTGACGTGTTCTGCTTTGGCAATTTTAGCTACGCGCAGATCTACTTTGGCAAAGTCATCGAATTCGATTTCGTCTGCAATTGGTTCTTTCGCCAGTGGGCTATTAGGGTCAATAGTAACCTTTGGCTCTAGGCTTTCTTTTGATTCTTCAACCATTTTATTTACTTTGTCCATCTCTACACGTTGCATCAGTGGCTTAAATTTATTTATAGGGTGGTTTACTAATGCGTTCTGAATGCCATCCCACGCTAATTCATCATTTAAAAATGCTGCTACATTTTCAGCCATTTCTGGTAACACAGGTTTTAAGTAAGTAATTAATACGCGGAACAAATTAAGACCAAGCGAGCAGACTTCATGCGCTTCTTGCTGTTTTGTTTCGTCTTTAATTAATACCCAAGGAGCAGCGCCATCAATAAATTGGTTGGCTTTATCGGCAAGGGCCATAATTTCACGAATTGCGCGGCTATATTCACGGTTTTCATAATGGGCAGTAATACTAGGCGCGGCTGCTTGGAACTCAGCTAAAAGTTCAGGCTGCATAATCGTGCTGCTTAACTTACCATCGAACTTTTTAGTAATAAAGCCGGCACATCGGCTTGCAATGTTTACGACTTTGCCTACTAGGTCTGAGTTTACACGTTGGGCAAAATCTTCAAGGTTTAAATCAAGATCAATAATACCGCTGTTTAATTTAGCCGCATAGTAATAACGAAGGTATTCAGGGTTTAGGTTATCTAAGTACGTACGCGCTTTAATAAACGTGCCTTTAGATTTAGACATTTTCTCGCCGTTTACCGTTACAAAACCGTGCGCAAATACATTGGTTGGCTTTCTAAAGTTTGCGCCTTCAAGCATAGCTGGCCAAAATAGGCTGTGGAAATAGATGATATCTTTACCAATGAAATGATAAAGCTCAGCATCTGAGCCTTCAGCCCAAAACGCATCAAAATCAATGCCTTTTGTATCGCATAGATTTTTAAAGCTGGCCATATAGCCAATTGGTGCGTCTAGCCATACATAAAAGTATTTACCCGGTGCGTTTGGTATTTCAAAACCAAAATAAGGAGCATCGCGGCTAATATCCCATTGTTGTAGGCCATCGGTAAACCATTCATCTAGCTTGTTAGCCATTTCTTGTTGAATAGTGCCTGAGTGTAGCCACTCTTTTAGCATGCCTTCAAACGCTGGTAAGTCAAAAAAGTAATGCTCTGAGTCTTTTAATATTGGCTCTGCACCAGACATCACTGAGCGCGGGTTAATAAGCTCTGTTGGGCTATACGTTGCACCACATGCGTCACAGCTGTCACCATTTTGGTCTTCTGATTTACATGTAGGGCACGTACCTGTAACGAAGCGGTCTGGTAAGAAAATACCTTTTTCAGGATCGAACAGCTGGGAAATAGTGTGCTTTTTTATGTGTCCAGCTGCATTTAAGCGGTTGTAGATTAATTCGCTGAACTCTTTATTTTCTTGGCTGTGGGTACTGTGGTAATTATCAAATTTGATATTGAAATCAGCAAAGTCACGTTGACGTTCAATACTGACGTTTTTTACCATTTCTTCAGGCGTGATCCCTTGCTTTTGCGCATTGAGCATAATTGGCGTGCCGTGAGCATCATCGGCGCAAACGTAATATGTTTCGTGGCCCTGTAGTTTTTGAAAACGTGACCAAATATCAGTTTGAATGTATTCCAATAAATGGCCAAGATGAGTTGGGCCATTGGCATAAGGTAATGCGCTGGTAATAAGGATCTTTCGCTGTGCCATAATCATTCCGAATTGACGGTTCCGGCTAAGGAACGGATGAAAATCATAATTTTATCAGCAAACCGGTAGCAAAGCTGTGACTGGTTGGCTGATTTTCATTAATTGACTGGTGTTAATGCCGTGAATGTTACATAATTCCGAGGCAATTTTCATCAAAGAAACGCTATTTTATTGCTATGTTTGGACTGTCGAAATTATTCTCTTCTAAATCGGTGCAAAAACAACCGATAATTGCCGCTTTAGCCGCTTATCGAAGTGCTGCATTTGCAGTAGGTATTGATGAGCTTTTTATTAAAACTATTCAATCTAACGATGATAAATCCCTTTTAATTGAGCTTACTCTGCCTTTTGCAGCATGCTCAGAAATGCCTGCTGTGGCTAAGTTTGTCAGTGAACAAATTAATAAGGTTGTCGACATTCGCGCCACAGTAAAGCTTCCTCCTGATTATAAATTTAAAAAAATAAAGCATATTGTTTTAATTGCATCCGGTAAAGGTGGAGTTGGTAAATCGACAACTGCGGTTAATTTAGCGGGCGCTTTAAAACAAGAGGGCGCAAAAGTAGGTATTCTAGACGCGGATATTTATGGTCCATCAATTCCTATGCTGCTAGGCCTCGTAGGGGCTAAACCCACGGCCAAAGATGACAAACAACTATACCCATTTGATGCAAATGGTTTAAAAGCACAGTCCATTGGATTTCTAGTGCCCAGTGATGATGCCACTGTTTGGCGTGGGCCTATGGCCTCTGGTGCATTAACGCAGTTGTTAAATGAAACCATTTGGGGTGAACTTGATTACTTAATTGTTGATATGCCTCCAGGTACTGGTGACATTCAATTAACTATGAGCCAAAAAGTACCTTCAAGCGGTACAGTTATCGTTACTACTCCACAGGATTTAGCACTTGCTGATGCGCAAAAAGGTATTGCTATGTTTAACAAGGTAAATGTGCCTGTGCTAGGTCTAATTGAGAATATGAGCCACTTTATTTGTACTCATTGTGGTGAGCCTAATCACGTATTTGGCAAAGACGGGGCTATTAAGCTCGCACAGCGTCATGGTGTGCCCGTACTTTCACACATTCCACTGGCGATAGATATTCGAGAATATTCAGAACAAGGCAAATTAATAGCCAATGACACCGAGGCGGCAATCAGCAGTACCTATGCCAGTGCAGCGCGCTTAATTGCAAGCCAACTTTATTATCAACAACCCCATCATAATCCGTTAGAGATTGTGATTACGGACGATTAAAAAATGAGATTATCAGATACCCATATTAAAGAATATATTGCTCAGCAACGTATTGTCATAGAGCCAAGCCCAAGCGATGAGATGATTTCTGGCGTGACAGTTGACTTGCGCTTAGGAAATAAATTTCGTGTTTTTCAGGATCACACCGCGGCCTATGTTGATTTAAGTGGCCCTAAAGATCAGCTTAATAAAGCGATGGAATCTATAATGAGTGACGAAATTGTGCTTGACCAAGAACAAGCATTCTTTTTACACCCAGGTGAGCTTGCTTTGGCTATCACTCACGAAAAAGTAACTTTACCTTCGGATGTAGTTGGGTGGCTTGACGGGCGTTCATCACTAGCGCGTTTAGGGTTGATGGTACATGTTACCGCACACCGTATAGACCCAGGTTGGTCGGGCAATATTGTCTTAGAGTTTTATAATTCGGGGAAACTGCCGCTTGCGCTTCGTCCAATGATGAAAATTGGTGCTATGAGTTTTGAAACGATGTCAGGGCCAGCAGCAAATCCATATAACATGCGAAAAGATGCTAAATATAAAGATCAAAATAGCGCTGTAGCAAGCCGTATTAGTGATGATAAGAACGAATAAGTAAACTTATATAATCATGCAATTAGGGCCTTAAACAGGCCCTTTTTACTTTTTAATGTAATCATTTTCGGGATTTACTGGCATTTATTTGTATACCTTCCATACTTTAATACGTTGATTTGTTTTATGCGTTCAAGTAAAGGGAGTTCAAGTGGGAAGTAGTGGTCCTTTATTTCGTGCTTTTTTGTTTGCACTGCTTTTTTGTAGTGTTGAACTTTATGCTGTATCAAATAAAGCAATAGTCCTACCTGTATCAGATTCTCAAAGTGTATCCGCGCAGCTTTATAAAGAAGCATTAAAAGAAAACAATTTAGCAGAAATTTCTTCATTAACATTAGATAGGGGACGTGGGTATTGGTTACTCTTTAATGTTAACTCAACTGTAAAATCCGAAAATCACATTCTTTATATTAAAAATACGCTCGTTGATGAGATTAAGTTTGAGTTACTAGACAGTGACTTTGATACTATACAATTTAAAAAACATGAACATGGTGCATATTTCGATTCAATTATTCCTCATTTAAGTATCAAAGCGAGGGCAGGCATCGCTTGGGCGGCTGTTTACTTAAGTAATAACGCAACGGTTACAATTGAGCCAACACTAATACCTGAAGATGAGTTTTATAATAGTGTTGAAGAGCATGTCATTACCACAGCTGTCATCTCGGTGATTTTAGTCATTGGGCTTGCAATTAGTGCCGCATTCTACTTCTTATCTAGGCAAGTAAAGTTTGTTTCTTTAATGGGTTATCTCATATGTATGTTTGTGGGTTTTTTATCTAGGAAAGGTGTTTTTTTATTATTTAGTGACCCACTTTTCAGTCAATACTCAAATGGGATGAGCGCGTGGTTTAATTTATTGGCCATATCGTTTGCATGTTTGTTTTTTATGCAATCACGTTATGAAAATAAACAGGTAGTAATTGCTAAAACTCCACTTACATCTGTGTTGTTTATTCTTTGCGGTACCACGCTCGTAGCTAGTATATTGATTGATACTTTTTCGATGTACTTTTTTGTGGTTAGTTATACGATTTTAATAATGCTGGTTGGGTATTTATTTTTGCAATGCAAAGAAACCAAGGCAAATTTTACGAAACTATCTATGCTTGCTTGGTGTACATTGTTAATACAATCTTTTGTTTGGTTAAGTACGGTCTATACAGCACGCAGTTTGCATATTTTAAATGATGCTTTAATTGTGTTCAATATAGGTGTTTTTTTGGCGACTTTGCTAATACAAGATAGATTAAGAGTCTTGCAATACGATGAAAGTTTAACCCATGATGATGAAACGGGCTTACCAAATAAACAAAAGCTACTTGATTGTTTGCAGCTCAAAGTAACTGAATCTGAAGCGCATTCGCTTGTTTTGTTTCGCCCTGTAGTTTTGTTGGATGCCCGCGCAAATTTTGGCTATGAATACGCTAATGTACAAATCAAACGCACCATGGCTAATTTCGCTCAGCAATTAAGCACTATGAATTCATTAAAAATAGAAGCAAATGAGCTGAAATGTCATTATATTTCGCGCCTTGATGATAGTACTTACGCTTATGTTGTTAATGGTCAACTCGAATTAAGTCAAATTGAGCAGTTTGTATGTGTTACAACCGCTGTTTTTAGTGAAGGGATAAGTCATAACAGCAGTCAGCTGGTCAATGGTGTTGATATCGGCGTTGCAAATTACCCACTTCATGCCTCAAATGCATCGCAATTAATCCAACGTAGCTTACAAGCTTTAAGTACAAAAGCGCTGCACGGCGAACGTTGGCATATGTTTGATGCTGAAAACTCAAATTTAGCCCAACACCGTCTTGAAGTTGCATCTTATTTAAAAGAAGCAATTGAGCATAATCAGCTTAGTTTATTTTTCCAACCTCAAATCTGTTTAGATACGGGGCATATTCACGGTGCAGAGGCTCTCTTACGCTGGCACCATCCGATTTTAGGGCAAGTACCACCTGACGAGTTTATACCAATAGCAGAGTCTACGGGGCTCATATTTGAACTTACAGAGTGGGTTGTTGAAAAATCACTACTGTATCAAAAAGAAATTATAGAAATTTATCCTGAGCATATAATTTCCATTAATATTTCAGCAAAAGATTTATTGCGAAAAGAATTACCCGTTTTATTTTTAACCTTGCTTAATGAATATCAGCTCAAGGCATCAAATGTTATGTTGGAATTAACGGAATCAGCCACATTGAGTGATGGGGTTAATATTAAAACAGCTTTAAATGACTATCGGTTGATTGGACTCAAGATTGCCATTGATGATTTTGGTACAGGTTATTCATCATTAGCTTATTTGAGCAAAATGGGGTTTGACGAAATTAAAATAGATAAACAATTTGTAATGAACTTAGAGTACTCAAAGAACGATCGCACAATTTGTCGTGCAACGTGTGATATAGCCAAAAGCTTAGGCTCGTTTGTTGTAGGTGAAGGGATTGAAGATATACAGAGCTTACAAATATTGAAAGGTTATGGTTGCGAAATTGGCCAAGGTTATTATTTTTCAAGGCCGCTGGCGTTTAAAGATTATCTAAATTGGTTAGAGCAGAACTTACAAACAACGATTGATATTGATGTTTATCACATGAACTAATTGAGTCTTATATATTCAGGCTACTTCAAAATGCAGAATTTAGCGTTTCACAAGCACTTAGTCTCATCGTTGTTATTTTTTAAAAGCAATATAGACTACTTTAACCATTATTACTTGCAATCAATGCCTTGCCTAAATCGCTTTTAGTTCCAACGACGCTCGCGCCTTGAGATGGCTTGAATAAATGTAATTTAATTAGATAAAAGCAGACCTAAATTATGGAAATAGTGCTCAAGCGCACCTCGACTAGTCTGAAGATGATCATCATCAGGGTAAATAAGTGTTGAGTGTTGTAAACCAGAGACTAAAAATGTGTTTTTAATGTGTTTGTGCTTGGCTATACAGGCCTCAAAACATCGTGCAGCAAGTTCTTCCGGCATGCTCATGTAAAATTGACCGTGTTGTTTATCTGCCAACATTGATTGCGCAACATAGTGGTTAGCATGCTGCCCATCACGTTTTAAAAACACACTTTTATAAAAACTATCTAATGCAAGATTTAGAGGGTGATTGCTATTAATTGAATGCTCAAGCCATAATTTCGAAGCAAAAAAATAAGCGCTATGGTCTGGGAACAAGTGCCTTGAGATATGATGGTCAAAAGCGTGAAACCATTCGTGCGCTAGCGCTCCGCCTCCAGCATTTTTCGCTAGAGCAAGTGTTTGTGTAGCGCTGTTGTAGTGAGCTTGCACATGTTGTTGGCCTCCATGTCCAAAAGCAAAGTTTAATTTTCCTCTGAGACCCAGTGCTATTGGGGGAAGTTGCAGTATTTGGGCAAGATCAGCCAACGCATCATAAATCAAATTAGCGCTGATGAAACGCTCTTCTTTAGTCACCCATTTACCTACTGTCATAGTTCTAAAGCCAAATGTTTCTTTTATATCTGTAAAATCAACTTGATCATCAAAACGGTAATTAGGGCCTTGTCGGTAGAAACCCCGCTTTAATCGATTGGTGTAGGTCATGATTTGTTATATCGCGCTTTCACATGAGCAGGCATAAACTGTGTTTGCTTATGATTTAAGGCATCTAATACGGTGTATAGCGGGGTGGGATCTTGTTGTTCAACCAACATAAGACTGAAGGCAACGGCCTCAAGCGTAGACAAACTGTCAATTCTTGGTGCTTTACGTATATGGTAGCGATTAGGTGGAATAGAGTTAAAACTTACACTAACAAAATCATTTAATTTGGGGGTAAGTTGCATAATTTTAAACGCTTTTTTCCAGGTGCCATCAAGAACAATTAAATGAGTTAACAGTGTTTTAAGCTCGTTGACTTTTTCATCTTTGGTATCTAATAAAATAGCATCGTCATTGGGGTACAGTAATGCGGTAGTTTTAGTTGGCAAGTCAGTTAAAAATTGAAAATCTTCTTGTGATTCACCCTGCATTATAGTGCATTGACTGAGACATAAATTAAGTAATTTTGCCGTGTTTTTTGTTACTTTAGCTTCACTTGGATGCTGCAAAACAATTATTTTCAGCTTATTGTTGACTGCTACTAAGTCATCACACAGACAAGTAACCGGGCTGAACTGACAATTAGGGCATAAAGCACGAGACATATAATAATCTATTCTGTTTACAATGGATTTTAAAGCAATACTATTATACGCTTAATATAACTATTAAGTGGATTTTTTTCTTAAGAAAGTTAAAGTAAAAGTATGTATACCCAAACCAACAAGAAAACTGGGATTACCAAAAAGGATATAAAATGAACGATGTTGTTATTGATGAAAGTGCGCTAGAGAGTATGGAGTCTTTATTAGGAGAACAGTTTAGCGATACTTTAACATTTTGTTGTGCTGAGTTTGAACGTTTAGCCAGTGAGTTCTTTTCTGCATTTGGTAATGACTTAGAAGCATCTATTCGTCACGCACACAGTTTAAAATCAAATGCATCGCAGTTTGGTGCGACAAGCCTGTCAGAAGTAGCAAGAGAAATTGAACATAGCTTGAACAATAACGAGCATGACAAAGCCGAAGCCGCTTCACGACTGCTTAATGAACAAGTATCTAAGACTCAACTAGAATTAACTGCTTGGTTGGCTGCAAGGTAATTTAAAGCTAATTAGTACGTGAATATATTTCAGTATTAAGCTTATGAAATACTCTAGTATTTTAACCCTTTACTAGGTTAATCTATCTTTTCACTAGTAGAGGTAGCAATGTCAGATATTAAAAAGAGTCACAAATTAGAGGGTGTCTGTTATGACATCCGAGGGCCTGTCTTAGTACAAGCCAAAAAAATGGAAGATGAAGGGCAAAAAGTTCTTAAATTAAATATTGGTAACCCTGCAGCATTTGGTTTTGATATGCCTGAAGATATGCACCGGGATATTATTCGTAATTTATATTCTGCCCAAGGCTATTGTGACTCAAAAGGCCTCTACTCAGCCCGAGTGGCAATATATCAACATTATCAACAACGTGGCTTGAGTAACCTAGATGTTGATAGCATCTATATTGGTAATGGGGTCAGTGAGCTTATTCAAATGACCACGCAAGCGCTGTTAAATAATGACGATGAAGTGCTAATTCCAGCTCCAGACTATCCACTGTGGACTGCATCAGTTAAGCTCGCGGGTGGTAATCCAGTTCACTATCTGTGTGACGAAGAACAAGATTGGTTTCCTGATATAGCTGACATACGCAATAAAATAACGTCTAAAACGAAGGCGTTAGTGCTTATAAACCCAAATAACCCTACCGGTGCCGTATACAGCGATGATTTGTTGCAGCAACTTATCGATATTGCAAGAGAGCATAAGTTACTGCTGCTGAGTGACGAGATTTATGAAAAAATCTTGTACGATGATGTGACTCATAGCTCTATAGGTGCGTTGTGTGATGACGTTCCGATCATCACGTTTAATGGTTTAGCAAAAACGTATCGTGCTGCTGGGCTACGCATGGGCTGGATGGTTTTAAGTGGCCGAACAGATTTACTTGATGATCTACAAAAAGGACTCGATATTTTAGCGTCAATGCGCTTGTGTGCTAATGTACCAGCGCAATATGCTATTCAGCAAGCATTGGGCGGTGTGCAATCAATAGATAACCTTATAAATCCAGGTGGTCGTTTGTACGAGCAGCGCGATATTGCGTGGCGCGGGTTAAATGCGATTGATGGTATCTCTTGCTCTAAACCAAAAGGTGCTTTATACGCATTCGCAAAAGTGGATACCGAGCGGTTTAATATTAAAAGTGATGAAAAAATGATTTTGGACTTGCTCAAAGCAGAAAAAATACTGCTTGTGCATGGCAGGGCATTTAATTGGCCAAACCCAGATCATTTTAGATTGGTTTTTTTGCCCAATAAAGACGATCTAACGACTGCAATGTCTAAAATGCAGCGGTTTTTTAATCATTACAGACAAATCTAATCGTGCATCTTTAAAAGCTGCGAGATGAATGTTGATTCATCTCGCAGCTATGTTTAAGCTTTTAGTAAGCTTTATCTACTCTTACAGAATTATCAGATAGGTATACTAGCCGTACTCGATCGCCTCTAGCAAATAACATGCGATTATCTTTATCTTGTACTACCATGAACTGCTTACCGCTTTCGACTTTTACCATCATCTCAACTAATTCATATTGGGTGTAATAGCTACTTTTTTGTTGGTTGTGAGCAATGTTACCACCAATAACGGAACCCAAAATTGTTGCAGCAGTTCGCCCACTACCACCACCAAATTGATTACCAATGACTCCTCCTAATAAGGCTCCGCCAAAGGTTTTCCAGCCATTGGTTTGATCTTTAACCAGCTCACGCTCAGTGATAGTGCGAACGGATTGTACTTTACCAAATAATACTTGTTGTACTGGCACTGCTTTGTTCCGTTCATATGCACCTAAAGCTTGGCTCGGTATTAACAGTAAGGCAAATAATAAGAAAATAAATTGCTTCATGCTATGCTCCCAGGCTGTTACCAGCCAAAGGTTGATTTTTCACGCGTTTTACGGATTTCTGTTTCATCAGCCCATTCTACAAGGCCACTTTTTAAATCCATTAACCGCATGGTAAATTTATAATATACATCGGCTTTATCAGCGTTTGATTTAACAATACTTGATAAATTGCCGTATAACATATATTGCGCTCCCACCTGCTGGCCAAAGGCCACAGCCGTTGCAGGGTTTACCAAGGCGTCTTCATTTTGGAATGTAAGCTGCTCACGCGCCGCTTCTACACGACTCATATCAACAAAGCGAAACTTTCCACTGCGTAATAGCTGAGTCGAAATTGAGTCAGTGATAGATTCAGTATCAATATGCTCACTGGTCTTATTTTTAATTCGTTCTACGAAAACGATAGGGCGAGTATTAGCGGTCATAGTTCCAATAACAGGAGAACTAAGTAAAGAGTCGGTCATCTGACTCGCTACTTTTTGAAGATCGGTAGAGCCAAAGTTGATATCTGTTGTTTCTACTGCTTGTGCGTCACCGTAACTAACGACCGCTTTATTAGCGCAGCCGCTTAAAACTAGCGCACTCAGACCAACCAGAGCAAGCCCTGTGAGTTTGGTGAATGAAGTCGTTCTATTTAATGTATTCATTTATATTCCTTAATCTTCAAATTCTTGAGCTTTTGTTGAAACTTCTCTAACTGCTAATGAAAACGTCACTGCATCTGATGTAGGTGCAAGAGCGGGTAATTGAATATTAGCAAAGCCAAACAAAGTAAGGGCCTGCCAAGGGGAGTGGTTTCCTTTGATTACAAACCCATCTTTGTCAAACCATGTGAATTTGTACTGCAAATATTGTGATTTTTTATACTGGCTTGAAAGCGTAACAACAATGTCTGTTAATTGGTTAGTTTGACGTGTCTTAACATTCGTTATGGCTAGTTTTTTTCCTAACTTAGGGTTGTTTACCTTTAGTTGTTGCTGGTAGTTGGCATGTTGTTCAACAGATATACCTGATGTAACAGGCCTGCTTGAACAGGCTGCGAGTAAACATACCGATAATAGGGGTATTAAAATTTTCATAGCAGCTCCTAAAGTTGCACTACATGAGAGTTAAAGTAGTTATTAATTGAGGTTAGATAGATCAAAGTTAACCCCTGCTTACTAACCGTAAAATTTATACTTGGTTGGTTATTTCCTATTTTTAGCGTGTGTTTACCCGGTGAAATATTTCGCCTTGCAATACTTATTTGATTAGGCAACGTAGACCAACTTCGGGTATCTGCTTGCTCTGACGCTAAGTTATATATATTTGCTAAAATATTTCCAACGTCACCACCGCTTCGAGCAAGTTCAGCTCGTACCTTCTCTTTGGCAATCAATCTAAGAACTTGACGTGTCATTCTTGCCGGGGCTTGTGATTCTAGCGTTTTTGCAGCTAACGCCTCAATTCGTACAAGCGGCTCAATTGGCATTGATTCGTTTGCAATATTGAGGTGGCTTATTGTCGGAATATACGCACCACCTTTATACACCGGTACCGCTAAACTATAAAATCGAGCATCACCTTTAGAGGTGTATACTGGTAATTGCAACACAAACTCATCTTTGTTCGGCACAAGTCCTTGCTCTATAAATACAATAACTTCGCTAGTTTCTTTTGGTTGCTCTAGCTTTCCAAATTGTTTAACGTACTTTGCAAAGTCCTGCTCAAATCCTTGTTTTTTAGCTAAACGCATAACATCTTTTTGCAGGTAAACATTATTTGGGTTTATTTCTAAGGCTTTTTTATAGTCAATATATGCATCATCAAACTGATTGTTACTTTGATAAAGCAGTGCAGATAAATAAAATGTATACGCATTTTGATAGCCGTTTTTTACATTTTGTGTGATCTCAGACATGCTCGGATAATGCTTTTGCGCTTCTTTAATTTCAGAGTCAATGTCTTGTTCATTCTCATTTAATGCATCTAGCTGAACTTTGTTCGCGCGACGTACTTCAACTAAAGCACTCTCTAGATCATTTTGATAAAGATAGTTAAGTGCTTTATAACTGTGCAGCATACTCATTTCATAAGGGGCTGGTATGTACGAAATAACAGAATCATTTGTTAGTAATGCATTGCTTTGTTCTAGGGAGCTTGAAACTTTTATTTTTGCCGCTTGACGAACTTTTTGCATTCGTAAGTAAATCGTTTCGTAGTTAGTTTGCGCGTGTGTATTTTGATTATTTAAGTCGTTAAGGCGTGCATTTTCTAACTGGTTTAATAAATAATTGCTATGCGATAGGCCATTATTAGGCATAAGCTGTTGTGCTTGGTTAACGTTATTTGCTTTTATTGCCTGGCGCACAGGCGTAACTTGTGTTGCGTAATCTGTAAATAAGTCAGTAAGACCTATTGTACTGCACCCACTTAATACACTCAGTAATAAAGTTAAACATAATACTACACTGCGACGCACTTTTTGCTCCTCAATTAATTAACTACACATTAGCATAAACTCATTAACCTACGATGATAAACAATGTAAAAAATCGTACAAACGAGGATTATGAAATTTATATTTGTATATAGAGGTCTTATTAAAACTGTGAGGGTTTTTAGTGTATTCTAAAAATACAGTTATAGTAATTTGTCGTCGCGATTTTTTGAGCCAACACTCTTATTATGGGAAATAAATTGAAAGTAACGTTTTACACACTCTTCGCACTGATTGCATTTGCTGCTAATTCTTTACTGTGCCGTTTAGCGCTTGTAAATGGTCATATAGATGCGTGGAATTTTACTGGCTTGCGCTTATTAAGTGGTGCAATGTGCTTAGGTTTTATTTTATTTATTACGACTAATAAAAAAGTTATCCCAAATAAAGGCGCTCATGACGAACGAGGGAGCTGGCGAAGTAGTTTAAGTTTGGTGGTGTATGCGCTTTGTTTTTCAATTGCTTATGTCGAGCTTGATACTGGGACTGGTGCATTAATTCTATTTTCTGCTGTACAGCTAACAATGATCAGTTGGGGAGTATTTTCAAAAGAGCGGCTGTCAAACGTGCAATGGTTAGCATTTCTCACTGCTTTAGCTGGTTTTGTATATTTAATGATGCCTTCAGCAAAAACACCTTCATTGATACCGGGTTTATTAATGATGCTCAGTGGTATTGCGTGGGGGGTATATAGTATTCGCGGTAAAGCATGCAGGGCGCCACTTAAAGCAACGGCCTATAACTTTGTAAGAAGCCTATTTATTGTTCCCTTGATTCTTTTTATTGGCATTAGTGCATTATCAAACAGCAGTTGGGAGGGAATTCTATTGGCAGTACTCTCTGGAGGTCTTGCATCAGGACTAGGTTACAGCCTGTGGTATGTTGCGTTACCATTATTAAAAAGCAGTCAAGCCGCTGTCGTTCAATTGTTAGTGCCAATTATTGCTGCTGTTGCCGGTGTCGTCTTTTTAAATGAAAACGTTACATTGCATTTTATAATTGCAAGCGCCGTAATTCTTGGCGCTGTACTGGTTTTTTTGAAGGCTAAATCGGTACCGGCGCAACATTAGTCACATAGCGACTAAATAGACTGGGCAAATGCTCTACTATAGTGTCTTTACCCAATATATCGCTGCACCTTATTTGGTTTTCAATTGCCTCTAAGGTAACGTGATTGCACATAATTTGAGATTGCTTTATGTGGCTAATGTGCCAAGGCTCTGGAGATACTCCACCAAGATCATGTTGGTAAGGACGATAAAAACCGTACTTAGTTAAGTTATTATCGAGCCACGTTGTCAGTCGAGCAAACGGACCTGTGTCGCAATACTCGTCTGGACTTAGTTGCAGTTCGTAATCTGTTGCTATAGCGGCTTCATCATATATGTCCAGGTCAGTTCCTAAGTGATGGCGACTGGCGCCAGGCAGAGCGCTGTAAAGTAAAATGGCGTGGCATTTATCAATGTCGGTTAATGTCGATAAATCAACAGCGACCTGTTCCTTATTATAAACAGGCCTTTGTCCAGAAAATTTAGCATTCCAAATAGCGCTTTGCCTATTAAAGCCTCTAAAGCTTGATGCAATTGCCAACGATAGCCCTGCTTTTTCAGCAGCCTGTTGTAATGATTTAAAATCATCAGCAATTTGTGCATGTACACGGTGAGGACCAATATTAACTAAGTGATCATCACTGTATCCAGTTGCACATGCAACTAACTGTGAGGGAGTAAGATCCATTTTTGTCATGTTAGGAGCTGTTCTAAAATTTGTTCGTAAACCTCACTTAATTCAATAAGGTCATCGGTACTAACACACTCATCTACTTTATGAATAGTTTCATTGCGCGGCCCAAGCTCTATTACTTTAGCGCCTGTTTGTGCAATAAAACGTCCATCTGAAGTGCCGCCTGATGTTTCGAGCACTGTATCACGGCCTGTGACGCTTTTAATTGCAGCTACAGTGGCCTCAATTAATGGGCCACCTTCAGTGATAAAGGGTTGTCCATTCACAATCCACTTTAACTCGTAATCAAAATCGTGTTGTTGCAGTATTTTATTTACTTGCTTTTGTAACTGTTGATGTGTGACTTCGGTACTGAAACGAAAGTTAAATTGAATTTCAAGCTCACCTGGAATCACATTACCGGCACCAGTTCCACCGTTAATGTTTGAGACTTGAAAGCTAGTTGCAGGAAAGAACTCGTTACCCGTATCCCATTGCGTTTGGCTCAATTGCGACAGTGCAGGGGCGGCTAAGTGAATTGGGTTCTTAGCTAGGTGGGGGTAGGCAACATGGCCTTGTATTCCTTTTACTGTTAAAAACCCGGTTAATGAACCGCGGCGTCCATTTTTAACTACATCGCCAAGTGCATCTCTAGATGAGGGCTCGCCCACAAGACACATATCAATCTTCTCGTTGCGTTCTTCTAATGTATCAATAACACGCGTTGTGCCATTAATGAATGGGCCTTCTTCGTCAGATGTTATAAGAAAAGAGATAGAGCCTTTGTGATTAGGATGCTTTGCAACAAAACGCTCAGTTGCAACAATCATAGCGGCTAAAGACCCTTTCATATCTGCAGCACCGCGACCGTGCAACATACCCTCTTCAATCAGGCCTGAAAACGGAGGATGTTGCCAGTTTTCTTCTGGACCAGTTGGCACGACATCAGTATGACCTGCAAAACAAAAATGTGGGGAAGTAGTGCCTTTTCGAGCCCAAGTATTCAGCGTGTCTGTAAAAAACATTGACTCGATGTTAAAGCCGATGGCTTCGAGGCGTTTATTCATCATTGCCTGACAATCAGCATCCTCAGGTGTCACTGAACGACGTTGTATTAATGCTTGTGCTAATTCAATAACAGGGTTCTTCATGCTGCAAAAATCTCATCATATTGTTGGGCTTTAAAGCCTAAATAATAAGAGCCTGCATGTATTAACACCGGGCGTTTGATCATCGCAGGGTGCTCTACTAATAAATCAAGTGCTTTATCTTTATCGAGTGTTTGCTTTTGCTCTTCAGATAGTTGACGATAAGTCGTGCCTCGTTTATTAAGAAGATCTTGCCAGTCAATGTGTTGTGAAAATGTGGTAACCATTTCTTTTGAAATGCCGTCTTTACGATAATCATGAAATGAAAATTCGATATTCTTATCAGTTAAATATTTTTTAGCTTTTTTAATTGTGTCGCAATTACTAATGCCGTAAAGGGTCGTCATATTATTTCTTCTTAGTTAACGTTAATAAAGTGTCTATCCCTGCGCTTACGTGGGACAAAGAGTAATAAATGGGTGTCAATTGGTGCCCATTCAGTAAAATAAGAGTTGCTAATAAAGGTGTATTTAGATTACGTAGATCAAAATAGGCAAGCCTTTGTCCTTTAAAAATTTTACTCCCATTTAATTGGGCTATATGGGTATGTAGCATATCGATTTGTTGTTCAATATGTAAGTTTATGAGTAGTTTAAGGCCGTTTTTTGCTTGCAGTATAAACTCAGTACCTGCATTTTTTACTTGTATTAAAATGCCATCGAAAGGTGCTAATACTTTGTGACTCGTTAATTCTACGATGATGCCAGGACCCAATGTGCCAAATTTGAAAAAGGGCTCGGGGTGATCACTCAGAGGTCTCACTTTACCAGTAAATGGGCTAGTAATGTGTAAACTAGCGCCATCAGTTTGTGCTTGAGGTGAAAAGGAAATATCAATATGTTTCATTATTAGATAGGCTCTTCGAGCACAGTGTATCCATCTTTTTTTAATGTTTTGATGGCATCATCAATACGCTGCTTTTTGACTAATACATAATCTGTGTCGTAGGTAGATAATGCAAAAATAGAAATACTGGCACTGGCTAATACCCCGGATATGTTTGCCATAATACCGGTAAGTGAAAAACCTAAGGGGCCGACTACTTCCAAAGCAAGCCAATTATGTTCGGCATCCAAACTATCAATATTAAAACTACTTGGGCAAACAATAGACAACTCGTCATAAGTTTTAGAGATGAAAAAAATACTTTGTTTAAATAAATCGCTTGGAATAGGGCTGTCAACATCAAGGCTATGTATACTAAATACAGTACTATGAAGTTGTAATGTTTGCTTTGACATTATAGACCCTTATTAAAGTTGGACTTTTGTTTACTGAATAGTATAGCTAAAAAGCACTGAATAAAAGTGTAATCTTGTCCACAGTTTCTGTGGATAACAATGGGGTTAGTTAGGTATAACCACTGTAAGTTATTAATTAATAGATTTATATTTCATTGGGTAGATAAACAACGAAGCAAGTGTAAAGTAAGCCAGAGGCTTACTTTACACACATACTAACTACTTGAGATTAGCAACTTGTTCGGCTTGGATTGCTGTCAGTGCAATGGTGTAGACGATATCATCCACCAATGCGCCTCGGCTTAAATCATTAACAGGCTTACGCATACCTTGTAACATGGGCCCTATACTTATTAAGTCTGCACTTCGTTGAACGGCTTTATAGGTTGTATTACCTGTGTTCAAGTCTGGGAAAATAAACACTGTAGCTTTACCTGCAACGGGGCTATTAGGTGCTTTTTTCATTGCTACATTTTCCATAATTGCTGCATCGTATTGAAGTGGGCCATCAATGATAAGATCAGGACGTTTTTGTTGTGCTAATTTGGTTGCCTCACGCACTTTTTCAACATCAGCTCCAGTACCTGAAGTGCCTGTACTGTAACTTATCATTGCAACACGCGGCTCAATACCAAATGCTGCTGCAGAGTCTGCTGATTGAATAGCAATATCCGCGAGTTGCTCTGCTGAAGGGTCTGGGTTAATAGCGCAATCACCGTACACAAGTACTTGATCTGGTAACAGCATGAAAAATACAGAAGACACTAATGAAGAGCCTGGTGCTGTTTTAATGAGTTGTAGTGGTGGCCTGATGGTATTTGCCGTGGTATTTACAGCACCAGAAACTAACCCATCAACAACACCTTGTTCGAGCATCATAGTACCAAGTACAACGTTATCTTGAAGTTGCTCTAGCGCAACAACCTCAGTTAACCCTTTGGTTTTTCTAATTTCAACCATGGGAGCAACATAGTCTTGAAGTACCTGTTGTGGTTCAACAATCGTTACGTTTTCATTTAGTTCAACACCTTGTTGCACTGCGATACGGAGTATTTCTTCTCTATCACCTAAAAGCACTGTTTTAGCGATACCACGCATGCCGCAAATAGCCGCTGCTTTGATAGTGCGGGGTTCATTACCTTCAGGTAAAACAACTGTTTTATTAGCGTGACGTGCTTTATCTGTGAGTAAATACCTAAAAGCAGGCGGGGACATTTTACGTGTTTTCCCCACACTTTTTGCTAGCGTATCTAACCAATCAGAGTCAATGAAGCTAGCATTATGATATTTCACTTTATCAATGCGTTGAATGTCATCACAGGGAACTTCCATATTGAAGTTATGCAGTAACAAAGAGGTGCGCCAGGTATCGGCTTCAGTGCACAAAATTGGCAAGCCTGTTGCCATTGCCTGTTCACATAAAGTCATTATCCGTGGCTCTGGTTTAAATCCGCCCGTTAGTAAAATAGCCCCAATTTTTGTGCCGTTCATTGCTGATAAACAAGCGGCAACAAGCACATCAGAACGATCACCAGGTGTGACAAGTAATGCACCAGGAGTGAAGTGGTTAAGTATATTAGATACTGTGCGTGCACAAAAAGTAACGCGGCGTAGTCGCCTATGGACCATGTCACCTTCGTTCAATACCTCTGCTTTTAAATACGCACTTAAATCTTTTACCCTAGGTGCAACCAACTCAAAATCCCACGGTATTGAGCCAAGTAACATAAACGGATGTTTTCTAAACAAAGGCAGCGACGCTAAACGGTTTACTTCGTTCTCTAAAGCATCTGGGTTATGGGAGTCAACTAAATCTGCGCGAGCTCGTCCTTCTTCATCAAGTGGGGCGTTTACTTTGTTAAATATACAACCTAAAACACGTGCATGACCAACACCACCATAATAACCTGCGGCTATTTCTAGTTTATCTTCAATTTGGTCGTTGCTGTCATTCCCAGGGGTAAGGATAAAGACTATTTCTGCCCCCAAGGTTTGTGCAATCTCACGATTAACTCGCCCAGCATAAGGTTGACGACGGGTTGGTACCATCCCTTCAATGATGGCTACTTCATCATTACTTATGGTGCTTTCAAACCGCTCAACAATTTCTTCTAACAGATCATCGCCTTTACCATCGCCAATCATTTGCTCTGCATAATCAAGTGCGAATGGGGTAGGCGGGTTGATTGGAGAGCCCTGAGTCACAATTTGTGTTGATTTTTCAGGACCTGTTTCTCCTGAGCGAGGTTGAGCAATAGGTTTAAAAAAATTAACTTTTACTGCTTTTTGCTCAAGCGCACGGACTAATCCTACAGACACAGATGTTAAACCAACACCTGTTGAGATAGGTACTAACATTATTCTACGCGCCATACTATTGCTCCTGTGCGATGTTTGCTGCATCTTGGGCTATTACCCACTCTTCATTAGTAGGCATAACAACGGCTGTTGTATTGGCATGTTCAGAACTGATGATACCTTGAGTACCAAAACGGGCATCTAAGTTTGCTTGTGTATCGCAATCAAGACCTAAAAAGCTGAGTTGCTTAATTACCTTGCTGCGGATTACATCTGAGTTTTCGCCAATTCCTCCGGTAAAGATTAGTGCGTCTAGTCTTTGTATAGGTACCATAAATGAAGCTATTTGTTTTGCAAGTCGATAGCAAAACATGTCTAGTGCAAGAATCGCTCTTTCATTCCCAGCAAGGGCTGCTTCTTCAATTGTACGGCAATCGTTGGAGAGCTCACTAATGCCCAATAGGCCACTTTCTTTATTAAGCAAATCATCTATTTGAGTAGCTGTGTAATCTAATTGTGATGTTAAAAAATTAAATAAGCCTGGGTCAATATCACCACTGCGAGTCCCCATCATCAAACCTTCCAGTGGAGTTAAACCCATGCTGGTGTCAACACTTTTACCATTTTTTATTGCACATACCGAACAGCCATTACCCAAGTGAGCACTAATAAAATTACTATGCTCTAACGGTTTTTTCAGTAATTTTGCAGTTTGACTTACAACATAATAATGGCTGGTGCCATGAAAGCCATAGCGTCTCACTCCGTAATCGGTATACAGCTTGTAAGGGAGAGCATATAAATACGCAACTTTTTCCATCGTTTGGTGGAACGCAGTATCAAACACGGCTATCTGTGGTAGCCCTTCAAAAGATGCCTGCGCAGCAGCTATACCTAATAAATTAGCGTGGCCATGCAATGGGGCCAGGGTAGCCGCCTTAGTAATACCCTCAATAACCGATTCATCAATAAGCACTGACTTGGTAAAGTGTTCTCCACCGTGTACAACGCGGTGTCCAACAGAAATGAGGTTATCTGCTAAGCTGTGATCGTTTATAAGTTTAACTAGCGTATCAATGGCATGAGCGTGGGCTTGGCCTTTTGTCAGTTCAACCACGTTTTTTTTGCCTTGGAACTTATATCTTATAGAGGGAGTATCAGAGCCTAAGCGCTCAGCGAGGCCTGAAATCACTTCGTTTGAAGAATGTGCATCTATAATTGCAAATTTAAGGCTTGAACTGCCACAATTAAGCACTAGTACATGGTGGAGAGAATCGGGTTGCAATGGCATAAATAGGTCTCATTTTGGCTATAACAGTAAGTGTGCATTAATCTAGCGCAGGTTATAAATACGACAGCGCATACCAAATAACTAAAGATAAATAGTAATTTGCCGATTACTAGCTATGATTAAACTAAAGTCTAGTTGATTTAATGCATATTATTTTAACGCATTCATATATAAAACGTTAGCCATAACATTGATTAAACTCAAGGTTATATAGGTTTTGTTAGCAATTAGATTTTACAAAGGAATGTCGTTTTGAGTATGGTACACTCGAAGAGAAAACCGTTAAACCAGCGACACCGAGGAGTCATGATGCAAAACAGTGTGATGTCACAAGTCCAAACAGGTCGAGAATACGCAAAAAAGTGGCCAATGCGAAAAGAGCTTGCGCCTTTATTTGCTGAGTTTAAGGTTATAAAAGCCACCGAGCATGCGATTACAGTTATGCCGATACTGGCAATGCTTACATTATTTATGCAAATTAATTATCTCGGTAGTGATTTTTTACCTCAAGCGATCGCAGTAGCGTTGTTCTTTTTATCATTGCCGTTACAAGGTCTTCTATGGTTAGGTAAGCGTGCAGAGACAACACTTGAGCCTGCCATGGAACATTGGTTCAAAGAGTTACACACTAAAATGGTGGCAAATGGTTACCAAGGATCTTTGGGGAAAAATAAACCACGTTATGCAGATCTGGCCCATTTACTTAATGATATGTTTGATAAAATGGACCGTGCTTTTACCAGAGAAAACCTTTAATCGACTTTTCTAAAATGACTTATATAAAACGATAAGGTGACAGTTTGCTCACCTTGTTTTTCTAATTCCTGCCAATGTTCAGGCCTAAACTTCCATGCAAACGGCGTCATAGTAATCAGGTTTTTAACGTCTTCAAAACCGAGTTTTACTTGCTGTTCAATCAAGTTTTGCTGGATTAATGTAAAGTTCTGCGGTGCAGAAATTGGTGTATGGGCGTTTACTTCTCGATAAATTTTTTGTTTTAGCTCTTTTAAGTGCCAAGGGCCAGGGCTTGCTACAATTAATGAACCATTTTTGCTTAATAAACGGGTAAGCTCTTTCTCAAATAAAGGGGCAAAAATACTAATAAGTACGTCACTTTGGTAATCAGAAAATGGAGCCTGGCTTATCGAAGCAACACTAAATTGGCAGTTTTCATAGCGTTTGGCGGCATATTTTATCGCAGACTTAGATATATCAACTCCATACATCTTACCTTGGCATTTGTTCGCAATTGCATGTGTGTAAAAGCCTTCTCCACATCCTAAATCAATTACATTTATTGGCGATAGTTCAGCAACCAGTGTCGCGATTGCTTGTTGCAAAAACTGATAGTGCCCGGTACTTAAAAATGCACGTCGAGCTTGCACCATATCAAGGTTATCGCCAGGTTGCTTTGAGTTTTTATTTTGCACAGGCAAAAGGTTTACATAGCCTTCTTTAGCATAATCGAAAGTATGGTTATTATCACATCGCAGTGATTTTTCAATTAACTGCAAAGGCGATTGGCACAATGGGCATTGATATGCGAGACTCATGAGTCTAGATAATCCTTGTCATAAAATGTTTTCACCCAGTGTGGGCGATAAGTAATAAGTATTGAAATTGCCATGCCATTTAGCATTGCTTCAGGAAACCAAATAATGGCGCACAAATATAAGTAATTTTCGCTTAATTCGTACCAATTATAGTTGCCTGAAAAATAATAAAAGGCACTTACTGTGACTATTTTAACGCAACTGACTATCCCTGCGCATAAAAAACTGCATATAAAGATATAAATAAAGAAATGACGAGGTAATAGGTTGTAACAAATGATAAATACACAATAGCTAAAGAGTATAGGGATAAATGCTGTTAATAGTAAATGTAAGGGTAACTGTGCCAAGCTAAGTTGACCAAAGACTAGAAGCAGCACACTTGCAAATATTGCACTTAAAATAGCAAAGCGCCAACCAAGTACTAAAGTGATAGCGGTGATACCTAATATGTGTAGTTCAAGGCCAGGTAAAATACCCGCTTTAATCTGCCACAAAACACAAAATACGATTGCACAGGAAAATACGCCAGTTTGACGTGCAGGTGTTTTAATAAGGCTTTTATAAAGTGCCTTATCAAAACTACACCAAACAATAACCCCAACCACAAGCCATAAAACTAACTGCGTATTCGTGCTAATAAGCGCTGTGAGTTCAGGGTTATTAAACATCATAAATTAACTAAAAGTTGACCAAATAGGTGCATGATCAGACGGTTTTTCTATGCCTCTTAATTCGTAGTCAATACCTGCATCAGTACAGCGCGCAGCTAATGCAGGGGTTGCAAGTACCACATCAATGCGTAAGCCTCGATTGTCATCGAACCCTTTAGAGCGGTAATCAAACCAAGAATATTGCTCACCTGTGTCAGGGTAAAGCTCACGGTAGGTATCTTTAAAGCCCCAATTCATTAATGTGGCTAGCCACTCACGTTCTATTGGTTGAAAAGAGCATTTGCCGGTTTTTAACCAACGTTTACGGTTTGGCTCGCCAATTCCAATGTCTAAATCGGTCGGAGAGATATTTATATCACCCATGACGATGACATCTTCCTCAGCGCTATGATTAGTATTAAGGTGATTCATAAGATCAGTGTAAAACTGGCGCTTATAAGGAAACTTAGTCTCGTGATTGATGTTGTCACCTTGAGGAAAGTATCCATTCATAACAGTTAGGTCGCGACCATTTTCTTGTGTGACGGTTACACTGATCATACGTTTTTGTGACTCTTCAGTGTCTGTAGCAAAACCTTTAAATACGGACTTAGGTTCATTTTTACACAGCATAGCCACACCGTAATGTGCTTTTTGACCATGGAAATAAACGTGATACCCCATTTTTTGAACATCTTCTAAAGGAAAAGCTTCATCATGCACTTTAATTTCTTGTAAGCCGATAATATCAGGTTGATGTTTATCAATGATTGCTTGTAGTTGATGCAAACGAGCACGAAGCCCGTTGATGTTAAAAGAAATGACTTTCATATGTTTGGCCTGAAAGAGTATGTGTTTTACTAAATTCTATCATCAAAATGAGCTTGATACATGTGCTTATTCATTACGTAAAGTTGGTTTAATGTTGTTCAAATGATGATTATTTATTAAACATTGTTAACCTTCCATTAAATAAAAAATTAAATGAATTATTCAATTGATTTGTGCTTTTCTGTATATATAATGCGCGAAACAAACCCGTTCAAACCATTTTATACAGGTCAGTCATGAAAAAACAACTTTTAGCTATTTTCGTTGCAACAGTATCATTCTCACAGGTTACTCAAGCAGCTGAATATTTTAGTGCAGATAAAAAAATTGAATCAAAGTTATGTTCAATCAGTGCAAATGAAGGTTTCTCTGCGGCCCGCAAAGTAGCTTCTAAGCACGGTATTTTTTTATCGCGCTATTCGCAAAGCATTTTGTGTAATGGTGAAGATATTCGTTCAATTGCTAAAAAAGTTGAGATGAAAAACCGCGACGTAAAAATGATTCAAGTATTTGCTGAAAATGACCAAACTGAAACGCAATTGTGTATTACAGCTGTTAAAAAAGGCCTTGAGCCAGTTAGGGCAAAAATCGGTAACTTAAACTCACTGCGTTGTAATGGTGAAGTGGTGACTGATTTTGTTAAGCGTTACCAAAACGCTGCTATCTAATAGCAAAATTTGATTAAGAAAGCGCTTATACAGCGCTTTTTTTGTGTGTGAAACTTTTACAGAAAAGCTGAAAAGTTTTTATGGTTTCTTCAGGTTTAAATTTCATTTTGTTTTATCTTGTTGATTTTTAAAAGTAAAGATTGTGGCTTGGTACTTGTATTAAATTAAGTGAATTTAATTTATTACAAGGAATCTCTTATGAAAAAGTTAACACTTGCATCTACTATTTTGGCTGCTCTTACCCTGAGTGCGTGTTCATCAAATGCATCAATGGACAAAATCAGTAGTGATTTTGGTAGTCTAGATAATGACAACGATGGATATATTTCAAAAGTAGAAGCCGACGATGATGATATTTGGTCACATTTCTCTAATATTGATACCAATATGGATGAGCAAATTAGTCGTGAGGAGTTCTCAACTTATACTCAGCTAAATACAGGTAAAGTAGCCACCGATAGTGAAGTGAGTGAATCAGCTTTCAAAGCAGAGATAGCAAAATTTGACCCAATTGAAAGTAATTTTTCATCATTAGATAACGACAGCAATGGCTTTATTTCTGTGGTTGAAGCAAATGACGATGACATCGCCAACCACTTTGGTTATATAGATGCAAATAAAGATAAGCGTGTGAGCAAAAGTGAGTTTATGAGCTACATTAGGGCACACGGTAGTGAAGTGGCTGAAGATGAAGCGCTTGAGATGTTGAAAAACAGTTAATTAAAATTTTTTTAATAAAACATAAAAATGCCAGCATAGTTGCTGGCATTTTTTTTGGGTTTTTAGATAATAATTTTTCCAACAATCGGTGTATTCTGTCATAATAAGTGGTTAATCAGTTCCGCGAACATTAATTAATGGTTTTATAGATGGCAACAAAACGAGTAAGTGATGAGCAGCTCATTGAGATCATTGAAGCAGCGATTTTTGTTGCGCCAAAACCATTAAATAAACGATACATTAAAGACACCGTATTAATTGATTTGAGTGTGTCTATGGCACGCGTAAATCAAGCAATAGAGCATATTCAAATACATTACCAAACACGTGGTATCCGTTTGGTTGAAGTCGCAAGTGGTTATCGTTTTCAAGCTTGTGAAAGTCTTGCACCTTGGTTAAGTAACTTATTCCAAGAGCGTGCTCCAAAATATTCACGTGCCTTATTAGAAACGCTGTCATTGATAGCTTATCGCCAGCCAATTACCCGTGGTGAGATAGAGCAAGTACGGGGTGTCGCTGTGGGTTCTGGTATAATGAAATCCCTGCTTGAAAGAGAGTGGGTACACGTCGTTGGTTATAAAGAAGTCCCAGGGAAACCAGCTCTTTATGCAACGACAAAACAATTTTTAGATTATTTTTCGTTAACTGGTCTTGATAACTTACCTGAACTGCCAAAGCAGCAAATAAGTAAGATTGATCAGTTATTGAGTGATCCTTCTGTGAGAGAACTATCCGAATGAGTATACAAGGTGAAAAGCTACAAAAAGTCCTCGCGAGAGCCGGTGTTGGTTCGCGTCGTGAAATGGAAAAGTACATTGACGCTAACCGTGTAAGTGTAAACGGTAAAGTGGCAAAGTTAGGCGATCGTGTTGAGGAAACAGATCAAATTCGTGTGGATGGTCACACTGTAAAAATAGAAGAGAAAGCAGAGCGTATTTGCCGCGTAATTATGTATAACAAACCTGAAGGGGAGTTGTGTACGCGTAAAGACCCAGAAGGTCGCCGTACTGTATTTGATCGCTTGCCGCGTATTGATGGTGAACGCTGGATAGCGGTTGGACGATTAGACATCAATACAGCTGGTTTAATGTTATTTACCAATGATGGCGAATTAGCTAACCGATTAATGCACCCAAGTTATGAAGTTGAACGTGAATATTCTGCCCGCGTATTTGGTGAAGTGACTAACGAGACTATTAAGAACCTCACTAAAGGTGTTGAGCTTGAAGATGGCATGGCTAAGTTTTTAAACATTAAACCACTGGGCGGTGAAGGTATTAACCGTTGGTATAATGTGACACTTACAGAGGGACGTAATCGTGAAGTGCGCCGTTTGTGGCAATCTCAAGAGGTTGAAGTGTCAAGATTGATACGTATTCGTTACGGTAAACTAGAGCTGGATAAACGCTTGCCACAGGGTGGCTGGAGTGAGTTAGATTTAGAGACCGTGAATTATTTGCGCAAGACAGTTAAGTTAGGCCGCGAGACACAAACTAAGCTCTCAGTTATGCCTGAAAAACGCAAAGATAAACGCGCGAAGATAAATCAGATTCGTAAGGCTGTTAAAAAACATAACAACCGAGTTAAGCAAACTAAACGTCGTTAATTGATTGCGTTTAAAGAAAGCCGCACATTGCGGCTTTTTTAGTTTTTACCTTATGCCGGTTTTTTTGTTTGGGCGTCTAATGACTGTCCATTTACCGCATTAGAATCGTCACTCATTAAATATAAGTATGTAGGCATTAAGTCTTCAGGTGTAGCAAGTTTATCTCTGTCCTCACCTGGGTAGGCCGTTGCACGCATTGAAGTACGAGTTGCGCCTGGGTTGATACAATTGATTCGGATATTTGTTTTACCGACTTCTGCAGCCCACGTTTGCATCATACCTTCTACTGCAAATTTCGAAATTGCATATGCACCCCAGAACTCTCTTCCTTCTCTTCCCACACCCGAAGAGGTAAATATAATTGAAGCACTGGGTGATTTGCGAAGAACAGGGAACATATATTTAGTAATCATTGCTTGTGCGGTTACATTCACTTTCATGATGTTATCAAATGTTGATGCACAAAAATGTTCAAGTGGACCAAGTGCCCCTATAATGCCTGCATTATTAAGCAGGCCATCTAATTTGCCAAATTGCTGCTCAATGGTTGCACCTAAATCACGGTAGTTTTGTTTTGTAGCGCCTTTTAAGTCCATAGGAACAATTGCAGGTTTTGGATAACCAAGTGCGACAATTTCATCGTATACACATTCAAGCTTTTGCGTGGTTTTTCCAAGAAGAATTACAGTTGCACCGTGTTTAGCATAAGTTATAGCTGCTACTCGGCCTATACCGTCGCCGGCACCAGTGATAAGAATTACTTTGTCTTGCAGTGCGTTATCTGCTGCATTATAAGTTTGCATAATAGGGTACCCAAAGAATCAATTTTTGTGATTTTAACATAGCAAAACACCAAGTTATCGAATTTATTGTAAAATTAGGTGGCGAAAGTCGAAACTTTACGTTAACTTTAACTGGTCTAATGTCTCATTAATAAACTTATTACAATATTTTAACCATTATATGACTGTAACTTTGGCATTATATTTGAAACATTAACTACACTAATACAACTGAACACACAATAAAAATAAGATTATGCGCGGAGCAAATCATATGAAAAAAATGCTACTCTCACTCTCAATTACCGCTGTACTTACTGGTTGTGGCGGCGGTGAAACGTTAGAAGATGTTAAAAACGACGCACCACCGATTATCCCTACTGCAACAGTAAGCTTTGATCCATCAAACGGCGTTATCTCTGTACCAAATGATTTATTAATGAGCGGTACTCAAGACGGTACTTTAAATATTCCTGGGGAGCTTGATGATGACGGTGTATCAATTCCTCGAGCTGAATATGCAGATCCGTCCTTTGCCTTAGGGGCTCTTGACGGATGGTCTAGCCAAGTACCGTACAAAATTGACTTAGTTATGCCATCGTTTATGAGTGACGATGTTCCAGATGGTGTTAGCTTAGATGCAGCGTCCGCTGGTGCACCGGGTTCAGTACGAATTTTTGAAGTTATTATGGGTGCCAGTTTAACAGATGCAGAATGTTCTCAAGCACCAGCAGGCGCTGCATGTAAACTTGTAGGTGAGCTTACTTTCGGCGAAGATTTCATTACCCAAGCAAGTGGTGATGGTGTTGCAGTAATCCCTCTTAAGCCTTTTAAGGCGGGTAGTTCATACATCAACGTTGTTACGACTAATTTAAAAGACTCACTCGGGCGTTCTATTGAGCCATCTTCAACGTATGGTCTAGTTAAACAAGAAGCTCCGCTTGTCACTGAGTCGCAGCTTGCATTACAAGGGGCCGTTAATAGCTATGAAAATGTAGTTGTTTCAGGTGGCAGTATTGCAAAGGATGAAATTATTTTCTCTGCTGCAATGACCATTCAGTCAGCAGGACCGGTCCTAAGCACAATTAAGTCATTACTAGCAGCTAGTTTATCTGAGCAAAGTTTACCGACTCCTGCAGTTCAAGTACCTGAACAGCCAATGCTTACTGTTACTCAAGTTTTTGCTTCTCAAAACATTACCGGTCTATCACCGGTATTTTCGGGTGTTCAGTATCAAAAAGGTAATGTGATGTTACCTATGTATTTGTCTACACCAACAGGTAAAGACATCTCAGACTTAGCTGCTACATATTGGCAAGGTATGTGTGATAACGCTGTAGCAGTGATGGGTTATAAAGCAGCTGCTGGCGAAGCATTCCCAAGTGACCCAATCTCGATAAATGATGCAACGTGCGCTGCGTTAAGTGAGGGACGTTTACGTGACTTAGGGCTAGACAGCACCAAACATTTAACAAAGTATAACTCTATTCCTAAAGTACAAAGCATGGCAAATGTACCAGTGCAAATCACTAAACCTATTTTGCCTGTTTTAAACGGCATACGTGCCCAAATAGGTATGGATGAGTTAATGATGCCTGAGGGTGGTTGGCCTGTTGTGATTATGCAACATGGTATTACATCGAAAAAAGAAGACATGCTTGCACTAACAGCTGCTTTGTCGATGCAAGGTTTTGCAACAGTTGCAATAGATCACCCAGTTCACGGTGAACGTGGGATTGATGTTGACGGTGACGGAACTGATGATTTTAATGCAAGTACAGGATCTGTTCTTGCGTATATGAACCTTCAATCACTGCTTGTTGCACGAGATAATTTAAGGCAGTCTTCAGCTGACCTATTGGGCTTACGTCTTGGTCTTAATTTCATTAATGATACATCTTTAAATACAATGGATGTTTCATTTATTGGTCACTCATTGGGCTCGGTTGTGGCACCGGCCTTTATTAGTCAAGCAAATAACCCGCTTGCAGAGCAAGTTGACCCGTTATTCAATGTAAAATCTGTTGCACTGGCGAGCGGTGGTGGTGGTTTAGCAAGCTTCTTGCTGGAATCAGCAAGCTTTGGGCCATTTGTACAAGGTTCTGTTTTAGCGTCTGCAGGTACAGCAGAGTCAGCTGAATTTATTAGCTATATGTCGAATGAAGCTGTTTCTAACTGTGGAGCGTTAGCTGCAAACCAACAAGACTTTATAAGTTGCGCGTACAATGAATATGTCACCTCATTGACAGTGGGTGGCGAGACTTCAAAACTTGCTAACATTCAAGGTGTAATGACCCAGTTTGCGTTTGCCTCTCAAACTGCATTAGACAGTGGTGATCCAACCAACTACGCAGCAGCCGTTAATGCCCTTGGCACGCCTGTATATATGAATGTGGTTGTAGGTGATGGCGAAGGTAATAAGAAAGACCAAGTAATACCGCCAACAACATCGATAAACCCGATTGCAGGTTCATTGCCTTTAGCTAAAATGATGGGCTTAATGACAGTGGCTCAGTCGCAAGCACCGACCGAAGACGGTATGAGTTATCTAGTACAGTTTACCAAAGGTCATCATGGCTCAGTCCTTACTCCAGCGCCTGCTGAAGGGTCAGGGGCTACAGTTGAAGGTAGCGCGGCTGCAAACACAGAGATGCAATTACAAATAGCAAGCTATTTAGCAACTCGTGGTAAAGCATTATTAATTACCAACACTGATGTTGTAACGAATTAAATCCAGTTTAATCCAATCCAACCAATAAAAAGCCACTGAAAAGTGGCTTTTTTGTGTTTGATTGGCATGTTAGTTTAAGTTCAGTTAAATTAGAGCAAATTTATTTTGGAGATGGGCGTTGGAATTTCTTTACGAGTACGGTTTATTTTTAGCAAAAACAGTTACCTTTGTAATTGCGATAGGTGTTATCGCAATTATTATTGTTGGTTCAGCAGTAAAACCTAAGGCAAAAAAAGGTGAAATAGATATTGAAGATGTGTCAGAACAACTTGATGATTTAAAATCAAGCTTTCTTGAAAACACACTCTCTAAGAAAGCGCTTAAAGCGCACCATAAAGCACAGAAGTCACAAGCTAAAGAGCAAAGTGATGATGCAGTAAAACCACGGTTATACGTAATTGATTTTAACGGTAGTATCGATGCGCATGAAGTTGATAGCTTAAGAGAAGAAGTCACTGCTATTATTTCAATTGCTGATCCTAAGCAAGATAAAGTGCTCGTTAGACTTGAAAGTGGTGGCGGTGTTGTACACGGCTATGGTTTAGCTGCATCACAATTACAGCGCTTAAAAAGCAAAGGTATCCACTTAACTGTTGCGATAGATAAAGTTGCTGCAAGTGGTGGATATATGATGGCTTGTGTTGCTGATGAAATAGTGGCAGCGCCATTTGCTATTGTGGGATCTATTGGTGTAATTGCGCAAATCCCTAATTTTCACAAAATACTGAAAAAGAATGACGTAGATTTTGAACAAATAACGGCTGGTGATTACAAGCGCACATTGACGTTATTTGGTGAAAACACCGATAAAGGACGTGCAAAGTTTAAAGAAGAAATAGAGCAAACTCATGGTTTATTTAAACAATTTGTAACTGCACAACGCCCTAGCTTAAACATTGACACTGTAGCTACAGGAGAGCATTGGTTCGCTACTCAAGCAATTGAAAAAGGACTTGTTGATAAAATAGAAACAAGTGACGACACGCTTTTAGGGCATCAGCAATTAAGTCAAATTTATAAAGTACAGTATAAAATCAAAAAGTCACTCAGTGACAAGTTCGCGGTGGGTTTGAGCAATACTATGAACAAAACAGGTGTTTCGTTACTTTCTCGGTTTAAAAGTATGAACCCTTAAATTCCTTTAGATAATAAAAAACCCGCATCACAGCGGGTTTTTTCATTATCTAAACTATATTATGAATCAGTAGGCTTTCGATAATCTTCTAACTCTTTTGCAGCATTAGGGTCATTAAATACCGTTTCATCTAATTGGCCTTCTGACTTTGCAACAACACAAGTGACCATACAATCACCGGTTACATTAACGGCTGTACGAGTCATATCGAGTAAACGGTCAACACCGATAATAATTGCAATGCCTTCAACAGGTAAACCTACTTGATTAAGCACCATTGCCAGCATGATCAAACCAACGCCTGGGACACCAGCAGTACCTACAGAAGCTAAGGTTGCCGTTAAAATAACCATCAAATAATCAGACAGGGTTAAATCAACACTAAATACTTGCGCTATAAACACAGTTGCAACACCCTGCATAATAGCTGTGCCGTCCATGTTTATGGTCGCGCCTAAAGGAACTGTAAATGAAGCAACAGAGTTATTAGCACCAAGCTTTTTAGTTGCAGTCTCTAATGTGATAGGCATAGTGGCACTGGAGCTTGAAGTACTAAAAGCGAATAAACACGCATGGCGCATTTTCTTTAAGAAAGTAAAAGGGTTCAAGCCTGTTAGTAGCTTAAATAAAATCGAATAATTAACTAACGCATGAATAAACAATGCAACAACGACAACACCAAAATATTTGGCCAAGCTAACAATAAGGCTTAATTCTATGGTTGTGAATAATTTTGCCATTAAACAAAACACACCATAAGGAGCGACATTCATCAATAACGTAACTAGCTTTAAAATAACGGCGTTTAAATCTTCAAACATCACAGCTACACGTTTACCGGTGTCTCCACTGAGTGCCATCGCTATACCGAAAAGTAAGGCAAAAACGATCACTTGAAGCATATTGCCACTAGCCATTGCATCAATTGGATTGGTAGGGAACATACCTATGATAACTTGAGCAAGTGTTGGTGCTTCTTTAGCGCTATAAGCAGCCTCGGATGGTAAGTTAATACCTTCGCCGGGATTAACTAATAGCGCAAGTGTCATAGCTACTGTGATTGCAATTGCAGTTGTAATTAAATATAAACCAATTGATTTCCCCCCTAAACGGCCCAATTTTTTTGGATCGCTCAAACTGCATGTTCCGCATACAAGGGAAACAAAAACTAAAGGCACTACCAACATTTTCAAACTGGCGATAAATATTTGTCCGCCAATATGAAATAAACCATCAACAAAAAAGCTTTTAATTGGCAAAGAGAATAATCCAAGTGAAATTAGATAATCGTCTTCGCCAGCTAAAATTGCTTGGAATATAAAGCCTACAGCCACACCTAAGGCCATACCAATCATTATACGTGTTGTTAAACTCATTGAACGGATTTTCGACATAGTTACAATCTATTTTTATAAATTTGCCATAGCCTACCAGTCTGCAGATTTTTATACAGAAAAAATTGATAAATATGTAAAAAAAAGTCTGATAAAAAAAACAACGAATAAAGTCTTAAAAAGTTGTGATTTTCGTGCCAGATTTAGGTTAATATTGGGTAAATATATTATTTCTATAATTAATAACAAACGCTAGGGAGAGGTCAATGCCTTTTATGCGATGGCTAAGTGTTGTGCTATTCAGTTTTTTACTTACTGCATGTGGCGGTGGTGGAACCATTGAAAAAGAGGGGGGGACGACACCGGTTTATACCCTTGCTGTAAAAGGGTTTTCCTCATCAACGGGTGAAGAGTCCAATGAAGTAACTCGTAACACTTCATTACAAATTTTAGCGCAACTAAGGAATAATAATAATCCTGTTGCAGGTGAGCGAATAAGTTTTAGCTTAGCTGATGGCGTGGGCATTTTAGATCCTATCTCTGGCACTGCGGTAACTGATAGTGATGGTATAGCACGAATTAATATTACAGCTGGTACGGTAGAAGGGGCGGGTGAAGTTTCTGCTTCAATAAGTATTGGTGGTTCTTCCTACTCTGATTCATTTGCATTTAGCTCGAGCGGTGACCAAAATCAAGCGACTGAAGAAACCTTCACCCTCACTTTACAAGGGTTTACAGAAGGTGGGTCACAGTTATCAAACAATGTATCTAGTGATGCCCCTCTTGATATTAGAGCAACGCTCAAACAAGGCGACACAGCGGTTACAGGCCAACGAATTACATTTTCTTTGATTGATGATATAGGTTCACTAACACCAAGCTCAGGTACAGCTTTAACAGGCAATGATGGCATTGCTCATATGCTGCTTACAGCAGGCTCAGTTGCGGGTGCTGGTGAAATAACAGCCCGTTTTACTTTCAATGGTATTGCTTATTCAAGTTCTTTTGCATTTACTTCAGCAGGAGATGCAACGGGTAACGGCACTATTTCTCTTGCTCTTAACATTGTGGACCAATCAGGCGCTGCCTTTACTGATCAAAATCCAGTAAGCAAAGATAACAAAGGGATAGTAACTGCCACATTAACGCAAAGCGGTGTTCCTTTAGTTGGGGAGCTAGTGCGGTTTGAGTCTAACTTTACGGGTAAAATTACACCAGAATTAGGCACGGCTCTAACAAATGAAAACGGTCAGGCAAAAGTAACCCTTAGCAGTGGTCTACTAAAAGGTGCAGGCCAAGTAGTTGCTTCTTACACATCAAAAGAAAATGTGGCTATAACACAAACAATCGGTTTTATATCAAGTGGTGATGATGCGTCAGTTGAAACAGCTGTAGCAAGTGTAGACGTGAAGCTGTTGCAAGGATGTAATGAAGGATGGGATAGTAACCGCAACACGGTTTCCCTTGAGTCTACTTATTTAACCTCTGGGTGTACTGAAGTAAACCAATTTTCTTCTGAAGAGCTTATCGACGTATTAGTCAAAGTAACTGACACCAGTTCAGGTGACGGTTTTGCAGGTATTATAAGTGAAACAACAACCGACTTAGGTAGTTTATTACCAGAATCAGGCAAAGCATTGACAGATAACTTTGGTTTTGCGCTATTAAAGCTCCAGCCTGGTGCAAATAGTGGGGCAGGTCAAATAACAGCTACATCTAAATCAGCATCGAATCAAAAAGCATTTGAAATTGCGACTGCTGATTTAACCGTTACCATTGATAATGGCCTTTACAATCAGCTAGATGCTGACGGTAACATCATCGAAGGTGAGTTTATTCCATTGGGTGCGGGCGCAACGACTGTTATTACAGTGAAGATATTTGATACTGCTGGTAATCTTGTTGTATCACCGCTTGATGTTGAATTTACTTCAGGCTGCGTACAAAACAATACCTCTATTATGGATACTACAACCACTAGTGTGAGTGGAGTCGCAACAGCAACTTATCGCACAGATGGTTGTAATGCAGCGCAAGGTGACACTGTTAGGGCAAGTGTGTTAACGGGTGGAACACCTGTTATAGCGACAGTTAATATTCCAGTATCAACAGCCCCTATTGAATCAATTGAATTTATAGACGCAAGCGAACCAGTCATTGCCCTAAAGGGAACTGGTGGGCAAGGGCGTTCGGAAACATCTCAAATCACATTCAAACTGAAAGACAAAATAGGAAAAGAAGTTCAAAGTAATAGAATGGACTTTCGCTTGAGCTCAACCAACGGGGGTATTAGTTTATCTCACTCAAGTGTTTTCACCGATGCTGAAGGGTTAGCCCGTGTTCAAGTAAACGCTGGTTTTGTCCCTATGGCTGTTCGGGTACAAGCTTGCTATATTCCCGAAGATCAAATACCTGCAGAACAAACAAATAACGTGACGTGTTGGCAAGACCTTTACCTTGAGTGTTTAAAAGATGAAGGTGAAAGAGCACCAAATACCACATGTCCAACTGGCGATTTATCACTCGTTGCACTTGATGAGCAAGTAACAACAGTATCGGACCTAGTGTCAATTAGCTCAGGTTTACCTGATGGTAATAGTTTTACTGCAGGCTCAGCTATTATTAATATTGAAGCGCTTGATTATATTGGCGATTTAAATGAGATTTCCGTTTATTTAGCCGATCACTTCAACAACCCAGTACCAGATGGTACCGCTGTGTATTTAACAACCGAAGGTGGCGCGGTAGGTACTATTGACGGGACAGCATTTAATCCACAACTTGAATGTAGAACAGTGGATGGGGAATGTAATGCTCAGTGGCGAAGCCAAAACCCTAAACCATTTACAGAGCCTAAATGGGGCAACCAAATTAGTTCAATAAACCCTAAGACCAACAGTATTAACTGTGATTTATACTTTAATAGCGCAGCACCTTGTATGGCAGGTATTCTAAATGCAGCGACATTCGAAAATGGAGTTCCATTGGGTGGGCGCGCAACAGTATTGGTAACCGCAAAGGGGCAAGAGTCGTTTATTGATATTAATGGTAATGGCCGTTTTGATACTAACGAATATTACAGCGGATATGACTTAGCTGAAGCGTTTGTAGATCACAATGAAAATGGTGTATATGACGGTTTAGCTGCAATTTATAACCCTATAACTGCAGAAGTTGAACAAGATGCCCGCTTTTGTCAGGAAGGGGATGCAAATGATCCATGTAGCCCAGAAAATACCAATGCAGGTCAATTCGAGGAAAATTTTGATATAGACCTCAATAGCATGCATACATTGGCTGACGGTAAATATAATGGCCTTCTGTGCACTGAAGCGGCCACATCGCCATCACCAGGTGATACGTTTGAATCATTGTGCACTAAAGATGTTGTTGATGTTCGTGAATCATTTGAAATTATTATGTCTGGCAGTCAAGTATATAGTCGGTTTGTGGTATCAAAAGTTGAATTGCAAAATCAATTTGCAACTCGTCTAGCTGAAATAGAGCTCGATGATGAGAATAATCCGATACTGGATGGCAATGGAAATACTATTTTAACTCCTAATGCGGTTCAATTAGGGGTGGATATTGAAAGTTGTAACTCTATTTATCGTATTGCAGGTGATGCCAGCACAGACCTTGTTGTCGCTTTAGAGCCAACAGCACAACTTGATTTTTGTGACTTAGGAACGATTGATTTAACACCAAGTGAAAATGAGAATCAGCTAGCAGCATTATCATTTGCTCTTTATTACTCAGACCGTTATAACAACCCAATCCCGTCAGGTACCGCGGTTGCTATCAGCACTGATAATGGCAAATACAGTGGTTCAACAGGCTTTGCAATGTTGGAAAGTGCAGCAACAACTGCGCATGGTATTGCGTTATCAATCAGCCGTGAAGCTGAGCCAAACAAGAGCACAAGTGGGTTTTTATCTATTGTGTTTACAACGCCAAAAGAAGTAGAAACGACTGCGCAATTAGCAATTAGAGATGCTGGTTAGGCGAATAGTAGCCTATCCTTTTGATAAAATGCCAACCTTTCGGTTGGCATTTTTGTTTCTATTCTATATATTCCTCTGCAAATACTAAAAAACATCCTTTTGTCTAAATTAAGCACAATAATTGTTTAATTAATCATTAAAAGTAGAAAAGTTTCTATTAAAAGCTTGTAACAATTGGTGTTTGTAGATATACCTATAAATATTCGCGCCCAAAATGGGCTAAACACATTTAAAATACTTGGTTAGAAATAGGCAACTATGGGCAAATCGCTAGTAATTGTAGAGTCTCCTGCTAAGGCTAAAACAATTAATAAATATTTAGGAAACGATTTTATCGTCAAGTCCTCTATTGGGCATGTACGAGATCTTCCTACCTCAGGTTCTGGCAAAACCAAAACAGCGCCGACTAAAACACCAGCTGAAGTGCGCAAAATGTCTCCTGAAGATAAAGCTGCTTATAAAAAGCAGCGTGATTACACTAACCTAGTTGCTCGGATGGGGATCGATCCTGAAAAAGGTTGGGAGCCCCATTATGAAGTGTTACCAGGTAAAGAAAAAGTAGTCCAAGAATTAAAAAAACTCGCTGAAAATGCTGACCAAATCTACCTTGCGACGGATTTGGATAGGGAAGGGGAAGCCATTGCATGGCACCTCGAACAGATTATTGGTGGCGAGCCAGAAAAATATAAGCGCGTTGTATTTAACGAAATCACTAAAAATGCGATTCAACAAGCGTTTGAAACACCCGGTGAACTAAACACTGATATGGTTTACGCACAACAAGCACGTCGTTTCTTAGACCGCGTTGTGGGCTTTATGGTATCACCACTATTATGGGCTAAAGTAGCTCGTGGCTTATCAGCAGGGCGCGTACAATCAGTTGCCGTACGTCTATTAGTTGAGCGTGAACGTGAAATAAAAGCATTTACTCCAGAAGAGTTCTGGGATATTCACGCAGATGTAAAAAATGCAGAGTCTAATTTACGTCTTGAAGTTGCCAAGCAGGGTGATAAACCATTTAAGCCTGTAAATGAAGCGCAAACGATGGCTGCGGTGGCATCATTAGAAAACGCTGAATATAAAGTTATTAGTGTTGATGAAAAACCGAGTAAAAGCAGACCAAGTGCGCCATTTATAACCTCTACAATGCAACAAGCAGCGAGTACACGCTTAGGCTATGGTGTTAAAAAGACCATGATGCTCGCTCAACGCTTGTATGAGGCCGGTTACATCACTTATATGCGTACTGACTCGACTAACTTGTCAAAAGACGCTGTAGGCATGTGCCGTGATTATGTGGTTGAACAATACGGTGCTAAATATTTACCAGAAAACCCTATAAACTACAGCTCAAAAGGCAACGCGCAAGAAGCGCATGAGGCTATTCGCCCATCTAGCGTAACAGTATTGTCTGGTCACCTTGAAGGTGTAGACCCTGATGCGAAAAAACTGTACGAACTAATTTGGCGCCAATTTGTGGCGTGCCAAATGGTGCCTGCAGAATACGATTTGACGACGCTTACTGTTGCAGCGAATGATTTCCATCTCAAGGCCAAAGGGCGAGTACTTCGCTTTGATGGTTGGACACGTGTGCAACCTGCAGTTCGTAAAAAGAATGAGGAAGATCAATCATTACCTGCGGTTAAAGAAGGTGAGATACTTACGTTAATTGAACTTGATCCTAAGCAACACTTTACGAAGCCGCCTGCGCGTTTCAGTGAAGCTAGCTTAGTTAAAGAGCTTGAAAAGCGTGGAATTGGCCGCCCATCTACTTACGCGTCTATCATTTCAACAATACAAGATCGCGGCTACGTTCGTGTTGAGAACCGCCGCTTCTTTGCTGAAAAAATGGGTGAAATAGTTACCGACCGTCTAGTTGAAAACTTTACCGATTTAATGAACTTCGATTTTACTGCAAAAATGGAAGGACGTTTAGATGATATCGCTGAAGGTGAGCGTGTTTGGACCCAAGTTTTAGATAAGTTTTACGCCGATTTTTCTACCCAACTATCTATCGCCAGCGGCGAAGAAGATGACGGTGGTATGCGTAAAAATGAAATGGTTGAAACAGACATTGATTGCCCAACATGTGCACGCAAAATGGGTATTCGCACAGCCTCTACAGGCGTGTTCTTAGGCTGTACAGGTTACAACCTGCCACCAAAAGAGCGCTGTACCACTACTATGAACCTAGTATCAGGTGATGAAGCGGTTGCTGCTGATGTAGAAGATGTTGAAACTGAAACGTTAATGCAGATGAAACGTTGCCCAATTTGTGAAACGGCAATGGATTCATACTTGATTGATGAAACGCGTAAATTACATGTCTGTGGTAATAATCCAGGTTGTAAAGGTTATGTAATTGAGCAAGGAACCTTCAAAATAAAAGGGTATGATGGGCCTATTATCGAGTGCGATAAATGTGGCTCTGATATGCAGCTTAAATCTGGCCGTTTTGGTAAATACTTTGGTTGTAGTAATGATGAGTGTAAAAACACACGTAAATTATTGCGTAACGGTGAGGCTGCGCCGCCAAAAGAAGACCCAGTTCAACTACCTGAGCTAGAATGTGAAAAATCAGATGCTCATTTTGTATTGCGCGATGGGGCAGCAGGTATTTTCTTAGCTGCAAATACATTCCCTAAATCACGTGAAACGCGAGCACCAAAGGTCGAAGAACTTCATCGTTTTCGTGATCGTATTTCACCTAAGTTCTACTACTTGGCCGATGCACCTGCAAAAGATCCTGACGGAAATCTAGCGATTGTTCGCTACAGCCGTAAGAATAAAGAGCAGTACGTAATGACAGAGGTTGAAGGTAAAGCAACGGGCTGGACTGCGCATTATAATGCTGGAAAGTGGGTTGAAGAGGCGAAGAAAAAGGCCGCACCTAAAAAGAAAGCAGCCGCTAAAAAGGCACCAGCCAAAAAAGCAGCGCCAAAAAAGGCCGCTACAAAAGCCAAAAAAGCTGCTGAGTAGTGATATATGAGCACGTAATGTGCTCTTTATTATTAAATGCGAGCAATAAAAAAACCGAGATTCACACCCTTGTGCAATCTCGGTTTTTTACAATCAAGCTAATTTAATTAAATTTTTACGTCAGTCACTTTTTTATAGCCTTCAGCTGTTAATTCATCATTAACGCACTTTAAAACGTATGGTTTAAGCTGTGCATCGCCGATGCCATCATCTTTAGCCCAATCTATACACATTTCTGTGAATTCTTGGATGATTTCTTCAGGCGCATCAACGGCGTCTTCTGCGACAGCAAATGCTGCAACAACGCTAAAAAGTGACGCAATAGTAAGGGTCAGCATTGTTTTGTTCATGTGTTCATTCCTAATAGTAGTTGTTAGCCAAAGAGAAATGCTCTGTGGGTGATTTAATTTTTAATCGAAACACCTTCAAAGGGAAACGAAATATTTTTATCGTTAAGATGAAATTTATACCGAAAAGAAAAACACTTCAGTGTTTGTATCAAATAACAAACTCAGTTAAAGTCAGCGTTTTATAAAATGATGAGCAAAATGGACAATCAACCCCCTTCAAAACCCAAACGACAAGCAGGCAAAGCAGAGCTCGTACTAGAAACATTTATATTTCGCGGCCGCTGGTTACTTGCTCCATTTTTTGTTGGGCTATTATTTGCCGTTATTTTATTGCTGATCAAATTCTTTAAACAGCTATACCTAATGGGAATTGCTACGTTTACAGCCACGAATGAAGAGCTGTTAGTAGGGATCTTAACGTTAGTGGATACGGCGCTACTCGGTGGGTTATTACTTATAATTATTTTTAGTGGTTATGAAAACTTTGTATCGAAACTTAATATCGATAATCATGAAGATAGACCCGCTTGGATGGGAAAGGTTGGTTTTTCAGGCCTGAAAATGAAACTTATAAGCGCTATTGTTGCTATATCTGCTGTAGAATTATTGAAAGTATTTATTAGCGCATCATCTTATTCGAGTGAAGAACTTATTTTGAAAGTCGCTATTCATATCACATTTGTCGTTTCTGGTGTGTTGTTTGCGCTCACAGATTATATTAATAGCAAAACAATTAACCACTGATTAAATTTTTCAGGTAGGCTAACGCCATAGCCTACCTCGACACTTCATACTACTTAAAAATAGCTAGCCACATCGCTTTAAGGCTTGGCTCCTTACCATACATATTCATCCCCATTTTAAATATGCGCGCTGCAAATATGCGTAAGTAATAAAAACAGCCAGCACTAAGTAGTAACGATAAAAGCGGCTGCCAAAAAGGTAAATCAACAAGAGACATCCTTACAGGCATTACTGCAAAGGCGGTGATAGGCAGGTAACTTAACACAATACTAATGAGGCCATTTGGCGTGTCCATAATGAAAAATGCAATGGCAATAGGCGCTATTGGCAACATCATTAATGCACTTTTACTACTGTGGTTTGGATCATCAATTCCTGCCGCAATGGCTGCCATAAAGGCTGCACAAATAGCGAGGCCGAATACCGCAAACGCGATAAACCACGGTAGCATTGACCAATTAACAAAACTTAAGCTCAGGGGTTGGTGTTTTATTATTACAGTAAAAAACAGCATGGAAAGCACAATTGATATAAGTGTGCCCAGCATTGTTTTTACTGCAAGTAATATCTGTCCCGCCAGTTTGCCATCAATCCAAGTTTGCGGTGTCATAGTAGCCATTAGTTGCTCTGTAACGCGGTTTTGCTTTTCGCCAGTAATACTGACAAACAGTTGACCAAATACGCCAAACATAGCAACAAACAATAAGATTAATACCCCAAAGGCTGTGTAAGTTTGTCCTTTGTCAGCCTGATTTTTTAATAGGTCATCAAGTACTTTATGTTCAATATTAATGTTCTTGGTCAAACTATCCTGTTGCTGTTGAGTCAAATTCAACGCGTTGAATCGTTGTTGTTGTAAAGCTGCGCTAATATTTGAGGTTAAAGACGTTTGCCATGCTTCTTTTTCGTTGGTTATTAATGTGAATGTGTTAGCAATGGCATCATATTTAATTGCTCCATCAAATTCACTTTGCTCTAAGTCTTTAGCGACTAAATTAATATCTTCAACGTATTTAAACTTGAATTTTGAGTTTAACTGGTTGAAAAGTTGTTGATCTGTATTAGTCGCTAGGGTGTAGTGCCTATTTAGGTCAGTTCCACTTGCAGCAAAAAAATAAATAATAGCTGCGATTAGCAACATAATGAGTTTAGAAATAATTTCTTGCTTTAATTTAAAAAAGTGCATGAACTCCCATTTAGCCACAGTCCAAACTTGCTGGGGTGTTGATACGTTTTTATTTTTCATAATTTTGCTCCTGGTGAGCGTGCGTATTATGTTCGGCAACGGCCTGAAGATAAATAGCATGTAATGATTGTGATTGATTTTTAAACTCAGTAATATCGCCCAACTTAAGCAGCTGTGGCAATACCTCATTCAGTGATTGTTGCTCAGTTAACGTAATAGTAAATCGCGTTGCAGAGAGCTGCTTGATTGAGCTGGTAAGAGTAAGTTCTTCAAGCTGTGTTTTATCGATATCTTTGCTAAAGCTTACATCAATCATATTGTTATTGTATTGAGCAAAGATCTCACTTAGCTTACCGTACAACACGCTTTGGCCTTTATTAAGTAGTAACACTCTGTCAGCTAGCTTTTCTACCATAGCCATTTGGTGGGCACTCAGTATCACAGTCATATCTTGTTGTTTGAGCTCAGCTAAAAACTCCACCACCAATTCTTGGTTAATGGGATCCAAGCCAGAAAAAGGCTCATCGAGTATTACCCATTTAGGTTCATGCAATACGGCTGTAATAAGCTGAACTTTTTGCTGGTTTCCTTTTGATAAAGACTTCAACGGATCGTTTAAACGATCGTATAGGCTAAATTTCTTTAACCAGTGTTGGCACCGCTGTTCAAATTCTTGGTCCGACACGCCATGTAATAGCGCAAAAAACTGTAAATTCTGTTTTAATGTTTTTTCAGGGTACAGCCCTCGCTCTTCAGGTAAGTAGCCTAATAATTGGGAAGGGATTGACGAATAATGTTGGTTTTCATCAACCAGCTTAATTTCACCAGCATCTGGATAAGTAAAACCAACCAACATTTTAACCAATGATGACTTACCAGCTCCATTTGGTCCAAGCAGAGCAAATACTTCCCCTCGCTGAACTTCAAAAGACAGGTTGTCTACTGCATTTATAGCAGAATAATGTTTTTCTAAGTGAGAAATGGTTAATGACATAGTAATCCTACTTTATTGTTTTCTTTATCATAATGGGTACGCCCAGTGAATAAAAATATATTTTGTAAGTAAAAGTGTAAATAAAGAGTAGAAATGCTAAGGTTTCGTGATATATCGCGAGAGGAGGTTTTATGATCAAACAATTTTTGAATGACCCAACTTTATTACTGAATGCTGTGGGGGAGGGGATCTACGGTTTTGATCTATCCGGGAACGCGGTTTTTATAAACCCAGCAGCAGAGCGCATGACTGGCTGGCAAGCAAGTGAGCTACTAGGAAAAAAAATTCATCAATACCATCACCATAGCCATGCAGATGGAACGCCTTATCCAGCAGATGAATGCCAAATTTATTGCACTATGTTTGATGGCGTACACAGGCACGTGAAAGATGAAGTGTTTTGGCGAAAAGACGGCACGCAATTTCCTGTTGAATACACATCAACACCAGTCTATAAAAACGGGCAGTTAATTGGTGCTGTCGCTATATTTCGCGATGTTTCAAAGCAGCATGAAACGGAGCAAGCATTACGCGATGCTCTTAAACAAGTAAGTGCCTTGAGTGAACAATTAAAAGACGAAAATACGTACCTTACAGCGCAGTTAAATGAGGATTGGCAGGATTCAGGTTTAGTAGGCAAAAGCCATGTATTTCAAGCAATGTTAGAGCAAATTAAATTAGTTAGCCCAACAGACAGCACAGTACTGATCCTCGGTGAAAATGGCACAGGTAAAGAGCTAGTAGCGCGTAATCTTCATCGTTTAAGTAACCGGTCTACACAGTCATTTATAAAAGTTAACTGCGCAGCGTTTACACCCAGTTTATTAGAGTCCGAATTATTTGGTCACGAAAAAGGAGCGTTTACAGGTGCAAATGAGCGTCGTAAAGGGCGCTTTGAGCTGGCGGATAATGGCACACTGTTTTTAGATGAAATCGCAGAGTTACCACTAGAGTCACAAAGTAAGTTATTACGCGTTTTGCAAGAACGTGAGTTTGAGCGCGTTGGTGGAAGTACCACGCTTACTGTAGATATTCGAATTATTGCAGCGACTAATCGTGATTTATGGCAAATGGTTGAACAAGGACGTTTTAGAATCGACCTTTATTACCGTTTAAATGTATTTCCAATTCGTGTGCCTGCATTAAAAGAGCGAAAGGAAGACATCCCACTTTTAAGTGTTAACCTTGTTCAACAACTAAATAAACGTCTAGGTAAACAATTAAAAGGTTTAAGTAATAAGGCCATAAATCAGCTTCAAGCATATGATTGGCCTGGAAATATTCGAGAGTTACAAAATGTATTAGAACGAGAAGCTATTTTATCTAAACATGCTGTCATTAATTTAACCCAGCCATTGGATAGGCTGACTAATCCAAATGCTAACCCATCACTTTCACTTAATAGTGTCGTTAAACAGCATATAGAAACAGTGCTTGAGATCTCAAATGGTAAAGTATCTGGATCAGAGGGAGCCGCGAGTATACTTGGCATGCCAGAAAGCACATTACGATCGAAAATGAAAAAGCTAAAAATAACAAAGTGACGATATATCACGAGTTACGCGATATATCACGAGTTACGCGATATATCACGAAATTGAAAGTTTGAAATAATCATAAAGCATTGTTTTTTATCATTAAAATCTAATTTTCAGCTTGGTCTGAAAGTTGCAAATACTTACTCAGAAACCGTCACAATGAAGTAAGTATTATGAAATTTGATATTAAAGAAGAAGACATGATTATTAAGCCCTATAAGAACGAGGGGCCAATTTATATTCGCGAGCAAAAAGGTTTTTTTCAGCGAATACGTCGTAATTTAGGGTGGCTACTCATGTTTATGTTTGTTGCTATTCCTTGGGTTCAGTACAACGGGCAACAAGCTGTTTTATTTGATGTTGGTACTCAGACATTCACGATTTTTAGTCTAACGCTTTTACCCCAAGACTTTGTGATTTTAGCATTACTATTTATGCTTGGGGCATTTGCGCTATTTTTTGTAACCAATTGGCTTGGCAGAGTATGGTGTGGGTATACTTGTCCACAAACAATCTGGATGCTTATGTTTTCCTGGGTTGAACAACGAATAGAGGGTACACGTAATCAGCGCATCAAGTTAGATAAATCACCTTGGTCAGTCGTTAAATGGCGTAAAAAAATGACCAAACACAGCGCATGGCTTGTTATTTCTTTATTTACCGCCACGTCGTTTATGGCTTATTTTATACCTGTTAAATCACTTTATAGCGATATGGTAATGTTTGATTGGTCAGGCATAACCAGCTTTTGGGTGTTCTTATTCGCTTTTTGCACTTACGGTAATGCAGGTTTTTTGCGTGAAAAAATGTGCACCGTTGCCTGCCCATACTCTCGTTTTCAGTCTGTTATGTTTGATAAAGATACACTCCTTGTCACCTACGACAGTGAACGCGGTGAAAATCGTGGACCACGAAAACGCAAAGCCGATCCCAAGTTGTTAGATTTAGGTGACTGTGTAGATTGCAACTTGTGTGTGGAAGTATGCCCTGCTGGAATCGATATTCGAAATGGACTGCAATATGAGTGTATAAACTGCGGCTTATGTATTGATGCATGCGATGACACCATGGACAAATTTGGCTATCAAAAAGGACTTATAAAGTACGCAAGTGAAAAACAAATGGCGGGGGGGACTACCAATCCATTTAGGCTAAAGCTTTTGGGCTACGGCGGGTTAACTGTTTTATTCTCTGTAATGATGGTGGTGTGGCTGGCACAAAGAACACCAATTGAAGTATCAGTCCTGCGTGATAGAAACGCACTTTACAGAGTTAATTACGAAGGGCTCGTAGAAAATCCATACACGCTAACCATTATAAATAAGACCCAAGAGCCATTGCATTATAGTGTGTCTCTAAACGGTTTTGACAAAGGAATATTGAAAAGTCCGCAGAATACTCGCGTCGAGCCCGGTGTCATGAAAAAAGTCCCAGTCACTATTGTTGCTGATGGATATGAAGTTGATAAAAAAGTCACCAAACTTGAATTTGTTGTGACAGCGCATGAGGATAAAACGATAACTCAAACACAACAAAGTTTATTTTATAGAAATTAAATTCTTTAACTTAGATTGTAGGCTCTGTTATTTTTTGTTCTATAAATGACTTAGCCTCTTCTAAGTTAGAAAAAAGCATATTACGAATATTAAAATCAAGCCCTGCATTTTTAAAAACGTGCTGCATTTGATTAATAATTAAAGACGAATCAAATATAAAAGCACTTGCTATACAACCATCTTTAATCATATTTTTCGTTAACACGACAAAGCTTGCTTCAGCCTCAGGTGTTGCAGCTTGTAGATTTTTTGAGTTGCTGATATATCCCCAAGGAGCACCAGCAAACGATTTGGCACGATGTAACATAGCGTTACTGAGTTGAACCACCAAACGCTCGTTTATGTAGCCAGTAAAACTTGCGATTAGAATGTTGCTCTCATGATGTAACTTTATATGACCATACTGGTTTTTGAATTCCAATTTTTATCCTTGCTAAAAATAAAGAGCGCGAATTTTATACAAAAATTGGTGTAAGTCTAGGCGTTTAAAGGGAATAATTATAATTTGCATATTCTATTTTAAATGCGGTGCAAAGTGGTTGTGTTGAGCCTTTTTTGCGACCAAATTAAATAATTTATTTGCAATGAGCTTGTATATAAACATATGTAATTTGGTCTTAAGTGTTAATTAGTTTGCGATAATGTAATCTAAAGCGCCTGTAATTGCAGCCACTTGAGCGAGTATGCATTCTTCATCGGTTGCCGTTGAACTATCTGGGTAAACTTCTGTTGTAGTAACATATTTTGCATCGGTAAAGCCCATGCACAAACCCAATTCTCGAGCGCTGTAATTAATCACACCAAACTGCTCTTGCGCAACACCAATTAGCTGGTTGTTTTCATCGCTAGGTGCAATATGCGTTACTTTAGACACAGTATTAATTATGGCTGTTTGAAAAGCATGTTCTGGTTTTACTGAATCTGCAACGAGGTAAAAACCATCAGGGATATTCCAGTTTTTATTAACACTACCTTGGCGCGCAGCCAGTGCAGGCCTAAATTCACTGTTGTCAGTATCTGTTGTTTCATGTAAGTCAATGTGCGCAATTGGCTGGATAGTGTTGTTGTGCATATACGCCATGATTGCTGCTGACTCAGGAGCAGGACTATCATTATAAAATGACCTGTTAGGATCCACTGCTTTTGGATTCCAGCGATTAATTGTTTCATATCCCCATGGACTAATACATGGCGCGATGATCAAGTTAAATTGTTCACTGTATGAGGTTGCATGTGTTTTAGCAAAACGCACCGCACCAAGAACACCACTTGTTTCATAGCCATGTACACCACCAGTTACCAATACGGTTGGCTTGTCAGCATGCCAATCTTTAGACTTGAGTAGAAAAAGGGGATATCGCTCAATATCATAATCAAGCGCACCATATTGCTCAACGTCAAAGTAAGGGGTTAATTCATCGATTAACGCAACAACATCTTGTTGGTAACTTCGCTTAATCGTTTGTTCGTTAAACCATTGTTGTTTATCTTCACTTGTCCAAGGTAAACCAGGTGTGCCGATATGGTAATTATTTTCGCTCATAAAACCTTCATTGTTCGCAATAAAGGAGATAGCTTATCTATGCGTTGACATCTGTGCAACTAACTAGGAGGGATCGCATTATATAAATTAGCATATTGACGTTTATGAACACTAAATAAATAGGCACGGAGTTGCTCTTTTCCCTCATGTATATCAATAATTTTAGCTGCAATACCGCCTTTGCATTGCCTAACTGGTTCTATACTCATGGTAATGTGTTTTTTATTGGGTAAATCAAATTGCATAATTTGATTTTCAGTAAAGACAACGTGTTCTCCTTGCGGTTTTAAAAAGATGCCTGTACTTGAAATCGACTCAATACAGTATCCCTCACTTTTTATATTCAAATTATCCCATCGCCAACTACGTTGGTTACCCTTTGTATCAATTACCTCAGGTGCACTAAGGGCGGGTGTAAACGTGCCTGACGAGTCAACCTCAAACTCCAGCGGGAACCAAAGTTGATAGTGTCCTACTTCAGCAAGTAACGTTAAATTTGCATTTTGAAACAAGCGAGCTATGTTAGCAGGAATATCACTTTGCACAGTCAATGTTTGGTCTTTTGGGAGACGAGGTGGAGTTGGTGCTTTAAATAAACTCGATAAAAATAGTAATTCATCGTTTGAAAAACCCATGAAGTACCTCCTGTACAAAGTATTTATTGTTTTAATGTTTATTTAATAACGGCAGGAGTGGTTGATTCTTGAGCGCATTAAAGAAATATAGTTCATGGATCAGCGCAAATGTTTTCTTACTGAGTTTGTTCATGCTTAATCGTATTAGCGAGTCGGTACACAATCCTGTTAGACTTAGGTTCGTATTACTAAGAGCAGGCAAACGTTGCTTATTACAAATTTGAACATAAGGCTACGCTAGCATTTGAAAAATCAGCGCTAAGGTAAATTATGAATATTCAGCTGTCATTAGGTATTAGTTAGCATGGACTTTATTGCTATCATGCTTTTTTTTATTATTCTTCTAATCGCTTTATCTATTGTTTGGAGTACCTTAAAAACGGGTATTTCGCCGATGATGAGCTCAAGTAGAGCGTGCCAAACTATGTTGGCTGAAATAAGTACAGATGAAAAAGGCACTTTAATCGATTTAGGGTCTGGTTGGGGAACGCTCGTAATAGCGGTTGCGAAAAAATATCCAAACAAACAGGTTGTTGGCTATGAGGTATCTTGGTTTCCATGGCTTGTTTCAATTATTTTTAAATATAGCATGGGTTTAAACAACCTTCGTTTATATCGTAAAGACTTCAAAAATGCAGAACTCAGTGGTGCTGCTACTTTAGTATGTTACCTTTTCCCTGGTGCAATGGTGGCACTTGAAGATAAGTTAAAACATGCCATGATTAAAAACATTACTATTGTGAGTAACACTTTCGCCTTGCCTTCCTATAAACCAGTTAAGGTTATTAAACTTAAAGACTTTTATCAAACGCCCATTTATGTGTACCACTGGCAACCTAAAAAACTTTGATTAACTAAAAAGTAATGCTAAAGGAATTTTTAGTAAAACTTTATAACTAACTCAACATTTATTATCGCACCATTTTAATGAAGATGTTTCAGAAGTGTTTTTATAGTTAGAGTCTGTTTATCTATCCTAATTAGCAATTATTCAAATATTAATCCGTATTATTCAAAGTGATTATTCTCTATTTTGAACTAGTATTAGAATAATGAATAAATTAGGGGGTAGGTTGTGAAGCTCAAGCATCTATTAATTGTTGTCTTTGTTATAATTTCGGGGCTTCCATTATTTATTGGGCTGCAATATCTCAATAGTCAGGCCGCTGATTATTCGCGAGCACAATTTGCTGAACATTTATCGGCTATGTCATTAATTGCCAAAAAAAGAACGATCACAGCAATAGATCGTTTAAAAGACAATACCGCATTAATCTCTAGTCGCACCCAAATGCGTCTATCATTATCAAATTGGAATTTGACTGCTGATAGTGCGCATCAAGAAAAAATAAATAATATTATCCATGATGCTAAGCATGGCTTGACTCACTTAAAAAGTATTAGTGTATTTGATAAAAATGGACAATTGGTCACCACCACCTCTTCGCAGACATTTAAGTCAAAAATTGACCTAGCAAAGGCAGAAAAGGCTTTTATAAAACTAGAGCCTGAATCGGACCAAGTTATAGCTATCATAAATAAACCATTACTATTACAGCATAAGACAATCGGTTATATCCAGATCAGATATTTCACTGATTTTATTACTGATTTAATAAGAGATCGCACTGGGTTGGGAGAAACCGGAGAGTGGCTATTTGCTGTTCGAAATGAAAACGGGGATGCGGTTTTCGCAGTACCTCTTAAATACGATCACAAAGCAGCATTTAAGCGTACAGTACCTAAAGATCGCTTAGATGTACCTATTACACAAGCCATGTTAGGAAATGAACTAATATTACACAATGCGCCAGATTATTTAGAACAACCTGTACTTGCGTCAACTCGTTATATTAGTGAAATGGACTGGGGTTTAGTCGCAAAAATAAATGAAAGTGAAGTAAACAACTTAGTTAAAAAGAATAATAAAATTATCTTTATTGCTGAAGTTGTTATTCTGGTTTTAGCTATTCTAATTGGTATTGGGCTAGCTTTTGTTATTGCTAGGCCCGTAGAAATGTTAAGCCGGCATACAGCTAGAGTTAAAAGTGGTAGATTTGATGAGCCGCCTATTGCTGGAGGTTGGACCGAAGTCAAAGATTTAACAAAGCATTTTGCTGAAATGATTTCTTCGTTGCGTGAATTTAACATTGATTTACAACGTAGGGTTGAAGAACGTACCTTGGCTCTTGATATTGCGAATAAAAAACTCGAAAAACAAGCAAGCGAAGACCCTCTCACAGGATTGTACAACCGACGAGCCTTTGATACTTACTATAAACATGAGTTTGATAGAGCTAAACGATATAGCAATAAGCTGGTTGTTGTAGTGTTGGATCTAGATCATTTTAAACAGATAAATGACTCGTATGGACATGCAGTAGGCGATATAGTTTTAAAAGATATAGCAGCATATTTAAAGTCCGCAATGCGAGATTCTGACTTAGTTGCAAGATTAGGTGGAGAGGAGTTTTGTTTAGTACTACCTGAAACTAATTTAGAGTCTGCTTCGCAACTTATAGAACGGGTTCGAAGTGAAATCGCGAAAATGAAATTTACTTCAGAAGATAAGCAGTTCAGTGTAACTTGTAGTTTTGGTTTAGCAGAGTTCATCGAAGGTATGTTAAATAAAGAAACTCTTGTTGAGCAGGCTGATGATGCTCTATACCAAGCTAAAAAAAGTGGCCGTAATTGCGCCATACAATTTTCAGTGAGTGCTAAGGAATAATAAAGTACATATCGGAAATAAATTGGAGATATAATTTAGTTTTGTAAAGCGAATGCAAGTAATAATATAAGCTAAAGCATAGACCAATGGCTCAAATATTAACTTCAGATATTAAAATTGTTCAATTATTACCTATGGCTGCATATCAATAAATTCAACAGATACGCGAATAATCAATAGACTTAGACAAAAATATACTTATTTAAAAGTTATCACTAAGTTTACGGGATTTTGATTATTTCTAAATTAATTTGGAATAGCGATCAATAGCTTTTTGTAATAAATGGAGGTTTGAAAGGATTAATTGGTCGGTATGGAGAGATTCGAACTCTCGACCCCTGCCACCCCATAAAAGTTACGATTAGATTCAAGTAGAAGTAAGTAGCTATAAGTAGAACTTATTTTTAATTTAACTATATGTTATGTATAGTTTAAATTTAATTTGTTAGTGTGGGTTAGCTCTAAGTAGAATTAAGTAGTTGAATACAGTTGATGCTACATATATGCTGCATGTACTTTATTTTTAATATTTGGTGCTACATATGTCTGTCGTGAAAATGTTATTAACTGATTCGTTATTAAGCTCAGTCCCTGAACCTATTAAACGGATAAATGACACAAAGTTAAGTGGATTTCATGCACGTGTAGGTAAAACACAAAGTGATAAAAAGTGTAAAATTGCACTTTACTTAAATTATCGTTTTGGTGGCATCAAAGGTAAACAGCGTAATTACCATTTGGGGTACTTTGGTGAGTGTGATTTAAAAGATGTTCGCAAGGAAGTTGAAAGCTTAAAAGGGCGAGTTGCTTTAGGTGAAGACGTATACGAAACAAAGCAGATATCACTAAAGCAGCAGTTTATCGAAGATACATCACCAACCGTTGATGAGCTTGCTAAAGAGTTTATTGAAAGAGACATTAAAGTTAATCGAAAGGACGTAGATCCTGTAATTAGAATGTTCAAAAAAGACATTTTGCCCTTTATAGGCAACTATAAGCTCAAAGAGATAACTCGGCGTGACATTCTTAATAAGGTACTTGATCCAATAAAAGATCGGGGCTCAAATACCCAAGCAAATAAAACACTCTCTATTTTAAAACAAATGTTCGACTTCGGTGTTGAGCGAGACCTTATGCAGGGCAATCCTGTTAGTACGGTTAAAAAGAAAAGCGTAGGCGGCCTTGAAAAGTCGAGAATCAGAGCGCTTGAGTTTGAAGAGGTTATACAAGTATTTGACCGCCTACCAAAGCTAGGTATTAGCCAGCAAGTTATTTATGCATTAAAGTGCATAACGTTAACCGGTTGCCGGCCAATAGAGGTTACAGGAGCACAGTGGCAAGAATTTGATTTTGATAAGATGATATGGACAATCCCAGCTGAGCGCGTAAAGCAAAACAAAGATGGCGAAAGAACTCATAAAGTACCGATTACTCAAAATATGGTTATTTTGCTTGATGAGCTACGTGCAGCATTCGGCTATCTCAATTCTAAATATGTATTCCCGAGTACAACAACTAATAAATCAGGCCCAGGTGAACAACCGATTGACAGGCACTCACTTTCACGCTCCATAAGTCGAAAGTTAGAGCAATTGGGAGTCCCTAAATTTGTGCCTCATGACTTACGGAGGACAGTCGCTACTCGCTTAGGTGATACTGATATTGGAACAGATCCAATAGTGATTGAAAAAATACTAAACCATCAACTGCAAGGAGTGCAGGGGGTATATAATATGCAGACGTATATGGACAAGCGTCGCAAAGCTTTGGAAGAGTGGGGAAGAAAACTCATAGTATAAATGCATTTATGCTTTCAAATTAAAAAATAGCCGTTTGTGCATAAATACTTTTTCTATCTCAGTTTCAATGAATTGATAGTTGATTTTGTGTATTATTAGACACTAGTAATTGTTGATTAGAACTTTTAATAGGGAAGATTTAAAGTGCAAATAGATGTTAAAGGTAAGGTACAAAATCTTACACTATCCCCAAATGATCGCCTTGTTCCTCTATTCGAGGCTATCGTTAACTCCATCCAAGCCACGAATGAAGGCGATAAGGCAGATTTAATTGTTAAAGCCTTTCGTCAAACAACCCAAGAAGTTTTGAATGGCGAAGACCTTGGATTTCAGCAGATAGAATCGTTTGATATTCTTGATAATGGGGCTGGGTTTAATGAGGACAATTATCTTTCATTTAAGACGGCTGAATCGACATACAAATCTAGCTTAGGTTGTAAAGGAGTTGGCCGTTTCACATGGCTCAAAGCCTTTGAATCAGTTGAAGTTGAGAGTACTTATGTAACAAATTCAGCAATAAAAAAACTGACTTTTAATTTTTCTGTTGATGATGTTGATTTTGAAAATGAAAAGTTAATCGATGCTGATGCATCAGATAAGTTAAGAACTAAGGTTTCCCTTCTAAGAATTCAAGAACCTTATAGAGGACGATTACCTAAAGATTTAAATAATTTAGCTTCAGAAATTATAGAACATTGTTTGATCTATTTTTTGGAAAAAAAAGTTAAGTCGTTTAAATTAATAGATGATTGCGGGGGGCAGATTGATTTACTTCTTCTTTTTGAGACTACATATTCTAAAGAGATAGAGCAGAATTTTTTTTCTATCGGTGCTAATGATTTCAAAGCTTATTTCTTTAAAAATATTAGAATAAATAAACAAAAAAATCATAAAGTTTTTTTATGTGCTGACTCACGTTCTGTAAGAGGTTATACATTAAAAGAATACGAAGAGAATATACCGCCCAGCTTTGAAGATATAGATGGTAATAAGTTTAATTTTTCTATTTATTTAACATCGGGCTACCTTGATCAATACGTTAATCAAGAACGAACAGGTTTTATGATCGCCGAAAAATCAGACATGTGTGATGATGAGGAGCTGCCTTCTATAAGTACAATTATCATTGAGTTGATGGTTTATGGAAGAACAGTATTTCAACCTTTCTTAGAGCCCATGTTTGTAAAACATCGGAAAATGATTGAACAATACGTTAATCATGGCGGTTATGAATACAGACATATAATTAAAAACCGCCCATCTTGGCTAAATAAAATCCCTTTTGACCTGTCCGATGAGAAGCTTGATCTTGAGTTGCACAAACTGAACCGAAACTATGAAATTGAGTTAAAAGAAAAAGCATTGAGCCTTAAAGATGAAATAAAGCAAAGTAAGATAAAAGACTATTCGGCCTATAAGGATTCTTTGAAAAAATATACTGCTGATTTAAACGAGATTGGTAAGTCAAACCTTGCTAAATATATCGTGCATCGCAAAGCAGTAATAGATGCGCTTGAATTTAGCTTAGAGTTTCAGGATGATGATAAATATGCTTTAGAGGATACTGTTCATGACATCATTATGGCTATTCGCTCTACTAGCGATGATGTACAAGAGCATAATTTATGGCTAATTGACGAGCGTATGGCTTATCATAAACACCTTGCATCGGATAAGTCTTTTAAATCAGTAACGGATATCGATTCTAAGGATCGACCAGACTTATTAGTTTTCAATAATCCTGTTGTCTATGGAGATGATAAACGTGAAACGTCTACTGCTATTATTGTAGAATTTAAACGGCCAATGCGTAACAACTATAAAGATTCTGATAATCCAATTGATCAAGTTACTGGTTATGTCCTTAAACTAAGAAAGCCTAATCAAATTAAAGATGATAAAGGTCGAGAAATTTATTTAGATAAGCAAATACCAATTTACTGTTATGTTATTTGTGATTTAACTTCTTCAATTCGCGATATTCTTGAGGTTAGAAATTTTAAGCCACTTTTGGATAATCAGGGCTATATTTTTTATAACGATAACCTTAATACTGTAATCGAAGTAATTTCGTTTGATAAGCTCTTAATCGATGCGAAGAAGAGAAATAAAATTTTATTCAAAAAACTGAATTTAGAATAATTTAGAGAGGTAGTTATAGCCATATAAGCTGTCATTACCTTTGTTCTCTTGTATTCATAACATCAATCCGCTATATAATAACTGCGACCAGTTAAAAAATTAAGGGCGTCTATTTTAAGCTTCTGATATTGTTCTTTAGTTGGAGATTTATCAAGGTCAACATCAAAACGTAGACGAATCAAATCCTTACTATTTAGTATTTCTTCAGCATTTTCATTACTCGTATTTAATAATAGTTGGTAGCGCTCATCTAGTTTTATAAACCAATCTTTTACGTTATTTTTATTATGATTCGCTCGAATTTTAAATAATTCTAAGTTTTTATCTAAATCATTATTAAGCTTATTAACCGTAATATCTAAGGCATCTTTACTCCGGCCTTCATCAAACATAAAGTTAAAATTAAAAAGTATCTCTTGAGTTATTCCACTTATATATGGATGAACGTAGCCCAACATTGAAGCGTCTCTTTTGTACCTTTGATTACAACGCCCACCTGCTGGAATTAAATTTGATAGTGTTAGCGCTAGAAATGGAAACTTCGATTTTGGAAAGAAATGGTCCAAATCTGGTCTTGTTTCTGCTCCTTTCTCATTTATCGTTTCTATATCCTCATTGTTGCAATATGGGCATATATCCAGATTCAAACCATTAGTAATTTCATGCCCAAAAAATTTTGATATAGCTTCATAATTAAAAACTTTCACAAATTCATTTACCCAATCAGGATATAGCGCCTTAATTTCATCGCTCAAAGTATGATTACCAATTTTCATTGAGTTTAATGATGTTAACTGCGCTTTAATATCTGAAGCTAATACTGCACTTTCCATTTTACGAATAATTAATGGTAGGTATATTGACTGTCGCTCATTTGATAGCAATCGAAGTTTGATAAGAACTTTTTTGTTGATAGCTTTTATTATTTCTTTTTCTGCTTTTTTACGAATTGGCATCGATGAAACTGACGGATCTAAATCAACATCTTTTAAGTAATACTCTAAACAGTATCTCTCTGAGAGTTCATGTAACTTGTCGTAAATGATAAATATTTTTTCATATAGTTCATTGGCATCACATAAGACCAAATCTTTGATAAATTGGTCAGTAAATAATGCTGATATGCGCTGCTTATCTATTTTTGATGCTTTCAAGGACATAGCAGAAAATGCAGGAATTAACCCTTCAGTAACTACTTTCTGTTCATAGCGTTTAAGAAAGTTTTCGCTAGGGTAATAATTAACTTTTATCATCGTGACCTAATATCATTTGTTGTATATTTTTGCTTTTTATTTTTTTGATGAGATTGATATCTTGTAAAGACAGCGCATTTTTATTAGAACGATTTAGTAATAGATTGATTGCTTTTTTAGAATGTTCACCGAAAGTGGAGTTTAGGTGCATTCCCTCTAAATAGAGATCAGTAATATTGGAGGCAAAACCATAGGACTCTACTACTTTAGTTTTGTTTTCTTTTCTTTCAAGAGAAACGATGTCTTCCGGTAGAAAGTCACTTATTATTATAGGTGAATGTGTACTTAAAATTAGTTGAACGGTATTATCTGGAAACTCAATTTTAATAAATTCAAGTAATTCAGAAAAAAAGCTTCTCTGCCAGTCTGGATGCAGATACAAATCCACTTCATCCATCACGATTAGATGATTAGACGTAGAGTGATTTTTTTGGTCATGTATATAATTGTATAGCTCAGAAAAAATATTTAGTTTTGCAAATTCACCAGTACTAAACCCATTCCAACCATAAAGAAAGTTATTTAAAAAAAGTGAAGGTAGTGTTGAAATACAATTAGTTAATTCAATTATAAGGTCTGTATTAAATGTTGATAGCTTGTTGTTTTCTTCTATATCAGTTTCAGTTATGTACATGGTAATGTAATGTGATATTTTTCCAAGAATGTTGAGTATTTCTTGATACTTTAAAAGTATTATAGGTGCATCTAATTTTACAATATCGTATGAGCTATCAATACTTGATATCCCGTGCTTACTTCTTACTTCTGATAGTATTTTAGCTATTTCCTCTCTAGTAAACTTATCATTTAATACACTAATCAGTAATTTAATAAAAAATTCATCTCTATAGGCCTTGCCAATAATGCTAAGTTTAGATAAATAATTGCAAATTGATAAAAGGTTGGCTCTTAGTAGTTGATAACCTACAGTTTGATACTCTGACAAATAAATATGACTTAAATTATTGTCTAGTTGATGCTTGAGTAACTGTAAATCTGTATTTGATGTGATATTTTTAGAGATAAAATCTTTATTATTTAGTAATGATTTTAAGTATGAAGTTGAAGATGCATTGAATTGAAAGGTAAATTTTACTTTTGTGCTTTTAGATTTGTTAAAAGATGTACTTAGCTTAAAATACTCAATTAAACGATTTGTCCGTTGAGTAATAACCTTTTTACTCCCTTTCACGTACTGGGATAGGGACATATCATAAATAAAAGGATTAGATTTCCTTCTCGCTGAAAAATCATTAGTTTCTACACCTGTCAAATTATTAGCTTTAATGAGCCTGATCTTATAACGCTTAACTAGCTTTGATAAGCTTTCTTCTACAACAAAATCTTTGTTACTTACAATTAAATTCTCATCAAGGTGAATGTTAATAGTACATATATGGTATTTTTCATTTGCATCATCAAACCATACAATAATTCCGCTAGATTCAGTTCCTTGATAAGCAACCTCTATAAAATCAAGAATAGTACTCTTACCGACACCATTTTTACCAATTATTGCACTGCAATCTAAGCCTTGGTAGTAATCAAGTTCACTTGGGGAGGACTGAAGAGTTAACTTTCCTTTGAAATAGTTACAATTGTGAGAACTATTGATCCGTATATCAATATTTTCTAGTGCTTTATGGTTTTCAATGTAGAGAAAAGCTAACTTCATTCAATTATCACTAAAAGGCTATTTTAAACAATATTTTAACTCTAACAAAATGTAGTTTGCTAGTGAAGAAGGTATAAATTAATTTTGTCTTTATTTAAATAAGTAACAAAGAAAATGCTTAGGGCGTTCGATGTTCTCTTATTCCTTAGTTACCTTAAATATACCTCAGTGATTTCTGGCCTAAAATGCCCCATCTCTTGTGAAACGGTCTCTAATGCTATTTGATATGGATATTGGTTAAGTATCAGTTCTAATAGTCTTTCTTGTGCGTAGCTATGCCTGAGTCCATGTGCGCCATTGGAAAATGAAAGCGTACGGTTTGATGCTTTATTAAATGAATCCGACCACTTTTTTCCACCTCCAATATCGTAGCGCTGCAAGTAGTTTATTTTTCTATCAACAACAGTGGTAGGTTGTTTAAATTTACGAAGTTCTAATTTAGCTGATAAATCGTGAGGTATTAGTACTTCGCGTGTTAAGCCTCCTTTGCCTGTCACGGTATATAGCACACCGTTTCTACCAGACCATTTTGAATCAAAAGCTGGTCGTTTATCTGCTTTGCGTTCTTCAACTTTGGCTATGGTCAACAATTCATGTGCACGAAGCCCCGCAGAGAGTGCTATTTGTGTTGATAATGAATATTTAGACGTTTGGTGCTTACTTATTATTTGTGCTTGCTCTGTGGTGTAGGAACGTGATTTAAGAATTTGCTGATTAATTGATTTAATAACAGGGAGTGTTTGCTTATCTTTAAGTTTGCCGTTTAGCCTCATCATTGCTTGTATAGCTTGGCGCTCCATATCCAGTGACTTTTGACCCACTATTTCTTTACGGTAATCTAAATAATTGAGTGCTTGATCGATGGTCATTGCCTGAATACCGTTTATGCCAATATCTTTAGCCCAAGAGGCAACGGTGTTAAGTGATTGCTCGTAGTTTCTGGCAGTTCCAAGAGACTTTATAAGCTTACTTTTTGTAAGCCCTTTTATGACATTGTGTGCTTGAGTTTTTGGTTTCGCAAATTTAGCCATGTTTTTTAATCCATCTTTGAATTGTTGACCAATGAGCATTGATACCTTTACGCTTTAGCCAGCGCTGAAGCTCGACAATGTTTGATCCTTGCTTGTAAATTTCTATTAGCTCGAATTTATGTTTATCAAGCTTAGATGTTTTTTTACGGCTTCCTGCGATTAACTTACTTTCAAATTTTAGTTTTTGGACTTCGATTAGGGCATCGAATTTCATGGTATGACTCCAGTCGTATTAAGGTTGTAAGATTGACTGGCAATAAAGCTCAGCGGCACTTAAGCCTATTCGCCCCTGTTTTTCGCATATGCGAAAGGCTCGGACTGATCTCGCCTGATTATTAACCTCATTTCTACGTGTTGTCAGCAGCTGGAGTGCGCCGTTTTTGATTGGTTACTACCTTTGAAAAGATAGTATTTACCTCGTTACTACGTGTTGAAGGCAGCAGAATAGCGCCTGTTTTTTCTGGCTCGTTAGAGCTTCAGTAGCAATAAGATTACCACTTTAGAAATATTTTTCAATCTGCAAATAAAACCTGCGTATAAGAGTATGAGTGTGTTGTCCCCCGCTATGTGTAAGCCGATTTCCGGCTTCGACATAGCGGGGGACAGGGGCGAAGCCCCAATGTTTAAAGAGAGGCTATTGCTCATGATGCCTCTATTTAATAAAAAAAGTTTTAGTTGCTTTTGGGTTTTAGTTGCACCCACGATTTTCCTTGCTTTCTAAACACACTTGCCTTTTCAGTACGCCAACCACTTGTAACAAAGCAGTCTAAACAAAACATTGTAAAATATGATGAATCTTTTAGTGGGCCATCAATTATATACTCTTCTTCTGTTAAAGGGCATGTACAAATATCACACTGTGATTTAAAAATATGTAAATCATAGTCACTACTTGCCTTGGTTTCCAAATTAAATATTTCTCTAATTTTTCTTAGTGGGTCTGGTTCTGGTATTATAACTGCACCTAGGTGATACGGAGTTATTCGCTTAATTATTTGCATAACAAGTGATTCGTTTACTTCAAAATAGTCTATTAAACTATTATATGGACTTGTTAAATCTGCTTTTACCCACCTTGAGTTATCCATCACCATTATCGGTTTGTTACTTTCAACTTTGAAAACTTTATAGCTCAATCCAAGATCAAATAAAATATCAACGTGTCGATCATCTGTATAGTCACTAGTCATCAAATTCAATAAATTAGATATATTGCCATCGTAATATTTATTTAGTATGTACCTTAAGCTGTGAACTTTTTTGTCAGATGCTAGGAAACCGACATATGCTAACTCTTCATTATTTTGAACTTCGATAGAAAAACTTGGCAAGTACTCTAAAGAACAGTCTTTAAGGAAGAATAAATAAATCGCTAATACTCCTGAAGATGAGTTACACATATTTATTTTAATGGAACTATTTTTTGGTAACTCGTCTAAAATGCTGAGAATTTGAGTTCGCCAAGGTTGATTATTAGCTAGAGATCTTTTTAATGATTTTCTAAGGTGCTCGACCTCCGAACTGTTGCTTAAATTTACATTTTTTTCAAATGCCGCTGAGAAACGACTGCTTTCTTCAACTTCGCGTGCTATTTCCTTATCAGTAAGGAGCTCATTATTTTTGAATGTTCCAAACCTTAAGGTTTTTAATATTTCAAACTCATATTTTTGAATTATATCTGAAAACTTTTGAGCATTACCAATTGAAAAATGACCTTCAGAGGAAGGTTGCCAAATTGCATTGCAAAAGCGATCGTAATTTTCGTCAATAGAGTCATTTTTAATCTCCTCAAAATCTAACTCTAACTCCGAAGCGCAACTTTTAACTTTTTCAAGATAAAATGTATGAGGTTGTAACTGGTGGACAACATAAACAGCGAATTCATAAACAGGTATACTAGGTAAGGTTTGGGGCATTGTCCCTGTAGCCTCATATAAAGTACTTGCCACTGATGCAAGCTCATGTTCAGAATAAGACTTGGGTACTTTCATTACAAATAATACATAATCTTCTAAATTCCCTCTTGTGAGACGTTCTTTAATTTCTTTAATTCCAGTATCTAAAGATTCAGAATCATCATAGAGGTATATTTCGTGCCAAGGTGCAATCATCCTACCTTGCGAATAATCTAATAGATTTATTGGAGAGGCGCTTATTGTGGTTGAGTTATCTATAGCTAATTGGATACCTAATGCCTCAATTGAGCTATCATGGACAAACCTCGAAAATGGAACTAATAACTCACCCCATTCAGTAGAGGCAACAATAACTCTGATTTCGTCATCCCTCACATTTAGTTTATTTTTAACTCCCTCTACATACTTATATATTTCGTGAATAGCTTCGCGCGATGACGCCTTAGATTTTTTTAGCTCTATTAAAACGTGCTTATTATTTTTATCTTTTGCATATAAGTCTATAAATCCTCGAGTGCCAAGTGAATGAGGAATATATTTCTCTTTATCAATCAAATGTAGACCGTCTTCTAAAGTAGCAATATTTTTACTCAAAAGTTGCTGAATATCTTTTTCCTTCAATTTAATCTCCTTTTCTTATTCAATTACCGGTGAAAGCTAAAATTATTTTTGATAAATCTTCTTCTTCACAATAAAAAAATGCTGTTGGTACTTCTAAGACTTTAGCCAGTGCCCGCACTGTTTGAAAGTCGGGTGAATGCACGCCTTTTTCGTACTGATTCATTCTAGGCGAAGCCGCAAACTGATCCATTCCCGCCAGTATTCCTAGTTTTTTTTGCGAAAGTCCTTTTGCTAGTCTTGCCTCTTTTAGCCGTTTTGGAAACGGTGAACCATCATTCGTTTTCATTATATTTAATTCTTAACTTGAAAACTAAGAGTTTCTTAGCTTTAATGTGTTCACGATACTAAGGAATACTTAGATAGAAGCGAGTGAAGCAAATGTTGTGGAAAGCAGTTAAGTTTTTAGGAGCCGTTACGGTTGATATTTTGCTGGATGTTGATGATAAGTCTGAGCAAGATAAGTTCATTGATGAATACAATGATGGAACTGGAAATGTCGATCATTGTGGTGATAGCTACACAGAGCAAGAAGCGCGAGACGCGCATAGCCGTGGTGAGTTCTACAAATAGTTTTGACAGTTGCTCTGTTAGGTGCAATTGTTAGGTGGGTTTTTACACAAAATATAGGCTACGCAGTTGAAAAGCTGCGTAGTTTTTTATGATTAATTTTAACGTTTATGCATTTTTACCCGCGATTGATTTTTTATATATCAAGTTGCAAGGCCAAGATAATAGTCGGGATAAGTTATTATCAATCAGGGATAACTTAAGTAAGCTTAATGAAGCACAAGTACTTAGTGAGCTACTTACCTTAGACTTCATGTTTTACGATTATAGTAACGAGCAATCAGAGGTTTGGAATATACAACTAGAGTCTTTTTCATCGTTTTATAATCGTTCAGAAAAAGTGAAGAAGTTTGATAATTACTACCCTGAGGCGCATGTTCAATCAGTGTTTAAGTGGATGCTTATGCTTTGTGATGATTGTAGTGATAGTTTGAAAACCCATCGTTCAGTAATTCATTAAACGGCACAAACAAAATTTAAAGGGATTTATTATGAAAAGAATTGGCGATTTAGAAATTTATGTAGGTACTAAAGAAGAATATGAGCTTGCCAAATCAAAGGGTATGAAAATTGTTTGTGCTTTAAATAGAGCAAATGGCTATGTAACCCACCAATCTGTTGTTGGTTGGAGTGGCAAGGGATGCAACAAAGATAACCCTTACTACTTATTCAAAGAAACGGAGGAAGCGATTTATTTAAATATGATTGATGGTGATAACCCTGCATATGTAAGTAATGAAATGATCGATCCTGCGTTAGGCTTTATAAAAAGAGCTTTAGACAATGAAGAAAAAGTATTTATCTATTGCAGCTTAGGTGAATCTCGAAGCCCATCTATTGCTTTAATGTATTTACTTGAAAACGGTTTAATAGATAGGGAAGACGCGGATAAAGTATTTCGTGAAAACTACTACAGTGAATATAAGCCTAAATTTGGAAACTTGGGCTACATTCAAAAACGGTGGTTATAAATAGAGTGTTATAAAGCCCAATACCCGTTAGAGACTAAACTCCTTGATTTATACTCCTAAGTGATTTAAATTTATAAATAAGCATATGTTATATGCTTATTTATAACGCGAAGAAATTTCACTATTTAATTAAGTTCAGAACATTCTACCTATCACTTTCACAGTGAAAAAACAGGCGCTTACGAGCTGCCTTCAATACGTAACGAGGTACATACACGTATGTGTATGCAATTAAGCCATATCTATGTGGCGCATTTCTTCGCTTCTTTAACGTATTGGAGATTGTTATGCCTGGATATATTACCGCTCAACAAGCAGCTGCTTATTTAAGCTGTTCTACTCAACATATTTATAATATTCGTAATAAAAGTAAAGCCGCTTTAAAAGCGGGGGATCAGCAGTTGGCTAAAAAACTTTCGCCTGAAAGTATTAAGTTAGGTAACAAACTACTATTTGAAAAGTCGACTTTAGATACTTGGCTTCGAAAGTATGGTGACCGCACATAGCTTGCTAATATGGCAGGCATAAAAATTACACTTCTTGCCTGCCATGTTGATTACTTTTGACATAGGTATTTTTATTATGAATTCAGCATTACAGCCATTAGTGGTTGAGAATAAGTGTGCTCAGTTGCTTTTAACACAAAGATTATTTCAAACCACACCACCTAGAACACTTAGTGCAGATATAAAACATGAAGCACGTTATCGGTATGGTGATTTAGCGTTAAAAACTCATAAATATATTCAGATAAACCCTAAAAACATCGTGTTTTGGTTGGTTTTTGACATTGATGATGAAAACACTTTCAGCTGGGATGATAAGTTATTACCGCCACCGAATATAATTGTAAGTGGTTTAGACCGAGCTGATAGCTCTAAAGTAGTTGGTGGCGCGCATCTATTTTATGCAGTTCAATTTGTACCTTCATCAAATGCATCGCGTGAAAAACCAGTCAGGTTTTTAGATGATGTAAAAAAGGGGATGACATTGCAATTAGGCGCTGATGCAGACTATTACGGCCCTTTGAGTAAAAATCCTTTAAATTCGAGTTGGAATACATCTTTCCTTCATGCACATGAATACAGTCTAAATGAATTAAATAATTATTTAACTAAGGTGACAAAAAAACGCCGATATGACTTTGATTGGTCTTTGGTCGCTGAGTCGCGAAACTGTATGGTATTTCATGAACTCAGATTCATAGCATATGAACGCATTAATTATGCGAAAGAAAATTGGACATATGAGCAATGGGAAAGTCATTTATTTAATATTGCTCAGTCGTGTAATGAGTTCAGTTCGTCAGACCTTCCTAAAATCCACCCATTAAACCACTCCGAATTGAAAGGGATTGTTAAGAGTGTGGCTAATTTCACTTGGTTTAAATATAGCTCGTCAAATAACCGTGGGAGAGCCGGATTATTTTTACTGCATATTAAGATCGTAACTAAAAAACTTGCTCAACAGCAGGGGGCTAAGTTTACACACAAAGCACGTAGAACAAACACAGAGGAAAAAATTACTAGAGCAATAACGAAGATACAAAGTGAAGGGAAAAAGCCTTCACAGGTACTTATAGCCAACGAAATAGGAATGACTCGACAAGCTGTTGCTAAATATAAACATCTACTAGAAATATGTTAATTATGCTGCACATCAGGGTATTAGGAAATAAGATAGGGCATGATGTTACATATTAAAGTTATTTATCTAATAACTACATATGAACGAGCTGAATTAGCTGTAAGTAGTGAAGCTACATATATGCTACATGTATTAATAATATTTAGTGTGCGTGTAGCAATATGTATTTTATTTAAATTATAAGTACTTAATATTTAAATAAATTAATTGGTCGGTATGGAGAGATTCGAACTCTCGACCCCTGCCACCCCATGACAGTGCGCTACCAAGCTGCGCCACATACCGACTATGCGAGCAATATACGTATTTTTTTCGAAAAATCAATACGCTTTTGTTTGTTTGCACATTTATTAAACGAGCTGGGCAAAATAGTGCCCAGCAAACTCAATTAGCTAACCAATTATTGATCGATTTATACATTACGTCTCGTAGAATGGGTTGAGCATCTTTATTTGGGTGAATATTGTCGCTTAGCATTAGGCTGCTATCAGTGGCAACGTTAAGGACAAAAAACTCCATTAAATAGCTGTTGGTTTGTTCGGCTATTAATTTAAAGCTTTCGGTAAACATTTGTGTGTAGCGTTGCCCGTAGTTAGGTGGAATATAAATTTCCATTATGGCTACTTGCGCGCCACTTTGCTTGCTTTTATCAACTAGTGAAGTGAGGTTATCTTGGAGTTTTGTTGTAGGAAAACCACGTAACCCATCATTGCCGCCTAGTTCAATAAGCACATGACTTGGTTGGAATTCATCAAGTAGGCCTGCTAAACGTCGCAGAGCACCGCCTGTGGTTTCACCACTAATGCTGGCATTGATAAGTTGTATGTCTGTTTGTTCAGCGTCGTATTTATCTTGTAACAATTTAACCCAGCCTTGCTCTTGTTTTAAGCCATAGGCGGCACTTAAACTGTCACCTAATATTAAAATTGTGTTGTCAGCTGCTGCAGTAAGTGGTTTGATTACTAACAGTAAAACAAATAAAAAACGTAGGATTGAATGCATCATATGTCAGCGCTATCTCAATTAAATATAATTCAAGTTAAAGGTCTTTCTAAAACGGTAACTACCCTCGAAGGGGATTTACCCATCCTCAGCGACATCACGTTTAATGTCAAGTCTGGAGACTCAGTAGCAGTTGTAGGCACTTCTGGCTCAGGTAAATCTACGTTGCTAAGTTTATTGGCTGGTCTTGATCAATCAAGCAAAGGCGAAATTTATTTAGACGGTGCCCCTTTACATACCTTAGATGAAGAATCACGCGCTGCATTAAGGGCTGAGAAAGTAGGTTTTGTGTTTCAGTCTTTTATGCTAGTACAAAGCTTAACCGCACTTGAAAATGTGATGTTGCCAGCTGAACTTGCTGGCGATCATAATGCCAAGCAACAGGCTCTTGAGCTGCTTGAAAAAGTAGGTTTGAGCCATCGGGTTGAGCATTATCCGTCACAGTTATCTGGCGGTGAGCAGCAACGTGTTGCCATTGCTCGCGCGTTTATTGGCACGCCTAAGATTTTATTTGCTGATGAGCCCTCGGCCAATCTAGATAGCAAAAATGGTAAGTTGATTGAATCCTTATTGTTTGAACTCAATCAGTCACATGGTACTACGCTGGTTTTAGTGACACATGACGAAACACTCGCACAGAAGTGCCAGCATATTTTGCAAATAGAAGCAGGGCAGTTGGTAAAAGATACGAGTGAGGTTATTGCGAATGTGGGCTAAATTAGCATTAAAATTATTTAGTCGGGAGTTTCGCCGAGGCGAGTTAACGGTTATATGTGCCGCAATTGCATTAGCAGTTTTAACAGTTTTAACTTTATCCATGGTGACCGACCGCATAGGCCAAAGCATTGCACAAAAAAGCAGTGCTTTTATTGCTGCAGACCGAGTACTTGCAAGTAGTCATGCTATTCCTGCAGATTATTTGACTAAAGCACAAGAATATAACTTACAAACAGCCAAGCTTACATACTTCGATACCATGCTTTTTGCGAACGAAGAAATGCAATTAAGCTCAGTAAAAGCTGTGTCACCTGGCTATCCTTTAAAAGGTGAGTTAAAAGTTAAATCCAGCTTAACTGGCACAGTAGAAGTAGCCAATCAAGGCCCCAGTGTGGGGCACGTCTGGTTTAGTGAATCAGTTTTTTACGCTTTAAAAGTTGAAGTAGGCGATATTGTTGAACTAGGCGCTGCGCAATTTGTGATTGAAAAAGTATTAGTCGAGGAGCCGGATGCGCCGTTTAATATTTTTTCAAGTAGTCGTCGCGTGCTTTTAAATGAGGCGGATATTTCTGCTACACAAGTTATCCAGCCAGGTAGCCGCGTGTTTTATCGTCAACTTTACGCGGGCGATGAAGACGACATTAGCAACTTTTACGCTTGGCTAAAGCCTAAAATGAAGGAAAACCAGCAATGGTACGGCGTGAAAGACAGGCAGTCGCCTATTGCTAATAGCTTAAATCGTGCTGAAAGCTTCTTATTGCTGGCAGGTTTACTAGGAATAATTTTAGCAGCCGTGGCAATTGCGGTTTCAGCAAAACGTTATTGTGAGCGCCAGTACGATCCAGTCGCAATGATGAAAACCCTTGGCGGTAGCCGAACAACAATTCGTAAAATATATTTATTACACCTTTCAATGGTGTGTTTTTTGTCTGTGTTGGTGGGACTATTGATTGGCTACGGCTTACAAGAAATAGCGACTGGTTATCTTGCAAAATCGATGAACAATTCATTACCTGCTGCGAGTGCCAAACCTTGGTTAGTTGCTATTAGTACTGGTGTTATTTGTGCGGTGATGTTTTCGATAAAGCCACTTCTTGATCTATTTGATATACCGCCACTGCGCGTTTTACGCCGAAACCTAGGTGATAAACTACTGGTTAGTAAAGTTCATTTGGGTATGTCAGCTCTAACAGTATTTTTACTGATGTGGTTATTTAGTAATAACCTTAAAATAACGGCAATCTTGTTTATTTCTACATTAATTTTAATAGCGCTGTTATTTGGCCTTTCGCGACTGATATTTGGTGGCGGTCGTAAACTAGGCCTGCGCCCAGGAAGTAGCTGGTCGCTTGCGATTGCATCAATCCAAAAACGGGCTAATGCAAACGCGGTGCAATTAATTAGTTTCTCACTTGCGATTAAGTTGCTTTTGTTTTTAGTGGTATTAAAAAATGACATGATTTCAGATTGGGAATCTCAGTTACCCAGTGATGCACCTAATGCGTTTTTGGTGAATATAACGCAGTCAGAGTTACCAGAGGTAAATAGCTATTTAGCGCAGAAGAACATTCAAGTGTCAGAGTTCTACCCAACAATACGTGGCCGAGTTAATGCGGTAAATGGCGAGTTGGTAGCACGGGAAGTGTCACTGGAAGATAATGAGAAAAAAGACGAAGAGGCGCGTTCGGGTATTGGGCGTGAGCTAAATCTTACATGGCTTGCTGATGCACCTAGCCATAACGAGATTATTGATGGCCAATGGTTCAGTGACGGTGCCGTTGCGGAGGCATCTTTAGAGGAATCAATGTTAGCTAGGCTCGATGTAAAGATGGGCGATACACTTACATTTTTGATCGGTGCTCAGTCTTTTGATGCCAAAATTACCAGTGTACGCAAAGTTAATTGGGCAACCTTAAAGCCTAACTTCTTTATTATATTAAGCCCTGATGTTTTAGCTGATTTTCCTGCTACGTATATTTCTTCAGTTCGTATTGAAGGTGAGCAAAAGCGTGATTTCAGTGAGTTACTTCGTACTTACCCAACAATAAATGCCATTGACGTAGATAGTTTTGTTAAACAAATCCGCTCTACTATTTCACAAGTGTCCCTGGCCATAGGCTTTGTATTGTCAATTGTTGTATTGTGTGGTGCGTTAGTGCTTATCTCGCAAGTGCAAGCAAGTTTGGGTGAACGTATGCAAGAAATTGTTATTTTGCGAACGTTAGGCGCTAAGGGCAGGCTGATAAAAAATGCAACACTCTACGAGTTTTTACTGTTAGGGGCATCCGCTGGCTTTGTAGCTGCACTAATTAGTGATTTGGCTTTACTAGTAGTACAAAAGGAAATGTTTGAACTAGCAGGTAAGTTACATCCTCATATTTGGGTGTTAGGCCCATTGGCTGGTGGCATATTTGTGTCTGTATTGGGCTATATGATGATTGCTAGAACCATGCGTAAAAATACGCAAGGTCTACTTCGATCTCTCGCGTAATAAAGTAATTAAAGAATAGAAAACACCCGCAGTTGCGGGTGTTTTTGTATCTAAGGTTTAAAAACAAACAACGCTTGAGTCAAAATAATATGTTTACTGGTAATTTATACAGTGCTCTGGCATTATTGCGTTATTACCCTTTAAGTAACAGGTTTATAGTTGGCTATAATTTTAGGAATCGATCCTGGCTCTCGGTTAACAGGTTATGGTGTAATCGAGCACCACGGGGCAAAATTCAACTATTTGGGCAGTGGCTGTATTAAGTTAGCAGAGCATGAGTTTCCTATTCGTTTGAAAATGATTTATCAAGGTGTTAGCCAGTTAATAGAGCAGTTTTCTCCAACCACCTTTGCGATTGAAAAAGTGTTTATGGCACATAACCCTGACTCAGCACTTAAGCTTGGTCAAGCACGTGGCGCTGCAATTGTGGGGGCATCAATGGCGGAGCTTCCAGTGTTTGAGTATTCAGCTCGGCAAATAAAGCAAGCGGTAGTAGGCCATGGCGGGGCAGATAAAACACAAGTTCAACAAATGGTAAAAAACATTTTAAAATTACCTGGAACCCCCCAGGCTGATGCTGCTGACGCATTGGCTATTGCTATTTGCCACGCTCACTCAGAACAAAATTTAATAAAACTAGCGGGCAGTGCATCTAAAACCGTTAGAGGAAGATTAAGGAAATAATATGATAGGTCGTTTAAATGGCGTGTTAGTAGAAAAGCAGCCACCAGAGATTCTCATTGAGGTAAGTGGTGTTGGCTATGAAGTAAACATGCCAATGACATGTTTTTATGATTTACCCAATGTGGGTGAGTCGGCAATAATTTACACCCACTTTGTGGTAAGAGAAGACGCTCAGTTATTATTTGGTTTTAATAATAAAGTTGAACGTGCGTTATTTCGTGAACTCTTAAAAGCAAATGGCGTTGGGCCCAAACTTGGACTTGCGATTTTATCAGGTATGTCGGCGCAACAGTTTGTTAGTTGCGTTAATAATGAAGATGCAACTAGCTTGGTTAAATTGCCTGGCGTTGGTAAGAAAACAGCTGAGCGTTTAGTGCTCGAGATGAAAGATAGACTAAAAGATTGGGGTAATGACTTATTTACACCATTTAGCGATAATGCAGTGATTGAACCGGTTGCAAACGATACGTTGGTTGCAAATAATGCATCAGATGATGCCGTATCAGCATTAGTCTCTTTAGGCTATAAACTAGCTCAAGCACAAAAAACAGTTAAAGCTGTAAGTAAGCCGGGTATGTCTACAGAGAATCTAATAAAAGAATCTCTAAAATCAATGTTGTGAGTAAACCATGATTGAAGCGGATCGTCTTATAGACGCAAGCGAGCAAAGTAACGAAGACGTTGTTGATCGCGCCATTAGGCCAAAGTTGCTGGCTGATTACACTGGGCAGCCCCATGTAAAACAGCAAATGGAAATATTTATTGAAGCTGCACGCACGCGTGCTGAGGCACTTGATCATTTATTGATCTTTGGGCCACCGGGGCTTGGTAAAACAACGTTAGCTAATATTGTTGCCAACGAGCTTAAGGTAAATATTAAAACCACATCAGGCCCTGTACTTGAAAAAGCTGGGGATTTAGCGGCGCTTTTGACTAACCTTGAAGAAGGCGATGTGTTGTTCATTGATGAAATTCACAGACTAAGCCCGCAGGTTGAAGAAATCCTTTACCCAGCAATGGAAGACTACCAGCTTGATCTTATGATTGGTGAAGGCCCCGCAGCGCGCTCTATTAAGCTAGATTTACCTGCTTTCACCTTAATTGGCGCAACAACTCGTGCAGGCTCACTAACATCACCACTTCGCGACCGTTTTGGTATTGTGCAACGTTTAGAGTTTTATTCAGTTGCTGATTTATCAACTATTGTAGGCCGTTCAGCACATTATCTAGATTTAGAAATGTGTGAAGATGGCGCAATAGAAATTGCTAAACGCTCCCGTGGTACTCCTCGTATTGCCAACAGACTATTGCGCCGAGTGCGTGACTACACGCAAGTTAAATCAGACGGCACTGTAAACGCTGATGTTGCAGAGCTTGCACTTAACATGATTGATGTAGATAAAAGTGGCTTTGATTATATGGACCGCAAATACTTGCTCGCCATTATTGAAAAGTTTATGGGTGGCCCTGTCGGTTTAGATAACTTGGCTGCGGCTATTGGCGAAGAAAAAGAAACGATTGAAGATGTGATAGAACCATTCTTAATTCAACAAGGGTTTATTCAGCGAACGCCAAGAGGGCGTCTTGTCTCAGAGATAGCTTATGAACACTTTGGTTTATTGCCAAAGAAAGATTAAGTTTTGCAGATTGCATTAATTATACTTTCAACACCGAGTAGACTAATTAATGCGATTGACCCCATTAATGCATCTAGTTAGCTTATAAATCATCCTATTGCTCTGCTATGTTTAATCCGCTTGATTTAGTTCACATACTGTTAAGCAAGCAGCCCTTATCGTGTGTGCCAAAAGGAAATAAAAATTTTAGGCAAAAAAAAACCCGCATAAGGATGCGGGTAAACAACAAGTTGAAGGAAGTAATCCAGGGTATACAGCTTAAATTAACCATGTTTTATCATGGTGCTTTTAAGCAATGCAATACGAAAAATCAGAATCATATTGCTAAGAACAGTGCTTAATAACGTTTGTTATTACTGCGCCAGCTCGGTATGGAAGAATAATACGCAAAAGGTGCTTTTTGTTCAAACTAGAAAAATTTCTTTTTGGGATTAAAAAAACTAATGCGACAAAAAAAATCATTGGATCATTTTTAAACGTTATATCTTCTATGGGCTTGTATGGTGTTGTAATATATTGATTTATTATTAATAGATAAAACTGTTAATGATTAGTTTATTTTTGCAGCATGAATGGTTAACTGTTGTTTTGAGTGTTTATGCACTAAATATGAATAAAGCGTGTGTTTTAGCTGTTTTTTATATATAAATAAGCGCATTTAGAGCGAGCTTAAAGTTCAATGCGCTTAAAATACACTGGTTAATTTAGAATCAGATATACATTATTAAAGTGCAAGTTTGGGTTTTCACCGTTTTTTGCTGCTAATTCGTAGCAACATCGTTGTCAGTGAACAACACAGTGGATAAACTAGCGTGAACTATTGACTGAATTGATGGTCATACTCGCACATTATAAATGCGTACTTAACAAGAAATCGAATTGGGAGTTTATTGTGGGATCAGGAATTAATTTTGTAGATTTAATCCTCGAAGCAAGTGTATTGGTACAGTTAGTGATGTTGTCACTAGTGGGTATGTCAATTATGTCATGGGCCATAATTTTTCAGCGTAAAAAAGCAATTTCAGATGCATTAGTAGATGCAAAGCGTTTTGAACAAAAGTTTTGGTCAGGCATTGATTTAAGTAAGCTTTATAATGAAATTTCATCTCGTAGCCGAGTGACAGGAGTTGAAGCATTATTTATCGCAGGTTTTAAAGAATTTGCACGCCATAAAAAAACATCATTTCAAAGTGCAAGCATTGTAATGGAAGGCACACATCGTTCGATGCGAGTGGCACTTTCACGTGAAATTGAGAAGCTTGAATCTAGCTTATCATTTTTAGCGACAGTTGGTTCAATCAGTCCTTATATCGGTTTATTTGGAACTGTTTGGGGCATCATGAATGCATTTATTGCACTGGGTGAAGTGAAACAAGCAACATTGCAAATGGTTGCACCAGGTATCGCTGAGGCACTTATTGCTACGGCTATGGGTCTATTTGCGGCTATCCCAGCTGTTATTGCTTACAATCGTTTTTCTAATAAAGTAGAAAAGCTTGAATCAAATTACATTAACTTTATGGAAGAGTTTGCAAATATTTTACACCGTCAAGCAGCTACACAAATAGAGGCAAAAGCGAATGTATCAGCGTAAAAAGCGTCGACCTGTTGCTGAGATAAACGTAGTACCCTACATAGATGTAATGCTGGTATTACTAATCATATTTATGGCAACCGCACCATTAATTACTCACGGCGTGAAAGTTGACTTACCAAAGATGGAAGAGTCGGATTTGGTTGATACTAAAGATACACCGCCGATTATTGCTTCTATAGATGCACAAGGTAAGTATTATGTTAGTGTAGGCACCAACCCAGAAGAGCCTATGGAAGCGCTCGATGTTGCTGCTGTCATTAAATTACAATTAATGAAGAATCCTGAGACTCCAGTGATGATTAAAGGATCTGGTAAAGTATCTTACCAAGAGGTTTTATTATTGATGGATTTCTTAAAAAATGCAGGTGTTCCTTCGGTTGGTCTAATGACAGAGTCATTTGAAGGAAGTAAAAGCTAATATGGGTGCTTCAGTATTAAAATCAGTGTTGTTACACTTGCTTATTATTGGCGGGATTATAGGCTCGGCAAGTTTCCATATGCCTAGCCCACAAGTGTTAGAAGTTACACTTAACTCAGAGTCTATGCCTGAGGCCGATAATGCGGTTGCTGCGGTGACAATTGATCAAAAAATGGTTGAGCAAAAAATAGCTGAGCTAAAGCGTAAAGAAGATGCACAAAAACGTGCAGAAGATAAACGCATACGTGATCTTGAACGCCGTGCTAATAATGCCCGCAAACAACGCGAAGAAGAAGCAAGGCGTATTAAAAAGTTAGAGAACGAACGAAGAGCCAAAGAAAAAGAAACCGCTCAAGCGCAAGCACAAGCTAAAAAAGCGCGTGAAATTGAACAAAAAGAGCGTGCTAAAGCCCTGCAAGCTGAAAAGCAAAAGGAAGAAGCAGAGCAAGCAGCAAAAGCAGCAGCTGATAAACGTAAAGCTGAAGAAGAGGCTTTGAAAAAAGCAGAAGAACAGCGAGCGCGTGAAGAGCAAGAAGCAAAAGAACGTGCAGAAGCTGCAGAAGAAGCTCGCTTAAAAGCGTTACAAGAGCAAATGCTACAAGACCAGCTAGCACAAGAGCAGGCGGCGCGTAACAAGATTCGTCAACAGCAAGTGGTTGGTGAAGTGGAAAAATTTAAAGCTTTAATAATGGCGCGTATACAACAAAACTTTTTAAAAGACGTAAAGATGAAAGGCAAAGAGTGTCGTCTTAATATTCGTCTAGGGTTTAATGGCCTTGTGACACAAGTAAAATCATTGGGCGGAGATACATTAGTTTGCGAAGCTGCAATGCGTGCGGTACGAATGGCGGATACTCTGCCGGTATCTAAAGACCGTGATGTATTTGAGCAATTAAAGAATATTAACTTAACTATAGCGCCTCAATTTTAAAGGATTGATATGTTTAACCAGATAAAAACGGCTTGTTTTATTGTACTACTGGGATTTCATGGCATTGCCAGTGCAGCATTAGAGATCGTAATAACAGACGGTATAGATGGTGCACGACCCATTGCAATTGTTCCATTTAAGTACAATGGCATAGAGCCAATTCCCCAAAAGTTGAGCGATGTGATTGCTCAAGATTTAATGCGCAGTGGTAAATTTAAACCAATTAGTGTTAATGATATGCCACAGTTACCAAGTAAGGATGGTGATATTGATTACGCAGCTTGGGTTAACTTGGGCGTTGAGGCTATTTTAGTTGGCAACGTAGATCAGCAACCCGATGGTCGTTATCTAGTAAGCTATGAATTGATTGATGTGATCCGCGCCCAAATCACTGGCGGTGAAACGCAAATGATGAGTAATGGCAAACTTGTTAAAAGCCAAGACCATATTCAAGAAGCGCGTGAAAGTATTATTCCTGAAAACGGCTTTAGACGTTATGCACACAGAATAAGTGATGTTGTCTATGAAAAGTTAACGGGTGAACGAGGTGCTTTTTTAACAAAAATTGCATACGTTATAGTGCGTGATGAAGAACCAATGCCATATCAACTTGTTGTTGCTGATTACGATGGCTTTAATGAACAAGTTCTATTGCGTTCAAAAGAGCCACTAATGTCGCCAGCATGGTCACCAGATGGCACTAAGCTCGCGTATGTGACGTTTGAAAACCGCCAAAGCCAGATTTACATGCAAGACCTTTACACAGGTAAGCGTGAATTGATTACCAGCCATAAAGGGATTAATGGTGCGCCTCAGTTTTCACCAGACGGTACAAAGCTATTACTTGTGTTGTCTAAAGACAGAAACGGTGCCACCGAAGTGTACATGCGTGACTTAGGTACAGGCAAAGAAACACGCCTAACAAATCACCGCAGTATAGATACCGAACCATCTTGGCATCCAAATGGCCAAGATATTGTGTTTACCTCTGAAAGGGGTGGTAATGCTCAGATTTATAAGTTAAATTTACAAACTGGCAGAGCGCAAAGAATGACGTTCGACGGTGATATGAACCTCGCCGGTTCTATTACGCCAGACGGAAAAGAATTAGTGATGGTTAACCGTACACAAGGTCAGTACCATCTCGCTAAGAAAGAGTTGGCGAGTGGCGCTTTTCAGGTGTTAACTCGTACGCGTTTAGATGAATCTCCAAGTATTGCACCAAATGGTTCAATGATCATCTATAGCACGCTCCATAATAATAAACAGGTGCTAGCGCTAGTATCAATGGATGGTCGCTTTAAAGCACGCTTGCCTGTACTAAATGGAGAAGTAAAGGCTCCAGCTTGGTCGCCTTACTTACAGTAATAAATTGCTAGTTTATATAATATAGGAATCTACTCAATGCAACTTAATAAAATACTCAAAGGTCTGTTAATCGCAGTACCTGTAATGACTTTAGCAGCTTGTAGCTCATCATCAGATATTGATGAAGGTGCTGCAAACCAATCAAATCAAGGTACAACTGAGCAAACAGTGCAAAATGACACGGTTGAAGTGTCTACAATTTCGCCTGAACAACAAGCACAAGAAGAGCTTCGTCAAAAATACGAGTCACTACGTCAAGAGCAAGTTATTTACTTTGATTTTGATAAAGCAACAATTGAAGGCAAATATGCTGAGTTGTTACGTGCACATGCTGAGTTTTTAGTGCAAAATCCATCTGTTAAGATACTTATTGAAGGCCATGCAGATGAGCGCGGTACACCAGAGTACAATATTGCACTGGGTGAACATCGTGGTCAATCAGTTGAAAAATACCTACAAAGTTTAGGTGTTTCTGCTAGCCAAATGTCAGTTGTGAGCTATGGTGAAGAGAAGCCAATGGTTAAGTCTCGCACTGAATCAGCTTTCGCAAAAAACCGCCGTGCGGTATTAGTTTACTAAGATTAGAGACATTATGAAGCCGAAAATTATTTTGGCAGCAATGATCTTAAGCGGGAGCACCCAATTATGGGCTGCTCCCGCTCCTGTTTCAGATGCTGCAAACTCGCAATCAAGCGTTGAGAAGCGTTTAGCTGCTCTTGAAAAAATGATGCAATCACGCAATTTGTTGCAGGTAGAATTACAACAGCAACTCAATATTTTGCAAGATGAAGTCAGTCAAGTGCGTGGTATTACAGAAGAGCAAAGCTATAAATTAGAAAAAGTTCTTCAGCGCCAACGCGAACTTTATCAAGAAATTGAAAATCGTGTTAGCCAAGCATATTCACAACCAGCACAAACGCCGCAAGCAGACTACAGTGAGCCTTTAGCTACACAAACAATAAGTACTGATTTGTCAGAGAATGAAGCTTACGATCGTGCTGTGGCGTTAATAATGAAAGATAAACGCTACGATCAAGCCATACCAGAGTTTCAAGCTTTTTTAACTACTTATCCAGATTCTGTATATACCTCTAATGCACATTATTGGTTAGGGCAGCTGTTGTCGATTAAAAATGATTCAGCGCAAGCTTCAGAACATTTTAAAGTAGTCGTAAATGAATTTCCAAATTCAAATAAACGTCCTGATGCAATGTTAAAGCTAGGTACTTTGCTTAATGAACAAGGTTTAACAGAATCTGCGTTAAAAACTTTAAATGAATTGATCAACCAGTACCCAAGCACGACTGCTGCAAAATTGGCCGCAGAACGCTTAGCAAAAATGTAGAATGAGCTTGATTAGACTGCTTTTTGTCATAAGCGGTCTAAAATTGGTCAACTAGACATAAAAACTTAAAAAAAGAGACATTTTCTGTTGCACTCATTTTTTAAATAAGTATTATAAGCGCCCGCAGCAGAGGAATGGTTCAACCACTCAAATTGCGGCAAAAAGAGCGGGTCATTAGCTCAGTTGGTAGAGCAGTGGACTTTTAATCCATTGGTCGATGGTTCAAGTCCATCATGACCCACCATCTACTATTAATATATAAATAATAGATTGGTCTTTTATCGGCGGATTTACGTATTAGCGTTTAGTTACATTAACTTGTAGCATTAGAGCGGGTCATTAGCTCAGTTGGTAGAGCAGTGGACTTTTAATCCATTGGTCGATGGTTCAAGTCCATCATGACCCACCATTCATTATTTGGCTTCATGCTAGGTGTTGAATGGTTCAATCGGCGGATTCACGCAGTGCTTATGCACAACCAGAGCGGGTCATTAGCTCAGTTGGTAGAGCAGTGGACTTTTAATCCATTGGTCGATGGTTCAAGTCCATCATGACCCACCATTCTTTATTTGGCTTCATGCTAGGTGTTGAATGGTTCAATCGGCGGATTCACGCAGTGCAGATTGCACAACCAGAGCGGGTCATTAGCTCAGTTGGTAGAGCAGTGGACTTTTAATCCATTGGTCGATGGTTCAAGTCCATCATGACCCACCATTCTTTATTTGGCTTTATGTTAAGCCTTGAATGGGTATCAATCGGCGGATATACGCAGTGCAGAATGCACAACCAGAGCGGGTCATTAGCTCAGTTGGTAGAGCAGTGGACTTTTAATCCATTGGTCGATGGTTCAAGTCCATCATGACCCACCATTCTTTATGCTAGTAATGAATGGTTCAATCGGCGGATTCACGCAGCAACTACTTCAAAGTAGATCAAGAGCGGGTCATTAGCTCAGTTGGTAGAGCAGTGGACTTTTAATCCATTGGTCGATGGTTCAAGTCCATCATGACCCACCATTCTTGATATCATATCTCCTTATATTTAATTCTCACAGACTCTTTAACCCTACTGTTATTTAGAACTAGATTCTCGTATAATTCGCCCCATAATTGCACTGTAAACTTAAGTGGTCGAGAAATGAGTCTAGCTCAAACTATAATGCCTGAAGGATATATCTTTCCTCCTAAGCCAGCTCCATTGAATGTTGATGAGCAAGCGCAGTATAAGGCAAGAATAAAACAGTTATTAATAGATAAAAATGCGGTACTTGTAGCCCATTATTATACAGATCCAGAAATTCAGGCCCTTGCAGAAGAAACGGGTGGCTGTGTTGCTGATTCTTTAGAAATGGCGCGCTTTGGCGCAAAACATGATGCAGATATGATCATCGTAGCTGGTGTACGTTTTATGGGTGAAACAGCTAAAATTTTAACGCCAAACAAAACCGTTGTAATGCCAACACTTGAAGCAACATGCTCGCTTGATATTGGCTGCCCAATTGATGAATTCTCAGCGTTTTGTGATCAGCACCCTGATCGTAAAGTGGTGGTATACGCCAATACTTCAACAGCAGTTAAAGCACGTGCTGATTGGATTGTTACCTCATCATGCGCGCTTGAAATAGTTGAACACCTAGATGAAATGGGTGAAAAGATTATTTGGGGCCCTGATAAGCATCTTGGTGCTTATATTCAGAAGAACACCGGCGCTGATATGATCTTGTGGGATGGCGCCTGTATTGTACATGACGAGTTTAAAACCAAAGCGCTTAAAGATATGAAAGCACTGTATCCTGATGCTGGCGTATTGGTTCACCCTGAGTCACCCGCTGAAATTGTTGCTTTAGCTGATGCGGTAGGCTCAACCAGTCAGTTGATCAAAGCGGCGCAAACAATGGATAACCAAAAGTTTATTGTGGCCACTGATCGCGGCATTTTTTATAAAATGCAGCAGCTATGCCCTGATAAAGAATTTGTTGCAGCCCCAACGGCTGGCGAAGGCGCAACCTGTAAAAGCTGTGCACATTGTCCGTGGATGGCAATGAACGGCCTCAAAGCCATTGAGGAAGCTTTAATAGATGTAAACGGTAAAGAAGTGTTTGTTGATATGGGTCTTCGTGAAGGAGCACTCAAATCGCTTAACCGTATGCTTGATTTTTCAGCATCATTAAAGCGTTAATATCGTAAGCGTTTTTGCAAAAGGCCGTTAATTTAAAGATTAACGGCCTTTTTTGTTTATATACTAAGCAATTGAAATGCAATGCTGAAAAACACCTTGCACGAGTGTGCGCTATTTCATACTATTGCAACGCGTTAGAGAATAACGCATGTGGTGAGGTGGCTGAGTGGCTGAAGGCGCACGCCTGGAAAGTGTGTTTAGGTTAATCCCTAACGAGGGTTCGAATCCCTCCCTCACCGCCATTATTCAATATCAGGACGTCTCATGACGTCCTTTTTTGTGTCTGTTCAAATACCTCTAAAGCATCAATGTAATCCATTGAACTCAAACAAGTTCCATTCAGTTCCAAATTTGGCTATGATGCTGAATATTCAACAAAAGGATCCTTGATGAAATATATATTGCTAATAGTCACCGGTGCCAGCCCACAAGTATTAACCGAAACGCTTTTTGCGCTTTATCAGCAGGGTAAGCCTATGCCTGAAGAGGTGTTTGTTATAACTACAAAAAGCACAAAGTCTATGCTCACCGATGGATTATTTGAGCAAGGTCACTTAGCTAAACTAATAGCAGACTACCAACTTCCTGACATTAAACTCCCCGATGAAAACATATGGCTTATAGAAGACGATAAAGGTCAACCTATTAATGATGCTAAATCTGAAATAGAACAGACCTACATGGCCGACTTTATTACTCGTAAAGTGTTTGAGCTTACCAATAAAAACGATATTAGCATTCATGCATCTATTGCAGGTGGCCGTAAAACAATGGCATTTTATTTAGGCTATGCCATGTCTTTATTGGGGCGTGAGCAAGACTCGCTTAGTCATGTATTTGTTAATGATGAATTTGAATTTGTTAGAGACTTTTACTACCCAACACCTTACGACCACATTATTGATGGTAAAAATGGCACGCAAGTAAACTGTATTAATGCAAAGGTAACCCTTGCCGAAATACCCTTTGTACGAATGCGCCAATCTATCGACGAAACCCTAATTGCCAACATGCAAAGTGCATCGTTTAGCCAAACAGTGGCAAGCCTAAACTCAGCGCATAAAAAAGATTTAACCCTAGAGGTAAACTCAAAAGCAAAAACACTCACCTTTGCAGGTATCGAAATTAAACTTACCGCAAAAGAAACCGCCTTTTATTTATGGTTAAACCAATACAGCCAAAGTGAACATAAACAGTTAGTAGTAAGTCGTGATTTTGAAGAGTCTTTGCGTTACAGCAAAGAATACCTCATGCTTTTACAGCAAAATAGCAGTGATTTACGTATATTCCGTGATACGTTTGGCGTTGAGCCCGAAGATTTTAGAGACGGTTTACATAGTAATTTAAAGGTAATGGAAAAAACCTTTGTGCAGCAAACGCGTAGTCGCATAAATAGTAAAATAAATAAGGTGTTACCCAACGAGCTTGCTAAAAAAATAGCGATTGAGTCTAGTAACCAAAGCTTTGAAACAATCTACTGGTTAAGTGCAGTAATACACAATATAAAAATAAATATAACGGCTTAATATTCGCAAGCTTGCAAACGCATACAAATAATAACGCAAGGTAAATTAGTTGATAAGGAAGTAATCAGGAATGAAGCAATCAATGAACTTTGAACATATTCAATCTAAGTGGCCAGAGCTACACCAGTTAGCCGCTTTTGCAGAAGACTATGCGATTACCGATCCACAAAGCTCACTGGTTAAGCTGCGTTGCTTTGCAGAAAAAGTAGTAGGCTACTTATACAAAGAACTTAGTTTACCTGTTTTACCCACTTCTAATATTTTTGATAAACTCACCGCAGACGACTTTACCAGTGCCGTCCCGCGTTTAATAACCGATAAGCTCCACGCCATACGTAAAAGCGGCAACCAAGCGGCCCACGAAGGCAAAGTAGATCAACAACAAGCTATTTGGATATTAAAAGAAAGCTACTTTGTAGCCTCTTATTTGTTTATGGCGTATGCCAATGGCACGCAACAAGAATGCCCAGAGTTTAAAGCGCCTGAGCAAACACAGCCCACTAACCAAAGTGATGCTCAGTTTGCTAAAAAGAACAAGCAACTCACTCAGCAGCTAGCCGAAAATCAAGCCCGTTTAAAACGCGCACTTGACGAACTAGAAGCCGCAGAGCTTGCACAAAAACAAGCGCAGCAGCAAGCAGCAAAACTAAAACAAACGATTGATGCTGAAAAACTGACGCAAGTTAAAACCCGAAATGAGCAAATTGTTAACTCAGGTTTTAACTTTAACGAAGACGAAACCCGTAAACGTATTATCGATTTAGACTTACGCAATGCAGGTTGGAATGTAGCACTTGACGACGAATCAACAGAAGACGTTGGCAAAGAAGTAAAAGTAACCGACCAACCTACAACAACAGGCGTAGGCTATGTTGACTACGTATTATGGGATGACGACGGTAAACCACTTGCGGTAATAGAGGCAAAACGCACCCGCGAAAATATCGAAAAAGGTCGCCAGCAAGCAACGCTTTATGCCAACGCGCTCGAAAAGCAATATGGACAACGCCCCGTTATTTTTTATTCAAACGGCTGGGATATAAAAATTCTAGACGACGCGCAAGGTTATAACAGCCGAGGTTTATACGGTTACTATTCAAAAGATTCCCTGCAGTATTTAATAAAGCAGCGCACACTAAAAAAAGACTTAAATAAAACGCCGATAGATACTGCGGTGGCAGGGCGTTTGTATCAAATGGAAACCATAACCCGTGTATGTGAGCGTTTTAGTGATAAACACCGCAAAGCGCTTATTGTGCAAGCAACCGGCACAGGTAAAACACGCGTATCTATTGCCCTTGCAAAACGGCTGCTCGATGCTGGTTGGGCTAAGCGCGTACTGTTTTTATGTGACCGAAAAGAGCTACGTAAACAAGCGGGTAATGCCTTTACCGAACACACCAAAGAGCCCGTACACATTGTAGGCAAAAGCGCTAAAAACACCGCAGCCAGTGCCCGTGTATTTATAGCAACCTACCCAGGCATGCTACGTATAATGAATAAGTACGACGTAGGCCATTTTGACTTAATAGTAGCCGATGAATCACACCGCTCAATTTACAATATTTATGGTGATATTTTTAAATACTTTGACGCGCTAGAAGTAGGTTTAACCGCCACACCGGTTGAAATGGTATCGCGCTCAACCTGTGATTTGTTTGGTTGCGATTACAAACTACCCACAGCCAATTACCCGCTTGAAGATGCCATAGAGCAAGGCAATTTAGTCCCTTACAAAATTGTAAGTTACACCACACAATTTTTACGCGAAGGCATTAAAAAAGACAACCTAACCGATGAGCAAATAGCCCAACTAGAAGAACAAGGCATTGATCCTAACGAGCTCGACTTTGATGCAAAACAAATAGATGAAGCCATTAAAAATAAAGACACCAACAGACTAATACTACGTAACCTAATGGAAAAAGGCTTGCGCGATAAAGACGGCCAGCTCCCTGGTAAAACAATTATATTTGCCCGTAACATTGCCCACGCCGAGCTAATGGCACAATTGTTTAGCGAGCTTTACCCGCAACACGGTGCTAATTTTTGCCGCGTTATTCACTCAAAGTACGAACGCGCCGAAGAGCTAATAGACGACTTTAAATCAAGCGACGAAAACAGTATGCGTATAGCGGTATCGGTCGATATGCTCGACACCGGCATAGACGTACCTGAATGCGTAAACCTTGTTTTTGCAAAACCCATAAAATCAAAAGTAAAGTTTTGGCAAATGATTGGCCGTGGCACACGCCTATGCGAAAACCTATATGGCCCAGGGCAGCACAAAACGCACTTTTTAATATTCGACCACTGGGCAAACTTTGAATACTTTGACGAAAACCCAGAAGAAGAAGATGTAAAACAATCTAAATCGTTATTGCAAAAGCTATTTGAAGCCCGTGTAACCCTTGCACAAACCGCCCTCAAAAAAGCCAATTTGGATGTGTTTGACCAAACCATTAAATTAATTCACGACGATATTTGTTTTTTGCCAATGGAATCAATATCAGTGCGCGACAACTGGCAAATTGTCGAAACTTACAAAGATTTTAAACGTCTTAATCAATTTGCACCGCAAGCAGTAAGCGACTTACTCGAGAAAGTAGCACCGCTTATGCAATGGCGTAACATAATGGGGCAAAGCGAAGCGTATAAACTAGATTTAGAGCTAACAGTTATCCAAACACTGCTATTAACTGATGCAAACCAAATTGATCTAGCTAAACAAAGTGTAATGAACAAAGTTGAATCGCTACAAATGCACTTAAACGAAGTGCGTAGCAAAGCACCTGTAATAGAAGAAATACAAACCGAGCAATATTGGCAGTATTTAACCCATGCAGCGCTTGAGCAAAGCCGCATTAATTTACGCAGTATTATACACCTGCGTAATAAAAGCGTAACACCGCCAAAAAGTGACTTTGTGCTTGATATAAAAGAAGACACAAACCAAATTAAAGAGGCCAACAGGCTTACAAAAATAGTCTCTATTGATTATCAAATATATCGCCAAGAGGTTGAAAAAACACTCACCCCGTTATTTGAAACCGACAGCGTACTTAAAAAAATTCGCAACGGCGAACAAGTAACCGAAGCCGACTTAGCGCAATTAAGCTCGTTAGTGCATACGCAAAACCCAAGTGTTGATTTAAATACATTAAAAGAGTTTTTTCCCGAATCAACCGCGACGCTCGACAAAATATTGCGTACCATAGTCGGTATGGATAAAAACGCCATAGAGCAGAGCTTTACTACCTTTGTGCAGCAAATACACACCCATGTAAATGCCAAGCAACAGCGCTTTATTGGTATGTTAAAAAACCACCTGATTCGCCACGGCGCAATTGAAATAGCCCAGCTTTACGATGCACCTTTCACTCAAATACACGATATGGGGCTTGATGGCGTATTTAGCGAGCAACAAGCCGACGTAATAGAGCAATTTATTAAGCAGTTTGATGTAAAACTAGGCGACAAAAATCAATCTGTTGAAAAAGAGGTGAGGCTGTAAATGGCTAATAAAGGTATTGTTATATACCAAACTCCGGATGGTTCATTATCTTTTGATATTCAATTTAAAGATGAATCACTTTGGATGTCTCAAGCACAAATGGCTGATTTATTTGGAACGAAGCGACCAGCGATTACAAAGCACTTGTCTAATATTTTTAAGACAGGTGAGCTGGAGCAAGAAGTGGTTAGTTCCATTTTGGAACAAACCACTGAACACGGTGCAATAGCTGGAAAAACACAAAAATCAAAAACTAAATTTTACAATCTTGATGCTATTATTTCCGTGGGTTACCGTGTTAATTCTACTCAAGCAACGCGCTTTCGCCAATGGGCGACTAAAACGTTAAAGCAGCATTTATTAAAAGGCTATACCTTAAATCAAGAGCGATTAGCACAAAACGCAACAGAGTTAGATAACGCATTACAACTCGTTAAACGTATTGCTGTTCTGCCACAAAACAGTGAGTTTGGTGCAGGGCTAGTAGATATAATTGCCAGTTACACGCAAACCTTTTTATGGCTACAACAGTATGATGAAGGACTACTTAATTCACCAAAAGGTGAGTTAGGCGGTGCACTTACACCACTCAATGATGCAAAAGCCGCAATTACTCAGCTTAAGCAAAACCTTATAACCAAAGGTGAAGCCACTAAGCTATTTGCACAAGAGCGTGACAACGGCCTAAATGCAATTTGGGGCGCGTTAAATCAAACCGTATTTGGTGAGCCTGCCTACCCAAGTATAGAAAGTAAAGCGGCTCATTTATTATATTTTATTGTAAAAAACCACCCGTTTAGTGATGGTAATAAACGCACCGCAGCATTTTTATTTGTCGATTTTAAATCGTAATCAACGCCTGTTAAATGAAAATTATCAACCCGTAATAAACGATACAGGGTTAGCGGCTATTACTTTATTAGTCGCAGAGTCAAACCCAAAAGAAAAAGACACCATAATCCGCTTAGTCGAAAATTTATTAAGCCAAAATTAAATAGCACAAAACGTAGGTCGGATAAGCAAAGCGCCATCCAACAATGAGATATAAAAAATTAATTAACATAATGAGCGTTATAAAGCGCTCACACTAGGAAAACTATGATCACCGGACCTTTAAAAAGTAAAATCGACAAACTATGGGAAGAATTTTGGACAGGCGGCATCACTAACCCGCTGACCGTAGTAGAGCAAATTACTTTTTTAATGTACGCCCGCATGCTCGACATGAACGAGCAAGCCGACGAAAAACGCAGCGCACGTACTAAGCAGCCATTTAACCGCCGCTTTAGAGACGCAGAGCAACATATTCGTTGGCAAAACCTGCGCCATTTAGGCGCAGAAGAGTTATACAAACTAGTTAAAGATGAGCTGTTTCCGTACTTTTCAAAAACCTCAGACGACGTATCGCCAGAAGGCGCGATATTTAACGAGTTTATGAAAGACGCGCAATTAATGATTCAAAAGCAAAGCTTGTTGGTAAAAGCCGTTGAAATGGTTAACGACCTACCACTTGAAAACGCCGACACCAAAGGCGATTTATACGAATACTTGCTTAGCAAACTCACCACCGCAGGCATTAACGGCCAATTTAGAACGCCGCGCCATATTATACGTGCCATGGTTGAAATGATGGACCCCGATGTAACCAGCCAAATTTGTGACCCATCAACCGGCACGGGTGGCTTTTTATCGGTAAGTTACGAATACCTGTTACAAAAGTACACATCAGCCGAGGGCATAGAGCGCGAACCAGTACTTGACGTAAATGGCAACGTGCAACTTGATGACAGCGGCAAACCGCTTGAAAACGTGCTCTACTCAGGTGATTTAATTACCCCAGAGCAGCGCACCCACATAGATGCTCACATGTTCAACGGCTTTGACTTTGACGCCACCATGCTACGCGTAGCCGCCATGAACTTAGTAATGCACGGCATTAAACAACCGGGCATACATTATCAAGATACTCTAAGCCAAAACTTTAAAGAGCACTACCCGCAAAAGGCAAAAGAAGGGTACGACATAATACTCGCCAACCCGCCATTTAAAGGCAGCCTAGACGAAGAAGACGTATGCCCTGAGTTACTACGTAAAGTAAAAACGAAGAAAACCGAACTGCTGTTTGTTGCCCTTATTGAGCGCATGTTAAAAGTAGGCGGACAGTCGGCCACTATCGTACCTGATGGCGTACTCTTTGGCTCATCAAAAGCGCACGTACAACTGCGCCAAATGCTGGTAGATAACAACCAGCTAGAAGCCGTAATTTCACTGCCAAGTGGCGTGTTTAAACCTTACGCTGGTGTATCAACGGCAATACTTATATTCACCAAAGGTGGCAGCACCGACCACGTATGGTTTTATGATGTACAAGCCGATGGTTTTAGCCTCGACGATAAACGCACACCAATAAAAGGCAACGACTTACCAAGTTTAATTAGCGAATTTAAAGTGCGTGATAAATCACAAGCGACAAGTGATAGCAATGATAAAACTCAAAAGGCGTTTTGGGTCAGTAAAGATGAAATAGCCAGCAATAAATACGACCTATCAATCAACCGCTACAAAGAAGTAGTATACGAGGAAGAAAGTTACGATCCGCCAAAAGAAATATTAGGTAAATTAGTGAGCTTAGAAAATGAAATACTGACTGATTTGAAAGAATTGGAGGGCATGCTGTGAGTTGGCCTTTAGTATCGATTAAAAGTGTTTCAAAAGTTACTACGGGTAAGACACCTTCTAAAAAAGTGGAAGAGTATTTTGGTGGAGATATTCCTTTTATCTCACCCTCTGAGTTAGGTGATGCTCCCTTTGTATTAAATTCAAAGCAAACTTTGACAGAAAGTGGTGCTTCTAAAATAAAACTTGTACCTAAAAATTCTGTTCTTGTCTGTTGTATAGGTTCTCTAGGAAAGCTGGCAATTGCTGATCGAGAATTGGGGACAAATCAGCAGATTAATTCAGTTACATTTGATGAAAGTAAAATTGATTATAAATATGGTTATTATGCTTTAAGTAGGCTAAAGCCAATTTTAGAATCAATGGCTCCTGCAACTACCGTTGCAATTGTTAACAAATCTAAGTTTGAAGAGTTAGAAATCCCATTACCCCCATTAGACGAGCAAAAGCGCATTGCCGCGATTTTAGATAAAGCCGACGCCATCCGCCGCAAACGCCAACAAGCCATCCAACTCGCCGACGACTTCCTTCGCAGTGTATTCCTAGATATGTTCGGTGATCCCGTCACCAATCCAAAGGGGTGGGAGGAAAAAATATTAAAGGATATTGCTGATATTCGCTCAGGTGTTACCAAAGGCAAAAAGGTAAAGCCCGAAGACTCTATCACTTTACCTTATATGAGAGTAGCCAATGTTCAAGATGGTTATCTCTGTTTAGATGAAGTAAAAGATATTACTGTTTCAAATAGAGATGCTGAAAAGTGTCAACTTCGAACTGGAGATATACTGCTTACAGAAGGCGGTGATATAGATAAGCTTGGGAGGGGGTACGTTTGGAATGGTGAAATAGAAAATTGTATACATCAAAACCATATTTTTTCGGTAAGAGTAAATAATAAAGAAGTTGTAAGGCCTGAGTTTTTGAGTGTATTAATATCTTCTCAAAGAGGGAAAAGATATTTTTTGAAAGTAGGCAAGCAAACAACAGGCATTGCCACTATAAATAAAACAGTGTTAAGTGAATTTGTGCCGTTTATTCCTCCAATAGAGTTGCAGGATAAATATCTTAAAGTTCACAATAAAATTAAAAGCTTATTCATAGGATGGGGCGGGAATTGTTCACTTGCATTTAACTCACTAAGCCAAAAAGCCTTTGCTGGCGAACTATAACGTGATTTATAAGAATAATAACAAGGATGTTAAATGACCCAGCGTGAATTAAATAACAACATAATCAACGTAGAGTTTACAAAACAAGCTGATTATTTGGCGTGGAGAGGATAACTAAAAAATGCAGACGCAAGTAAAACGCATGAACGAAGTGGGCGATACGGTATTTTTAACACCCACGCCACTACTCAGCTACGAGGCATTGGTGTTAAAAAGCTTAGGCTCGAATACCTATCGCGGCTTTCATCGTAAAAGTAACAATTGCTTAGGCGCATCACATACCTTTAAAGATGTGTTAACTAAAAAAAAGGATTATTTAATACACGCACTCAATAATCTCACCTCTGAAATAGAGTTAAACACGCTTGCAAACGAGTTATGTAGTGAGCTAAAAAGTGAACTGAGTAAAAACATTAAACCTTCGCAGTTGCAGTCGTTTAATAAAGTGCGAAAGCCCGTTGATATTGTATTCGAGCACTTTGTAGCAATGGGGGAGGACTTTGCACCAGCAAGAAAAACCGCCACACCATGGCTATTTTTACCCCTTGATAGCCAAAATTTTAAATCAGAATTTATATTTACCACTGAAGAAGCAAAGGCTCTAGGCATCAAGCGCCGCTTTACCTATAAAGACATTGAAACAGCCCAGCACTACGCAGAAATACAAAGCTTTTTAAAAGATAAAGCGGCAAAAATAGGTTTAAACCACCGTATTTATTTTGATTTGGTTTGGAACAAACGCTATGAAAGCAACGGCACCAACTTATTTTTAACCAATCCAAGCAGAAAATGATAAACAGTTAGACAGATGAAATTATGTTGTTAATACACCGTGGTTTAACAGTATAGTTTAAGTTTTTATGACTTAATTAAAAACATATACATATTTATAAAATTAGGATTGTGGACATGGAATCACCAGAGGTTTTTTTAAAAGAGCTTAATAGTGCTTTACGCAGATTACGTGGTGCATGCAATGTACTAGCTAATGATGAAATAGATAAAAAATTATTAGCTGTGATGCGACGCTTACTTTTAGCAGAAATATTAGGCAATGAGTGGATAATTGCAGTTGGTGGCTCGCAAGGGGCAGGCAAAACAACTTTAATGTCTAAAATTTATGACTGTGGAGATTGGCTACAAGGCAACGAAGGGCGCGGTGAAAAATTACCCGTTATGATTATTGAAACTAATGAAGTAACTGCACCGCAGGGCTATGTAAGACGTTTACAAAAAAGTGATATTGGAGATCAGCTATTAATAAAAGATGTACTTATAAATGTTGAAAACTTTAATCAAGTTATAACAGACCCTTCAGCAGAAGATTTACTACCAGTTTTAAAAGTACCAAAGCATTATTTTAAAAGGGGAAATCAGGCTTGGCTACTTTTACCTGGCTATGAAAAACAAGATCGAGATAATAAAGATTGGCAAGAGTTAATGCGTCAAGCAATGATTGCTGCAGGCGGTTGCATTGTTGTTACAGATGAAACAAGAATGGCAAATCAACAACAACTTGATATTACAAAAGATATGCTTTCAAATGAATTAAAGCATTGCGAGCCCTGTGTCGTTATTTCTAAAACTGAGTCATATAAAAACGACTTAGAGCGCCAAAACCAATTAAAAAATAGTGCGATGAACACTTTCAAAATAGATGAGAACCGAATTGATAAGCTGATCATATTAACGGGTACAGATGATTCGGATTACTTTGAAGAGTGGATGCCAAAATTACAAAGTATGATTGATGAACTTAATTATACAGGACAATCGAATCGTGTTTTTCAAATTAATAACCTAGCACAGTTAATTGGTCGAGATTTAACTAAAGTGCTAACTAGTATTAGATCTAAGGCCAGACTTATCTTCAAGAGTTCTGAAGCAACAGAGAGTGCATTAATATGTGGAGATCTTCTAGGTGAATTTGATGACTCTGTTACATTATTGAGAGAAGAGCATAAAAAAATTGCAAAAGCGCATGTTGATCTGAACCGAATAAATGCGGCTAAGAAATTAGACGAAAAATTATCTTTAGAACATGAAGGCTTCAAAAATTTTATTACTAGTTCGTTTGACAGCACGACTGAAAAAAAGACAAAAATAAAGCAAACTGTAGAAGATGCTTGGCAACAAGAAGGAAACAACTTTCTTTCTGATTATGCTAATCAATTAACGGGCTTAACTATAGAAAAATTAGGGCCTGTGTACGATTCTGATTCAGAGCTAAGTAAAAATGAAAACCCTAAACTATCGAACACTAAAAAACTTATTGAACTTGGTTATGCTGGGAGATCAGGTAAACCAATTCAGTTTAAAGTATTAAGTGAAAAAATAAAGAACGACATCAAAATAGTACTAAGCCATAACTCTAATACCAGTAGCGAAACAAGTAAAAAACTAGCTGAAAGTGTAAGATTGATACCTATTATATCCCTTGAATATGCGAGGTTGTCATACTCTGTGCCTAAGTTGTTAGCTGATGAACTTAAATTAAAAATGAATGATAATGGTGAGTTAATAGAGCAGAGTGTGGAGGCAATTAATAAAGGCGCAAATGAAGGTAGAAATGCTCTCAAAGCTGTCGCTGCTTTATTAGCTGTAGACGTGATTAGTGATGGTGATTCAGACATACTAGGTACACTTTTTGGTCATACCAAAGATAAAGAATCTGAAACTAGTTCGAATGATTTTGCAAGCGAAGAATCAACCAATGAGCCTGGAGGTGGCAGTGTTCCCCCTGTTATGCTTCACCCTGCTGCCACTGCTGTTACTGCCGTTGTTGCTGCTTGCTATGTAACAACCAAAGCTGTATCAGGGCTCAGGAAACAAGAGCAAGAATTAAGTATTCAAGCACACTCTTTGCTTAATGCAATTTCCGATTCTCATTATGAAAACTTTTGTAGTAGTTTTGATGAAGTAATGCGCTCAGCAAGATCTAGATTAGAAATTACCTTACGACAACGCTTTCATTTAGATGAAAACTTAATGCGTAAGGAAAGATTAGCAAAGGCTTTAGCTGATGTAATTGTTTTATCAAATGATCTTAAAGCTGAAATTGATTCTTCAGCAAGTGGCTTAAATCCATTATTAGTTGGACACACAGCTGAGTATGATTAATGATTGGCTAACTGAATACTGGTCTGAGTTATATCTATCAAATTTGGGCTGGGCGTTTGATGCATACGAGCGATTAATAAGCTCTATGAGTCACGATATTAAAAAAACATTATCAATGAAAGGAAAGCAGGTAGAGCCTTTTGTAGTTGTTTTCGGCAAGACTCAAGTAGGAAAAACGACACTGCTTCTTGATTTACTCGGTATTCATTCAGATCAAATAAGTGTGGTTTCCTATGTGCTAAGGGGTGGAAGAGAGGCTGGGAAGTCAGCCACTGCAACAACTATGGAATACTGTCGTTCTACAAGTGAAAATTGGGCTTTGACAATCAACTCTAAAAAAGAGTTCTATGCTGCTGAGTCCGATATGATAATAGCTCTAAGTGATTTAAGAGATAGTATGGAGAGTGCAACTCAGTCTTTTAATTCTCCGTGTATTGTAGATATACCAACACGTTTCTTTTCTATCGCTGCTAAAAAATGCGCTAATATACGTATTTTAGATTTACCTGGTGATAATCCTGCGAATGCTACAGAGCAAAAGCATGTTTATGCTATGGCAAAAGCTTATCTTCCTTTTGCTGATTTAATTTTATTAGTTGGAAGGGGAGATGATTTAAGTTTTCTAAACTCAGAGGCTATGAGTCTTCCGGGGCTAGAGAATTGGCAAGCTATGCTTGGACGTTTTCGTATAGTAACGACATTTTCTTATTCAGCTCAATCAATAAGAGACATAATTCGTAAGAGAGAAGAGGTTAATATCAGTGATATTAGAGCGAGACTGATTGAGCAAATTCAGCGCTTTGGTGAGCTAAGTAATGAAGGTAAAAATCAGAACCTATTTTTCCCACTTGAATTTGGAAATAGCTGGCAGAATCTAGAAAAGCAGGAACCTGTACTTTACAGTAAGTTAAAACCATTAATTAATGGGCTTCGAGCAACATTAATTGATGAAATACATGCTTCTGTATCGCCAGTCAGTCGTCTTCGAAATATGCTCGATAGTCATACAAGAATCGAATATATTTATAAAAAGAAATTAGAGGGGTTGAAACAGGTCGAAAAAAATATCATCAGAGAGATTCAAGCTATTGATGATGATATTCAAAACTATACCAAAATAAATGAACGAGAGCTTGAACAGTTAAATAAACTAAAGAAGTTAATCGAATACGGTAAAGATGAAAATATAAAAAGCAATATTAATAGCTTGATAGCTGATTATAAAAGTAATATTCCCTCAGAAACTGATGAAAAACTAGAAGATGAAAGTGTTACTTTTCTCAAAAGGTTAATAGGTGATTATCAATATAAATTGAAGAAAGTTGAATTAAATTTAAGCCAATTATTAATTGCTAATAATAGACCATATTGGAGAGCGGTTGAGAAAGCCTTTATTGAGCCAAATTATAGAGTGATTTTCAATGAGGTTCGAACGAGATTTGAGCAGATTGAAAAAGATTTAGATAAATACTTTATAAAAAAATACTTATCAAGGAAAAACTATCGCCATGATAAAAATAAAATAGAAGCGGCTAGGAATAAATCAGAAGAGTTTATTCTTTCACAGTGGAGAAATTCTTGGATTAAAGCAGTTGAAACATTGAACAGTAAACTTAATATTAAAAAAAGCCAACTTGAGACGAGCGTCTTGATAAACAAAGATGAACAAAGAAAGCTGCAGAAAGAATCTCATGTAAAAAATAATTTATTAAGCAAGTTGAAAATAAGAGTTATCAATACTGAAAAATTAATGAAGGAAGATATAACAAAGTTTGAAACTTTTATTAATATATTGAAGCAAGAGTATCATGCATCAATAACAAAAAAAATTGATGCATTTTTAGATGAAGATGATGAATGTGATGCATTTATGCAGTTAATCTCATTTTGTGAATTAAGTGCTCAGGGAGATACGTTAGAGCTTTTACATGGAAAAAAAGTGATTAAAATATGATTACAAATAGTGAGATTAATAAAGAAAGACAATTAACTGATTTAATGGGGAGAATCGTTAAGCAACCACTTGCTCCTATTATCAATGACTTGGAAAGACTAAAAAATGATATTTTATCTGTAGGGGATGCGCTAGAAGAGGCCAATGAAAAGCTTGACTTGGTGAGTGCAGATAAAGATGAGTTATTAAAACAATTAACAAAAAAAATTTCACGTTTAGAAGAGCGTGTTTTAAACGATATAGCTAAAAATAGCGCAGAAATTATTAGTGACAATAAAGATTTAGTCGAACAACAGCTGTTAGTTTTTAATAAGTCTATTGAAAGTGCGATTTCTGAAATAATATGTTCAAGTCATACCGTTAAAGGTATGTTGGTTTCTTTTAGTAACAAGATAGATGAGCGTCATAAAGAACTGTTAGATAGGAATAGTTGCTTAGATTCTAAGGTTGATGCATTAGTGCATGTATTAGAAGATACTAATAATAAAATAGCTAAAATTATTGAAGAACAAGAGAAAACAATATTGGAATTGACTAGTAAAAATGATGAAATTAAAGGCCTAATATTTAAAGTTAACAAAAAGATTAATTTATTTTCACTCGTTTTATTAGTATCAGCTTTAATTGCTACCTCTTATTATTGTTTACGAACACTTAGCAATTAAGGGATCAGAAAACACATATTGAATATGAAACTACAATTCAGCGCCTCAAACGCACTCAACAAATACCTAGAAGCTGATTTTCCTCGCTTGCCATATGAACAAGGTAAACAAGGGGGGGTAAACACCCTCATTAGCGATAGTGATTGTTTTAACTGGCAATTGCAGATTATTGATAACAGCTATAAATCTCGTGAGAAAACAATCATTGTTTGTGAGGCGAATAGCCGCTTTACGTTTTTTATACCGGTGAGTTTAAAGCTATCGCAAGAGGAGCTAACTCAGCGCTTAGCGTATGAATGGCAATTTATATTGGCTCAAACGCTTGAGGTGTATCAGCTAATACCACGCAGCGATATAGCGGTGCTGTTAAGTGAACTAGCTAAAATAGAATTTACTCCGCACTGGGTTAAAAACACCGATTTGAGCATAAGCGGGCATATTAGCGACGCTGCACTTTGGGTTACTCAAACACTAAAGGAAGAAGGACTCCATAATTTACCAAGCTCTCTTGCTATTGAGTTAGCAGTATATTTAAACACCCAGCCTAAGCGTATCACCAATAAAGCAACACGTCGCAAAGAGAAGTTTATACCCATAGAGCGTTTATTAACTTATTGCCAATCGCTTGTCATTTATCAACAACATGATGATGACCCATCAAAAGAAATAATTGACAACAGTAATATCATTAATTTTAGTGATTACAAAAAAGGCTAAAACCAACTCAATTAAATTTTCACAAGCTTGTGAAATTATATTTTTATAAATTTTTGTATAGCATTACAAAAAATAAAGCAGTACTAACAAATACCTAATTGTTGGTTAAATATTTAAGGAAGAAAATGACCCTATCATTACAAAATTTTAATAAAGCCCTATCTGAAGCAGAGCAACTATTAGCATGCTTTGAAACGCTAAATAACCATCCAGAATTATGCTCTTAT
>NZ_JBHNYL010000015.1:0-88322 GCF_054960735.1 Pseudoalteromonas sp. RWi3
GGAATAAAGGTATAGCGCTCAACTTTAAGCCGTCAATGCGAAAGTAGGTCATCCTACTGCGTAGCGCACCATGGCTCCAAATACAAGAAAGCCCGACTCATTGAGTCGGGCTTTTTTACGTCTTCAAGAAAGCGAATGTGTACGACAGCGTCAACCTATACACCGTAGCGTGGGTTGAGTATCACGAAACCCACGGATAAATAACGTCACGGACGATGAGATGTAGCATTTGTTATGTGACTCTTTACCGCTGTGGGCACCATGTCATCCTACTGCGTAGCGCACCATGGCTCCCATTAAGAGAAACCCGTTACAGCAATGTGACGGTTTTTTTGTTGTCTGGGATTAATACGAGCTCTCAGCGTAAACCGTTATCTATCAGCCGCACAGCGTCAATTCATACACCGTACCGTGGGTTGAGTAATTGATACCCACGGATAAAAGAACGCGACGAGCACTTCAAAGTCCAATATATCCCTTTAAATAGGTTAAATTTTGGTGGTTAATTGCAAAATTCACTACACGTTCGTATTTTTAAGACATAAAAAAACCGCTTAAAAGCGGTTTTATAGATTTGAGTAGATACTTTTATTTATAGCCGTTAGGGTTGTTACTTTGCCAACGCCAAGTATCTTCCATCATGGTATCAATGCCTCGCTCTGCTTGCCAACCTAGCTCTTGTGAAGCTTTTTCAGGTGCTGCATAGCAGGCTGCGATATCACCTGGTCTACGTGGTGACAATTGGTAAGGAATTTCCTTACCACAGGCTTTGCTAAAAGCATTAAGCATTTCAAGTACTGAGTAGCCATTACCTGTGCCAAGATTATAAACATGTGCACCAGTATCTTGGTCAATTTTGTTAAGTGCTTTTAAGTGGCCAAGCGCTAAATCAACTACATGTATATAATCTCGAACGCCGGTACCATCCACTGTATCGTAGTCATCCCCAAACACGCCCAACTGCTTTAATTTACCTACAGCAACCTGTGAGATATATGGAAGTAGGTTATTTGGAATGCCATTTGGATCTTCACCGATTAAGCCTGATTCGTGAGCACCCACAGGGTTAAAATAACGTAATATTGCAAAAGCAAATCGCTCATCAGATTTAGCGATATCTTGTAACATCATTTCAACCATCAACTTTGATGTACCATAGGGGTTTGTTGTGCCACCTACTGGAAAGTCTTCTTTAATAGGCAAGCTTGCTGGATCGCCATAAACAGTGGCAGATGAGCTAAAAACAAGTTTAAATACACCAGCATCGCGCATTGCATCTACTAATGTGAGAGTGCCTTGAACATTGTTTTGATAATATTCAATTGGCTTTTCAACTGACTCACCAACGGCTTTAAGCCCTGCAAAATGTATTACACTATCAATATTATGCTTATTAAAAACACCATCTAAAAAATTCTTATCAAGAATGTCACCTTGATAAAACTGCGTGCTTTTACCTGTTATCGTTTTTACTCTGTTTAGTGACTCGAGCGAAGAGTTACTCAAGTTATCAATCACAACAACATCGCTATTTTGTGCTAATAACTCAACTACGGTGTGCGAACCTATATATCCTGCACCACCTGTTACTAAAATTGTCATGAAATCTCCATATATAAGCTTAATTAAGCTAATTTCACCATAAAATACCTGCTATTACATGTTTTAAATTTATTATTTTTTTGTATCGAGTTTTTTACTGTATCTTTGATTACACATTTTATATAAATGATAACAATGATAGTAAAAAGGATTAAGCTATAGTTAAGTTGTAGCTGCTAATATTTTAATCAAAGTCATCCCGAGTGTTTTTGGAGAATAATATATGAATACATTAAAAAAAATTGCTGTGGCAATGTTTGTTTTAGTTCCTGCATTTGCACACGCGGGTGAAGCTGTCGTTAAGTGGCATGATTTTGATGATTATCGTGACGTGCGTCCTTCTAATGATGTTAAGGGGGCTTATCACAAACGTATTGCCTCTAGTTTTGAGAAGCACTTTAATAAACTTGCTGCAAAACTACCTGAAGGGTATAAGTTTAGTGTTGAGGTTACTGAGCTTGATCTTGCTGGTGATGTACAATTTGGAGGCATCAATGAGTTTAGAATTATTAAGCCAATTTATATTCCTCGTATTGAATTTAATTACTCTGTAACTGATAAAGACGGGCAAATTTTGAGTGAAAATAACAATGTTTCGCTAAAAGATATGGGCTTTATGGATAGGATTAAAAGAGGTCGTGATGAAGAGTTTTACTATGATAAACGCATGATCACGCAGTGGTTCGATAAAGAATTAATCCCTAAAGTAACCCCACAATAGTGTTTTAAAGCGCTGACTTATTTAAGTAAGCGCCTTTAAAATTATTTGAACGTTGATAATAACTGTAATAACTTTTGTAGTTTAAGCACAGTTAATTTTAGTTTTTCTTCATCTAAACCGTCAGAGCTTAAACTCTCAACATCTGCGGCAACGTTCAGTACGTAAGGTTTGAAGCGTTTAGCTTCAAAATCAAAACCAGCGTCTGCAGGGAACAATGCTTTGAATTTTCCATGACCTTGTTGTTGAAGATCATCTAATTTTTTATCAGCATCAAGTGATTGACGATAAACGATTTTTAAGTTGGCATTGAGTTGCTCAATAATTGATTCCATTTTTTTCCTAAAGCTTAAACTTGCAATGCCGATATAGTACTTGGATTGCAAATAAATGTCAGGTATTGAACTATGAATATATCAGGTGGAAACTTACCAGCCATGAGTGGCGCCGGTGAAAGCGCTGAAGTTTACAGTGCAGCGCTTGCCAAAAAGCAACAGAAAGCGGATGGTGCAGCTGCTCTAGCACTAATTGAAGGTGCAGCTTCGTCTAGTGTTGCACAAACTCCCGCTAAATCTGTTACTGCAACTTTAGGCAACAACGTAAACGTATACGTTTAAATCAGTTTGAGATCGATGGGGGTTTTGCTTTGCTGACCACCAATTTCTCGAACGAGTTTAGGCACTAAAAATCCTGGCAATGCAATAAGCATATCTGCCATTATTTTACGTGCTTGTTTTTCTTCAATATCAAAGTGACTCGCCCCAGCTACTTTGTCTAATAGGTAAAGATAATAAGGTAATATGTCTGCATCAAATAATGCTTCACTTAATGCAATTTGTGCTGAGCTTGAATCATTCACATCTTTTAAGATTACCGCTTGATTCAATAAAGTTACACCCGCTTTTTTTAGTTGCTGCATTGCGGCTTTAAAATCATCATCTATCTCATTGGCATGGTTTATGTGATTTATAAAGACTATTTTCAGGGGGGAGTTTGCTAAACGCTGGCATAGTTCATTAGTGATACGCGCTGGGATCACGACGGGAAGACGACTATGAATACGCATGCGCTTAATTTGCGGTAGCTGTTCAAGTTTATCCATAAACCAACTAATTGCATCATCTTTGGCCATCAGTGGGTCGCCGCCACTGAGAATAACTTCGTTGATATTACTGTCTGATTTTATATATTCTAATGCATCAAGTAAGCTGTGTTTGTTTAACTGATTTTCTTGATAAGGAAAATGACGACGAAAGCAATATCTACAATTCACCGCGCAGCCTGTTTTAAACATAACGAGCACTCTAGACTTATATTTATGGAGTAAGCCTGTTTGTGTATTGTCTTGCTCTGCTAGCGGGTCGTTATTAAAACCTTTTTTATCAATAAACTCTTGATGGCGAGGCATGACCTGCAGTAAAAGTGGGTCGTTAATATCACCATAACGCATTTTTTTTATAAAAGGGACAGGTACGCGCACAGGGAATAAACTGCGAGCTTTTGTATCCTTTTCATGTACTTGGCTTGAAAGCCCGACCATTTCTAGCAAGGTTTTTGGGCAAGTAACTACATTAGCTAATTCTTTTTGCCAGTTTTTATGCAAATTTGCTTCATTTCTTTGTATCATTGGTAAGTAGATTACTCGAAAAATTATTAGACAGAGGAAACGATGGCGAATTATAGCACTAATGAGTTCAAGGGCGGCCTAAAAATTATGATGGACGGCGAACCTTGCAGTATTTTAGAAAATGAAATGGTAAAACCTGGTAAAGGCCAAGCGTTTAACCGTGTTCGTATCCGTAAGCTTATCTCTGGCAAAGTGCTTGAAAAAACATTTAAATCAGGCGAATCAGTTGAAGGCGCTGATGTAATGGATACCGATCTTGCTTATCTTTATACCGATGGTGAGTTTTGGCATTTCATGAATAACGAAACGTTTGAGCAAATTGCCGCGGATGAAAAAGCGTTGGGCGATGCTGTTAAATGGCTCGTTGAAAACGACCTATGTACTATTACATTATGGAACGGCAGCCCAATCGCTGTAACACCGCCTAACTTTGTTGAGCTTGAGATCACTGAAACAGATCCAGGCTTAAAAGGTGACACTGCGGGTACTGGTGGTAAGCCAGCTACATTAAGCACAGGTGCTGTAGTACGTGTTCCTTTGTTTGTACAAATTGGTGAAGTAATTAAAGTAGACACTCGTAGCGGTGAATACGTAGGCCGTGTTAAGTAAGTAATAATACTGTTTAATAGAATCCCGGCTTTAGGCTGGGATTTTTTTTGGAGAAAATTATGTCAGCAGATCTTTGGGAGCCAAGTGCAAAGGTTGCAACCTTGCAGCGACGAGCCGAAATTTTACGGGTTATACGCGAGTTTTTTTACCAACGTAATGTAATGGAAGTTGAAACGCCTAGCCTAAGCGCAGCAAGTGTAACGGATATCCATCTTGCTAGCTTTCAAACTCATTTTGTTGGCCCAGGGCATGCTGCAGGACTCGATTTATATCTACAAACATCGCCTGAATTTGCCATGAAACGATTATTAGCGGCTGGTAGTGGTGCAATTTATCAGATTTGTAAAGCATTTCGAAATGAAGAGGCAGGAAAGCATCATAACCCTGAGTTTACTATGTTGGAATGGTATCGCCCTGAGTTTGATGAGTTTGCATTAATGGATGAAATAGATGAGCTAATGCAGTTAGTTCTCGATGTACTGCCCGCAGAGCGTTTAACCTATCAACAGGCTTTTTCGCAAGTGCTGGGTCTTGATCCGTTAACGGCTTCACTTGAGCAATTACAGCAACTTGCCATTGAACAGGGTTTTGCTGATATTGCTGCAGATGAAACTCATCGAGATACGTTATTGCAGTTGTTATTCTGCATGAAGGTAGAGCCAACAATCGGTCAAGATAGACCTTGCTTTGTATATCATTTTCCAGCATCTCAAGCTGCTTTAGCAAGCATTTGTAGCCACGATGAACGCGTTGCTGGACGGTTTGAGCTTTATTATCAGAACATGGAGCTAGCAAACGGCTTTAATGAGCTTACAGACGCGCAAGAGCAAACGAAAAGGTTTATGGATGATAATGTCTATCGTAAAGCAAATAACTTACCTGAAGTGCCTATAGACTCGCGTTTAATCAAAGCCCTTAAGCATGGTTTACCGCAATGCGCAGGCGTTGCACTTGGGATTGATAGGTTAGTGATGCTAGCGACACAAAAACAAACAATAAAAGAAGTCATCGCATTTGATGTTGATAGGGCTTAATTGAAGAGCTAGGTACTAGGTAACTAGATGCTAGGAAATCCTAGTACCTAGTAACCTATCACCTAGTAACCTAGCACCTATTAATTACAATTCGTAAATAAATGTCACACCTGCAACCATTGGCTCACCAAATTGCGTGTAGGTATGTGATTGCCAACCGTCAGTAGGATCGTTACCAAATTCAAATCCGCGAGTAGGCACTTCTTCATCAAGCACGTTACGTGCCCAAGCACGAATTGACCACATATCAGCCTCGTATCCTGCAGTGAAATTAACTAAGTTAACACTGGGGGCTTGCGAGTTATGACTATCAGAGAAGTAGTAATCATCTTTACCTTCAACACCCATAGTGGCAAATAACTCGTTGGTAAAGTTATAACGCGCAGTAAATGCGTATTGATATTTAGGTGATTGTGCTTGCTCGCGGCCATCTTGGTCTAAACCTGATTTAGCAACGAAATCGTTGATTTTAGTGTTTAAATAGCCCGCGCTACCAGTCAAAAATAAGTCATCGGTTAACTGATAACTACCTTCAATTTCAAGGCCGTAGTTTTCACCAGAACTTGCATTATCAACATAGCCAGTAAACTTTTGGCCATCGACTTGCCACGCTTTAAGCTGCATATCTTCACGGTACATATAAAAAGCCGCTAAGCGAAGAACGAATTTGTCATCTAATGAGCTGCCTTTAACACCAAACTCACCACTCCATAAGTATTCAGGAGCAAAGCTTGTATGATTTTGAAAAAAGTCAGCATCGAGGTTTAGTCCATCATCTTTCGCTTTAGCCAGTGCTTCAGAGTTAATACCGCCAGCTTTATAACCTCGGGTCAGGCTTGTGTAGATCATGGTGCGATCAATCACTTGATATTCAAGGGCTAATTTACCACCAACCATAATATCGTCAGTATCATTAATAAAACCATTGTTATCAGTGTAATCACCTTGGTACTGTTCAACACGCAGGCCGGTAACTAACGTGGTTTTATTACCAATAGGTGTTGCTAATTGGCCATAAGCTGCAATGTTACTAGTTTCGTAAGTTGATAAAAATGGATTGGCAAGCCAAGTGTATTGGCGTTCTAAATCAACATCTCGGCCTTGATAATAAAGCCCGGCTACCCAGTTTCCACCTTTACCGTTAAATTGCAGTTCTGCGGCTTGGTCTTGACGATCACGGAAGTAAATATCTGTCGAGCTATAACCTTCAGGGTGAAGGCCCGCAGCGCACAGAGTTGGCTTACTAGTATCATTACACACCCAATCTTCATCAAAGCTGTAAAGGAGGTCACTATCAATACCAGATAGGTTTAAACTAACGTCAAACAAATCAAATCCAGTGTAAATATTGGCAAGGCCAACAGCAATGCTTTCTTGATTATCTTGGCCAGGCTCATCAGCTACGCTATTACGGCTGTTATCAAGGGTAAATGCATCATAGCCGTTATTTATATCGATATAATGGACACTGAGCTCAGAGCGTAAATCATTAGTCAATTGGCTGTGTAGCTTAAAGCGGCTAACAAGTTCATCTTGTTGTTGTGTTGGTTTATTTAAATAAAGGTTATTTTGATAACCGTCTGATTCACGTTGATAAATACTACCACGCACAGCTGTATCGTTAGTTATACCAGTACCTGCTGCAATACCGGCTTCGTAGCTATTAAAATTACCTGCGCCAAGTTGTACTTTTACACTTGGATCGAGTGTCGGGTCAGCTGATTCCATTTGAATCATACCTGCCATGCCGTCAGCACCAAAGCGAGTACCTTGAGGGCCGCGATAAATTTCAATTTGGTCTACATCAAAAAGTAATGAGCTGCCACCTAATCCTGAGTAATTAATGCCATCAATAACTAATCCAACGGATGGATTAATAGGATCAACAAATTGAGAGCGTAAGCCCACGCCCCTTATTTGAATATAGCGTCCGCGAGATGCTCCAGCACTAAAGTTTACATTAGCAGCACTGGCAAGCATTTCATCTAAGAATGTAGCACCACGTTCATTAATTTCGTGCTCACTGAATAAACTCGCACTAGCGCTTAATGTTTGAATGCTTTCTTTTTGGAAGTCTCCAGTGACCACTATTTTTTCAAGGTCGGTATCTTCCGCAAGCGCTGGAACGCTCAATAATGGTAATAATGCAGCAGTAATTAAAGACAGACGTAGTTTCATTCGGTTTCTTAACTCCATTTCAGGGACGTGCATGATAACAACTATTCTCATTAAAGTCGTGATACCAGCTGTATAAATATGCTATAAACGCGCACAGTATACATAATTAGGAATATTAATATGACCTTTAAAGTGGATTTTAAAGTGCGTGATTATGAATGTGATCTGCAAGGAATAGTAAATAATAGTGTCTACTTTAACTATCTTGAACATGCTCGTCATGAGTTCTTACATGCCAATGGTATTGATTTTGCAAAGCTTGCTCGCGATAAAATAAATCTAGTAGTCATGCGTAGTGAAATGGATTATAAGCAATCACTCAAACCTGGTGATGAATTCTATGTAGTAGTAGAGCCTGAGCGCATTAGTCGCTTAAAGTTTGGTTTTCGTCAAACCGTGATACGTAAATATGATGATAAAGTAATGCTTAAAGCGTTGGTAATAGGTACTTCTGTTAATGAACAGGGTCGTCCTTTTTTACCAGAGGAAATTGATAAGGTATTTTAATTAGCCTAAATAAGCGCTGATGTTGAAAGTTTATTACTATCTTAGAACAATTTTTTACATTAAAAACATGCATTATTAACGGTATCTATGGTTAATTATTGTTATTATGTTCCGATTGAATTTTAGGTTAATAATTACATGAAATTAGCAGCAATACCGATGCTTATTGTCGGTCTTTGTATTGGCTGCTCATCGACAGGGACAGTCACCAGTGAGCAATTAAAATACACTAAGTGGCAACTATCACGTGTAGATGGTTTAGCAATTCCAGCGTCTTATAGCGCGTCGTTAAGTTTTATTGAAGCATTGCAAGTTAATGGGTTTGCTGGTTGTAATAAATTTTTTGGTGAAGGCGATTTAACTAATAACCAGCTAAGTATTAATAAACTCGGTATGACGAGAAAATCATGTGGCGAGAAACTCGATCAATTTGAGCAACAGCTATTAGATTCGCTAAAGCAAGGAGCGCAAGTTCAGTTGCAATCGCAGCAGCTGATTTTAAATGGCAAGCAAACTTTTGTGTTTGTTCCTGCAAGTTAACCGCTTGCAGGCTTACACCATCTAACGTACACTCAACCTCGAAATCAAAGAATTTTACTTGTCGGAGTGCCTTGAGTATTAACTTAAAGGCTGAGATCGCGAAAGCGGGATCCGTGAACCTGATCAGGCTAACACCTGCGTAGGGAACAAGCTGCCTTTACTGGTGCTTGTGTGCCATGTTTTGGCCACAAGCCCTGTGGCTGCCAAGGTTGGTAGTACATGAATAATACCAATCTACGATCCATGTAGCACTTGCTACTCTCTATTGCGTTTGCAATATCTGACAAGACAACCCTTTTAGCAATGAGGTAAGTCATGTCAAACACATCAAATAAACCGTCTCGCCGCGAAACTCGTGCGGCTGCATCAGATTATATTTATAACCTTACAGGGCAACCATTCCCAAGTTCTCATAAAGTGTATGTTGAAGGCACCCAAGAAAATGTACGTGTGGGTATGCGTGAAATCACCCTAAGCGACACTTTTGTAGGTGGTACAGATGAGAATCCAATCTATGAGCCGAATCAACCGCTACGCGTATATGATACATCAGGCCCTTATACCGATCCTGAATTTACGCTCGATGTACGTAAAGGGTTAGATAAATACCGCGAACAGTGGATTGAAAGCCGTGGCGACACTGAGATATTAGAGTCAGTGACGTCACAATTTTCACAGCAACGTATGGCCGATGAAGGGCTCGATCATATTCGCTTTGAGCACCTTCCTAAAATACGCCGTGCTAAAGCAGGTAAAAATGTCACGCAAATGCACTATGCACGCCAAGGAATTATCACCCCTGAAATGGAGTATGTGGCAGTACGTGAAAATATGGGCCGGGCAGAAATACGTAAAGAGCTATTAGCTGAACAACATAAGGGCGAGTCATTTGGGGCGAGTATTCCTGAGTTTATTACTCCGGAATTTGTTCGTGATGAAATCGCTCGTGGCCGTGCCATATTACCAAATAACATCAATCACCCTGAAACAGAACCCATGATAGTTGGCCGTAACTTTTTAGTTAAGGTGAATGCAAATATTGGTAATTCATCGGTAAGTTCATCTATCGAAGAAGAAGTTGAAAAAATGGTTTGGTCAACCCGTTGGGGCGCCGACACTGTAATGGATTTATCAACTGGGCGCTATATTCATGAAACGCGTGAGTGGGTAGTACGTAACTCACCAGTACCAATTGGTACCGTACCCATTTATCAAGCGCTTGAAAAAGTAAATGGTGTAGCAGAGGATTTAACGTGGGAGATATTCCGCGATACTCTGATTGAACAAGCTGAGCAAGGCGTTGATTACTTTACTATTCACGCAGGTGTGTTACTTCGATATGTACCAATGACAGCCAAACGTGTGACGGGCATCGTATCACGTGGCGGGTCTATTATGGCGAAGTGGTGTTTAGCACACCATAAAGAAAACTTCCTTTACACTCACTTTGAAGATATCTGCGAGATTTTAAAACAATACGATGTCTGTTTTTCACTCGGTGATGGCCTGCGCCCAGGTTCTATTGCGGATGCTAACGATGAAGCACAATTTAGTGAGCTACGCACCTTAGGCGAACTGACAAAAATAGCGTGGAAACACGATGTACAAGTATTCATTGAAGGCCCAGGCCATGTGCCAATGCACATGATTAAAGATAATATGGAAGAGCAGCTTAAGCATTGTGACGAAGCGCCTTTTTATACTTTAGGCCCATTAACGACTGACATCGCCCCAGGTTATGATCACATTACGTCGGGTATTGGTGCGGCGCAAATTGCTTGGTATGGCTGTGCCATGTTGTGTTACGTAACACCTAAAGAACACTTAGGCTTACCAAATAAAGAAGACGTTAAAGAAGGCTTGATTACCTACAAAATAGCAGCTCATGCTGCGGATTTAGCTAAAGGTCACCCTGGTGCACAAGAGCGTGACAATGCGTTATCTAAAGCGCGTTTTGAGTTCCGCTGGCATGACCAATTTAATATTGGCTTGGACCCTGAGCGTGCCCGTGAATATCATGATGAAACTTTACCGCAAGAGTCAGGCAAAGTAGCGCATTTTTGCTCTATGTGTGGACCAAAGTTCTGCTCAATGAAAATCACCCAAGAAGTCCGCGAATACGCCAAAGATCTCGAATCGCGTGGTATCGACCCTAATAATGTGGGAGATGCGATTGAAATTAAGATGGTCGATGTAGAGGCTGAAATGAAAGCGAAATCTGAAGAGTTTAAGCAAACAGGCTCAGAGATTTATCATAAAGCGATATAAAACTAGTTATAAGCGATAAGCTTTAAGTTGTAAGCACTTGCTTATGACTTAAAGCTTTTGACTTAAAGCTTAGAGGTTATTATGTCTTACAACATTGCGGTGGTGGGGCTTGGCTTAACAGGGCGTTTGGCGGCGCTTGAATTAAGCTTAGCGCATAATGTGACCGTGTATGAAGCTGATGACGCTCAGGCGTTAAATAGTGCTGGGCGTGTTGCTGCCGCTATGCTTGCGCCTTTAGCTGAATCAGTATTGTGTGAACCAGACTTGGCGCTAATGGGGCTTGACTCAATAAGTCGTTGGCCCGGAATTTTAGCGCAGCTAGACGATACTGTGTTTTTTCAGCAGCAAGGCACGCTGGTGGTTGCTCATCAACAAGATAGAGGCGACTTACAGAGCTTTACTGAACGTTTAAAACCGTTAGCTAATCACCATGCTCAGCAATTAAGTGGTGCACATATTAGTGAGCTTGAACCTGAATTATCTGGGCGCTTTAATCAAGGCGTTTACTTACCTTGTGAAGGGCAAATAGATAATCAGGCATTTTATCAAGCAAGCTTTAAAACGCTTAAAGCGCGCGGTGTGAAGTTCAATTTTGGTGAAAATATCAATTGTCAGCAGCTACAGCAATCACATGATTACATTTTTGATTGCAGAGGCTTAGGTGCTAAAAGTGCACAGTGTAAACTGCGTGGTGTTCGTGGTGAAGTGATTCGTTTACACGCGCCCGAGGTTAATCTGACGCGTCCTGTACGGTTAATGCACCCGCGCTACCCATTGTATATTGCGCCTAAACCAAATCATGAATACGTTGTTGGCGCGACCGAAATAGAATCGCAAGATAATGGACCTGCAACGGTACGCTCAACCCTTGAGTTGTTATCGGCGGTGTATACGGTACATAGTGGGTTTGCTGAAGCACGTATTATCAACATTCAAACAGGTTTGCGCCCCGCATTTAGTGATAATCGCCCACAAGTAAAACGCCAAGCTAAGGTGATCAGTATTAATGGTCTGTACCGACATGGTTACTTACTTGCACCAAGCTTAGTAGCTGAAGCCGTCGCGTTAATTAAATAGGTTAAAAAATGAAGATTACAATTAATGGTCAGCCGTTTGAAACTAAAAACCAAACGACATTAGCTAATGTACTTGCAAAGTTTGGTGCTAAAGAACCCTTTGCAGTAGCGTTAAATGGCGATTTTATCCCACGTAAAAATTGTGATGAGATTGTAATTACGCAAGGCGATAGCCTCGAGCTACTTTCGCCCATTCAAGGGGGCTAACATGAGAGACAGTTTTAACATTTATGGTGAACAAATAACCAGTCGTTTATTAATTGGTTCAGCCCTTTACCCGTCGCCTGCGATTATGGCCGATTCAATTAAGGCTTCAGGCGCACAAGTGGTTACTGTTTCGCTGCGACGCCAGCAAAATGCTGCCGCAGGGGATGATTTTTGGCAGCTGATAAAAGATACTGGTTTAAAGATTTTACCCAATACCGCAGGATGCCATAGTGTCAAAGAAGCGATAACGCTGGCACAAATGTGTCGCGAAGTATTTGCTACCGATTGGATAAAGCTCGAACTGATAGGCGATGAATACAATCTTCAGCCTGACCCATTTGCGTTGCTAGAGGCAACAAAAATACTGATGGATGATGGTTTTAAAGTTTTACCATATTGCACCGATGACTTAGTACTTTGCCAGCGATTAGCTGATGTTGGCTGCGAGGTATTGATGCCATGGGGAGCGCCAATAGGCACAGGCAAAGGGTTATTAAACCAATACAATTTAAAAACCATTCGCGAGCGTCTACCCGAGTTAACATTGATAGTTGATGCAGGGCTTGGTTTGCCTTCTCATGCATGCCAAGCGCTTGAGCTTGGTTATGATGGTGTTTTGTTAAATTCGGCTATTGCAGGGGCGGGTTGCCCTGTTACCATGAGTCATGCCTTTAAAGCGGCGGTCGATGCTGGGCGCTTTGCTTATACAGCCAAAGCCATGCCAGAAAAAGACGTTGCCGCGCCATCAACACCCACGATGGGTATGCCTTTTTGGCATCAAACGTAATAAATTAGGAAGTAATAATGAATCAAGTTGTTTGGACAATTGCTGGCTCAGACTCTGGCGGTGGTGCAGGTATTCAAGCTGATATAAAAGCCATGCAAAGTTTTGGCGTACATGGCTGCACAGCCATTACTGCACTCACGGCACAAAACAGTTTAGGTGTTGAGGCATTAAACCCCATATCAACAGAGGTGATTGAATCACAACTACTTGCCCTTGCCAGCGACATGAAAGCGAGCGTGATTAAAATCGGCATGCTCGCCAACGTACAGCAAATACAGCTTATTAGTGAGCATATTAAGCATTATCAAGCCACATGGCCAACCCCCCCTTTAGTGGTTTATGACCCGGTAGCTATTGCTAGTAGCGGTGATTTACTCACAGAGGAAGATACCGTCAGCGCAATAAAAGAATGTTTATTGCCGCTGGTGGATGTGATCACCCCAAACACCCATGAAACCCAATTATTAACGGGTGTTTACTTAATTGGCCCAAGCGCGGTTATTGAGGCGGCTGAAAAGCTACAACGCTGGGGTGCAAAAGCCGTGGTGATCAAAGGTGGGCATTGGGATTACCCCAGTGGCTACTGCATAGATTATTGCCGTGAAAACACCACTGATGGCGCAAATGAATATTGGCTAGGTAATGAAAAAATAGCCACACCGCATAATCACGGTACAGGCTGTAGCATGGCGTCTGTTATTGCGGCGTGCTTAGCAAAACAATACCCACTTAAAGATGCATTTATTTTAGCAAAAGCGTATATAAACCAAGGATTAAAAGCGGCTGTGCGTTATGGCGAAGGCATTGGCCCTGTTGCACAAACTAGCTTCCCACAAAATATTGACGATTACCCACAAGTTATTGAAGCAGGCAGTTTGCTTGGTGATGAGCTAGACTTTGATGCACCGAATGAGTTTACTATGGCTGCTAATTTTGCAGCGTGTGAAAGCAAGCAGCTAGGTTTATATGCGGTAGTTGATACCGTTGATTGGCTAGAAAAGTGCTTAGCGCAAGGCATTAAAACCGTGCAGTTACGTATCAAACAGGGCAGTGAAGCCGAGCTTGAAACTGCTGTTGTTGCCGCCGTTACGCTTGGCCAAAAATATGAAGGTAACGTGTATATAAACGATCATTGGCAACTTGCAATTAAGCATAGTGCTTACGGCGTACATTTAGGCCAAGAAGATTTGTTAAAGGCAAACCTAGTCGCTATTAAAGAGGCAGGTTTACGCTTAGGGCTTTCAACTCATGGCTTTTATGAAATGATCCGCGCACATAATTATCGCCCAAGTTATATGGCGTTTGGTGCTATTTACCCAACCACCACCAAAGATATGACAGGGCAAATTCAAGGTCTTGAAAAGCTCAAACACTTTGTGCCGTTAATGCAAGGTTACCCGACAGTCGCGATTGGTGGTATCGACTTATCCCGTGCCAGTGAAGTGGCTGCAACTGGTGTTGGCAGTGTAGCAGTGGTAAGAGCCATTACCGAAGCTGATGATTACCAACAAGCTATTGCAGACTTACAAAGGGCTATAGGTCATTAAATAATGAGTGAGTTATCTGACAAAGAGCAGCTGCGTTATAGCCGTCACTTAATGCTCAAAGAAGTGGGTTTTGAAGGTCAGCTAAAATTAAAAGCAGCCCATGTGGTGGTAGTTGGTGCGGGCGGTTTAGGCAGCCCAGCACTGTTATATTTAGCAGCCTCTGGCGTGGGAGAACTCACTTTATTGGATGACGATAAAGTTGAGCTTTCTAACTTGCAGCGCCAAGTACTTTATAAAGTAAACCATTTAGGGCAAGCCAAAGTGAGCGCCGCTGGTAAAGTGCTTGGTAGTTTAAATAATCAAATTACTGTGAATAGCGTCGAGCAGCAATTAACTGAACAAAATGCCGAGCAAGTTTTTACCGGGGCTACCTTGGTGCTTGATTGCAGTGATAACTTTACTACGCGTTATACCGTTAACCGTTTTTGTTTAAAGGCAGGGATTCCGCTGATATCAGGTGCGGCGATAGCCAGTGAAGGGCAGTTGATGTGTTTTGATTTTCGAAAGGCAGATAGCCCTTGCTACGGCTGCTTGTTTCCAGAGCAACCAACAGAGCAAGCGTTAAATTGTGATAATGCTGGCGTATTAAGCCCGTTATTGGGAGTAATAGGTTCAATGCAGGCACTATTGGCAATTAACCTGATTTTGGGTCACCACGAGGGGAGTCAGTTTGTGCGCTTTGATGGATTGAGTTTGACGCAACAGCAGTTTAGATTAACTAAAGCACCTGAATGCACTGAATGTGGATTGTAATGAAAGCGCGAGGTAACACTCGCGCTTGCTATTGTTAATCGTTTATTTTGGCGAACGGTGTGCCCATGCGGGTTACCGTTTCAGGTTGCTGATCAGCTAAGATTTCTGCCTGATTAGCGCCCCACGCTAAAATAACCGTTGAGCCGAGCTTAAAGCGGCCCATTTCTTCACCTTTTTTCAAGGTGATTGCGTTATCGCCTGTGGTTGGGTAATTCCAACTAAATACGTCTTTCCCTGCTGGTGGTGTTACCGTACCAGCCCAAATAGTTTCAATGCTAGCGACAATCGTTGCACCGACTAATACCATCGCAAGCGGGCCAATTTCGGTGTCAAAAATCGCGACTACACGTTCATTACGGGCAAACAAGTTAGGCACATTTTGTGCTGTTAGTGGGTTCACCGAAAATAAATCACCTGGCACGTAAATCATTTTGCTTAATGTGCCGTCGATAGGCATATGAATACGATGGTAATCTTTTGGTGCTAAATAAATCGTCGCAAACTCACCACCTAAAAATGGCGCTGTGTCTTGCTCTGAGCCACCAAGTAATGCTTGTAAGCTGTAATCGTGACCTTTAGCTTGAATAAGTTGGCCATCAACAATTGCGCCAAGCTGGCTAATTGCACCATCCACAGGGTGAGCGATTATGTCACTTTGCGCATCTAACGGGCGTACACCTTCTTTAAGCGGACGGGTAAAAAATTCATTAAAGGTTTTATAATGAGCAGGATCTGAATATTGTGCCTCGCTCATATCTATTTTGTACTGCTTAATAAATAATTTGATTAACCATGTTGTTAAGCCACCAAGTTGTGCAGCAGCTAATTTACCTACCATGCGCGATAGAAAATGTTTTGGCATTGCATATTGCATGGTAATTTTGAATTTATCTAAACTCACTTGTTTCTTCCTAAATTATACGCGCGGAGCACGAGCTCCAGCACGGCCATCGGCCATTGTTTCTAAAATTCGGTGGTAACTATCAAAGCGCAGCTCTGAAATATCACCATCATCAACCGCTTGGCGAATAATACAGCCAGGGTCGTTTAAATGTTTACAGTCGCGAAAGCGGCAACCACCAATAAATTCGCGGAATTCTTTAAAGCACCAAGTTACACGTTCAACCTCTAAGTGCCATAAGCCAAACTCTCTAATACCAGGAGAATCGATAAGGTTACCACCTGAAGGTAAATGGTGTAACCGCGAAACAGTCGTTGTATGTTGACCAAGACCACTGTTTTCAGAGACTTCTTTAGTCAAGATTTCAGCATCAGGCAGTACAGTATTAACTAATGTTGACTTGCCAACACCACTTTGACCAACAAAAATGCTATTTTTGCCCACTAATGTTTGCTTTAAAGCATCGATACCTTGTGCAGTTTTATTACTCACAAGTAAAACTTGATAGCCGAGTTTACGATAGATATCGAGCACTTCCTCAATAGCTGTAAGGCCTGGTTCGTCAATAAGGTCTATTTTATTGAGCACTAAAATAGGCTCGATGCCCATATCTTCACAAGCCACCAAATAGCGGTCGATAATATTTGCAGTAAACTCAGGTAATACCGCAGAGACCATTAGTATTTGATCAATGTTAGCCGCGACGACCTTAACGCCATCGTAAAAATCAGGGCGTGTTAATTGTGAACGGCGCTCATGCATCGCTTCAATAACGCCTGCTATATCGCCTTCACTTACTTTTGCCCGGCGAAATTGTACTTCATCACCGCAAACAATGCCTTTAACAGTTCGACGTATATTACAGCGCAGTACATCACCATTATCGGTTTCGATATCGGCATGCTGACCAAAACGACTAATAACCACTGCATTTTCAGCAGGGCCTAAATTGTCGTTCTGTAGTTGCTCGTTAGTCCCTTTGGCTGACTTAGCGTCGGCATTGGACAAGCGTTTTTGATGATTAGCCTTGATCCTACGGGATTGGCCTTTACTTAATTTCTTCTGTTTTGCCACTTTTGGCCTATAACTTAGTTAAATGTCGCGCTTTTTGAAAAAAAAGCTTTAGGTCGACTGATGATACTAATATGATATATCTAAATGCGTTAGATCTAAAGGAAAGCACCGCAAGGTAATTATGTCTTTTCATAAATCAAATCTGATTTGGCTCGACCTCGAAATGACAGGTCTAGAACCAAGTACAGACAAAATACTCGAAATAGCGACTGTTGTCACCGATAGTGAGCTAAACATCTTGGCTGAAGGCCCAACGATTGCTATTCATCAAAGTGATGAATTGTTAGATGGGATGGATGAATGGTGTACCACTCAACACGGTCAATCAGGGCTTACGGCTCGCTGTAAGGCAAGTACTTATGATGAAGCTTACGCCGTTGATCAAACCATTGAATTTTTAAAGCAATGGGTTCCTGCAGGTGCATCACCCATGTGTGGAAATTCTATTGGTCAAGACCGACGCTTTATGAATAAGTATATGCGCGAGTTGGAAGATTACTTCCATTACCGTAACTTAGACGTGAGCACTATTAAAGAGCTTGCTAGACGCTGGAAACCTGAGGTTTTAGCGGAAGTGAACAAAAAAGGCTCACACCTTGCTCTTGATGACATTAAAGATTCCATTATGGAATTAAAAGTTTACCGAGAAAAATTCTTTAATTTGTAAAAAATACTTGCAAACACATCGAATTATTGTAGAATCCTGCCCCGCTTAAGACGATAACCCCCGCGGGGTTAGTATGCTTAAGATGATTGAAATGCGGCACTAGCTCAGTTGGTAGAGCGCGACCTTGCCAAGGTCGAGGTCACGAGTTCGAGCCTCGTGTGCCGCTCCAATTTCTCACCAAAGAAATTCGAGTAAGTTTCAAGATAAAAGTAATGCATATTGCGGCACTAGCTCAGTTGGTAGAGCGCGACCTTGCCAAGGTCGAGGTCACGAGTTCGAGCCTCGTGTGCCGCTCCAATTTCTAACCAAAGAAATTGCAGCAAGTTACAAGAAAAAATAATAGATAATGCGGCACTAGCTCAGTTGCCAGAACGTTTTACCGCGACTCGTCGCGCACCAACGGACAAATTACTGACTATTTTGAATGCGGCACTAGCTCAGTTGGTAGAGCGCGACCTTGCCAAGGTCGAGGTCACGAGTTCGAGCCTCGTGTGCCGCTCCAATCTCTTTTCTTAACATTTCATACCCACCAATACTCAGCTACTTTAAAACACTACCTTATACAAAATCAATGCTTTAGCTTTTATCCCAAAGACAATACTTATTCTCCTGTACTCGCTTTTTACTCCGTCGACTTAGTTACAAACTTCGCATCGAGTTTAAACGAACTTTAATCCTAAAAGATCAGTAGAGCTTGCTTTAAAAATAAAAAAGGCCAGCAAATGGCGACATTTGCTGGCCTTTTCTGTATTTATACCAATCCGCAATAATACTTAATTACTTTATAAAGCTATACAGCAGTGCTAGAACCGCCAAGCTACCCATAAATAAAATAAAGTAAGTACTTTTACCACGATACTTTTTAAGGGCCGGTACCTTAAATACGGCTATCATTGGCATGATAAATAAGATCATGGCGATAATAGGGCCTGATAGTTGATCCATCATATCTAAGATACTTGGGTTTTTAACCGCACAAAACCAGATAGCAAAAAACATAATTGCCACACCCAACTTATCAGCGCTCTTCATACTTAGTTTGGTTTGCTTGGTGACTAAGCCGTTAAAGCTTTCACGCGCTCCTAAAAAGTGCCCTAGGAATGAAGATGTGATAGCTATAAACGCCACTAGAGGACCTAAGGTGGCGATAAACGAGTTATCTGTGATGTTTGCTAAGTACGATAAGATAGACACGTTCTGAGCTTTCGCCTGCGCCATTTGCTCTGTTGAAAGAGAAAGCACGCACGAGAATACAAATAACAGTACAAAAACAATCAATAATAAGCTGGTACGCTTCAAAATAGCTTCTGACTTTGCTGCGGCATCATTGCCATAGTGGCCACGTTGTACGTTAGCAAAGCTTGAAATTGCCGCCGCATGACTAAATGAAAACACAATAATAGGCACCGATAACCACAAAGTTTTAGCAAAACCACTTAATTCAGGAAAAGCCATATTAGGCATTTGCCAGCTAGGAATTAAGTAAATAGATAAGAAAAATAAAATAGCGACTAGTGGATACACTAAAATAGCGAATGCGCGCAGCATGAGCTTTTCACCGCCCAGCATTAAGCTGATCATGCCTGCAACAAGTACACCTGAAAGCAATACTCTTGAAGGTGATTCCATGCCCAGTTGATTGACGATAAAACTATCAACTGTATTCGTTAGTCCTACACCATAAATAAGCAAAATAGGAAAAATAGATAAAAAGTATAACAATGAAATCAGTCGTCCGGCATTTGCGCCAAAATGCTCCTCTACCACATCGGTAAAATCAGCATCTTTATTGTTGGATGATAAAACAAATCGCGCCAAGCCTCGGTGAGCTAAAAAAGTCATAGGGAAAGCTAAGCAGGCCAAAATAATTAATGGCCAAAAACCACCAATACCTATATTGATAGGCAAAAACAGAATACCGGCGCCTACAGCCGTACCAAATAGACTTAAAACCCACTGAGTATCGTGTAAATTCCATGTTGTTTTGTTTGTTGTCGATGCATCTAACTGCGTTACATCTTGATATGAGCTCATTTATACTCCACCAATTAGAATAATAATTTGCGGCAGGATATATAAGTTGAAGCATGAATGCATGTTTTGTCGATGTATTAACATAAGTATGCTGTAAGGTGTTACTTACAGATGGAAAAAAATCGACCGTTTTCTGCCAGGTTTGTTTATATTCAATAGATGGCTTGGCAGCAATGCGATTTACTTTTAGATAGGGCAAAATCTTGGTATATATACCATTCGAACGCTATGCTAGTGAGTTTTAGCATTACGTGCTTTAAACAGTGTTCCAAGTTACAAAAATAACTACCCTTGGGTATATATGTTTAAAGCACGCTTAGTGAGGCTTATTCTTTTGTTTTGGCTGGATCTTTCAGCACAGACATTTTAGGTGGCTGAAGGGCAACAATACGCTCTCCTTCCTGTGGTGGTTTTTCCATATTGATAGTGAAAGGACGAATTTTAATAGGTGCGTCGTCGTCACTGTCCTTCTCAGAATGCAAAATAAACAAAGGAATAGCTTCTTTATTAATTTCTTGGTATTTATCCCAGCTAAACTCTTCTGAAATTTTGGTTGAGCTTACCTTGCCTCCTTTGGCTATGAGACTACTTAATTTTGAATAAGCCCCGCTTTCGCCAAACAAAATTTGTCGCGACAAGAAGGTTGCACTGTCCTTGTTCGCTTTAGCATGACTGGTAGAAGAGCGCAGTGAAAATACATTTTTTTCATTTAATAAATGAGAAAAATATTGTACGCCTAGTGCATTATGATGCCTATTAGGCGATAGCGCTAACACACTACGTATAGTTGTTAGCGGCAGGTAGCGCTCAGCATGTTCAGATTGAGGGTTACCATAATAACAAGGAAGGCCATCCATTCTTGCCATTTTACAGTTCTCCCATGCTGGATCAGACAAATGCACAGGAATATTTTGATCTTTTAAACCACGTCCAATTGCTCGGGCAACATGGTTTGCCCCAATGATTAAAATTGTATTTGGAGAAGGTTGACGTACACCGAGTAGCTTTGCAACAGGGATGGCCGTTAAGCTTTGTAACACAACAGTGATAATAATAACGGTAAAAATCAACGGAACAATTTTCTCAGCATCAGCGACACCAGCTTCCATCATACTAATAGCAAATACAGAGCCTACAGCAGCCGCGACAATACCGCGAGGTGCGATCCATCCTAATACTAGGCGAGACTTGACGGGTAAGTCAGAGCCGAAAGTAGACAGCGCAATACACACAGGTCGAGCAATGAATAATACAACCGCTAAAAAAATAAATACATCACCGTCTAGCATCATTAGATCAGATAGTTGAAGTCTAGCGGCCAGTAGGATAAACAAGCTAGAAATCAATATCATTGATAAGTCTTCTTTAAACTCTAAGACTGAGTCAATTTCAAGATCGTCTTGATTCGCTAGCCATATACCAAAAACAGTAACGGCTAAAAGTCCTGACTCGTGACTTAGGTGATTAGAAACGGTAAAACTAATTAATACTAAGGCTAAAATGCCAAACTTGTGTAATTCAAAGGGTAGCCATTCTTTTCTAATTAGAAGCGTGGTTAGCCAACCAGCGACGAGACCAATGGTCAAGCCAACTCCAAGCGTTTTGAATAAAGCAATAAGGGTATGAACAAAGACCTCTCCTTGGCCAACCAGCATTACCGCTTCAAAAACAAGTACAGCAAACAATGCACCAATCGGGTCAATTACAATGCCTTCCCAACGTAGAATACGGTCAATATCTTGTGTTGGTCTCATTGAATTTAAAAGCGGTGCTATGACGGTAGGGCCTGTCACAACGAGAACAGCACCGAGCACGGCGGCGACGCGCCAATTCAACTCTAAAATCCAATAAGCACTTAGACTAATAATAATGCAGGTGGCGATCATGCCGATAGAACACAAGTTTCTGACAACTTTACCAATCCCTTTGAGTTCCTTGAAATGCAGAGTCAATGAGCCTTCAAATAGGATAACAGCTACACTCAATGACACTACTGGGAATAATAAATCGCCAAGTAATGCGTCAGGGTCTAATACGCCAGTTGCTGGCCCAAGCAAAAGGCCGGTGAGTAATAAAAACAAAATAGCAGGAACGCGAAAAGCCCACGCTACCCACTGAGCTAGAACCGAACAAAGCGCAATCCCGGCTATATAAATGGCTGACATATATAAAGTATTCCTTATCCATTACTTTGATTTAGAGAAAAGACTATCAAACTTATAATACAGGGATATACACGTGTATGATCATTTCTCCTAATAGAATTTTAGCTGCTTATGATTTTTTTGTAGAAAATATTGTGGTTATTGAGCTAGTCCGTTTCATTAAAAATTCATTATTCTTTAACATTATGAAATATATGGATAATTTATCCTATCGTCCTAGTGTAATTTAAGCGCATAAAATATAACCTTGATCTTAAAGTCGATTTTAGCGTATTATAGTTAGTGTTCAAACAATTTGTTATCTAAATAGTTCTGGTTGAGCTATAAGCTAATACATATAGTTATTTTTAAATTAGTGCGAATAAAGTTAATTTAAATGCAGGTTACTATATTTATTTGTTTAAAAATCAATAGTTTTTTGTTTTGAATAAAATTTGTATGTAATTACTCATTTTTGGGTATTGGTTTACTTGAAAGCATATCGCCTCTTAAAGGCTAATTTTATATTTTGAGTTGAATTATTACCTGTTCAATATTTGGCGCCCATCGTGGTGAACAAATCTCGGTCCTTAAGTCATCACCCTATCTGTTGGTGTATCTGACTTCAGAGGCTCTATGTATGTTGTTAATAAAGAAGCTTCACACAGCTTTTTACAGCGATGCATAAACAACACTTTTTATTTTACTTTATAACCGTTCAATCTAATGATTGGATGAAAGTTATGCTATATCTAAAATTCACTATTTCAGATAGAAATGGGCGTATTTTGCTGAGTACTAAAAAGTGTATAGGAACATACAAATTGTAAACTCGCAGCTTAGTAATAGTGCTAAGTGATTGTTTTATTACTTCTCTTTGGGAAGTTACAGTTAAATGGAAAGTTGAAATACATTATGCAAAAGTTAAATTGGCGACGTATTGTACTTAAAGTGGGCAGCGCATTAATTGCCCCTGATCAAGATGGTTGTCGTTCACGTTATCTATTAACTATCGCACAGTTTATCGTTCGTTGTCGTAGTCGCGGCATTGAAGTTATTTTGGTTTCTTCTGGCTCTGTTGCAGCCGGTGCTCATCTATTCCCTGATCAGCAAGAACGTACAGTGACCATGAAAAAAGCTATGGCAGCTGCTGGTCAAACAGAAATGATGGCAATGTGGGACCGTTTTTTTGATTTCCCTTCAGCACAAATTTTGTTAACCCACGGTGATCTACGTGACCGTGAACGTTATGAAAGCATCCGTGAAACCGTATTCACATTATTAGAGCACGGTGTATTACCAATCATGAATGAAAATGACACGGTAACTACAGATGATTTAAAAGTTGGCGACAATGATAACTTATCGGCAATGGTTGCAGCTGCGGCAGATGCTGATGCATTGATGATATTTTCGGATGTTGATGGGTTATACAATAAAAACCCGAACTTACATGATGATGCCGTATTACTTCCTGAGATAGAGTCTATAGACGAATCTATTTACGCAATGGCTGGCTGCGCAACCAGCGCAGTGGGTACAGGTGGTATGAAAACCAAGATAGAAGCCGCCGAGAAAGCAACATCACACGGTATTACGACTTACATTATTAACGGTTTTAAAGAGCAAACATTTAACCAGCTACTTGAAGGGATTAACCCAGGTACTGTCTTTTTACCTTATGAAAAACCGATGCAAGAAGCTGTGCATTGGATGACTCACACGGCGAATGAGCAAGGCGAGGTTGTGGTTGAAGGTTCATTTGATGAATCACTTGAAGGTGAAACAGGTTGTATTCGCGGTGATGAAATTGTTGCCGTGCATGGTGAGTTTGCTATTGGTGATACTATCTTAGTTCGTAGTAACGATGGTACACGCTTAGCTAAAGCAACAGCTAATTACAGTAGCTGTTTACTAAATTTTATAGCCGATAACGAACAAAGCGAGTTTAGCGATAAGATGCAAGATTCGATTGGCCCAGTTATTTCAGAAAAAGATATCGCATTATTGGAGAAGTCATGAGTTTAATTACGGATATTTCACGTCAAGCAGCAAAAGCTGCACACCAGTTAGCTTTACTCGATACCGAGACAAAAAACCGTGTGCTGCTGGAAATGGCTAGCGCATTAAGAGAGCAAAAAGCATTCCTCATTAAAGAAAATGAGAGTGATTTAAGCGCGGCACGTGACAATAATTTAGCCGCATCAATGATTGACCGCTTAACACTTAATGATGAGCGCATTGAAGCGATGGCTGAAGGTATCGAAGTGATTGTTAGTCTTGAAGACCCTGTTGGTCAATTACGTGACATCACAGAACGTCCAAATGGTATTAAAATTCGCAAAATGCGCGTACCGCTTGGTGTAGTGTGTATGATTTATGAAGCACGCCCAAATGTAACTGCTGATGCGGGCGCATTGTGCTTTAAATCAGGAAACGGTGTAATTTTACGCGGTGGTAAAGAAGCGCTTAAAAGTTCACAAGCAATCGCAAGCGTAATGCACCAGGTATTAGAGAATAATGACTTACCGGCTGCACTTATTTCTGTCATCCCAGATCCAGACCGTGGATTATTAATGGAGTTGATGCAGCAAAGAGAGAGCATTGATTTGATTATTCCACGCGGTGGTGAAGGCCTTATTAATTTTGTGACAGACAACAGTACTATTCCTGTTATTCAGCATTTTAAAGGTGTATGTCATTTATATGTAGATAAAGACGCTGACCTAGAAGTTGCGGTGAATTTACTGCTCAATGGTAAAACACAACGTACAGGCGTGTGTAATGCATTAGAAGGTTTAGTAGTTCATGAAGCAGTAGCCGATGAATTTTTAAACTTGTGCGCTGTAGTTCTTCGTCAAGAAGGTGTGAAAATAAACGCCGATAGTAAAGCTGCTCAATACTTTGATAATGCAACCGTGCTTGCTGACAGTGAGTTTGGTCAAGAGTACCTTGATTTAGAAATAGCTATTCGTGTTGTGCCTGATTTTGCAGGGGCAATTGATCATATTGCTCAGTTTGGTTCAAACCACACTGAAGTTATCTGTACTAAAAACCAAGATGCAGCTAAATTATTTCAGCGCAGTGTGGATGCATCAGTTGTAATGGTTAACGCATCATCACGCTTTTCTGATGGATCACAACTAGGTTTAGGTGCCGAAATCGGTATCGCGACATCTAAGTTGCACGCATATGGTCCTATGGGCTTAGAGTCACTTACAACTGAAAAATACTTAGTAGATGGCGAAGGTCAAGTTCGCGAATAATCTAATCCATACCGTTGTAATGGGCGGTAGAAAATTAAATCGGTGCTGACGAATGTTGGGGCCGATTTTTTTTGCGCTAAATTATTAACCTGAGCTCTGGATAATAAATCTATCTCCAGCGGCTACTTTCAACGCTAACTGCGTTGAATTTACTTGCTATAGGCTAGCTATTGACGCGTAAATTCGCCTTGTTATCGCTAAAACTCTCCGGCTGGAGACTAATAAATATATTTGTGATTTAATTTCAATACATTAGTACATCTCTTAACCAGAGTTCAGGTTAATTTATTAAAAAATTAAAATGGTTTAATAGGATTCAATAGTATTGGAAGATGATCTAGTTCAGATGGTGTTTGATTTATCTTTTAGAAGAGGTAGGAAAGTGGTGGAGCTAAGCAGGATCGAACTGCTGACCTCCTGCGTGCAAGGCAGGCGCTCTCCCAGCTGAGCTATAGCCCCACATTCCTAAAGTTACAAACTTTGTAACCTACTTGAGTTTCCCTTTCAAGCGGGACGAACTTTAATGAGATTTATAGATTTGGTCAAGTGTTTTTTAATTTTTTATGAAAATTCACGTAAGTAAAGTTTTTTTGATAGACTAGGGGCTCATAAAATACAAATAGAAACTAAAATGAAAAAATATACTTGGGTGTTACTCCTGTTTCTATTCGGTTGTGCAAGCCAACAAGAAGATGCGCCGTTTGAAATCAATAACAAGCAATTGTATAAAAAGTTAGATGATCAAGGGAATAAAATCTTCGCATATGTAGTGTCTGTAAAAGCAAATAGCCGAAAAAGCCGCAACTCTGATCGGCCTTTAACACGCAGTGAATTTAAACGATTTGCTGAGCAAGAGTATTTTGAAGAATCAAATAGTTTAAAGTTAGAGCTTGAAAACCAAGCTGTAGCAATGTTGAAAACAGAGTTAGAGCAACAGCAATATTGCTCTGATAAATATGAAATTGATGAAGTCATGTGGCGTGATTTAAGTGTTCAATTAAGAGGGCGTTGTTTATAAATGCTTGCAGATAAAAATAAGCTGATTGCATACTTTGCACATTTAAGTATTGATTACCAAGTAATAGATCATCCTCCTTTGCACAGCAGCTTAGATGCGGATGCGTTTTTGGTCGAAAGACCTGGTACCCGTTTAAAAAATTTATTCTTGCGTGATAATGAAGGGAAAAACCATTTCTTAGTGATTACAGCTCATGATAAGCAGCTTGATTTAAAAGCGTTAGCTAAATATCAAGGCTTATCAAGGTTGGGGTTTGCCTCCGATGAGCGGCTAGCGCGCTATCTAAAAGTCGCTCCTGGGTGTGTGTCTATGCTTGCGCTTATGAATGATAAGCAAAATAATGTCACAGTTTGGCTAGATCAAGATATATGGTTTGGCGATTTATTCCATTGTCACCCATTTGAAAATACGCAAACGTGGATTATGGCTAAAAGTGATTTAGAACGCTTTTTTGCAAGCACAGGGCATCAACCTAAAGTGGCTTTTTTACCCGCTAAATAACCACTTAACACCAACATAAACCCGCAAAAGCATACCACTAAAAGCGTAGTCATGAACGCAATTTGTCCATGTTGTTGGTACACCAGCCCTGGTAAAAAGGAGCCTAGCGCTCCTCCACTATAATAAAATGATACATAGCCACCATTAGTCACACTGGCTGGTGCCCTGCTAATTTTATTCACCAAAGGTGCGGCTGTAGAGTGAATCATAAACATTGCCGCACAAAAGCCCGCAAAAGCAATCAAAAATACAAGCAGCTCTTCGCTAATTAGTAAAATAATGGTGATGCAATAAAATGCAAATACACCACACAATAAATGCCATGGGGAGCGGCTGCGCTTCAACAGCCAAGGTGTAGTCATTGAGAATAAAGCACCCAACAAATAGCCACTATAGATAAAGCCAATATCGCGAGTATTGGTTATTAAAAAGGTATCTTGCAAAATAAACGGAAGGTAATTAAGCAAAGCAGCAAAGCAAAAAAACATACAAAAAACTGCACTATATAGTTTTAATATGGGGGCTGTTGCAAGTTGTTTTAAATGACTAAATGGTGATTGCGGTTCTTCCATGGGTGGGTGTGTGCGGTTACTCATTGTCAATGCAAGTAGTACCAAAACGGCAGCTATTACGTAGTAAAAGCTCTGCCAGCTCCATAAATCAGCAAATACTGCGGCTAGCACGCGGCCAAAATACCCGCCTGCAATTGTACTACCTATGTACAAGCTCATCTTTTTTTGCAAACAATCCGCTTTATATGACATGCCAATATAGGTTGTCATGGCAGTGAGTGCGGCAGGTAAGATTAACCCCTGTATAAAACGGATAAATAAAAGTAGTTCAAATCGTGGAGCTAAGGTAAAAATAATACAGCTGACTGCGAGCCCAAGCATTGCATAACGTAAAATGTTCAGTGGGTTATGCTTGGCGAGTATTAAGCCATATATGAGGGGGGCAATAGCTAATGGCACCATTGTCGCTGTCATCAAGCTGCCCGCAGTGGCAGGATTGACTGAAAATTGAGTTGCAAATAACCCTAAAAGTGGCTGGGGTGCATACAAAACAAAGAAGATAAATAATGAGCACAGTAATAAATGAAAAATACGCATTCATTTGGCCTAAGAGCAAAAGCAGATAGCTTACGCTTAGTTGTTATTAGATCAATTACTAATTTAAGTTGTTATTTTGGAATAAAAAATACAAATTTATTGCGCTAAATCAGGTTTTGCACTTTTAGCTTTGCTACATTACCAGCATAAAGATGGGAAATCTTAAGTATTAATCCATAGCGCATTTAAAGGGTTGGAAAAATTGGTTGAATTCTAGCGCAACTCGTATCTTGAGGTGTGGTGGGTATCGGTATAAAATAATTCCAATATCAGTTTTTCATGGAACAAGACAATGGGTTCATTACAAGACCAGTTACTTCAGGCAGGGTTAACAACGTCGCACAAAGCAAAAGTGGCAAAAAGTGAGAAACGAAAGCAGCAAAAAAAACAAAAGAAGGGGGCAACCAGTAACCCCAGCGATCTGCAAAAACACATTCAACAAACAAAGTTAGAGCAACAAAAGAAAGCTGAAGAGTTAAATCAAGCGCGCCAAGGCGATTTAAAACAACGTGAGCAAGTTGCACGTGTTAAGCAAATTTTAGAGCATCACAATCAAGATGAGATCCGCGGTGAGCGCACCTTTAATTTTACTTATGAGAATAAAGTAAAAGAACTCGATGTGAATGAAAAAACTCAAAAAGCGTTGTCAGGCGGGCGTTTAGCAATTTGTGTTCTTGAAGGTCAGTTTTATGTGCTTGAGGATGAGCCTGCACGCAAGGTGGCTGAAGTTGATGAAAAGTATATCGTATTTCATGTTGAGCCAGACGATAAAGATAAGGACGATAATGACCCATATGCTGACTTTGAAGTACCAGATGATCTTGTGTGGTAATAGCGCACTAGGCTGAATAAGTTGTATTTGGCATAGGCCGTGTATGACGATAAATAAGTATGGTAACTAATCTTTTTATTTGTTTCTTTTAATCACACTTTAGTTTATTAAATAGGTTATTTTTAACTAATATTGGTACACTAAGTGAAGTGTACCTAAGAAGTATCAGTGATCTACACAGTGTATGAATCACGTACAAATTAGCAAGTTAGTGTGCATGGTCTACACTTAATTGGACAGATTTCTAAACCGTTAAAAAGAAGAGAAAATATAATGAGCAAGATAAAAACAGTACTTTTAGGGGCAAGCCTTGCTGTGGCTGCAAGTGCTTCATTTTCAACAATGGCTGCGGACGGTGAAGCGCTTTATACCGCTAAAAATTGTCAAACATGTCATGGTGCTGAAGGTAAATCACCTATCATGGCAATGTATCCTAAGCTAAATGGTCAAAACAAAGAATACTTACTCGCACAGATGAAAGACATTAAGTCAGGTGCTCGCGCAAACGGCATGAGTATGGCAATGAAAGCTATGGTTGCAAATGTATCTGAAGAAGAAATGGCGGCAATCGCTGATTACTTATCAAATGTTAAGTAACTGACACGTTAAGCTGACTCTTAGTTAACGCTAAAACAGCCACATCAATTTATTTGATGTGGCTGTTTTGTTTCTAATGGTTGATTGCAACCTTAGACTGCTTTAGACTTCTATACATCTATTTCGCATTGTACTCAGTGTGTTTATACAAGGCATAAATATGTTTGAATTACCGCAACTTGATTTAAAAAATAAAGTATCAGAACAGGAGTGGCAGTTACGTGTTGATTTAGCCGCATGTTATCGTTTAGTTGATCACTTTCGTTGGGGTGATTTAATCTACACGCACTTATCGGCACGACTACCTGGCACTGATCATTATCTTGTAAATGCGTTTGGTCTCACATTTGACGAAGTAACGGCATCAAACCTGGTGAAAGTGGATTTATCGGGCAATATCTTAGATGACACTCCGTTTAAAATTAATCCGGCTGGTTTTACTATTCACAGTGCTATTCATGAAGTGCGTGACGACGCCCACTGTGTTATTCACTTACATACTAAAGAAACCATCGCAGTAGCAACGCAAAAACAAGGCTTGTTGCCACTTAGTCAGTATTCGATGTTTTCTTTACCATCATTGTCTTATCATGGTTATGAAGGGCTTGCAGTGAATGATGATGAAAGAAAACGACTGCAAGATGATCTTGCTAATACTAATCATATGTTATTAGTAAACCACGGTGGACTTACTGTTGGCCCAACAGTAGGTGATGCATTCATGCGTTTTTACGACTTACAACGCGCCTGTGAAATCCAGTTGTCTCTGCAAGCAAGCGGCGAAGAAGTCACGCCAGTACCGCAAGCTATTATCGACAATATTTATAATCAAGCCAACGTTGTTCACAGTGGTAGTACAGGTGGTCAGCTAGCTTGGCCTGCAATGCTACGTAAAGCCTATCGTCTTGATCCAAGTTTTGCTAATTAAGGAGTTTTCATGAAAGTTAATCGCGTTGAAGTATTTGATATCCATTGCCCTGAGCGTCCAGCGTGGACTCCTGTATTTGTTCGTATTCACACGGATGAAGGCATTAGCGGTGTTGGTGAGGCGGGTCTTGCGTACGACTTAGGCCATAGTGCCGCTGCTGCTATGATCAAAGAAATGGCAGATGCGTTTTTGATTGGGCATGACCCATTTCAAACAGAAAAGTTATGGTCACGTATGCTACGTGAAAGCTTTTGGGGTTTAGGAGGCGGTCCGGTCGTTTATGCTGCGATGAGTGCTATTGATACTGCGCTTTGGGATATCAAAGGTAAAGCACTTGGTTTACCTGTTTACCAGTTACTTGGCGGCAAAGTTAACGATAAGCTACGTACTTATGCCTCACAATTACAGTTTGACTGGGATAGTGAATTTAAAGCACTCGTGCAACCACAAGAATATGCAGAAGCCGCTTTAAAAGCGATTGCAGAAGGTTACGATGCCGTTAAAGTTGACCCTATTCAGTATGATAAAGACGGTAATACTTACTATGACCGCACCAAGATCATTTCACGTGCTGAAATGAAGCTTTATCGTGCGCGCATGCAAGCGATTCGAGAAGCAGTAGGTGATGAAGTTGATATTATTTTTGAATGCCACAGCTTGCCGGGAGCAACATCTGCCATTCAAATCGGTGAAATAGCTGAAGAATTTGATTGTATGTACTACGAGGAGCCGGTTAACTATTTAAATCACTCATTACATGCAAAAGTTGCAGATAAAGTTGCCGTACCAATTGCCGGTGGCGAACGTTTATATAACCGTTGGGGTGTGCGCCCATACCTTGAAGATCAAAGTATTGATGTATTACAACCTGATATAGGTTTGTGTGGTGGCTTTACCGAGACTAAAAAGGTGTGTGATTACGCGGATATTTTTGATGTACGTATTCAGGCACATGTGTGTGGCGGCCCGGTTGCGACAGCTGCATCATTGCACCTTGAGACAGCAATCCCTAACTTTTTAATTCATGAGCATCACACTTATGCAATTAAGAAATGGAACCGCGAACTATGCTTACAAGATCCGCAGCCTAAGAATGGTTTCTTTGAAGTATCAGAAGAGCCTGGCTTAGGTATTGAGCTAAATGATGAGATTGTAATGCGCTCACAAAGAGTAGAGATTAAATAATCAGCTACGGGTTTCTAGCTGCGAGAGGCGAGCTGAATTGAGTCCGCTTTTTGATGGGGGAGATCCTTCGAAAAATAAAACGACTTAACGTATAAGTTTGAATGTAAAATAACTATTGGCTGGAAGCTGCTAATCTAATAGCGCTTCCCAGTCGATAAAAGGCTCAGATTAATTATTTTGGCTTTGATAGAATTAAATCTATTTTTATATTCAATTCACAGTACTAAAATTTTGCCCGAAGCCCGAAGCCCGAAGCCCGAAGCCCGAAGCCCGAAGCCCGAAGCCCGAAGCCCGAAGCCCGCACCTAGTTATTATTCACCTTACATTTCACATCCGGCAATGGCTCAGTCGCTTTGCTATCTAAATGGCGAACAAAGCATTGATCATTTTTGATCAGTAGCTCAAATCTATCAGGCATATTAAGCTGTCTGCCCATAATTGGGTTACCTAATTCATCCGTTTTAGTGACGTTATCCACTACCATGAGGCTGCGTTGCATAAATACATCTTTTGCAACGGCAATATTATTACTGCGCATGAGTCGTGCTATACCTTGCGCAATTAATTCGCTTTGAGGCTCTTGTAATAGTGCATGCTGTAATTTGGGCGTAGGCTTATCAGCTGGTGCTACACAGCCCAATAACAAGGTGCTACTTAGTATGCAAATACCGAAAGTGTTTTTCATTATACGTTCACTCATTTTCAGCTTTAGGTAACACTTTGTTCTGCTCTGCAAATGTGATGGCTCGTGTATCAATAACATAAGGCGTATCACTTTGCTGTGAAGGCGCAAAACCTTGCAGGCTGGCCGTTGATGTTGGCGCAGGGCAATTACCTGTTTCACGGTAATTAAGCGCTGTTGCCAAGAGTGCTTCATTAGGATCGCCTAACTGACGAGTAAAGTCATCAGCCACAGCACAACCAGCAACACGCACGGGTAGGCGTTCGGTGTTAACCGTATTTTGTGGGGCAAAGCCATCAGCATACTCACCAAAGCCCTTGTTGTTTTCACCGGTAAATTGAATGGTAAAATAGGTAACGTCGCAGTTATCAGTAGCATAAAACCCATACGGTTTACCACAGGTACCAGCTCCAATTTGTATTACGTCGATATCAGCCCCCCGCAAACCATTAATAATAGCTTCACTAGCTGAGCATGTACTACTTGTTGTGAGTAAATACACGCGCTCTAAGTTGAGGGTGGGTAGTTTAGTTCCGGGGTTAAGACTTGGATTTTCAGCAAAACCGACAAATTCATCGGTAAATAATACGGGCTCTAAACGCTCACCTGTTACAGGGTTGAACACAGGGTGTTTATCGTTAAAAATAGTGCGTTCAAAAATTTTATTATTAGTATTCGCATCACCTGCAATCATGTAAGCCACTTGGCTTGCCATTTGTAAAAAGCCACCGCCGTTGTAGCGAATATCGATGATTAAATCAGTGACATTATTATTTTTTAAAGTATTAAACGCATCATATAAGGGTTTTTCTGCAACTGCATTATGGCTATTAAATTGAAAATAACCGACCTTACCATCAGCCAGTGTTTTTACGTTAGTCACTGGCTGAGTTGCTATTGATTGAGCGGTGAGCGTGACTTCTCGTATTTCAGATGTGGTAACGCTCTTGAACGTAAACGAGGTGACTTTACCCGACTCTTTAGGGAATAAGCCGGCATTAATCGTGTCGACGTCCTCTTGTGTGCTGGCATTTACAAAGTCGACACCGTCTACTTCTATGATTTCAAAACCACGAGTGAGGTTCGCTCGACTAGCGGGGGAATTAGGCTCTGTGTAGCTAATAACTGCTTGGCGAGGTGCTGTTGGGCTAATTATTTTAGTTTTAAACCCATAGCCAAAGGCGATCCCAGACTGACTTTGTGCTTGCCATTGTGCTGTGGGTAAGCTGGAATGAAAGTTGTCTTTATTAGCACCAGAGTTAGTGATTTCTTCTGTTTTTAATAGTTGAAAGTAATCAGCAACAGATTCTGTAAGTGCAGGGTCACGATCAATAATCTCATCATACCAAAGGTAGGATTCGTTGCTCCATGAGCGGAGCCAGTGCTTTTCGTTAAGTGCTTGGCATTGTTGCTCAAAGTTACGCGATGATTGAAATTCACCTTGTGTCCAATTAATGACAGTTGGCCCTGAAGAGTTGCTGTCAGAGGAACCTGAGCCACACCCAGATAACACACTCAACGATAGGGCAGATATGACTGTTAGTTTATATTGTGATTTATTCATTAATCGCACTCACACTTAACAACTTAAGTAGAATATAGCGCTTTTTATTTGTACAAGATAGTCACATTATATTGAAAGTCGATAAAAGCGAAGAGCGTTGTCGTAACTCAGTTTTTGCCATAGGGTATGATTCTTACATAACGCAAAGTGGCTTTGCCAAATTGCTTCATAACTTTGCTCAATTTGGCAAACCGGGAAGTTACTAGCAAACATAACGCGTGATTGGCCAAATTGCTGGATAATAAAATCAAAGCAAGTGTGTTTTTGCCTGGTTGATAGAGGGAGTAGTTCAAACCCCGAATACTTAATATACACGTTTTGATTATCTGCTAAAGCTTTGACTCCTGTTTTCCAGCCATCTATTTTTTGAGGTAACCCGGCATGATTAATAACTATTCGTAAATTGGGCAGCTGTGCGCAGTAGTCAGCAACGCGTTGGCTAACAGAGGTGTTTTCTAACTCAAATTGCGCTTCAAAATGTAATCCTAACTTGGCTAAGTAAGCTAAGTTGGTAACAGTGTTAGGGTTTAGTAAACGCGAGCTCTCCTTTGCTTGTGTGATGTCTCTGATACCAACAAGTGATGGGTGCAATAATTTTGCAATTGCTTGTTTGAAAGTTTCAGGACAATCATCAATTTTTGCATAGCCAATTGCTCTATATTGAGTCTGGGCTAAGTGTTTACTGAGCCAAATTAACTCTTCAATTGGGCGATCATTATTAAACCCAGCCTCTATGTGAACAAGGGCCTTTAACTCAAATGGGCAATGCTGTATTAACTCAGCAGTAGTAGTGGGTGCTTTTATTTGGTCAAGGTGTGGCCATGGAGGCGGTGTGCCTCCTTGTAACCACCTGTATTCACCTTCAATCAGATTGAAAAAATGCACATGGGGGTCAATTATTTTATTATGCATTTTATTCACCTAACTATTGAGCTGTGTAGCCGCCATCAATGTTTTGTAAGCTGCCGGTGATAAAGCTTGCATTGTCACTTGCTAAAAATGCTGTTAAAGCGGCCACTTCTTCTGGCTGCCCTAATCGGCCTAGTGGTTGTAATGAACCTTCTTGGGCAACGATATCAGCTTTAATGGCGCCACTACTTTTGCAGTAGGCGTCAATAGCATTATGAAATAAAGGCGTTTCAATTGTGCCTGGGCATACAGCATTGGCACGAATGTTAAAAGCTGCATAATCTAAAGCCGTTGTTTTTGCCATCGATGCAAGGGCGTGCTTTGTCAGGTTATAAGCAAAAGAATTGGTTTTGCCTATACTTGCTTGGTCAGAGGCGATAAAAATTATCGCTCCATTTTTTTGCGCTTTCATACTCGGCAATACTGCCTTTACAGCGGCGTATGCCCCTTTAACATTGAGCGCAAACAAAGAGTCAAAAGTTGCTTCGTCGGTGTCTTCTATCGTCGCGCTAAGATGCTTACCTGCGTTCGATACGAGTACATCAATACGGCCTTGGCTTTGTGCTATTTTTGCGATTGCCAGCTCTACGTGTACGCTTTGGCTAACATCGCATTCATGCCAAGTACCGTATTCACCATTTTGAATGTCTAAGTTAAATACCTTGAAGCCATCACTTTCTAAGCGCTGGCAGATAGCACGACCAATACCTAAGCTTCCACCGGTTACTATTGCAACTTTTGTCATTATTTGTCCTTAATTAGTGATTGTGACCACAGCCGCCTTCGCTATGAACGTGTCCATGAGACAGCTCTTCACTCGTGGCTTCACGCACCGAAATAACGTCTACATCAAACGTCAATGTCTTGCCTGCAAATGGGTGGTTTAAATCACAATCAGCATTAAAGCGGCCAACTTTAACAATAGTAACTTGGTGCTTACCTTGGTTTGAATGCACCATAGCAGTCATGCCTGGTTTCCATACTTTGGTATCGCCTTGTAAGTGCTTAAGTGGGATACGTTGAATTAAATCATCAACGCGTTCGCCATAAGATTCACTTGGTGCTAATGTCACGGTTAAGTTGTCGCCGGCAGATTTGCCTTCAAGGGCTTTTTCAAGACCTGGTAGCATACCTTCAAGACCATGAATATAGCTAAGTGGCGCGTCGTTTTTACTGCTTTCAAGTTGCTCGCCCGCTTCACTCAAGGTGTAGTGAAACTCAACCGCTGAATTTTTACTGATTTGCATGCCAATCTCTTATAGAAAAATATAGATAAAGGCTAATTTTACGCTAATTGTGACAGATCTGAAACTATAGACTATTGTGGCTTAGTTAAGGTTTTTTCTAACCCCGAAAGCATACCTTCGGTATTAATTTTGGGAGTAGGCTTTGTTGCTTGAGGTAAATGAAGTACTAGTAAAGCACCGGGCTTTAAAATACTGGATGCACTAATCTTGTTCCACTGAGCTAAATCTTTGTGAGGCACATCATATAACTGGCTTATTCCCCATATAGTGTCACCGGGTTTTACTTGATATTCCACGGCAATGGTGGGTATGGCGATTTCAGTGTGTTCAAGATATGGGCTAATTTTATAATCTATTGTTAAAGTGTCAGGCATGGTACGTGGTTGACCTACAGTTAACGTTTCACCAATGTTAATTAGGTTTGATAGCTTATTATTCATCATCTTTAACTTTTTAACTGGCATGTCAAAGCGACGCGCAATGGCATATAAAGTATCCCCTTGTTTTACAATATACTCTCCTGCAAAGTTACGTTTAAAAAATTGACTTGTCAGGAGGTTTTGCTGTGCCATAGGGATTAAAAGGGTGTGGGGTCCATTTGGTGAGCTTTGATTTTTTAAATATCCAGAGTTGAGCTTGTGAAGTTGCTTGCGGCCAATACCAGATAAATTAGCTATGACTGAGAAATCAAACTGCTGGCCAACATCAAATTCTGTTGTGATTGCTTTGTTGGCTAATTTAGGGCGCTTTAGGCCTTTATTGGGGTTTTGTACTAAGTAGCTTAGGGCAAGAAGCTTTGGTACATATTCAGCAGTTTCTTTGGGTAAATTTAATGACCAATAATCAGTACTTTTACCACGTTTTTTATTTTCCGCTATGGCACGTTTTACTCTTCCTTCACCGGTATTATATGCAGCTAAAGCATGTAACCAATTACCATTAAAACGCTTGTGTAGGTATTTTAAATAGGCCAGTGCAGCATCAGTCGATGCTAGTACATCTTGGCGGCCATCGTACCATTGGTCTGACTTTATCCCAAAATGATGAGCCGTTGCGCCAACTAGCTGCCAAACACCAACAGCATGTTGGGATGAGCGTATTGCAGGTCTAAAGTCACTTTCTACAAAGGGTAATAAAGCGATTTCCATAGGGAGCTTTTGTTGCTCTACTTTTCGTACAATATGATATAAGTAAGGGGCGGCCCGTTTATTAACTGTTGTTAAATAATGGGGTTGTTTAACATACCATTTGATACGCTTTTTTAGTGCTTTGTTGAGGTATATTTTAAACTGTAAATTGTGTGCAATATGCTGCCATAAATCAGTCTGGCGCTGATTTTTTGTTGCTGTTGAGGTGATTTTTGGCGTTGTTTTCTCTGGCGCTTTTATACCTAACGGCGCATCGATAATGTGAGTTTTTAAGGTTGTAGTCGGTAGTGTGTTTGATGGCTTAAAATGATTAAAAATAACCGGGGCTTGAATTGTTTCATCAGATTCAACTGGGTGCTCGATTGTTTTACATCCGAAAAGCAAAATAAACATTAGCAATAAAGCACAAAAATATCTGCACATAAAAAACACCCAACTTCAGACCTTGTTTAAGTTTAGCACAACCCTGTGCGGCTGCTATTTTGACTGTTTAGCACGTTTAAGTCCAGCTTGCAGAAACATTGGGTAAGCTTTGGCTGAAATATCATCGGTAATGTACTGGTCAGCAAATTGTTTTTTAAAACTTTGTTGAAGCTCAGTTAAGTTTTGTTCTGGGGTGTTTTGCACATGCTCTTGTATGGCAGTTAAAAAAGCGTGGGATTGCTGAAGGCTTTTTACTGTTAATGGCTTACCGTGGCCGGGTAAAATAATCTGCTCAATTGTGCTTGTAGTTAGTTTTTTTAATAATTCTCGCCAGCTAGTTAAATTTCCGTGCCCAGGGTAAGGTAAATAGTCGACAATATCTCCACCGACCAAAATTGTTTTTTGCTCTGCAAAAAGCATTAAATCAGCATCAGTATGTGCTTGGTAAGCATTGATTGTTATAGGGTAGTTACCTAAATCCAGTGCGAGTGAGTCAGTGACTGTTAAAGTAGGTGAATGCAGTGCGTACTCTCGCCAACGCAGCAGTCGCTCTTTAGCTAATTCAAGTTTATCACGCCAGGCTGGTTGCTTATCTTCAGGTTGCTCGGCTAAGCGCTGATAGCTTAATTCAATACTTTGCTGGTAGTTGTCTAACTTATTGGTATATGTCTGTTGAAAATCTGTAAAGTTTGCTGCTAATTTTGTGTGTGTAATTAATTTAGCATTTGGGTAATGATGCTGTAATACCGCCATCCCAAGCAGGTGATCGTCATGAAAGTGGCTTGCGACTAAATAACATAAAGGGACTTTAAGAGTTTGCTTTAGGTGTTTTACCGTTGCCTCAACGGCTGAAAAATCACCACTAGCATCAAACATGAGTGCGCAACTATTGCCCTTGATTAGTATTTGGTTTGAATCGTAAAAACGTAAATTAGCGGGCTGTTGAAAAAAATCGACTTGGTTAGATATTTTTTGCCATTGCGCATTAGCCTGATTGGCGGAAAAAAAACAGCTGGCCATGACGAACAAGTGAGTTAAACGCGAGCTTAAAAATTGGTGAGCCATGCATCCATACCTAAATTAAAGTTGCTTTTTATATGTGAATCATTGTTTAGCATATAAAAAAACAAGCGCATAGTGCGCTTGTTTATTTATGATTAGAGTCGTTTAAATATAAACTAAGTTTATCTATAAGCTCATCTTGTTGTTGTTGTGCTGTTGCTTGTTGCTTTTGCACTTCTAACAACTCGTGGCTGATGTTCAATGCTGCCATAAGCAAGGCTTTTTGATCGTTTCTTACGGTAGAGCGTTGTTTCATTTGCTCTACTAAATCATTGAGGTGCTTTGCAGCAGCAATCAGTGCTTCCTCTTGGCCTTGTGGGCAAGCAAATTGCTGCTCTTTGCCAAGTAGTTCAACAGTGACCCGCTGGTTTTGCAACTCAGACATTAGCTAGCCTGTTGGGCGCTTTGCAATTTCTCTAATAGGCCGCTGAGTGTTGAACTAGTGTCTTTTTGCTTTTCTTCGCTATCAAGTACTTCAAGCTGTAAGGTTTCATTTTCGTCAATTAGCTGACCATTTTTTTCAGTCAGGCTTTTTACTTCGGCTTGTAGCTCATTGTTACGAGTGATTAATTGGTCGATCAGTTGTTCGAGTTGAGAAAGAGTTTCGTTGTTCATAAAGGCGCTCATATAACTGTTATTAATAACTTGCAAATGTAAAGCAAAGTTACACTATATGCTAGCACTTACGCAGCTTTTAGCTGTTTTTTATTTAATGTTAAGGAAAAATTCAGCTGGTTAGCTTCTTTGTTCAGAATTGGTTCACTTTAATTGCTTGTGTTGTGATGTTTAAGGAGGATATTAATTTCATCATAGACTCGTATCTTAGGTAAGCTTGGGTATAATGAGACCGTTCACAGCTCCTATCAATTGGTTTATAGCGAAACTTAAATTATGCTCAGTTACAGACATTCATTTCATGCTGGAAATCCAGCCGATGTTCTTAAACACCTCGTGCTTGCGCAGGTATTAAGTTATCAAACAATTAAAGATAAGCCACTTGATTATATTGACACTCACTCAGGGGCGGGCTTTTTTGAATTAGCTTCTGCTGATGCGCAAAAAACACAAGAATTTCAAGATGGCATTGCAAAGCTTTATCAGCACAGCAGTGGTCACGAAGCTTTAAATGACTATATAGCATTGATTAAATCCTTTAATGAACAAGGAGAGCTTGCTTTTTATCCAGGCTCACCAAAAATAGCTGAGCATTATTTACGCCGCCAAGATAAAGGGTGGTTTTTTGAGTTGCACCCTAGGGATCTGGTATTACTGGAAGAAAACATGCAAGGCAAGCGCTCAATCCGTGTACGTGGTGAAAATGGTTTTGCGGGGCTTATCGGTTTGTTACCCCCAGCATCACGCAGAGCCTGCGTATTGATTGACCCACCTTATGAAATCAAAGACGACTACGATACAGTTGTTCAAACGTTAGTTAAAACTTATCAACGCTTTGCTACGGGTACTTACATGATTTGGTATCCAGTAGTTGATAGAGAACGTATTGATCGTATGGAAGAAGGACTTATTGCATCGGGTATGCGTAATATTCAATTGTTTGAATTAGCAACCCAAGCTGATACTGATGTACACGGCATGACAGCATCAGGCATGATTGTAATTAACCCACCTTGGAAGTTAAAACAAACCATGGATACAGTGTTACCTGAACTAGTGGATTTGTTAAGCGATGCCAGCGGCTTTTACCGTAGCGAACAGTTAGTTGAAGAATAACCGTGTGAACCTGTTTTAAAAACACCCAACTTTGCTTGGGCGTTTTTATGCAAGAGTCTAATTAAAGTACGTTGCTTGGAAGATTGCTGTGACTTCACCTGCTGCATTTTTCATTGTGAGTGTTTCACCATCAATAGCAAATTCGCTGGCGGTATCAAGCACTGCTGACATCGTTGTTTCAATATTCATTTGCTCAATACACATTTTTTGAGTGCTTGCTAACGGCTTGAAAGTAAGCGTTTGTTCACTTACTTCGTAGCTACCAGTAAAGTTATTACATCCTAAAAAACCATGTGTAGTGCCATCGGCTTTAAATTGAATAAAGGGCTCTTTGGTTTTCACCTTAACAGTTTCACCATTGAAGCTTATAGCTTTCCAGTAAGTGTTTGTTAGGTTTACGTCTGGCTTAAGTGCAGCGGCTTTTGACACGATAACTTTATAAGGTTGATCTGTTTGCTGTTGCGCAAAAGGGTTATTACTGGTTGTGCTAATGTAAAGCAATTTGCCTTGGTTTTCGATACGTGCACTAACGCTGTAACGATGGCCAGCTTTAATTTCTGACTTATCATACTGCAGCGATACATCATAAGGCGGACCACCATTGAGCTCTAAGGTTTGCTCGCTAATAACATCGGATTTAACGTCCATTTTAGACACATCAGAAAGCTTAACGGTCATTACGGAGCCTGGTGGTAACATGCTGCGGTCTAAATAGGATACTTGGGTATTAAGCGTCGCCATTGTTTTTTGCTCTGCTGTATTGTCAGATGCATTCTCCTGAGTACAACCAGAAAGGGCAATACTTGCCGTTAATAAAACAAGACAGCCTAATGATGATTTTTGTAATGACATAAATTTTCCTTGAATGAGCTAAAGCTTGCAGTATATGCGACTGAAAACCCTGCAAGCGTATTCCTTTCACACTTAATCTTAGCTTAACTCTCAAAAAATGGGCACATGGCCCATTTTGAAAAATTAAACTGCAAGGTTGAGCTTATTTTTTTACATACTTGGTCAAAATAACTATACGTTGACCGTCTACACGCCCTTCAATGTGCTCAGGGTTGCTGGTTAAGCCAATGTTACGCACGGCGGTACCACGTTTAGCAACCAAGCTACTTCCTTTAACATCAAGTTCTTTGATAAGAGTAACAGTATCGCCAGCTTGTAAAACTACACCATTACTATCAAGGTGTTTAATATCATCTTCTTCAGCAAGAACTTTTTGTGCCCAGCTCAGCGTGTCTTCTTCAAGATAGATCATATCTAAAGCGTCTTGCGCCCAGCCATTTTCTACTGCAAGACGAGTAAGCATTCTATAAGCGACTACTTGCACGGCTGGCGTCTGGCTCCACATGCTGTCATTTAGGCAATGCCAATGTGTTGGTGTTAGCTCAGTAGTTGATTCAATTTGGTTTTTACATGTCTGACAAACAAAAATGCATTTATCTGAATGTGCTTCAGCAACTGGTGGTACTTCATAAACTGATAGGTTATCGGTTGCACTACATAACTCACATTGGTTATTGCTACGCTCAATTAAAGTGTGTTCAATACTCATATTTTAGATTCTTTTAGTGTGGGCCTAGATATAAAGCAAGTATACCACTGTCGAGTCCCAGAAAAACATATCCCTTAAAAATGTAAGGGTATTTTTATTATAATTCATTAAATCAGAAAGTTCTGGTTGCTTTGATTGAAGGGAATTACTACTTTTAAACACAGTTTATACATGCAAGCTTCTAAAAAATCACTATACTAATTTAATATATGAATACTCAATTGATGAACCTCAAAAGCAGCCGCATCAGAAGGGCAAGAAATGTCGAATACTAAAATAACAAAAACAATGCCCACTATGGTGACGCAATACATCGCACGCCAACCAATTTTTAATGCCGAAAAAGGCATTTTTGCTTACGAGCTATTATATCGTGATTCAGTTAATAATGTGTTTCCTGCAGGCACCTCAGATGGCCAAGCCACGGGGCGATTATTTTTTAATGCGCTTATGCTGATAGGGTTAGAAAAATTAACAGCAAAACAATACGCGTTCATCAACTTATCGTCAGACGCCTTATTGGAAGACTTTCCTCGTTTATTACAGCCTAGTAGCGCTGTTATTGAAATTGTCGAGCGTGCCAATAACATTGAAAAGGTTACCCATCGCGTTAAATCTTTAAAAAGTGAGGGTTACACGTTTGCTTTAGATGATTATGATGGCGATGAAAAGTGGGAACCTCTTTTGGAGCTTGTTGATTATATAAAACTAGAAGTTGAAGAGCCCATCATTAAAACTAACATGGCGTTAAAAAAGCTTAAACGCCGTTTTCCTGGGTTAAAAATAATTGTTGAACGTATAGAGACTCATGAACAATTTTTATCGTTAAAAAACGCTGGATGCGACCTCTTTCAAGGCTTCTTTTTTGCACGCCCAGAAATGCTGACGTACCAAAATGTTGAGCCGTCAAAATTGGCGGTTTTTGATTTATTAAGATGCACCTCACGATTGGATCTTAATTTTGATGAAATACAGCAGCGAATTGCAAAGGATGTAGGTCTCACTGCACGGATTCTAAAACTGGTTAATGCTCGCTCAGAGAGTAAGAGCTTAGTTATTACGTCAATTTCACAAGCTGTTATCTACTTGGGTGAAGACGCTATTCGCCAATTTGTGCGGGTACTTGCTTTAAGTGAACTAGGGGTAGATAGACCAACTGAATTAACTAAACTTGGCTTAATACGTGCGCACTTTATGCAGCTAATGCTGGAACCCGGCGGCAAGGACATGTCAGAGCAAGGCTACTTAGTCGGATTAATTTCAATCCTTGATGCGATACTAAACATAGAGCTCGATGTTATCGCAAAAGAGTTTTGTTTGGGCGATGAGCTATCAGGTGCTTTGCTTAACTATAATGGAATGCTTGGTGCAACATTGCAATTAGTTCGTGCTGTGGAAGAAGATAATTGGCCCATGGCGGAGCAATTGCTTGAAACAATTCGCCCAGCTTCAAATATAGAGGTTGTCTATAATATTATGCTTAGTGCGCGAGAATATGGTGATGAGGTGTTAGCGTCTATTATTGAACAAGTATAACAGTTTCAGTACTATGCGATGCTATTAACCTTTTTTGAAGACGATTTATGCGTAAAATTTTACCACTAGCAATTATACTTATAGCACTCGCATTATTATTACCAGGTATTACGCAACCTGTTTTAACTCTTGAGGGGAGAATAGACAAGTCGCAATTAGCTCAAGTGGGCATTGAAATGCTAGCAGAGGAAGGTGACGTAAGTACCCGCAATATGCTGATGATGGCATCTAGTATGCTAGGGCTTGATAAATTGGAAGGTGAAATTAGCGCTTACCAAAAAACACGGAGTATTTGGGGCACGGTTAATGAACTGGCAGATAACAAGAATTACTTAGTCGCAGCATTAGTGGCATTTTTCTCGATAGTGATCCCAACCTTAAAATTATTAATGCAATTGTTATATATTTTTTTACCAGTGAATAAATTTAAGCACATGCTTGGCCAAATAATACAAGGTGTCACTAAGTGGAGCATGGTCGATGTATTTGTGATTGCCATAATCGTGGCTTATCTTGCAGGGAATGCTGATGGCCAAATGGGTGAGTTGATCAACATGCATGCCGAACTTGGTACAGGTTTTTGGTATTTCACTGGCTATTGTTTATTTGCCATCGCCGCTAGCAGCTTAATTAAAGTTACGCCAAAAAATAGTTAAACATTTGTGTTAACTAAGTAGTTATCATAAACTTCGCTAGAACCTAGAACCTAGAACCTAGAACCTAGAACCTAGAACCTAGAACCTAGAACCTAGAACCTAGAACCTAGAACCTAGAACCTAATTTATAAAAGGCATTGTGTTGCAACGTATTCACCAGAGTTTATTGGCCATAGTTTTGTTATTCACGTTAGTGGGTCAAGCTGTTGCGTCTGTAACTATGTCGTGCGAAATGCCCCATATGAGTCAACCCCAGTCGCAAGTTGTTGATACTACTGATATGCACCATGACATGTCGGCAGGTATGATGAACATGGATTGCTGCGATGACGATGCAACAAACAACCAAGAATGCGCTTGCCCAATGAGCGCCTGTAGTACTCACTCAATGTTGAGTATGAGTAACTTATTTACCACCGTGTTGCTCAGTGCCGAGAAAGTGCAACTCTATACCCTGCAAGACCAACATTACATAGCCAGCTCGCTATATCGCCCTCCTATGTCTGCTTAATTGCAGGATAGGTGCGTCTAAAATTTACTAAACCATATTAAAAATCGCCTATTCCTGCCTCTAAATTAATCATTTTTTTAATTTATAGTGGAGTAAGTGATGAATCACTTCGCAGTACTTAAAGCCAGTTTTTTAGCGCTTTTGCTAACAACGGCAAGCTCAGCATACAGTAACGAATTAAGCCTTGAACAAGCGCTCGATTATGCGCTTAATAACGAACCGTGGCTGACGGCCAATAAATATCAACAAGCTGCTGTGCAAGCACAAAGCTTAGCTGCAGGCACGTTACCTGATCCGGTATTAACCTTAGGGCTGATGAATTTACCAACGAATGGCTTTGCTTTCGATCAAGAAGGCATGACCCAGTTAAAAGTGGGTGTAAGCCAAATGTTTAGCCGTGGTGACAGCCTTGAACTTAAACAGCAAGCTTTAGCTCAATCAGCGCAGCAATATCCTTGGTTGCGTGCCGACAGACTTGCACAGGTTAAAACCATCATTATTGAATCTTGGCTCAATGCTTATCGTGCTCAGCAAAGTATTGCGCTGATTGAGCAAGATAAAGGTTTATTTACACAATTGATTGATATTACTGAGTCAAGTTATGCCAGCTCGGTAGGTAAAACCCGCCAGCAAGATATTATTCGCGCGCAGTTAGAATTAACCCGCCTTGAAGACAAGCTAGTGATGTTAGAGCAGCAATTTGAAAGTGCTAAGAAACGGATGTCGCAATGGCTACCGATGAGTATGTTAACTCAACCTGTGAGTGCTAAGCGCGGTGATATAAAGCCATTGGTTGACTTTGCAGAGCTTAAATTTGAGCAACTCATGAAGCTGTTGATGGCACATCCTGCCATTGTTGCCATAGAGCAAAGCATTACTGCCAAGCAAACCGAAGTTGCAGTAGCTAAACAAGGCTATAAACCACAACTTGGCGTAAATATGGCTTATGGCTATCGCGATGACACGCCGATGGGCGACTCCCGTGCCGATCTGTTCTCTGTAGGTATTAGTATTGATTTACCGCTATTTACCGACAATCGTCAAGACCAGCAAGTCAATGCTGCTATTGCCATGGCAGAGTCGGTAAAAACAGAGAAATTGCTCGCACTACAAAAGCTCAAAGGGATGTATTTTAAAGAGTTTAGTCAGCTTGCAAGGTTACAGCAGCGTGACGCGCTTTATCAAACAAAGTTATTGCCGCAAATGGCAGAACAAGCACAAGCGACATTAAATGCTTATACCCGCGATGATGGTGATTTTTCAGAAGTGATGCGTGCTCGCATTAGCGAACTAAGCGCCAAAATAGACGCATTGAACATCCAAATAGATCAACAAATTATCATAGCTCGGTTGAATTATTACGCCAGTAGTAAAGATGTTGCTGTGATGGCTGAGCTACTTGCAGGAGAGCATAATGAACACTAATTTAAAACTGCTTATCGCCGCACTCTCTGGTGCAGCCATTGCGGCAACGAGTTTATCCTTACTGACTAATCGTACAGATACATCCATTACTAACACACAGAAAAAACCCCTGTATTGGGTTGCCCCTATGGATAGTAATTACCGCCGTGATGAACCAGGACTTTCACCAATGGGTATGGATTTAGTGCCAGTTTACGCTGAGAGTGAAAGCAACAACCCAGATGGCCCTGGTGCTGTAACAATATCTCCTGCAGTAGTGAATAACCTCGGCGTTAGAACCGCAAAAGTACAGCTCAAAGCACTGCAAAGTGAAGTAAGAACCGTGGGCTACATACAATATAATCAAGATCAGTTAGTGCACATTCACCCGCGTGTAGAAGGCTGGATAGAAACTTTGTACGTTAAAGCTGCTGGCGATAAAGTTGAAAAAGGTGAACCGCTATATACCTTATATTCACCGCAGCTGGTAAACGCACAAGAAGAGTTTGTACTGGCAGTTAATCGCAATAACCCAGTACTGATCCGTGCGGCAAAGGCGCGCTTAAAGGCATTGAATGTGTCAGACGGTTTTGTTGAGCGTTTACAAGCAAATAAAAAAGTGATGCAGAACATTACCTTTTACGCCCGTCAAAGCGGTGTAATGGATGAACTTAATATCCGTGAAGGTTTTTATGTGAAGCCCGGCACTTCAATGATGAGTATTGGTCAACTAGATGAAGTGTGGGTCGAGGCAGAAGTGTTCGAGCGCCAAGCGCAGCTTATAGAAGTGGGTTTACCGGTTACCATGACTCTTGATTATATTGCCGGGCAAAGTTGGCGTGGCAAGGTTGATTATATTTACCCTACCCTTGATGCTAAAAACCGCACGCTGCGGGTGCGCCTGCGCTTTAACAATAAAGATCATCAACTAAAGCCAAATATGTTCGCGCAAATTAGCATTCATGCCAAAGCCGCACAGCAACAACTTATTGTGCCTAAAGAGGCAGTGATTCGCACCGGCTCGCAAGACCGCTTAGTAGTGGCGCTAGGCGAAGGTCGCTTTAAATCAGTAGCAGTAGAACTTGGTCGCAGCGATAGTGATAACACGGTTATTTTAGCCGGTATTAAAGCAGATGATGAAGTCGTCACCTCAGCGCAATTTTTGTTGGACTCAGAATCAAGCAAAAGCTCCGATTTTAAACGTATGCAAACACCGGCGCCAGTTACTAGCGTGTGGGGTAAAGGCGAAGTGAATAGTGTTATGGCAGATCATCGCATGGTGAATATTAGTCACGAACCAATGGGTGAATTAGATTGGCCTAGTATGACCATGGACTTTACCGTTTCCGATGGCGTTGATTTTCAGGCGCTACAAGCAGGGCAAGCTTTGCATTTTGAGCTAACAAAAAAAGCGGATGGTAACTACATAATAAGCGCAATTCATATTATGGATTCAACCCATGTAATGAATGAAGCTGACAACATGGCTACTGTAACGGGCACTATCAATACTATTGATAAAGACAAACGAATTGCCAATATAAGCCGCGGCGCAATTAAGAAATGGAATCGCGGTCCTGCCACTATGAACTTTGTATTTGCTAAAAATCTCGATTTAACCGGCTTAGTCCCGAAGCAACAGCTGACTTTTACTTTTAGTGTGCAAGCGGGCGAATTTATCATCCAGCGTATTGATATTGCATCAAGCATGCAATCACACAGTAATCATTAGGGGGCATTATGATAGCAGCAGTTATTCGATGGTCCGTTACTAATCGCTTTTTTGTCTTGTTACTCACAGCAATGTTAATCGGTGGAGGTATTTTTGCGGTAAAAAATACCCCTATTGATGCCTTACCTGATTTATCTGATGTGCAGGTGATTGTAAAAACCTCATACCCAGGGCAGGCACCGCAAGTAGTGCAAGATCAGGTGACTTTCCCACTTACCACCGCGATGCTCTCAGTTCCTGGGGCACAAACAGTGCGTGGTTTTTCATTTTTTGGTGACTCCTACGTATATGTCATCTTTGATGAAAGTACAGATTTGTATTGGGCACGAAGCCGAGTGCAAGAGTATTTAAGTCAAGTCTCTAGCCGTTTACCTGATACCGCAACCGCCGAGCTCGGCCCAGATGCCACGGGCGTTGGTTGGGTTTATTTATATGCGCTGGTGGATAAAACCAATCAGCACGACATTAGCCAACTACGTAGCTTGCAAGATTGGTTTTTAAAGTTTGAATTACAAACCGTACCCGGCGTATCAGAGGTTGCCTCTGTTGGTGGTATGGTTAAGCAATACCAAGTTAATGTTGAGCCAGATAAACTGCGTGCTTATGGTATTCCGCTAAGTTTAATCCAAACCGCTATTAAGCAAGGCAACCAAGAAATGGGCGCCTCGGTAATCGAAATGGCCGAAGCCGAATACATGGTAACCAGCACGGGTTATATCAAAAGCTTAGCTGACTTAGAAGCCATTCCATTGGGCGTGAACGCTAACGGCACACCACTGCAATTGCGTGATGTCGCTGATATTCGTCTTGGACCACAAATGCGCCGTGGTATTGCTGAGCTAAACGGCGAGGGTGAAGTTGCTGGTGGCGTAGTGGTAATGCGCTTTGGCGAAAATGCGCAAAAAACTATAGAGCTGGTAAAAGCAAAGCTCGAATCACTAAAAAAAGGCCTACCTGATGGCGTTGAAATTGTGCCTGTGTATGACCGCTCTAATTTGATCCAAAATGCCGTGGATAACCTCTCCAGCAAACTGCTTGAAGAGTTAGTGGTGGTAGCCTTGATTTGCTTAGTTTTTTTGTTTCATGTGCGCTCGTCCTTGGTTGCAATAATCACCTTACCGCTGGGAATTTTAACGGCGTTTATCATTATGTATTGGCAAGGCATTAACGCTAATATTATGTCGCTCGGCGGTATTGCCATTGCTATTGGCGCGATGACCGATGGCGCAATCGTTATGATTGAAAACATGCATAAACATATGGAAAAAACTCCACTAACCGATGAAAACCGTTGGCAAGTGGTTATAGATGCCGCCAGCGAAGTCGGGCCTGCGCTATTTTTTAGTTTAATGATCATCACCGTAAGCTTTATGCCGGTGTTTATTCTAGAAGCCCAAGAGGGGCGTATGTTTTCCCCTTTAGCGTATACTAAAACTTATGCCATGGCAGCCTCAGCAGGTCTTGCAATAACTTTAGTGCCCGTATTGATGGGTTATTTTATCCGTGGCAAAGTCATTTCAGAGCAGACAAACCCGGTCAATCGTTTACTGGTCAACATCTACAAACCATTACTGAATCTGGTTTTACGATTTCCTAAAGTGACCTTATTAATGGCTCTGTTAGTGGCGGTTATTGGTTTTTACCCAGTGAACAAAATAGGCAGTGAGTTTATTCCACCGTTGGATGAAGGCGATTTAATGTATATGCCAACTACTTACCCAGGTTTATCTATTGGTAAAGCGCGTGAGATTTTACAACAAACCGATAAGCTCATCGCCACAGTACCAGAGGTGTTAACGGTATTTGGTAAAGTCGGGCGAGCAGAAACCGCCACCGATCCTGCACCATTGACCATGATTGAAACCTTTATTCAGCTCAAGCCTAAAGATCAATGGCGCGAAGGCATGACCTTAGAAAAGTTGAAAAAAGAACTCGACGGCTTAGTGAAGTTTCCAGGCCTGACTAATGCGTGGGTGATGCCGATCAAAACCCGTATTGATATGCTGGCAACCGGGATTAAAACGCCAGTAGGCATTAAAGTCGCGGGTCCAAATTTGAATGAGATCCAAAAAATTGGTCAGCAGATAGAAGTCTTACTTAAAGATGTTCCCGGCACGGCTTCGGTTTATTCTGAGCGAGTAGCGGGTGGGCGTTATATTAAGGTGGATATCAACCGTGAAAAAGCCGCCCGTTATAGCTTAAATATTGCCGATGTGCAGCAAGTGGTTTCCACTGCAATTGGTGGAATGAACGTTACACAAACGGTCGAAGGGCAAGAACGTTATCCGGTAAACTTACGTTACCCGCAAGATTACCGTGATTCGCCAGAAGCTCTCATGTTATTACCAATTGTCACGCCAACAGGGCAACGAATAGCGCTTGCCGATGTGGCTGATGTATTTATTGAAGACGGCCCTGCGGGGATTAAAAGCGAAAACGCACGTTTAAACGGTTGGAGCTTTATTGATATAGATGGCATTGATATTGGCAGTTATGTAGATAATGCGCGTCAAGTGCTGGACGAAAAGCTAGAGTTACCAGCAGGTTATTCAATAACGTGGGCAGGGCAGTATGAGTACATGGAGCGCGCCAAAGACAAGCTCGCGTATGTATTACCACTGACCTTAGCGATTATTATTGTGCTGTTGTATCTCAACTTTCGAAGCTTTGTTGAAGTAACCATAATAATGGCCACCTTACCGCTGGCAATGATAGGCGGTATCTGGCTCATGTACTTAGAAGGCTTTAACTTCTCAGTCGCCGTGGGAGTGGGCTTTATTGCCCTTGCCGGGGTCGCGGTGGAGATTGGCGTCATTATGTTGGTGTATTTAAACCAAGCCTACAATGAAAAGTGCGCGCAGGCACAACAAGCAGGTAAAGCGCTTAGCTTTGTAGAACTTAAACAAGCCATAGTTGAGGGAGCTGGGCTGCGAGTACGCCCTGTGATGATGACCGTCGCCACTATTATTATTGGTTTACTCCCCGTGCTATACGGCACAGGCACTGGTAGTGAAGTAATGAGCCGTATTGCTGCCCCTATGGTCGGTGGTATGTTCAGCGCGATAGTATTGACATTGTTGGTTTTACCCGCGGTATATTTACTGTGGCGAAAGCAATCATTGAGGTAGTTTGAACTGTCTATAACTTTTACAGGTGGTGTGTAACTTGTGCTTTTAAAAGTGCGGCATGTTTCGCGCCACATGTATTTGTTATTGATTTTAAAGGATTTAATTCTTTGGCATGAAACCCGCATTTAGTTACTAATCACGTGAGTAAAAAAGGAATACACATGCAAGTTAAAACAATACAAGAGGTGTACGATTGGACGATACTTTTTCACACCCAAATGGCAGCAAACTTCCATAGTGTGAAAGACAATCTCGATGAACATAATCAAATGTTGGTTGAATATTACTTAGAGTATGAAAAAAAATTAGCCGAGGATCTGGTTGGTTTTAAAGCGATCACTGAAATTAATACACTCGATACATACTGTTATGAGTATTTCGCTAAAAATCCAGAGTTGCTAACATTTAACGATCTTGACCAAGATAAACAAGTGGATGAACACGTTATTCAGGCATATTTAACGGAGCAACACCAAGCGGTGATTGAGTTATATGAGTACTTATTGTCGCGAGCTAAAACCCAAAACGGTAAAGAAAAAATAGCGCAGTTACTAGAGCTTGAACAGCAAGGCATCAAACAAATGATGCAAAGCTCAAATCGACATATGGATATGTAAAAATGTACGGGTAGCACTGGCTACCCGTGTTATTTCAATCAGACAAAGTCGATTAAAAAACCCACCTTTTTCAAGTGCTTTTGCTCTTGCTGTAGGTCAGCTAAAAGCAAAGTTTGTTCGCTTAGCCACCCCACAGGGAATTGCAATAACATACTGTTTCCCTTTACAGTTACCGCCAGCTCTTGGTGTTGATCACTCAGGCGCTTTTGATTTAATAATACCGCTAACCTGAGTAATACAATGAGTTGCAAGATCTGGAAATGGGGTAACGAAAGAAGTTGGGGGAATGCTTCTAAGCGAATCTTTTTACGATAGAAACGTATCAAACAACTCAATAACGTTTGCTGTTGCTGTGTGAAGCCAGGCAACTGGCTGTTTTCAACAACATAGGCACTGTGCTTATGTAGGCCTGATGAGTTTATACTTAAGCCAATTTCATGTAATTGTGCAGCCCAAACCAGTAGTTGGTGGTTATCTAGCGAGTCCAATTGCCACTCTTTTTGTACTTGATTAAAAAGCCAATCAGCGGTGTTTGCAACTCGCCCAGCGTGTACTTTATCAATAGCATTTCTTTCACTTAAGTTAGCGATTGTATTAGTACGAATATCTTTAAGTGCCAACTTTTGCTGCATTTCATGAAGTAGTCCTTCACGCAATGAGAAGTCACTGTAATCCATTTCGTCGATACTAAATAACTTAAAAATAGCGATTAAAATAGCCAACCCGCCGCAAATGCTGACTTGCCGCTCAGGACTTAACCCCGTGATAAGTAAGTTATCAATTGTTTTAGCTGCGATAAACTGTGTTTTTAATTCAAGTAGACGCTCTAGAGTTATGGCTTTTTGTTGTGGATCATTTGCAATAATGATTGCAAGAATCGACTTAATTGTTCCTGAAGTACCGACCACAGCGTCCCAGCCGGAACTCATATAGCTGGCATAAATAACCTCAAGCTCTTGCTCTGCTCTAATTTGCGCTTTATTGAAGCGCTTTACATTAATAATCCCATCAGCAAAGAACTGTTTACTATAACTAACACACCCCATATTTCGGCTACTGAGCAATGAGTGTTTAAAATGTTTACCAATTATTAATTCTGTACTGCCACCACCAATATCGACAACTAAGCGATTTTCATCATGATGGATATAATGCGCCACACCTTGATAAATTAAACGAGCCTCTTCCTGGCCTGATATAACATCAATATGATAAGGAAAAACCTTACTTGCTTGTGTTAAAAACGCATTAATGTTCTTGGCGCGCCTTAAAGTATACGTTGCAGCTATTTTTACATTACTAGCAGGGAAGTCCTGTAATGTAGTGGCGAACTGTTTTAATACAGCTAATGCTCGCTCAGTTGCAGCTTGGCTAAGTTGGTACTTATCATCCAACCCATCAGCTAAATATACGCGTTGTTTCTCTTTATGAAGAACCTGCAAAGAGCCATCCACTTCTCTTGCTACCACTAAGTGAAAACTGTTTGAGCCTAAATCAACGGCAGCAATTGAAGGATAATTATTCATTATGGTAATTGTGTTCCCATTTTTTTAAGAGGTCGTGGATTGCTATTTGCGAGCGAATCTTTTTGCGATTACCGCGTTTAACATAGAGATTTTTTTGTTCACTATCAATAATACGTGCTTTTGTGCGGTCTTTAAATTGTAAGTCGATGATATCAATAATGAGCTGTTTCAGCTTTTCATCGTAAATGGGAACGCCCACTTCAACACGGTGATCTAAGTTACGTGTCATCCAATCTGCTGATGAGATATATACTTTTTCTTCGCCTTTAGTTCCAAATATCATGACTCGAGGGTGCTCTAAAAAGCGATCGACAATACTTATTACACGAATATTATCGCTAAAGTTTGCAATGCCGGGTACTAAAGAGCACATACCACGTACTATGATTTTAATCTTGACCCCTTTGCGCGCAGCGAAATATAAATTATCAATCAGTTCTTTATCAACAAGATTATTGACTTTAATAGCTATCTTGCCCGATTTACCGTTCTCGACGTTTGTTACTTCTTGTAAAATCAATTCATTAAGGACTATTCGCGCATTGACAGGCGAGATCATTAAGTGCTCAAAAACAAACGGTTTATAGCTGTTTTCTATAAATTTAAATACGCTGTCACTTTCATCACAAATGCCGCTATGCTTGGTAAATAAACTAAAGTCAGTGTAAATTTTAGCTGTTTTTTCGTGAAAATTGCCGGTGCCTATGTGTGCATACTTTACAATTTGGCCTTTTTCACGGCGGTGGATAATACATAGTTTACTGTGTACTTTTAATGCGGGGATGCCAAAAATAACTTTAATGCCTGCAGCGCTTAATACCTTTGCCCAATTAATGTTATTTTCTTCATCAAAGCGTGCTTTTAGTTCCACCATAACGGTGACTTTTTTGCCATTTTTTGCTGCATTAATTAGCGATGAAATTAACCGTGATTTACTGGCTACACGATAGATATTTACTTTTATTTGAGTCACTTTAGGGTCAAATGCAGCCTGACGTACATACTCAAGTAAGTGGTTAAAAGTGTGGTAAGGGTAGTATAGTAAAATATCCTGCTGAGTAATCGCGTCAAACACACTTGCGTGGGTATTAAATGAGCTGCTTTGTAAGACGGGTAAACTTTTATTCTCTAGGTATTGGCGTCCTATATTAGGGAAGCCGATAAAGTCTCTAAAGTTACGATAGCGTCCACCAGGTATAAGGGCATCATGATGGGTGACCCCTAAACGTTTTTTCATTACTTTAAGCATCGACTCAGGCATTACTTGATCGTATACCAGTCTAACGGGCTCGGCATAAATGCGCTGCTTTAAGCCTTTAGACATTTTATCAAGAATACCTTCTTCTAGCTCGTCATCTAAGTTGTACTCGGCGTCACGGGTGAGTTTGATTGAGTGGCCTTGTATTTCGTTAAAACTAAAAAAGTTACTAAACACATCATTAATAAAAAACAAAATTATATCATCGAGTAATACAATTGTTTTGTGACGACGCGTTTTCTCCGGAGGTAAAATTACAAACCGAGGGACTCTATCGGTTGGTACTTCGAGCATCGCATAATGGCTTTTATCACTGAGCATTTCGACAAAGATATAGGTCATTGTATCGTTGATATGATCAGAGTAATCTTTATTCTCATCCAGCATGATGGGAGAAATATGCTGAAGAACTTTGTCATGAAAAAAGGTTTTCAACCAATTGATATGAAAATCACTGAGAGTCTCTGGGCGATCAACATGGATGTTATGATCATTTAAGTCACAAAGGATTTGTAGGTGAATGGTATTAAATTTTTTAGTTAATTGCAGAACTTTTTGCTGAATCTCAGCAAGTAATATCTCGTCTTCATCAAAGTTAGTATCAGGTAATTTATTAAGTAGTATTCTGCGTTTTACATCAGCAACACGAACCCTAAAAAACTCATCTAAATTGTTAGAAAAGATCCCTAAAAAGCGCATGCGTTCTATAATGGGATTGTTTTCGTCAGCGGCTTCTTGTAACACTCGGTCATTAAACGACAGCCAACTTAACTCAGGTGCAAAATAGGTGATTGTTTGCGACACGTTTGAGCACGCATTCATGATTCATTCCTTAAATAACGTCTCCTTTAAAGGTAGTACAAAAAGATGACATTATCATGACAAACATGTCAATTACATTACATGTTTGTCATGGGAATTTGCATAGGTAGGGGGAGGTTTACGCTGACTCAATGTCAACGATCAAATCAGCTGTAATAGCCTCTAGCGCATTAACAACTTCATCTTTGTTCATGCCCTGTGGAAGTTCAATTGTTGCTACAGCGCTGAAAATAGGTACTCCCCAATTTGGCGCGCTTTGTTGTTTAGAGTTTAGGTGAGTAATGCTGGCACCTTTGTGTCTAATAACACTGGCAAGCTCTTGTACTATCCCTGGGCGATCATTACCTGTAATAACAAAGTTCAATGTTTCAGCGGGTGTATTTTCAACTGACTCGACACCGTTTTCAATTTTGACCTCTAAATCTGGCAACTCATCGAGTGCAACTTGTAACTCTTTAAGATGCTCCTCAGGTACTGTTACTTCTAAAATTCCTGCAAAATGTCCAGCTAAATGACTCAAGTTACTTGTTAACCAATTTCCATGATGACTTAAAATGGCAGACGAAATGTCTTCGACAAGGCCGGGGCGATCGTGCCCTAAAATAGTGATAACTAATTGCTTCATGAGTAGATTCCTAAAATTGCCGTTATAAAAATGCACGGGCATGAAAGAGTTGAATGATTATTATGTTTATAAAGCCAAGTTGAGTATTGACTCAGTTGGTTATTTTGTCCAACTTTTGTTGGGTTTGGTTCCAATTTGAGACAAAGAAAAAGTAGGCTGCTTGTACTTAAATTAGTTAACTCACTGTTTATTATGTAGTATTTTAAAAGTGAAATTTTCTCATCTTGATGGTGAGAGGCTAATTTATTGATAAATAATAACGTTTAATGCTATTGGTTATCGCTAGATAGCAAATTAACGCTATTATGACGTCTGTAACAATACTGTCATCTTGGTGAAATATAATAAGCCAACGTTAAGTTTTAAAGGTGTTTCGATGACTTCCAATCCGAATAAACCGTCTTTCAATACGGATAGAAGCCGTCTATTTAAAGACCGGTTTGCCCAATTTAGCATTACTGCTGGCGGTATAATGGTATTAATAGCGTTGCTGTTAATATTTTTCTATTTGCTATATGTAGTTCAACCTATTTTTGAATCTGCAAATGTGGAAACACGCGATAGCTTTGAATTGAATAATATTGAGCAGATTGCAGGCCTAGGTGTAGAGGAGCAAACAGAAGTTGCGTTTTTACTGACTAGAGCGGGCGCAGTTGATTTTTACAGTGTAGAAAAGCAAACATTTGGTAATAAACTCACAAGCCTCCCTGTCACACTCGACGCTAAAGTATCAAGCTTTGCTAAAAGCGCGCCTTTTCAGGGGCAGTACGCATATGGTTTGGAAAATGGTTCAGCGGTCATCGTTGTACCAAAATTTTTAGTTACTTTTCCAAACAACAAACGCAAATTAACGCCTCGTTTAGATTATCCACTGGGTGAAATGTCACTGGTTGTTGATGATCAAGGTGCTGCCATTTCTCAGTTTGCTTTTAGCCACTATGAAGAGAAAACGGCCATCGTTGCGCAAACCGTTGATAAACGTCTAATGTTTAGCAGCTTTGTTGCTGAAGAAAACATGTTCACGGGCGAAATTGAATGGCAAGTTGAACGCACAGAATTAGATGTTGATGGGCGTATTGATCAATTGCTCATGTCACCAGATACAACACGCACTTTTGTCCGCACGGCAAATCAAATCTATATCTATGATACGCGCTTTCCTAGCGACGTTGAACTGATTCAGGTTTTGGCTGCTAACGAAGAAAATGCTAATTTAGTTTCTGCAGAACTTCTGGCCGGTGCAAACTCATTGATGCTTGCTAATGACAACGGCGAAGTATCTCAGTGGTTTGAAGTCAACACGGATGACGGTCGTGAGTATCAAAAGATTCGTGCTTTTGAAACAACAAAACAAAACAAGCTAGACATCTTTACAGAGTTTTACCGCCGCACCTTCTTTACTACCAGTTCAAATGGTGAGTTAGGTTTGTACTACACCACCAGTGAAGCAAAACTTTGGCAAGGTAAAGTAAGCGATGGTGCGATTGAAAACTTTGCAATTGCGCCGCGTTCGAATGCGGCACTTATTTTAGCCGACAACAAGCTAACCGTTGTAGAAATCCATAACGAACACCCAGAGGTTACATGGTCAGCTTTATGGCAAGAGGTATGGTATGAAGGCTACCCTGAGCCTGGTTATATTTGGCAATCAACCTCTGCGAGCGATGACTTTGAATCGAAGTTTTCTTTAGTACCTATCTCATTCGGTACTATTAAAGCGGCAATGTATGCCATGTTATTTGCTGTGCCGATTGCATTGTCAGCGGCTATTTATACAGCATACTTTATGTCGAGTGAATTACGTAAGGTAGTTAAACCCACCGTCGAAATAATGGAAGCATTACCCACGGTAATTTTAGGTTTCTTAGCTGGGTTATGGCTTGCGCCATTAATCGAGGAGCATTTACCTGCCATTGTCGGTTTATTGATTATGTTACCGTTGGGTATTATTGCCACAGCTTTTGGCTGGACAAAGTTACCAGCCAGCATTCGTCACCGTATTCCTGAAGGGTCTCACTCAATTTTACTTATTCCTGTTGTGTTACTGATTGGTTGGTTAGCGTTTGCAATGAGTGGTGCAATTGAACTGTGGATGTTCGATGGCAATGTTCGTCAATATCTGACCAATGAATTAGGGATGACATTTGACCAACGTAACTCATTAGTTGTTGGCATTGCGATGGGCTTTGCTGTTATACCAACTATTTTCTCTATTGCTGAAGATGCGGTATTTAGTGTACCTAAGCACCTTTCGAATGGCTCTCTTGCCTTAGGAGCTACACAATGGCAGACACTGGTAAGCGTTGTGTTGTTAACTGCCAGCCCGGGTATTTTCTCTGCAGTAATGATGGGATTAGGCCGCGCAGTAGGTGAAACCATGATTGTACTTATGGCAACAGGTAACACACCTATTATGGATTGGAGTATCTTCCAAGGTATGCGTACGTTAGCGGCCAATATTGCAGTTGAAATGCCTGAGTCTGAAGTAGGGAGTTCACATTATAGAATCCTATTCTTGGCGGCATTTGTATTATTCATATTTACTTTTATTTTCAACACAGTGGCTGAGTTTGTTCGTCAGCAGCTGCGTGATAAATACAGCTCAATGTAATTGGAGAAACACGACATGGTAAAGCAGTGGTTTAAGTCAGGTTCTCCTTGGATATGGATGACAGGTGGTGCAGTAAGTATCAGCTTGATATCTGTTCTTGGATTATTAGCGATGATTGCATGGAAAGGGTTAAGCTTTTTCTGGCCTTCACAAGTAGTGCAATTTGAGCTAGATGGCTCAGTGACAAAACAAACCGTTATTGGTGAAGTATATGACCGAGAAATGGTGCCAAAATCACGCCTAGAAGCGATGGGCGTAGATTTATCAGGTTTTAACAAAGAAAACTTAGAACGTTTACTCATTAAAACGGGTAACCGTGAATACGTAGATTTAGATTTCCGTTGGGTACTTGAAACGGATATAAAATCAAAGACGACTCCTGCGGATCTTGCAGTATTTGAACGTAGTAAAAATGGTAATTTTTACGGCTATATTGAAACAGTGATAAAAGACGGGCAAGTCATTACTGACAATAAAAAACAAGTACTGGAAGAGCTGGTTGATCGTGCAGTGGACTTAAATGATCAAGCTGCAGATCTACAAGACGGTGACATCGGCCATATAAACTATGAGCTCGAACGTTTGCGTCTTCAGGAGAAGTCTTACTTATTAGACGATGCGTTGACTGATGAGCGAGTGGCAGAGCTTGCTCAGCAACGTGCAGCGCTTAGAGCTGATTACTTGGTGCTAGAAAAACAACTTTTTGCACTTCGTAACCAAGCAAAGCGCGATAAAGTAACCGTTAAAGATATGCGCGGTGAAAGTGTCACTATACCACTTTACCAAGTACTCGATTTTTGGTTACCAAACGATATGGGCTTTTTTGCAAAACTAGGCCACTACTTTGTACAGTTAGGTAAGTTTATTTCAGACGACCCACGTGAAGCTAATACCGAAGGGGGCGTTTTCCCTGCTATATTTGGTACGGTATTCATGGTAATGCTAATGGCAGTGATTGTGACTCCATTTGGTGTTGTTGCTGCAATTTACTTACATGAGTATGCTGCTAAGAATGCAGTGACAAAAATGATTCGTATCGCGGTGATCAACTTAGCGGGTGTACCCTCAATTGTATATGGTGTATTCGGCTTAGGCTTCTTCGTTTATGTGTTAGGCGGAAGCTTAGACCAACTATTTTACCCAGAAGCAGCGCCTAGCCCAGTGTTTGGTACACCGGGTGTGATGTGGTCAGCATTGACACTTGCGATTCTTACGTTGCCTGTTGTTATAGTTTCAACAGAAGAAGGTTTGTCAAGAATTCCAAGTACAGTGCGTCATGGTTCATTGGCACTTGGTGCTACTAAAGCTGAAACTTTGTGGCGTATTATTGTACCAATGGCAAGCCCAGCCATAATGACAGGTTTAATATTGGCTGTTGCTCGCGCAGCGGGTGAAGTTGCGCCATTAATGTTGGTGGGTGTAGTGAAAATGGCACCGACGCTACCGCTTGATGGTAACTTCCCGTATTTTCACTTAGATAGAAAGTTTATGCACTTAGGCTTCCATATATACGATGTTGGCTTTCAAAGCCCGAACGTTGAGGCGGCTCGTCCGCTGGTATATGCCACGGCATTCTTATTAGTATCAGTGATTATCACATTAAATATCACAGCAATCGGCATACGTAATCATTTACGTGAAAAATACAGATCGCTTGAGCATTAATTAGTAAAGGTAAAAAGACATGATTACAGTCGCTCCACAAGTAAACCAGTCAGGCACAGGCTTGAAGTTGGACTTAGAGAATTTAGGTAAAGAGCAAACAGCACTCGAGATCAAGGACTTGGATCTTTACTATGGTGATAAACAAGCATTAAGCTCGGTTAATATGAAGATCCCTAAGGGTCAAGTAACCGCATTTATCGGGCCGTCAGGTTGTGGTAAATCAACATTATTACGCTGTATTAACCGCATGAATGATTTAGTTGATATTTGCCGAATTGAAGGTGAAATATTGCTTCATGGTCAAAATATATATGATAAAAATGTTGATGTAGCTGCACTTCGTCGTAATGTTGGTATGGTGTTTCAGCGTCCAAATCCATTTCCAAAATCGATCTACGAAAATGTGGTTTATGGCCTACGCTTACAAGGTATTAAAGAAAAACGTAAGCTTGATGAAGTAGTTGAGCAGTCTTTACGTGGTGCTGCGTTGTGGGATGAAGTGAAAGATCGTTTACATGATAGTGCATTTGGTCTGTCAGGTGGTCAGCAACAGCGTTTAGTTATTGCACGTTCAATTGCAATTGAACCAGAAGTGTTGTTACTCGATGAACCGACATCCGCGCTTGATCCAATTTCCACTTTGGTTATTGAAGAGCTAATCAACGATTTAAAAAATAAGTTTACCGTTGTTATTGTTACACATAACATGCAACAAGCAGCGCGTGTATCAGATCAAACTGCATTTATGTACATGGGTGAGTTAATTGAGTATTCCGATACCAATACGCTATTTACCACGCCAAACAAAAAGAAAACTGAAGACTACATTACGGGTCGTTACGGTTAGAAGTTTGTTGTAGGTAATTTGCAGTAATAAACGAATTTGATAAGAAGGTAACTAATGGAACACAATATTAATAAGCATATTTCAGGTCGCTTTAACCAAGAACTTGAAAATGTCCGTAATCATGTTTTGAGCATGGGTGGTTTAGTTGAACAGCAATTAAACAGTGCGCTTGATGCAGTGAGTAATGGAGATGCAGACTTAGCTCGGAAAGTGCGTGAAAACGATTACAAAGTTAACGCCATGGAAGTTAATATTGACGAAGAATGCACCCGTATTATTGCGCGTCGTCAACCTGCTGCCAGTGATTTACGTTTAGTTATTGCAATAGCGAAGACAATTGCAGATTTAGAGCGAATTGGCGATGAAGCTGAGCGAATTGCAAAAGTTGCACTAGATTCATTTACCAAAGATCAGCAAGATTTATTAGTGAATATTGAGAATATGGGTCGCCAAGTATCTAAAATGTTGCACGATGTTTTGGATGCATTTGCCCGTATGGACGTCCAAAGAGCCTTTGAAGTACATAAAGAAGATGCCAAAGTTGACCGCGAATATGAAGCTATCACACGTCAAATAATGACGTATATGATGGAAGATCCTCGCTCCATCCCAAAAATTATGGATTTGGTGTGGTCTGTTCGTTCATTAGAACGTATCGGTGATCGCTGTCAAAATATTGCGGAATATATTATCTACTTTGTTAATGGCAAAGATATTCGCCATACATCTCAAGAAGATATTGAAAAGTCACTATAGCTTTATCTTCTCATTACCATGCCAAAAAGCGACCTTGTGTCGCTTTTTATTCTTTTACTTTAGTAAATATTGCACGCAGAATGGCGCTAAATAATAAAAAGCGTTCACAATCGTTGTGAATGCTGTAAAATTCGTGCTGCAAAGCATACTAATTTGATTTAAGGGTCAGTTATGCCTACAAACGCATTTTTAGGGGTATTCGCAAAATCTCCTATCAAGCCAATGGAAGATCACATCAAGAAGGTACATCAAGCAAGTAAAGCGTTGATCCCTTTTTTCCACCACGTTTTTAAAGAAGAGTGGGCTCAAGCAGAAGAAATTCGCTTAGACATTCGTAATTTAGAGCGTGAAGCCGACGACATGAAAAGAAATATACGTTTACAACTACCGCGTGGTTTATTTATGCCGGTAGAGCGTACAGATCTGCTTGAGCTCGTCACCCAGCAGGATAAAATTGCTAATAAAGCTAAAGACATTGCTGGTCGTGTAATTGGTCGTGAAATGACCATACCAAAAGAAATTCAAACTGATTTCTTAGCCTATGTAACTCGTTGTGTTGATGCGACTAAACAAGCATCAAAAGCAATCAATGAATTAGATGAGCTATTAGAAACAGGCTTCAAAGGTCGCGAAGTGACCTTGGTTGAAAAAATGCTCGTTGAATTGGATGCAATAGAACAAGACACGGATGATATGCAAATCAAAATACGTCGCCAGTTGCGCGTCGTAGAAGATAAACTTAATCCAGTCGATGTGATGTTTTTATATAAGATCATCGAATGGGTCGGCGAACTTGCTGATATAGCAGAACGCGTAGGTTCACGTCTTGAGCTGATGTTAGCTCGTTAATTTACACTCAGTTCAATAACGAAAGATTAAGGTTACACAATGGATATCATTGCATCTTATGGCACGGTATTAATTTTAATTGCCGCTGCTGTCGGTTTTTTTATGGCTTATGGTATTGGTGCGAATGACGTCGCCAATGCGATGGGGACATCAGTTGGTTCAAAAGCACTTACAATCAAACAAGCAATTTTAATTGCTATGGTGTTTGAATTTGCGGGTGCTTATCTGGCCGGTGGCGAGGTAACATCAACAATTCGTAAAGGTATTATCGATTCAACACCATTTATGGATATCCCTGAATTGATGGTGCTGGGTATGATTTCAGCGCTTTTTGCAGCAGGTAGTTGGTTACTCATTGCCTCGTTCTTAGGTTGGCCTGTTTCAACAACTCACTCAATCATCGGTGCTATCATTGGTTTCGCCCTTGTAGCAGTAGGTAGTGAAGCTATTCAATGGGGTAAAGTTGCAGGTATTGTAGGTAGTTGGATTGTAACACCTGCTATTTCAGGCTTTATTGCATACTTAATATTTATGAGTGCGCAAAAGTTGATTTTCGATACCGAATCTCCACTTAAAAATGCTAAACGCTTTGTACCAATTTATATGGGCCTGGCTGGTTTTATTATGTCTTTGGTTACTATTAAAAAAGGTCTAAAGCATATAGGTGTGAATCTAGGCGCTGTTGAAGGTTATGCCTTAGCCATCGCCATTGCAGTAGTAGTAGGTTTACTGGGTAAAGTTGCTATTTCTCGCTTGAAGATAGACCCGCAAGCGGATAAAAAAATGCAGTTCAACAATGTTGAAAAAGTGTTTGCAATCTTAATGGTATTAACTGCTTGTTGTATGGCATTTGCCCATGGTTCAAACGATGTTGCTAATGCGATTGGTCCATTAGCTGCAGTTGTAAATATAGTTGAAAACAATGGTGAAATTGCTAAGAAAGCTGCACTTGCGTGGTGGATATTACCACTAGGTGGTATCGGTATTGTTGCAGGTCTTGCTATTTTAGGTAAGAAAGTAATCAAAACAATTGGTGAAGGTATTACACATTTAACACCTAGCCGTGGTTTTGCTGCTGAACTTGCCGCAGCATCTACCGTTGTTATTGCATCGGGTACTGGGTTACCTATCTCTACCACACAAACCCTTGTTGGTGCGGTGTTAGGTGTAGGTATGGCTCGTGGTATCGCTGCACTAAACATGGGTGTAGTCAGAAACATTGTGGTTTCTTGGGTAATAACATTGCCAGTAGGCGCAGGTCTTGCTATTGTTATTTTCTACATATTAAGAACTGCGTTCGGAGTCTAATTCCCGTAGCTTTTAAGTAGCACAGACTTTTAGCTTGAAAAGATCTCAATGCCCTAGGTATTGGGGTCTTTTTATTTGTAGGTAACAAAAGTAATGACTAATCTACCCAGTATTAAGCAGTTGCAGTATCTATTAGCTGTGCATCAGCATCAACACTTTGGCCGCGCAGCCAGTGCCTGTTTTATCGGTCAATCGACATTGAGCAGCGCAATTCAAACACTTGAGGAAACCTTAGGCTGTCAGCTTATTGAGCGTGAGAATCGTAGTTTAATGTTTACTGCTGTTGGCGAAGAGGTTGTTGAACGTGCTCGAAAAATTATCGACGATACCATGAGTGTTAAAGAGTTAACTAAAAGTCACCTTAATCCACTGAGTGGTAAGTTGACTCTTGGTGTTATACCAACAATTGCAAGCTTTATCGCCGCGCCTCTTTATCATTTTTGTCAGCAACAATTTAGCGAGTTAGAACTTGTGCTTGTAGAAGACACCAGCGACAACTTACTTGATAAGTTAGAGCATGGGCACATTGATTTAGCACTATTAGCATTACCTTATGAGACTGATAAATTTCATACTCAGGTACTTGCGCAAGATCATTTTAGTTTAGTGCATCATGAAGATTATAAGCCCGCTGCAGGTATAGAAGACTTTAATTTATTGCCTGATGCAAGTGTCTTCTTACTAGAACGGGAGCACTGTATGACAGGCCATGCGCTGAGTGCTTGCCACTTAAATCGTTCAAGCTGCATTAATCCGTTTGAAGCGGCCAGCTTACACACTTTGCTTAGTATGGTCGAATATCAGCTTGGCGTGACCTTCTTGCCGCAAATGGCTATCAATGCCGGAATTTTAGCAAACAAGAACATGCTCGCGACCCCCTCAAAGGGTGATGCTTATCGTGATATAGGTATCTTATGGCGTAAAACGACCGGGCGAATTGGTGACTTTAGGCTCTTTAGCCAAGCGCTCAAAGAGTTTTTAGCGAAACAATGTCAAGTTTGATTTATTAAACAACAAGTTATGAAAAAGGCGCAATTTAATTGCGCTTTTTTTGTGGATCTTCAAACTATTCCTCTCATGTCCTCGACTAACATAATAAGTAAATAAACTAAAAACTGAGAATTGTGTTTTTCCAATCAGAAGAAACCTTAATCAAAAAAGCGCAGCAGGGTAATAAGCGAGCGTGGATCAAGCTCGTGAAGCAGCATGAGGGCTCCGTTTATAATTATTGTTTGCGTATGTTAAGCAATCCTGATGATGCAATGGATCTGATGCAGGAAGTATTTATTTCTGTATATAAAAGTTTGCACAACTTTCGTGGTGACGCCAGTTTCAATACGTGGGTCTTTCAAATAGTACATCGTCGCGGGGTTGAATTTTATCGCCGCCGGCATGTTTATCAGCCGCTCGATGATACCCTTGAGCAGACTTGTAAACACGGTGAGCTTGAGCAAAACCAAATCGTGGAATTAGAGCATAATCAGCTCAAGGTAATGATGAATAACTTACCTTGGGAGCAACGTTTGGTGGTGGAGTTAAAGTTTTTTCAGCATTGTACGTTTGATGAAATTGCATTGCAGTTGGACATATCAACCAATACAGCTAAATCACGTTTGTACAGTGCATTGGGTAAATTAAAAGTTCATTTGGAGGCTGTTGATGGCTAATTTAGACACACTTTTTGAGCAATGGTTAGAAGGCAAGCCAATTACAGATGAGGCGCTCGAGCAATTAAAAGCGAGCGCGCAATACAGTGCAATGCTAGCACAAGCACAGCGCTGGCAAGCGCAAAGCAGTGACTATAAACAGCAACCTGTGCCTGATTGGAATCGGTCATCTACTTTAGGGATAAAAGCAAGGTACAACAACCAAAGCAATAGTGCTACATGGGCCGTTGCAGCCTCTATTATAGTTTGCGCTCTGGTGTATTTAGTGCCACATAAAAATGATCAACATGAGTTGTCGGCGCAACTGCTAAAGCAAACAACTTTGTTGCAATCCCAGCAAAAGCAAATAGATCAACTACAAAATATTATTTCGGCACAAAATGAACTGCAACAACAGCATATGTATCAATTAACTAAAAAAGCCATAGCGACTGGACGGGTCGAGCGCCAAGAAGACATTAATAGTCTAATTAGTTATATAAGAACGCAACGAGCGCAAGATCACGCTTATCTACGGATGCAGTTAAATGATATAGCCGAACAAGTTCAAGCGCAGCCCATGGCTGCAATCGCAAAAAATTAGGAGTAAATTATGAAAAAAATGATGATGTGTAGTGTTATTGCTATTGTAACTGGGTGTGCAAGTGTTCAATCGCAAGCGCAAGCACCTGAACAATTAAGTGCAATTGCCCGTGAAGTTAGCATAATGGAAAATATACTTAGCACGGCGTTAAAGCAAGACACGGATAAAAAAGTGCGCGCCATAAACGCAAATTACTTCGCTAAACAAGGCATAGTGTTTGAATTAGATATTAGAGGGGCAAATCGCTGGCATGCTATTTTTAGCGGGGCACCTGATGCACCATTACCTCCTATGCCTGACATTGATTTTTCAGATGTACACATTGAATTTATCAGTGATCAGGTGGAAATCATTAGTGAACAGGCAGTGGAGTCTTCACGAGAAGCGTATCAACATGCAATGGAAGTAATGCGTGATGGAGCAGAAAAAGTGCGCGACATCGCTGAGAAAGAGCGAGATGTGAGCCGCGAGTTGCGAGACTTAGAACGTGAAAGACGTGATTTAGAATTCGCGACACGTCATGATAATAGCGCTGAAGAAAAAGAGTTAGCAGCGCGTAAAAAAAGCGTAGAAAAAGAGATTAAAGCACTTGAAAAACAACAAACCAAGCTGACTAAGGAACAAAAAAAAGCACGCCAAGAAATTACTGCTAGACAAGCGCAACGTGAGAAACAAAAAGCCGCAGAGCAAAAGCAGTTACTCGAAAAAATTAACCAAAGTATTAGTTTAACGCTTTGTGATTATGGTAGTGGGCTGCGTAGCTTACCAAATAATGAGCATGTTAGTTTTGTGTTAGGTGGCTTGGGGCAAAACAATAAAAGTTTAATTAAGGTATTTAATAAAAGCGATATCAAAAAATGTGTGATTGGTGAAACTAAGGCCAGTGATTTGGCACTCAAAGCCGTTAGTTACCAATTTTAGTAAATATTTAGAATGAAAAGCAGTCATTTATAATGGCTGCTTTTCATTGTGTCATTCAAATTCAAATTGTTTATTGAGGTGGGTAATATCAGGCAGAAACAACAAATAAACCCAGACAACTAAATTAAAATACGGCACTAGGCCTAAGCAGGCAAACGTAGTTTTAGGGTAACCTTTTCTAGTGGCATATTTATAGCATTGGTACGCTATACCCAAGTTCACTATTAGTATTAACACGATCAATTGCACCATAACCTAGCTCCTTAATCGACAAAACCACCAAAAACAGCATGTTATTTTATAATGGTACGTTCTTGTCAATCTATGATGTCTTGTTTATTTTTGTCTATCTGTTTATAAGCAAGACATTTAACAACGTCGAGTAAAAGTATAGAAGAGTTACGGCTAGATGAAAGTATAAAATTGGTTAAAAATGTATAAATTTGTAATGCTCAAGCTAGGTTATTGTTCGTAAAAAGTTTTATTTTTAGATATTTTTTCGAGCTCATCGGCTATTTTTTCTACAGGTTGAGGCCGTGCTATAAAGTAACCTTGCCCATAATCAACACCTATTTCTTTTAATGCTAGGAAAATATCTTTATTTTCAACGTACTCAGCTACAGAGCGCTTATCTAAGGAACGGCTAATATCATTAATGGCTTTAACCAAGGCTAAATCAATCGGATCATTAAGCATATCTCTTACAAATGAACCATCAATTTTGACATGTTGAGCAGGTAATTGCTTGAGGTAATTGAACGTGCTGAATCCTGTGCCAAAATCGTCAATAGAGAAGTGGCAACCAAGGCGGTTGAGCTTTTCAATCATCGCACGAGTTGCCGTTAAGTTATTTATACTTGCTGACTCGGTGATTTCGAAGATCACCCGTGTCGGTGGCAAATTATAGTCTTTTAGAGTTGACTCAATATGAGGTAACAGGCGTTCATCTAAGAATGATTGCGCAGATAAGTTAATAGCTACTTGGCTGAGCTCTGGATGCTTGGCAATCGCAGCTATCGCATTACGAATAACGCACTGGTCCATCAGGTAGGTATCATTGAGAAGTTCAAGCGATGGTATAAACTGATTTGGATAAACCAATTCATCGCCTAACTTTAAGCGTAAGAGAGCTTCAAAGTACGCTACTTCGCCTCTTTTAAAGTCCCAAATAGGCTGATAATGCAATTCTATCTGATCTTGCTGTAAAGCTTGGCGTATGCTGTGTCCCCACTCAAGACCCGCTTGCAAGGTGTTGTGGTTTGCATCATCTTTTGAATAACAATGAACTAAATTTCTACCTAAACTTTTTGCAACATAAAGTGCAATATCTGCTTGTTTTAAACATTCACTCGGGTCGTTATTTGCCGCTGTTATTTGCGTTAAACCAATGGAACAACTGATTGAGTATACTTGTTCTTCAGACTTAAACTGATGCCCATCAATCGCCATACAAATGCTTTCAGCAACTAAGTGTGCATCTAATAGATTCATATTCTTTAAAATAACAGCAAACTCATCACCACCAATTCTACAAATCAAGTGTTCATCACTGATATTTGCTGTGAATAGCTGGGCAACTTCCTTGAGTACGATGTCACCTTGCTGATGGCCTTTGCTGTCGTTAATTATTTTAAAATGATCTAAATCTATGTAAATAAGTGCATGTTCACTTTGAGCAAATGTATATTCAGGCTGACAAATAAGGTTGAGCTGTTGATCAAAGTAATAACGGTTGTGTAGGCCTGTTAATGTATCATGAAGAGCCAAATGGCGTAGCTGTAGTTCCGCTTGTTTTCGTTCATGGATGTTGTCTATTGTGGCGGTTATACTGGCGGCATTACTGCTATTTTTAATAAGCTGTAGACGGCATTCAACCCAAATAGCACGCCTTTCTTTATGCTGGATCTGAATTTCTACTTTTTGCTGCTCTTTGCCCCCATTTAGAATATTACTTATGGTGGCGAGTAATTTTACTTTACACTCTTCTTCACAAAAGTCAGTTAATGACTTAGTTAAGGTGTGTTTAATACCAAAGCCAGATAGAGATTCCCATGCGGGATTAATAAACCGAATAAGACCTTGTTGATCAAATTCAAGCACAACCGTATTCAAATGTAACAATATGCGCTGATGGGCCGAAAAAAGTTCTTTGTAGCGACTTTGGCTTTGACTCAATTGCTCCACTTTTTGGGCAAACTCAGCATAACTCACCATAAAATCTTCGCGACGCGCGGCATGGTCACATACTTTGCTTAAAAACGTAGGCTCGTATGGCGTACGAATAAAGTCAGTAACCCCCGACAGCAGCAGTTGTTCAGCGTAATCAGCATCGCGCGTATCTATTATTGTTACTATGGCTTGTTTGGGATTATGTTGTAGCATTTCTTCAACAAGTTTACTTGCCGCCACGGCATTTGCTGAGGTGGCATCCAACAACACAATAGAAAAAGTTTGCTGTAGATATATTGCCAAAGCTTGTTTATTTGTTTTTGTGCGGGTGCAGGCAAAATTAAGCGCCAATGTTTGCTCAATTTCATCCGCTTTTTTATCGTCAAGTTCAATAAGTAAAAGATTTAAGCGGCTACTTTTTTCTAAATGCGTTGATAATACATTGGCAAGTACTTGAGGCAACATATCTTGACGTTCAAACGGTAATACCGCATCAATGCCATAACTGCGCGCTGTTGTTTCAGCGATTCTTTCACAATAAATAGGGGGGGTTAGTACAATAGGTGTGTTTTTTGGCGTTTTTAATAGCCCTGAGCGAATCATTCGAGAGAAGCGCCAGCCGTCAATTTTACCGACATCTAAGCCGGTAATAATAATATCAACAGCCTGGTTTTTCAGAAGGTCGAGTGCCTGCTGAGTGTCATCGACCTCAATGAAAGTAAACACATTAAGTTTGCTTAGAGTCGACCTAATAGTCTGCCGTTCAGCCATACTGGCATTTAAAATCAGCAATTGGAGCTGCTTAGCCATGACATCACTACCTCTTATTCAACCTATGTTAATTCAGTAGATTAGGATAATGCCATTTGTCCTTAACCACAAGAAAACATTCTTGGGTTTTTAAACTTAGTTGAGCAATGCGTTTGATAGGGTTAAACTTGGCGCGAATTTTTTGATCTGGATGTATATGTTATGCGCGTAGCAGACTTTAGTTTTGACCTACCTGATGAGCTTATTGCTCGTTTTCCAAAAGAAGACAGAACAAGTAGCCGTTTACTAACTTTAGATGGCCCAACAGGGGCATTAGAGCACAAAGTATTTAGTGATATTTTAGAATTAGTGAATGAAAACGATTTACTGGTATTTAACAATACTAAAGTTATTCCTGCTCGTATGTATGGGCAAAAAGAATCAGGCGGTAAAGTTGAAGTACTTGTTGAGCGGGTATTAGACGAGCACAGAGTGCTGGCTCATGTGCGTGCAAGTAAATCGCCTAAAGAAGGCTCAGTTATTACTTTAGAAGGTAAGGCAAAAGCAACCATGGTAGGTCGCCATGCAGAACTGTTTGAGCTTAAATTTACCGGCAGCGAAAATGTACTCGAGATCCTTAATGATATTGGTCACATGCCATTACCGCCTTACATTGACCGCCCTGATACAGAGGATGATCGTAAGCGTTATCAAACTGTCTATGGTGAAAAACCCGGCGCAGTAGCAGCGCCAACAGCGGGTCTACATTTTGACGATAAGCTTATGGCAGCGTTAAAAGATAAAGGGGTTAACATGGCCTTTGTCACGTTACACGTAGGGGCAGGGACTTTTCAGCCAGTTCGCGTTGATTCGGTTGATGACCACATAATGCACTCAGAATATATTGAAGTGCCTGATGATGTTGTTACTGCAGTTGCTAAAACTAAAGCAAACGGTGGGCGTGTTATCGCGGTAGGCACCACGTCTGTTCGTTCGCTTGAGTCAGCGGCTAAAATTCATGGCGGTAAGCTTGATACTTACTTTGGTGATACAGATATCTTTATTTATCCGGGATATCAATTTAACGTAGTCGATGCCATGGTCACTAATTTTCATTTATCTGAATCGACTTTGATTATGTTAGTGAGCGCTTTTTCAGGGCAAGACAATATTATGTCAGCATATCAAACAGCGATAGAACAAAAGTACCGTTTTTTTAGTTACGGTGATGCGATGTTTTTAACCCGTAAATAAGGGTTAATTAAATGTGTTTAAAGCCCAGCCGAGTGTTGGGCTTTTTGATTTGAGTAATCGCTCTTTTAATTCTCACTTTTAGCCCAATTAATAGTATTGCGCTAACAAAAAGGTTAGAATCGAACGGTTAAATTATAGCTTGTTGGACTGTTTTTCTGACATTGAGGATGATATGAAATTTGAATTAGACCGTACTGACGGTAAAGCGCGCCGCGGCCGCTTGATTTTTGACCGAGGTGTTGTAGAAACACCTGCATTTATGCCTGTTGGTACTTACGGTACTGTTAAAGGCATGACCCCAGATGAAGTAAAAGATACCGGCGCACAAATTTGCTTAGGGAACACCTTTCACCTAATGCTTCGCCCTGGCACTGAAATCATCAAACAACATGGTGATTTACATGATTTTATGAACTGGGATCGTCCTATCCTAACCGATTCAGGTGGCTTCCAAGTTTTTAGCCTTGGTGCAATGCGTAAGATCTCTGAAGAAGGTGTTTTGTTCAGCTCGCCAGTCAATGGTGAAAAAATAATGCTTTCGCCAGAAAAAGCAATGCAAGTACAGCGTGATTTAGGTTCAGATATTGTAATGATATTTGACGAATGTACGCCGTACCCAGCGACTGAAAAAGAAGCAAAAGATTCAATGGAATTATCACTTCGTTGGGCTAAGCGTTCGAAGGAAGGTCATGGTGATAACCCGTCTGCTTTATTTGGTATTATTCAAGGTGGTATGTACCCTGAGCTTCGCGCGCAGTCGCAAAAAGGCCTTGAAGAAATTGGCTTTGATGGCTACGCATTAGGTGGTTTATCAGTAGGTGAGCCAAAAAATGAAATGATCAACATTCTTGATCATTGCGCTTACAAAATGCCTGAAAAAAAACCGCGTTACTTAATGGGCGTAGGTAAACCAGAAGACTTAGTCGAAGCGGTACGCCGTGGTATTGATATGTTTGACTGTGTTATGCCAACGCGAAATGCACGTAATGGTCACTTATTTGTGACTGGCGGCATTGTTAAAATCCGTAACGCAGTGCATAAAACAGATACCGGTCCGTTGGATCCTGAGTGTGATTGCCACACATGTAAAAATTATTCGCGTGCATACTTACATCACCTTGATAAGTGTAACGAAATTTTAGGTGCGCGACTAAACACAATTCATAACTTACGTTACTATCAGCGTGTTATGGAAGGCCTACGCAATGCGATTAGCGAAGGTAAGCTTGATGAGTTTGTAAACGATTTTTATGCGCGCCGAGGCCAAGAAGTGCCAGAGCTTGCTAATACAGAAAACTAAGAAATCAAATTTTATAAAAATTAAAGAGGAAGTGTTATGAGTTTATTTATTTCAAACGCCCACGCAAGTGCGGCAGGTGCAGCGCCAGCTGGCGGTGGTTACGAAATGCTGATCATGTTAGCTATTTTTGGTTTAGTGTTTTACTTTTTGATTTACCGTCCACAAGCAAAGCGCGTTAAAGAGCATAAAAGCTTAATGAATGCGATGGCAAAGGGTGACGAAGTACTTACCCAAGGTGGTTTAGTGGGTAAAATTGCTAAAATCGCAGAAGATAAAGATTTCATCGTTATTTCATTAAACGATCAAGCTGAAGTGACTGTGCAAAAATCAGCAGTTTCTGCAGTGCTGCCTAAAGGCACAATGAAGTCGCTATAAATATAATAATAAGGACAGACTCGTGTTAAACAAGTTTCCATTATGGAAGTATTTACTTGTTATCGCTGTGTTAGCAATGGGCCTTTTATATGCTTCACCAAACCTGTATGGTCGCGATCCGGCAATACAGGTTTCTGGCGCAAAAGGTGTAGATGTTGAACTCAGTGTATTAGATACAGTAAATGGCATCCTCAAAGATAATAATGTAACGGTGAAATCTACAAAACTTGAAAATGGACAAATTTTAGTTCGTTTCAAAAACGTAGAAGAACAATTAAAAGCGCAAGATTTATTGCGTAACTCACTAAGCGAAGATTACATTTCAGCCATTAATATGGCCCCGGCGCAACCTCATTGGTTAAAAACCCTTGGTGGTAACCCAATGAAGTTGGGCTTGGATTTAAGTGGCGGTGTTCACTTTACGATGGAAATCGACATGGTGACAGCTGTTGATAACGCGCTGGAACAAATGGAGCAAGACTATAAGAGTGACCTACGTGGTGAAAAGCTTCGTTATCGCTCCATCCGCCGAGTAGCAAACAGTGAACGTATGCGTGTTGAAATGCGTAGCGAAGAAGATAAAGATGCAGCTGAGCGCTTCTTACAAACTCGCTACCCACTTCATACCTTCATCGATGATAGCTCAAATGATAACGCGTTTTATGCCAACCTGAGTGATTTAAAGCTAAAAGAAATTCGTGACTATGCTATCAAGCAAAACGAAACAATTATTCGTAACCGTATCAACCAAATAGGTGTTGCAGAGCCTAACGTACAGCGTCAAGGTGCTGAGCGCATTATTGTACAGTTACCAGGTGTTCAAGATACCGCACGTGCGAAAGAAATTCTTGGTGCAACAGCAACGCTTGAGTTTCGTGAAGTAGACGAGAACGCAGACGTATCAGCGGCAGCGCAAGGGCGTATTCCGCCAGGCACAGAAATGATCATGAGCCGTGATGGTTACCCTGTGGTGCTTAAAAAGCGCATCATTCTTGAAGGTAGCCACATCACAGGTGCACAATCAGGTGCTGATGAATATCAACGACCACAAGTAAGTATTACCCTTGATAGCAAAGGTGGCGCTAAAATGAATGCGTTTACCAAGCGTGCAATTGGTAAGCGTATGGCTACGGTATTTATTGAATACAAGCCATCAGGTAAAAAAGATGCCAACGGTAAAGCACTTCCGCCGATTAAAGTGGAAGAGGTTATCAACGTTGCGACAATTCAGGCGCGTTTAGACCGTTCATTCCGTATCACCGGTATTGATAACCCTGCAGAAGCGCATAACTTAAGCTTACTACTTCGTGCTGGTGCACTTGTAGCACCAATTCAAATCGTAGAAGAGCGTACTGTAGGACCAAGCTTAGGCCAAGAAAATATTGAAGCGGGTATGACTGCCGTTGCACTAGGTTTCTTGTTTGTTCTAGTGTTTATGCTGATCTATTACAAAGGCTTTGGTTTAGTTGCGAATATTGCATTGGCGGCTAACCTAGTGTTGATAATTGGCGTTATGTCACTTATTCCTGGCGCAACGTTAACACTGCCTGGTATTGCAGGTATTGTACTAACAGTTGGTATGGCGGTTGATGCCAATGTACTAATATTTGAGCGTATTCGTGAAGAGCTGGCTGATGGCCGTAGCCCTCAACAAGCCGTTCATCATGGTTATGACAGTGCATTTAGTACAATCTTTGATGCGAATATCACGACCTTAATCGCAGCGATTATCTTATTTGCTGTGGGTACCGGTCCAATTGCAGGCTTTGCCGTAACATTAGCGATTGGTATTTTGACTTCAATGTTTACAGCGATTGTTGGTACACGTGCCGTTATCAACTTATTTATCGGTGGTAAACGTGTCGATAAGCTGTCAATTTAAGGAGCAATGATGCAAATTTTAAGATTAGGCGGTAGAACATTAAAGTTCATGTCGTTACGCAAAGTTGCAATGGGTATCTCAACGCTACTTATTTTAGCTTCACTTGCGTCTATCTTTGTTAAAGGTTTAAACTTTGGCCTTGATTTTACCGGTGGTACAGCGGTAGAGGTTGGCTTTTCTCAGCCAGCGGATTTAAAAAATGTACGTTCAGTATTGGCCGAAAATGGTTTTGCTGATGCATCGGTGCAATTATTTGGCTCCAGCCAAGAAATCTTAGTCCGTTTAGCACCTCGTGGTGACGACGTGAAAGCTGAGGTGATTGGTAACCAAGTAATCGCCGCGTTAAAAACGGCCGATGATAGCGTTGAAATGCGTCGTATCGAGTTTGTTGGCCCAAGTGTTGGTGAAGATTTAAAAGAGCAGGGTGGTCTTGCCATGTTAACTGCTCTTATTTGTATCTTGATCTATGTTGCGTTTCGCTTTGAATGGCGTTTTGCACTAGGTGCAGTAGCGGCACTTATGCACGACGTGATTATTACGCTAGGGTTGTTCTCAGTGCTTGGTTTGGAGTTTGATTTAACCATTCTTGCTGCGATACTAGCAGTAATAGGTTACTCACTTAACGATACAATTGTTGTATCTGACCGTATTCGTGAGAACTTCCGTAAAGTTCGTATCGACGACACCATTGAAATCATCGATATCTCACTCACACAAACACTTAATCGTACTTTAGTGACATCAATTACCACAATCCTGGTATTGATTTCATTATTCGTATGGGGTGGTCAAACAATTCATGGCTTTGCCACTGCATTATTGTTCGGTGTGTTTATAGGTACTTATTCTTCTGTTTATGTTGCTAGTGCTGTTGCAATTGCAATGGGTGTAAGCAAAGAAGATTTGATTCCAGAAGTGATTGAAAAAGAAGGGGCAGATCTAGACCCAATGCCATAGGTTTAGCTTTGCACTTATATAAAAGCCGCTTACTTAAGCGGCTTTTATTGTTATTACGGGTTGTGTTGATTTATGTTTAAGTTGTTCGTATTCGTGTGCTTGGTTTTTATATTAACGGCTTGCGATAAACCCCTATCAGAGCCGCAAGTAAAAACTGAAGTAAAAAAACTGTCTCCTGCAGAGGCTTTTTATGTCCAAGCATCACAGCTTCTTAATGCGATAAATATGGGCCAAGGCCTTGCTAATTTAACAAGTGAATCAGCTGCGCTTGTTAAAGTTTCAAATGCGCTATTAGATCAGTTTATGCAGCAGCACCCTCAGTGCACAAATTATTTAACCGCGCTAAACGCAGCATTAGCAGAATTAACTTCTCCCGCACTTGAAAAAATAACAAGCAAGCAGCTGTCGAATTTAGCACTCCCCAAATTTAATGATCCTATCTGTTACCATGCAAAAGCAGTATTAGTTCATGCTGTGACTGTTCAAGTGCTTAGTATTAAAGCAGATAAAAATGAGCAGATATTGCTAGTGCCTGAACATGAGATAATCTCAGCTTTAGCGCATTATGATCAGGTTAAAAAGAGCCTTACCCAAAAGCCGTAAAGCTGACATAAAATTGTCATACATAATTGCTACTTTATGTGCCTCTTAATAATTTGTATTGGCTTGGTGATAGGTGAGTGAGCAGCAGCGTTCTTTAGAAAATATATTGCATAACAGTGATATAACAACTTTGTTTCAACCTATTTTTGATATTTCTGGCAAACAGATATTGGGTTACGAAGCATTGAGCCGAGGCCCCGCAGGCAGTTTACTTGAGATGCCAAGCGAACTGTTTAGTGCCGCTATTAATTACGATAAAATATCTGAATTAGAATTACTGTGCCGCTCAACAGCCATAGAAAGTTTTGTGAAACTAGGCCTAAAGGGCAAACTGTTTTTGAATGTAAGCCCCAAAACGCTACTTGACCCATGCCATCCAAAAGGCGAAACACTTCACCTGATTGAAAAGTTTGGACTTGCTGCCAGTCGTGTGGTTATTGAAGTAACTGAACAAGAAAAAGTGGATGATGGCTTTTTACTGCTTAAAACTATTGCGCATTATCGTAAATTAGGCTTTTCAATTGCTATTGACGACCTCGGTGCTGGTTACTCTGGTTTAAAACAGTGGTCAGAACTATGCCCAGACTTTGTTAAAATAGACCGCTACTTTATAGATCATTGCGATCAAAGTGTGGTGAAAAAAGAGTTTTTAAAATCGATTATCGAACTGGCTAAAGTAACTAATACAGAGGTCATTGCTGAGGGCATAGAGCGAATAGAAGAACTTTATTTATTAGAAAGCCTAGGTATAGTCAATGCTCAAGGGTTTTTGCTCGAACGACCAAACACAAAACCAAGTACTGAATTTAAAAGCCCACAGTTAGAGCAGCTTAACTTTTCACCTTTAAGTAACCAACATGAACAATCAATGGCTATAGGTTGGTTGGCCGTTGAACAAGCCGCGATTATGAGTGAAACTCGTTGCAAAGATGCTCATAAGATATTTGAACAAGACAAAACAATAATCAGTATCGCCGTTATAAACGAGCAACAGCAGCCTGTAGGGCTATTGCATAAAGACCAACTAACCGAAGTATTTGCAGCACCTTATGGGCATGCATTATACGGTAAACAACCTGTAACAGCGTTAATGCATAAGCAGCCACTGATAGTTGATGAAAATCAATTGTTAGATACCGTAAGCCAGCAAATTACAGAGCATGATTTTGATATTCGTCGCCACATAATCATTACACGTTCTGAGCAATACTTAGGTTTAGCACCGTTACGCGATATTTTAAAACATATTACAGAAGAAAAAATACGACATGCACAACATGCAAACCCTCTGACCATGTTGCCAGGTAATGTTGCTATTAATGAAGCAATAGAGCACCGTTTACGCACTAAAAATAGCTTTTCACTTGCCTATATTGATTTAAACCACTTTAAACAGTTTAACGATTTATATGGCTATGCCAGTGGTGATAGCGTCATTAAGTTATTAGCGAATGTCACGGTTCAAGCGTGCGCGAATATACCTAGCTTTGTTGGTCACATAGGTGGGGATGATTTTATGGTGGTGTTTGATAGTGATGATGCTGTTATGATTTGTAACTTCATCATTAAACAATTTGAGCTAGAATCTAGGGCATTTTTTACGCCAGAACATATTGCCAGTGGAGGATACTGGGCCTGTAACCGTGAAGGCGAAAAAAAATTCGTACCGTTACTGACATTATCTATTGGCTTAGTTGAGCCTGATTTAGCATTGTGTAATAACAGTCATCAAGTTGCAGCTCTTGCTACTGACGCTAAAAAAGAGGCTAAACGTTATCGTGAAAGTCACTTATTTGTCTGTAAACGACGTAGCCCAGCTCCAGCTGTAGTAAGGTTAACATCCGATATAAAAGTGCTATAAAATAGAACGCTTGAGTATTTATTCAACAGGGTGTAGGTTAAAGAAAACCCATAGAAAATAATATCAATGACACAATCATTTTTTTATTTACTCATAAATAGCTTTATTTTTTATTGTGCAACATTATCTGCTCAAACTATCAATGTTGCGCAAGAGCCCCGTGTTCAATACAAGCGTGACGAATATTTAAGTACACTGCTGATCAAAGCGCTTGAAGCGGCAAACTATTCAGCTACATTGAATCATATTATTGTTCACCCCCACCAACAACGTACACTGATCACCCTACAAAACAATGATGTTGATTTATACTGGAGTATGACAAGTCCTGAGCGAGAAACGCTAGCAATCGCCATTAAAATCCCATTGTATCGAGGTTATATAGGTAAGCGCGCTTTAGTTACACAACGTGCATTGTTGCCTCAGTTTAAGAATATAACAACACTTGAACAGCTCAAGCCTTTAACGGCAGTTCAAGGGCATGACTGGCCAGATACAAAAGTTTTGTCACATAATGGATTAAACGTTAGGCCTTTAGCTAATTATGAAGCTATGTTTGGTTTAACAGCTGCAGGGCGTATTGATTACTTTCCTCGATCATTTATTGAAGTTAGCTCAGAGCTTAAAGAGGTAAATAATAGTGAGCTGGCAATAGTGCCAAATATATACTTTCACTATCCTGCGGCATTTTATTATTTTGTATCCAAAGAAAAGCCAGAACTGGCTAACGCAATAGAGCAAGGGTTAACGAAAATGCAGAAGACGGGAGAGTTTTTAGCGTTATTTAATAAATACTTTAGTGATGACTTAAACGCATTACCCTTTGATGAAGCAAAAGCGATAGAAATTAAGTTAGTTAATCCTCATTTTACGCAATAAAAAAGGAGCCCAAGCTCCTTTTTTATTACGTACTGAATCTTAGCGTAGTAATGATTCAGTTAAAACTGGACGAATCTCACGAATAATCGCTTGTGTCAGTTTTGGTGCACCACAAATAAGGTTACCGCTTTGGTTATAGTTATTACCGCCAGCGAAATCTACAACCATACCGCCCGCTTCTTTAACCATTAGTTCACCTGCAGCACTGTGCCAAGGCTTTAAGCCAATTTCGAAGAAGCCATCAACACGACCAGCGGCAACATATGCCATATCTAACGCAGTACAACCCGCACGACGAATATCTGCAGTGTGAACAAACAATGCTTTGAATGCTTCAGTGTATGCATCCATGTGGTGTTTGTTTTTATACGGGAAACCTGTAGCAAGAACGGTACCTGCAAGAACAGTTGTTTTGCTTACGCGAAGACGTTTGCTGTTAAGCTGTGCGCCTTGACCACGTGAAGCGGTGAAAAGCTCGCCACGGATAGGGTCGTATATTACAGCTTGGTCTAAACGACCTTTAACTTTAAGCGCGATAGAAATCGCAAAATGAGGAAGCCCTTTGATGAAGTTAGTAGTGCCATCAATAGGATCTACAATCCATTGGTAATCTGCATCCTTGCCTTTGTGCTCACCTAATTCTTCACCCACAATAGAGTGAGTAGGGTAAGACTGTAAAATAGTGTCACGGATTACGGCTTCAGCTTCTTTATCAATATTTGTAACTAAGTCGTTAGTGCCTTTTTGTTGCACTTCAACTTTTGATAAATCTTCACTTGCGCGAAGTAAAAGTTTGCCTGCGTTACGCGCAGCGCGAACCGCAATGTTTAACATTGGATGCATGGTTTTACCTTTGGGTTGTAAAAGAACGTTTATATATTTTAAGCTGGCGTATTCTAGCGACTTTTGACACAAAGTAAACACCAAACCCCAAATAGTTCTGAGTGTTTTTTGTACGGGTTTGAGTTGCAAGGTAAAAAGCATATAAAAAATTTGTACTTTGGCTTTAAACAAAGGATTTTGTGACGAACCTAGAACCTAGAACCTAGAACCTAGAACCTAGAACCTAGAACCTAGAACCTAGAACCTAGAACCTACGCAGCTTATCGCTTAGAGCTAATATACGTGCTACAATTCCCGCCAATTTTTTGTATGAGTTAAGTAACACCGCAATGATCTTAGATGACATCCGTATTGTTTTAGTAAACACCTCGCATTCAGGTAATATTGGTTCTGCAGCACGTGCAATGAAAACCATGGGCTTATCAAAGCTTTATTTAGTTGACCCAGCGTGTGAAGTTGATAGTCATGCCAGTGCACTCGCTGCCGGTGCTACTGATGTACTAGGTAATGCGGTGATTGTTGATACCGTTGCAGATGCTATTGCTGATTGTGCGCTTACCATTGGTACAAGTGCGCGTTCACGTACTTTATCTTGGCCTATGGTTGAGCCACGTGAATGTGGAGAAAAACTTGTCGATGAGGCCGTAGATGGTCCTGTTGCGTTGGTGTTTGGTCGAGAAAATAGCGGGCTAACTAATGAAGAATTACAGCTTTGTAATTACCATGTGTGTATTCCTGCTAATCCAGAATACAGTTCGTTAAACTTAGCAATGGCGGTTCAAACACTGTGTTATGAAACGCGTATGGCATTTTTAAATCAACAACCTAAAAAGGTTGAAGAAGACGAAGCGGTATACCCAAGCTCAAAACAAACCGAGTTATTTTACGATCACTTAGAAGAAACACTTCATAACACCGGCTTTATTATTAAACAGCATCCTGGTCTCGTTATGACTAAATTGCGTCGTTTATTTAACCGCGCACGCCCAGAAGACGCTGAGATGAATATTTTACGCGGCATTTTAACGTCAATAAACAAGTCTATAAAATAAGCGAAAGTTATAAGCACTTTTAATGAGTAATACTTGACTAAATTACTCAGGTAATTACAATGAACACAATACTTGACCAAAAAGGTCGGGTATTGAAGTGAGTTAGGAAGATAAAGGCGCTAGGAAGACAAAGGTTCTAGGAAAAAACTAGAACACCTTTAACAGTCAAGTAAATGACTCAATACTGTCTTGTAGAACCTAGAACCTAGAACCTAGAACCTAGAACCTAGAACCTAGAACCTAGAACCTAGAACCTAGAACCTAGTCTTCATAATAATACTTGACTATTTTACTCTGGTAATTAAAATTTGCACTCTTTTGTGCGGGGGCTCTATGAAGTTAACATCAAAAGGCAGATATGCCGTTACAGCTATGCTCGATGTTGCACTACATACAAATGTAGGTGCCGTACCCCTTGCCGATATTTCAGAACGACAAGAGATTTCTTTGTCATACCTTGAACAATTATTTGCCCGTTTACGTAAAAATGGTTTAGTAAGTTCAGTGCGTGGTCCAGGTGGGGGTTATTTACTTGGTCGCGACTCAAGCACAATTTCAGTTGGCGATGTAATAAGCGCCGTTGATGAATCAGTCGATGCAACGCGCTGTCACGGCGCAACAGGCGGATGTCAAAGTGGCATGCGTTGTTTGACCCACACATTGTGGTCAGATTTAAGCACGCGGATTGAAGACTTTTTAAATGGTATTACCCTTGCTGAATTGGTTGAGAAATCCGACGTTAAAGAAGTCGCATCTCGCCAAGATAACAGCGTTAATAATGCAATTAAGCAATTGGAAAATATTCAAGTAAGCTGTCAACTATAAGTTGGCGCCAGCGGAGATAGAAATGAAGTTACCGATTTATTTAGATTACGCAGCAACCACGCCAGTTGACGAGCGTGTTGCAAAAGAAATGATGCAATGCCTAACAATGGATGGCAATTTTGGTAACCCTGCATCACGTTCACACCGTTTTGGTTGGCAAGCTGAAGAAGCAATCGATCAGGCGCGTACTGATATTGCTGACCTAATTAATGCAGACCCACGTGAAATCGTTTTCACGTCGGGCGCAACAGAATCAAACAACCTTGCAATTAAAGGTGCTGCACAGTTTTACAAAAAGAAAGGTAAGCATGTAATTACCGCTAAAACTGAGCACAAAGCGGTTATCGACACGTGTCGCGAGCTTGAGCGTCAAGGTTTTGAAGTAACTTATATGGACGTTGAAGAAAACGGTTTACTCGACCTTAAAAAGCTTGAGCAAACAATGCGTGAAGACACCGTATTAGTGAGCATCATGCACGTGAATAACGAGCTAGGTGTGATTCAAGATATCGCGACAATTGGCGAGATGTGCCGCGAGCGCAAAATCATGTTCCATGTTGATGCAGCGCAAAGCGCAGGTAAAGTATTAATCGACATTCAACAGCTTAAAGTTGATTTTATGTCGTTCTCAGCACATAAAGTATATGGCCCTAAAGGGATTGGTGCGTTGTACGTTCGTCGTAAACCACGTGCTCGCCTTGAAGCGCAAATGCACGGTGGTGGTCATGAACGTGGTATGCGTTCTGGCACTTTAGCAACACACCAGTTAGTTGGTATGGGTGCTGCATTTAGAATTGCAAAACAAGATTTTGAAAAAGATCATGCTCACATCAGTGCGCTACGTAAGCGTTTAATTGATGGCATTATGGCTGATATGGACGAAGTGTACTTCAATGGCGCACAAGACCAATCAGTACCAGGAATTGTTAACATCAGCTTTAACTTTGTTGAAGGTGAATCGTTATTAATGGCTGTTAAAGATATTGCTGTATCATCAGGTTCTGCCTGTACATCAGCAAGCTTAGAGCCTTCTTATGTATTACGAGCGCTTGGCCGCAATGACGAACTAGCACATAGCTCAATTCGTTTCAGCATTGGCCGTTTTACCACCGAAGAAGAGATTGATTATACCGTCAATTTAATGAAAAACTCTATCGGTCGCTTACGTGAGATGTCTCCTTTATGGGAAATGCATCAAGAAGGTGTTGATTTAGATTCAGTTGAGTGGGCACATCATTAATTGATGGGCACACCCACTAGCAGGTAGTGAGGATAGTATTATGGCGTATAGTGATAAAGTAATTGATCATGTTGAAAACCCACGTAACGTAGGTGTTTTAGACAAAAGCGATCCATCAGTAGCAACCGGTATGGTTGGCGCACCAGCATGTGGTGACGTGATGAAGCTACAAATCAAAGTATCTGATACCGGTGTTATCGAAGATGCTAAATTTAAAACGTATGGTTGTGGTAGTGCAATTGCATCTTCATCACTGGTAACAGAGTGGGTGAAAGGCAAAACATTAGACGAAGCTGCAACGATTAAAAACACTGATATCAGTGCTGAGCTTGAATTACCGCCAGTGAAAATTCACTGTTCGATTTTAGCAGAAGACGCTATCCAAGCAGCAATTGCAGATTACAAAAGTAAACAAGCGAAGTAAGAGATAACCATGGCAGTGACATTGACAGATGCGGCAGCAAACCGCGTAGAATCATTTTTAGCAAATCGCGGTAAAGGCCTAGGCCTACGCGTAGGCATTAAAACGACGGGCTGTTCAGGTCTTGCTTATGTTCTTGAGTTTGTAGACGATTTATCTGAAGGTGACGAAGTATTTGAATCCCAAGGGGTAAAAGTAATCGTTGATGCTAAAAGCTTAGTATACATAGATGGTACAGAGCTTGATTACACCAAAGAAGGTTTGAATGAAGGGTTTAAGTTTATAAACCCGAATCAAGCTGATGAGTGTGGTTGTGGCGAAAGCTTCACAGTTTAATCGCTCATTGCAATTGTATTCTTAAGCCCTGCACCTGTAGGGCTTTGTTCTATCTGAAATTTATATGGTTTGATAATGCGCTATTTTGAGTTGTTTGCAATACCTGTTGATTACCAAGTTGATTTGGCCACAGTCAATAAAAACTACCTAGAGCTACAGCGTGCCGTTCACCCTGATCGCCACGCAAATAGCAGCAGCCGCGACAAATTATTAGCAGTACAAAATGCTGCTGAAATTAACGATGCACTACAAACACTTAAGCACCCGGTAAAACGTGCCGAATACATGCTAAGTGAGCTCGGTGTTGATATTCGTGCTGAACAACAAACCTTGCAAGACCCGCTATTCTTAATGCAACAAATGGAACTACGTGAAGAGCTCGAAGAATTAAGCTCAAGTAGTGATCCTGATGCAGCCATTGCACAGTTTGAGCAGCAAATAAAACAACTCGATAGTCAATACAGTGCACAACTTGCAGCGCAGCTGGCAAGTGATGATGAACAGCAATGGCAGCTAGCGGCAGATAACATTCGTAAGCTTAAGTTTGTTTATAAATTACGTGATGAACTAGAACGTATTGAAGACAGTTTATTCGACGATTAATTTTTTAACTTACTGATCAAAGTAAGTAAAAGCGAGTTAAAAGAGCATTATGGCATTATTGCAAATTGCTGAGCCGGGGCAGAGCGCGGCACCACATGAACATAAGTTAGCTATAGGTATCGACCTTGGTACAACCAACTCATTAGTCGCGACGGTACAAAGCGGTGAAGCACGCACATTAACCGATGTAGGTGGGGCTGCTATGTTGCCATCAGTCGTGCGTTATCAAGCTGATAGTGTGACAGTCGGTGAGCACGCAGCACAAGCCGCTACGCAAGATCCAGCAAATACGCTTATCTCTGTGAAACGCTTTTTAGGCAAAACTCAAACAGAAATACAACAAAGCTACGGCCAATTACCTTATGATTTTTGCCAGCATGATGGCGCTTTAGCGATCAACACTGCTGCAGGTAATATCAGTCCAATCACCGCTTCAAGTGATATTTTAAAAGCACTTAAACAACGTGCAGAAGAAAGCTTTGCAGGGCAAGATATTTTAGGTGCCGTGATCACGGTTCCAGCTTATTTTGATGACGCACAGCGCCAAAGCACGAAAGATGCAGCAGAGCTTGCTGGCATCAATGTACTACGTTTATTAAACGAGCCAACAGCAGCCGCTGTTGCCTACGGTTTAGACTCGGGTCAAGAAGGCATTATTGCTGTTTATGACTTAGGTGGCGGCACCTTTGATATCTCTATCCTGCGTTTGAACCAAGGTGTATTTGAGGTACTGGCTACTGGTGGTGATTCAAGCCTAGGTGGCGATGATTTTGATTCATTATTAGTCGATCACTTTAAACGTGAAACTGGCGTAATGAATTTATCACCCTCGGTACTTCGTTTATTCATCAATAAAGCCAAGGCGTGTAAAGAAGCATTAAGCCAATACGCAAAAGTGAATGTTGGCCTTGAATTTGACGACGAAAAACACATGGTCGAAGTCACCCGCGAAAAGTTTGAAGAACTGGCAATGTCGTTAGTTAAAAAAACACTGCGTTCGTGCCGACGTGCAGTTAAAGATGCGGGCATTGAAAATGACGAAGTACTACAAGTGGTTATGGTCGGTGGTTCGACTCGTATGCCGATTGTACGTAACCAAGTCGCTGAGTTTTTTAACAAAGAGCCACTAACTTCGATTGACCCAGATCGCGTTGTTGCCTTAGGTGCAGCATTGCAGGCTGACGTATTGGTAGGTAATAAACCAGATTCAGATATGCTACTGCTTGACGTACTCCCTTTGTCACTTGGTCTTGAGACTATGGGCGGCTTAGTTGAGAAAATCATTCCACGCAACACCACAATCCCTGTTGCACGTGCACAAGAATTCACAACGTTTAAAGACGGACAAACAGCCATGTCATTGCATGTGCTACAAGGCGAGCGTGAGCTTGTTGATGATTGTCGTTCATTAGCTAAATTTAGCTTAAAAGGGATACCTGCAATGGCAGCCGGTGCTGCGCATATTCGGGTCACCTTTAAAGTGGATGCCGATGGTTTGTTAAGTGTGTCAGCAATGGAAAAATCAACCGGTGTACAAGCTGATATTCAAGTAAAACCGTCTTTTGGTTTATCAGATGACCAAGTAGCAAATATGCTAAAAGAGTCAATGACCAACGCAAAAGACGATATGCAAGCACGCATGCTTAAAGAGCAACAAGTTGAAGCGCTACGCGTAATTGAAGCGCTTGAAGCATCACTGGCTACAGATAGTCAATTGCTTGATGAAGCTGAACTGAGTAACCTAAAAGAAGAAATTGCACAACTTGCTGTTATTCGTGAATCAGCCGTTGAGCCAAGTGATATTAAAGCAGCCATTGAAAAAGTGGATAACGCCAGTAGCGTATTCGCTGAGAGAAGAATGGATGCATCGATTAAAAAAGCACTGCAAGGGCAGTCAGTAGACAACGTTTAAAGAGGTTAGAATGCCACAAATTATTTTTCTTCCCCATCCGGAATTATGTCCTGACGGCGCCGCAATCGAAGCACCAACAGGTGAAACAGTTTTAGATGTTGCTTTAAAAAACGGTATTAGTATTCCGCACGCTTGTGAAAAATCATGTGCCTGTACTACTTGCCACTTAGTTATTCGTGAAGGTTTTGACTCACTAGATGAAAGCGACGAGCTAGAAGATGACATGCTAGATAAAGCGTGGGGCTTAGAGTCAGAGTCTCGCCTTGGCTGCCAAGCAATCATTAAAGATGAAGACCTTGTGGTTGAAATACCAAAATACAATCTCAATATCGTTAATGAAGAGCATTGATTTAAAGTGTAGCTGTAAGATAAGAGCTATAAGCCGTAAGCTTTAAAGAAAACACCGCGCTCAATGTGAACGCGGTGTTTTTGTTTTAGCTTAAAACTTAAAGCTTACAACTTAGGGCTAATAGCACTAACTGGAGGTCTTATGTCACATTTAGTTTTTACTGATTCATTTTTTAATGGTGAGTTTTACCCAACAGATTCTCACTTTGATGTAACTGACCCTGCGACAGATAAAGCGATTGCTTCGGTTAGTGATATTGACCAAGCTGGCGTACAACAGGCTATTGACGCAGCTCACGGTGCGTTTATTAAACTAAAATCTACTAATGCTACATCGCGCAGCGAAACCTTGATGCGTTGGTACGATTTAGTCATAGAGCACAAACAAACCCTTGCCGAGTTGATGACTAAAGAGCAGGGTAAACCGCTCAAAGAATCCCTTGGTGAAGTAGAGTACGGTGCCGGTTTTATTAAATGGTTTGCCGAGCAAGCAAAACGTAGTTATGGCGATGTGATCCCACCGACCGACAATCAGCACCGTTTAACGAGCTTTAAGCAACCAATCGGAGTTGTGGCTGGTATCACACCGTGGAATTTTCCTATTGCCATGGTGACTCGCAAAGTAGCCCCAGCTTATGCCGCAGGCTGTAGCTTTGTATTAAAGCCCTCAGAACATACTCCGCTTTGTGCACTTGCGTTGGCATATTTAGCTGATCAGGCAGGTTTTGAGAAAGGTGCTTTTAACGTACTGGTTTCTGAAAATGCGAAAATGGTCGGTGAACTGCTAACAGAATCAGAATGTGTGCGTAAGTTTACGTTTACTGGTTCAACCGGTGTGGGTAAGCAGTTACTATCGCAATGTGCTTCAACAATTAAGCGTACCTCAATGGAGCTTGGTGGTAATGCGCCGTTTATTATTTTTGAAAATGCTGATTTAGATGAAGCTGTTACAGGTTTAATGGGCGCTAAGTTTAGAAACGCAGGGCAGACTTGTGTGGCAGCTAATCGCATTTTTGTGCAGCGCAATGTGTTAGATGAAGTGGTCAAAAAGCTCAATGAAAAAGTAACCTCATTAAAAGTCGCCAGCGGTTTTGCCGATGACTGTGATATTGGTCCGCTGATATATGCCAAAGCAAAACAAAAGGTTCTCGAATTACTTAGTGATGCAAAACAAAAAGGCGCGACTCAAATAAATGATGTCAAAGAGTTAGGCGGGAATTTTCAAGCGCCTGTTATTTTAACAGGCGTTACCCCTGAAATGGACATTTACCATCAAGAAGTATTTGGTCCAGTAGTGAGCATTATCGCATTTGATGAAGAAGCAGAAGTACTCGCCCTTGCCAATAACGTGCCGTACGGCCTTGCTGCTTATTTTTATAGCCAAAACATTAAACAAATCTACCGCGTGAGTGAAGCACTCGAGTACGGCATGGTGGGTATTAATGAAGGGCTGATCTCAAACCCCGTTGCGCCTTTTGGCGGTGTAAAACAATCAGGCCTAGGACGAGAAGGCGGCCACCAAGGACTAGACGAATACCTCGAAGAAAAATATGTGTGTATGAAAGTTTAGCTGTAGGGCGGTAAGCTAAAAGTTTTAAGCTGCCCGAGTATAAGGAAAGCCTTGACATAAAGTCTGAATCAAATAGTTTTTTGC